>NZ_JBOBDP010000001.1:0-1085131 GCF_050586585.1 Yersinia sp. J1
AAAGGTTCGAGCCGAACGAAGTGAGACAGCAACGCGAAAGCGTTGACCCGTAAGGGTGAATCCGCTTGACGAATTATCCCGCACGACCCAGCATTCCCTTCTAGTTCAGTCAACTCCCCAAAGAAAGAACAATCTCATACTGTACGATTTGTGTGGTGCGATAACACTTCATGCCAGTTTTGAACAACGCTTGCGTTGGCCCGAAGGGCGAGTATCAGGATGATACGAGTCACCTGCGTTCAGATTCGATCCGTGAGTTGTGAGTCTGTGAAAATAGTCAGGCTTAAACCTTTTATCTCAGCTCTGTTATTAATAGCCTCCAAATCGTCTCTCTATGGCGCTGTCAGCGATCAAATACTTCCTTTGCCACCTAAGTCTTTTTCATAGACTGCGCCAGATACGGGCTGCTGTGGCTCTTTCCATTGGATCTAAACCTGGTTGACTCGTCGATCATAATTCTAAGCTCGGTAAAACCATAAATAGAAACGATTCATCTACTATTTTTAACTCTATTAAACATATTTCGCATATATCAACAAATTCGGGCGACTTTCACTCATGTTTTGGGTATTTTGTTTAGGATAAAAAACAAAATCCCTTATTTTATGTATAACAGCGTGAGTAACCGGTGTTTTTCCATATACCTTGCGATGAGATGTGAGCGATGAGCGAAATTTTTGATATAAATGCGGCGATTTATCCCTTCCCGGAAAAGCCGGCGCCCTTAAATCTCGATGAGAAGGCTTTTTATCGTCAGAAGATCAAGATGTTGCTGAAGCAGCAGGATGCTGTATTGGTCGCTCATTACTATACCGATCCTGAGATCCAATCGCTGGCGGAAGAAACCGGTGGTTGTGTGGCCGACTCTTTGGAGATGGCTCGCTTCGGCAACACGCATCCGGCTTCTACGCTGCTGGTTGCCGGGGTGCGTTTTATGGGTGAAACGGCAAAAATTCTTAACCCTGAGAAGCGGGTATTAATGCCTACTCTCAACGCCGAGTGCTCTCTGGATTTAGGCTGTCCGGCCGATGAATTTGCTGCGTTTTGCGATAGCCATCCTGATCGTACCGTTGTGGTGTACGCCAACACTTCCGCAGCGGTTAAGGCGCGGGCAGACTGGGTTGTGACATCCAGTATCGCCGTTGAGCTGATTGAACATCTGGACAGCTTAGGTGAGAAAATTATCTGGGCTCCGGATCGTCATTTAGGCCATTACGTGCAGAAGAAAACCGGTGCGGACGTACTCTGCTGGCAGGGGGCCTGTATCGTCCATGACGAGTTTAAAACTCAGGCGTTGATGCAGATGAAGGCGCTACACCCGGATGCTGCCATTTTGGTGCATCCGGAGTCTCCTCAGGCCATCGTCGATATGGCCGATGCTGTGGGTTCCACCAGCCAGCTAATTCAGGCGGCTAAAACGTTACCGCAGCAAAAACTCATCGTTGCCACCGATCGCGGTATCTTTTACAAAATGCAGCAAGTTTGCCCAGAGAAAGAATTATTCGAAGCCCCGACAGCCGGTGAAGGCGCTACCTGCCGAACCTGCGCCCATTGCCCGTGGATGGCGATGAATGGCCTGCAGGCGATTGCTGAAGGACTTGAGCGGGGCGGGGCACTGCACGAGATACATGTGGATGAAGAATTACGTCAGCAGTCGCTGATTCCGCTTAATCGCATGCTGGATTTCGCCAATCAGCTAAAATTGCAGACACAGAGTAATGCCTGAATTCCTTAATCCTTATTATTGGCGAGAGCTATGGGTTTTCGGAAATGGTTCGTTAAAGCAACGGATTGATAAATAGAAAGTTTGGCAAGTCTAAAGAGGCCGCTTCGGCGGTTAACTAAAAGGATTATCGGATGGACTTTTTCGGTACGGGTAACATATTGGTGCATATCCCGCTGGGCGTACAGGGATACGATTTATCGTGGATTGAAGCCATTGGCACTTTATTTGGTTTGCTGTGTATTTGGTTCGCCAGCAAAGAGAAAATTATTAACTATCTGTTTGGCCTGATTAACGTGACGTTATTTGCCGTCATTTTCTTCCAGATTCAGCTGTACGCCAGCCTGTTGCTTCAAGTGTTCTTCTTTGGTGCCAATATTTACGGTTGGTATGCGTGGAGTCGTCAGACCACCGATAATCAGATCGAGCTGAAAATTCGCTGGCTTTCACTGCCAAAAGCGTTGGGATGGGGCGCTGTGTGCGTCATCGGTATTGCACTGATGACATTCAATATTGATCGCGTCTTTGCCTGGCTGACAGGAATAACCGTCGCCATTATGCAGGCATTCGGAGCCAACGTTCAGGTGCCGCATTTGGAACCGGATTCTTTCCCGTTCTGGGACTCAACCATGATGGTGTTATCCATTGTGGCAATGATTCTGATGACGCGAAAATACGTGGAAAACTGGCTGGTTTGGGTGGTTATCGATCTGATTAGCGTGGTGATTTTTACCTATCAAGGCGTTTACGTGATGGCGCTGGAATACGTCATCCTGACGTTGATTGCCCTGAATGGCTCGTGGTTGTGGATTAAAGCCGCCAGAGAGAATCATTCGCAACCATTAGCCGTTCAGAGTTAAGTCAGTATTTACTTTTGATATAAAGGCCTGACAGCGGCATTGCGGCTGCTGTCAGGCACGGATACTAACGATTTAGTGGTGATGATGGTGAGCGCTAGCGGAAGTCGCGGCTTGATTAATATCGCAGTCTGGTTCTTCACAGTGCTGATATTCCATCTGAATCGTGGCGTGCCCAATCTGATAGTGATGCAGTAAATAATGCTGAATGCGTTGCAGCAACTCATCGTGATCGCGTGGCGGAATCACCTGCACATGCAAGGTCATCACCCGTTGTTCACCGACTTTCCATAGATGCACATGATGAACGTTACGGACTTCACTAATATTCAGGCAGAGCGATTTGCGTAATTTATCGATATCCACATCCTGCGGTGCGCCTTCCAGCAATTCATGAAAACTCTCTTTCAGCAGGCCCCACGCGCTGCGTAAAACCAGCATTGAAACCAGCACGGACAAGATCGGGTCGATAGGCATCCAGCCGGTGGTTAAAATCACAATTGCCGCCACAATTGCCCCGACAGAGCCTAAAAAGTCACCGATAACGTGGAGCATGGCAGCGCGGACGTTGATATTTTGCTCCTCGCCATCGCCGCGCAAAATCCACAGAGAAAATAAGTTGGCTAACAGACCAGCAACGGCGACGATCAGCATTGGCGTGCCCATCACCTCATGCGGCGTAAAGAAACGGCTAGCGGCTTCCCATAAAATAAATACCACGATCAGTAATAACGCGGCTGCATTGACAAAGGCGGCTACCGTCGTTAAGCGCAGATAGCCAAAGGTATGGTTGGCGTCAGGTTTACGGCGAGAAAAGCGAACCGCCATCAGTGCGATAAATAGCGCGGCTGAATCAGTCAGCATATGGCCGGCGTCTGCCAACAGAGCCAGTGAACCAGATAGCCAGCCACCTATCGCTTCCGCAACCATAAATACGGTCGTCACGATAAAGGCGATAAGTAGGCGCTTACTGTTACTGTTTTTCGGGGAGTTTGGAGTTGTTGTCATCATTCATCCTGGATTTTGACAAAGCAATTTACGACAAAACCTAGCTGATACTTTGGGTTATCAAAACCATCTGCTGATGGTTTGCTAAGTGAGTATTGAAGATATCTTATTCAACTTATCAATTGTTTCATCTAGTATCTTCAATAACTGAGTATAGGTTTCCTCGGTAATTTTTCCTTGCTGGCATTGAATAACTACCTGCTGACACAATTCAGCCTCTGGCGCGTGCTGTAAAATCAGGAAGCTGCCTTTAGTTCTATGGGCGGCTTTCTCTATAGTGGAAAGAGAAGCATCTGGCTGGCTAAGTAGCTGTTTATCCTGGATGAGGGAATCGAGCAGCGTGCTAGTCAGTTTGTGCATCATCTCACTATTTTGATGCGCCAATGATTGGAGAGTTTTCTCCAGATCGCTGAAATCGGTCGGTGCAGCAAGAGTGGTCGCTTCCACACGTAAAATATTTTCAATGGCAGCCAGAGATATGGGTTTGGTCAGCCAGTGATCAATCGCCACTTTTCCCGGCAGAATTCGGGTGAATTCTTGCACATCGGCAGAACAAAGAATGATTTTTGCCGGAGCTTGATCTTGCTGACGTTCGATATAGCGGATGATTTTTGCCAGCGTAAAACCGTCCGGATGCGGCATATTGTAATCAATAAACAATAAATCAAAGGGTTGCTGGCGGTGGGCTTTAAGGAAATCTCGACCATTCTCAAACAATTCTGACGACATACCTAAGTGGTTTAGCTGTTGCTGCATAAGCAGTAAATTGGTTGGATGGTCGTCCACAACCGCGATTCTTAACGGTTGTAGCGCCGTCAATGGCACCTGCGATTGCTGTGACGGCAGGCTAACCGCCGGTTCTTCCTCTGTTAGGGTGGCGGGCAGGCTGATGTCTACCTGCGTACCCTGACCGTATACCGAGGTCAAGTTAATCTCGCCTCCCATACGTTCAATGATTTCTTTGCAAATGGATAAACCTAAACCGCTGCCTTGTACCGACAAGCTTTTGCTATTTCCAGCGCGATAAAATGGCTGGAACAGGTGAGGCAGGTCTTTGGCGGCGATACCGCAGCCGCTGTCTTTAACCTGCAATAATAGTTTGCCGTGGGTATCTGTTTGAGGCTGCCACTGAATATTGACGTTAATTTCTCCGCTTTGGGTGAATTTAATCGCATTGGTAATCAGATTATTGATCACCTGAAGCAGTCGGCCTCCATCCACCAAAATCGCCCCCGGTAAGGACTCACTCTGGCTGACAGCGAAGCTAATTGGGCGCATTCCCAAAAGCGGTTGATAAACGGCGCGGATATGCCCGATCCACGGTTCCAGTGGCGTCGGTTTAGGATTCAGTTGCAGGCTGCCGGTTTCGAGCTTGGCGTAATCCTGTAAGTCATTGAGCAAGCTCAATAAGGATGAGGCCGAACTGTATATCACCGGTAAGTTATCCTTCTGATGATTAGCCTGCTTTAACTCCAGCTCCAGCAACCCCAGAATAGCGTGCATCGGCGTGCGTAATTCGTGGCTAATCATCGCCAGAAAACGACTTTTCTTACTATTGGCGGCCTCTGCCTCGCGGCGCGCCTGTTCCAACCAATTCCGCTCCCGTTGCTCTTTTCGCTGCTGAATGAAACGTCGTAGCAATACAAAGAGTAACCCGGCAATAATCAGCCCCAGTAAGGTTAGCAACCAACCGGTTTGCGGTATCATGCGATTATCATTCACCGCATCTATCAAACTGCTGCGATCCGAGGTCCAGCCTTCGCGCAGCGATTGCAGAGTGGCTGGCGGAATTTGCAGCAGATTTTTATTGAGAATAGACAGCAATAGTGGCGTGTCACGGCGCACGCCAAACGCAATGGGATAAGCGATGTTGTTAGCGGCAAAGGCCAGTTTTATCGCGCCGGCATAGCGAGATAGGACAATAAAGTTGGCGGAAATTACGTTATCAATCAATGCATCGACCTGACCATTCGCCAGAGCATTGTAAAGGGCTTTACTGTTCTCAAAACTGACTACGCTAAAACCGTCGGGAATCAGGTGTTGCCCCAGATTTCCATTCACTACGCCAATACTCTTCCCCTCTAAATCCTTCCAGGTAGAAATATTGTTAGCGTATTCGCTTACATAAACGCCCCACAAAGCCCGATGAATGGGAGTGGTGCTGTCGTATTGTTCTTTAAAACCCCGGGTTAATGGCAATACGGCTCGGAATAATGCCTGTTTATCGCTGACCTGCTGGTCTGCCTGTTGCGGGTTGCTGCTCCAGACCGGAGCGAATTCCAGCCCGGTATTTTGAGCTATGATATTAATAATATCAACGATATAACCATGAGGCTCGTCGTCAGAACCTCGATAGCTGAAAGGGTAGTCATTTTCGATTGCGGCATAGTAAATCCGCGGATTTTTCTTCACCCATTCCTGTTCCAACTGCGAAAGGTCGGCGTTGCCGGTATCCAGATAGCTGGGAATTTTTTTGCTCCAGCGATTCTGAATAACATTGGCCATCGACATGGGCAAATTGCTGATAACCTGATCGAGCATCTCAATTAACGGTTTATCGGTAGAGGCAAAAACAAAGGATAAATTGCCTAATTTAATCGCGCTTTCAACCTGATAGATCTGCCCGAGCTGTAGCTGATCGATAATAAAACTGGCGCTGGTTTCATCGGCAATAAAGTAATCATTGGTGCCATTTAATAATGAGTAAACCGCCTGTAAATTACTGTCGAATAAGCGTACGTTGGCCGTCTGGCTATTTATTTCGTCATAAGCCTGCATACCGGTAATTTTGCTGATGGCAATTCGGGCATTTTCCGAGTTCAGCATAATGGAACGGTTATTTTGCCGGTTGCGCAGTACGCGTAAATTACTGACGTAATAAGGGGCAGAAGAGAACAGGTTAGGCGTAAAGGCATTTTGCGGTATGCCAAATAGCAGGTCGATCTGTTTGTTTTTAATTGCCAGATTGAGCTGCGCCAGATCGGTAAAGCCGTAAATGGCAATATGGGCACCGGTGGCTTGATGAATATAGTTTAGATAGTCGGCGTTCAGGCCATAGAGATCGTCGTCAACGATAATATTGTAGGGGCTGAGGTTATCGCTCAAAATCCCCACACGCAGGGTTTTGCCGTGCCAGTCATTCTTCAGCGTAGCAAAGGTCTGATCGGTGGGGACGTTGATGCTACTAACCAGATTATAGCGTACCGGTTCGGCGGCAATCGCTCCCGTAGGCAGGCAGAACTGAATAAGGGTCAGGAGCAACCAAATGAATTTCATGGCTGTAGATCGTTAAATACGGCAATTAATTCAAGAAGATTCGCCGCCCCAGTTTTATTCAAAATATTCTTTTTATGCGTACTGACGGTTTTATTACTGATGTTTAACATTTGCGCAATATGCAAATTGGAGTTCCCTTTCGCTAATAGGCCCAATATCTGGATTTCTTTTGGCGTGAGATTATGTTTTTCATAATTATCTGCCGAGGTAACAAAAGAAATTTCTTCCGGGAAAGCGGTATTACCTGCGAGTACCTGGCCTATGGCATCTAACAGGTGAGTCATCTGGCTACCTTTGTGCACAAATCCTTGAGCACCGGCGCTGTGAGCCATTTTAGCGTATACCTCTGTCTCTTGCGAGGTATAGACGATCACCGGAAGCTCGGGGTAATGGCGTCGAATTCTGCGCAGGAATTGCAGGCCGTCTACTTGCGGTAAGCCGATGTCGAGGATCAGCAATTCAAAAGGCTGTTCGGCTAGACGCTGGACTGCCTGCTGGTCGTCGGAGACACTTTGCAATTGATAAGGAATGGCCGATTGAAGCAGCGCGGCTTCAAGGGCGACGTGTACAACGGGATGGTCATCAACTAAGAGCAGCCTTGGCATAGTGTCCTTTTATCCTCTGATATATATATCATCCCAAATAATAACTTTGCTAAATTCATTATGAGTGAGATAAGTACAGACGAATAGGGAAATATTTATAATTGTTAATAAAATAACTAATTAAAATAAGTATATTTCCTATAGATAGCAAACAAATAAGTATCAATGTTTCTGATCGGTAGATACAGGTTATTTTTAGCCGCATATGCGCCTGGCGGAGGGCTGGATTTAGGGACTGAACCTAAGTGGTATACCTAAAGCGATAAAGTAGATTTACAGCGTTCCATTGACAGGCTAGATTGGTTGAAACCTCAAATATGCAATGATTGTCATAAGACTGAATGGAAGAGCTATGAATTACCAGAATGATGATTTACGGATTAATGAAATTAAGGAACTCCTGCCCCCTGTTGCGCTGTTAGAAAAGTTCCCAGCCAGCACTCGCGCGGCAGAAACCGTCGCTCAGGCCCGCAATGCGATTCATCACATTCTGCGTGGTGCGGACGATCGTCTGCTGGTGGTTATCGGCCCTTGTTCAATTCATGACACTGAAGCAGCAAAAGAATATGCTGCGCGCTTGCTGAAACTGCGGGAAGAACTGAGCGGTGAGTTGGAAGTGGTTATGCGCGTGTATTTTGAAAAACCGCGTACCACCGTGGGCTGGAAAGGCCTGATTAACGATCCGCACATGGATAACAGCTACGATATCAATGAAGGCCTGCGTCTGGCGCGTAAACTGCTGTTGGATATCAATGACAGTGGATTACCAGCTGCCGGTGAGTTTCTGGATATGATTACGCCGCAGTATCTGGCTGATTTGATGAGCTGGGGCGCTATAGGCGCGCGAACTACCGAATCTCAGGTGCATCGCGAGCTGGCTTCTGGCCTGTCTTGTCCGGTTGGTTTCAAAAATGGCACCGATGGCACCATTAAAGTGGCGATTGATGCGATCAATGCCGCGGGTGCACCTCACTGCTTCCTGTCTGTGACGAAATGGGGCCACTCCGCAATCGTTAACACTGCCGGTAACAGCGATTGCCATATCATCCTGCGCGGTGGTAAAGAGCCAAATTACAGCGCTGCGCACGTGAGTGCGGTGAAAGAAGGGCTGAATAAGGCCAATCTGGCAGCGCAAATCATGATTGATTTTAGCCATGCCAACAGCAGCAAACAATTCAAGAAACAAATGGAAGTTGGCACCGACGTATGTCGTCAGGTAGCTGAGGGCGAAAAAGCGATTATGGGCGTGATGATCGAAAGCCATTTGGTGGAAGGTAATCAGAGTCTGGAAAGCGGTGAGCCGCTGGTCTATGGCAAAAGTATCACCGATGCCTGTATTGGTTGGGAAGATACTGAAGTTCTGCTAAAACAGTTGGCAAACGCGGTGAAAGCCCGTCGCGACTAACAAATTGACGTAGAAATAGTGGGTATCAGTGAGTACCGAGAATAAAAACCCCGCCGGAGCGGGGTTTTTTATGGATGAAATTCATCCGGCGAATTACTTCGCTTTACCTTGGTTAGCCACGGCAGCTGCTTTCGCTGCGATTTCGTCGGCATTGCCCAGATAGTAACGTTTGATTGGCTTCAGATTTTCGTCAAATTCATAAACCAACGGCACGCCAGTTGGGATATTCAGCTCAAGAATTTCATCTTCGCTCAAATCGTCCAGATATTTAACCAGCGCACGTAGAGAGTTACCGTGAGCAGCAACAATAACGCGCTCACCGCTAGCGATGCGCGGTTTGATTTCTTCGTTCCAATAAGGAATAACGCGTTCGATGGTCAGTGCCAGACTCTCGGTCGTTGGCAGCTCTTTGTCAGACAGTTTTGCGTAACGCGGATCGTGTCCTGGGAAACGTTCGTCTTCTTTGCTCAACTCTGGCGGAGTGATGGCAAAGCCACGACGCCATTGTTTAACCTGCTCGTCACCGTATTTTGCAGCGGTTTCAGCTTTGTTCAGGCCTTGCAGCGCGCCGTAATGACGTTCATTCAGTTTCCAGGATTTTTCGGTAGGCAACCAAGCCTGGTCCAGTTCATCCAGAATGCTCCACAGGGTGTGGATAGCGCGTTTCAGTACGGAGGTGTAAGCGAAGTCAAACGTGAAGCCTTCGTCTTTTAACAGCTTACCTGCCGCTTTTGCTTCGGTACGGCCTTTTTCTGACAGATCAACGTCATACCAGCCAGTGAAGCGGTTTTCGTTGTTCCACTGACTTTCGCCGTGACGTACCAGAACCAGCTTTGTTACTGCCATAGTTCGAACTCCTCAGATGTCTAACTTATTCAATGATAACTATTATCATTATATTGCGGGATTACTGCGAACAGCAATCGATTGTGTTTAACCATAGCCAATTTTTTGCCGCAAAGTAAGACTCTTTGCCGAATCGATTCGTCTATAAGTCTATGCAGCGAACAAACGGGGTACTAAACATACCCCGCAGCGCCACATCTAGCAATGAAACTGGATTACGCAGCTTTTTTCAGGCAGGTGCTCATGAAGGTTTTGCGACTATCGCCTTTCAGATCTTTGGTTTTGGCTTCGGCGTTACAGGATTTCATTTTTTCCTGCTGCGGTGTCATTGCCGCCGGTGCCACTGGTGCACCGGCTTTCAGGCAGGTGCTCATGAATTTCTTACGGTCGTCACCTTTCAGCGCCTTGCTGGTGGCTTCGTGGTTACAGTCAGTCATTTTTTTCTGCTGTGCCAGTTGAGCCGGAGAAGGCGTTTTTGCCGTATCGGCAGCCATTACGTTTGCGCTGAGCAAAAGCCCCGCGGATAACAACCACAATGTAGTCAGGCGCATAACATTTCCTTTTGGTTCAGTAAGCAGAATGAATATCGATCCGTCGCGAGCCATTAACACAGGCTGATTTCACGATGAGAGATAGCTACCTCAAATCATGGAGTTGCCTGTTATTGGCTTTACGGATGACTCTAAGCGTAGTCGGCGTCGTTGAGGAAGGGTAGGAACAGGCGAAAAATCAGTTATATCTTATGCCAGAAGGCGGGGTGGAAGGAAAGAAAACTCTCCGTAAACAATGTGTTACGGAGAATGTGTGGTCGTGAATACTTTATTTTAAAGGTATTACAGCGCCGTAAATTGATAAACCGTGGTCGCGCGGTAGCGTTTGTCCGGAGTGACCCAACAGTCGGGCTGTGGCCATTCCGGATGATTAGGGCTATCGGGTAAAAATCCACTTTCCAGCGCTATACCTGCATAATTAGCGTAAGTTCCGCCGAGTCGAGCCGGTGTTCCATTCAGGAAATTACCGCTATACAGCTGTATTGCCGGTGCGGAGGTAAATACGCTCATTTTGACTTTGCCATCGGCTGACCATACATGAGCCGCAGGGCTGTCGATTGCGCCGCAGGTTCGGTGGAGCAAATAGGCGTGATCGTAGCCTTTAACCCGTTGTTGGCAGGGATCTTTGAGGAAATCCTGTGCTAGCGTTTTTGGCTGGCGAAAATCCATACCGCTGTGTTCTACGCTGGCTAAAGGTTCCGCCGGAAGGCCTGTAGTGTCCACCGGCAGGTAACGATCGGCGAAAAGTTGCAGCCGATGTTGTCGTGCGTCGCGACTTTTACCATCCAGATTGAAATAGGCGTGGTTGGTCAGATTAATTGGGCAAGGCTGGTCGACCGAGGCCTGATAATCAATTTCCAGCCGATTGTCATCGGTTAACCGATAGTGAGTTTCGACGATCAAATTGCCAGGAAAACCCTGATCGCCATCAGGGGAATGCAATTGATAACAAACCTGACGTTTATCCTGATGAATAATCTGCCAGCGCCGGGCGTGGAACCCTTCCGGCCCGCCGTGTAACTGGTTTGGACCACTGTTGGCGACCAGAGGAAAAACCTGTCCGTTACGCTGCAATTGAGCCTGAGCAATGCGGTTGGCGTAGCGGCCCACGGTGGCACCCAAATAGGCACCTTGCCGCGGGTAATCTTCCGGATTCGGGCAGCCTAGCAGCAATTCACGTCGGCCCCCATCGTTAAGCGGAAAAACAGCCGAAAGCCAGGTTGCGCCCCAGTCCATCAGGCTCACCGACATGCCTGATTTGTTGCGTAATTCGGTTAACTGGAACGGCTGGCCGTCCGGCGCTAATGCATTTTTCAGCATATTCCGGCTCCTGCCGAAGCCTGACAAACATAGAATGTTTCCCGCATACCGCCGGTTTTTTGCGGATATTCCAGAGCGACGGTCGCACGTACTTGCTCGACTAAATCCTGAGGCATCAGCGCGACAATGCAGCCGCCGAAGCCGCCTCCGGTCATACGGACACCACCTCGCTCACCAATGACAGATTTCACAATATCGACCAACGTATCAATGGCTGGCACGGTAATTTCGAAATCATCACGCATGGAGATATGAGACTCCTGCATTAGCTGGCCCATTAATGTCAGATCGCCAAGAGCCAGAGCATCGGCGGCAGCCTGCGTGCGCGCATTCTCACTAATAATATGGCGTGCGCGTTTGGCAACTATCGGTTCCATTTCGCTCTGATTGGCCCGGAACTGTGCCGGAGTGACGTCGCGCAGGGCTTTTACACCAAAGAAGCGAGCGGCAGCTTCGCATTGTTGGCGACGAGTGTTGTACTCGCTATCGACCAGACCCCGCTTTACATTGGAATTGATTATGACTACGGCGACGTTTTTTGGCATAGCAACCGGGCGGGTTTCCAGCGAGCGGCAGTCGATCAGCAACGCCTGATCCTGCTTGCCCAATGCCGAGATTAATTGATCCATAATGCCGCAGTTACAACCGACAAACTGGTTTTCTGCTTCCTGACCGTTGAGCGCCAGTTCCACGCCGCTGAGCGGGAGCTGATAGAGTGCCTGGAATGCCTGACCTACCGCGACTTCCAACGATGCAGAGGAACTTAAACCGGCACCTTGAGGCACATTGCCGCTGATCGCCAGATCGGCACCGCCAAAATCACGGTTTCGCAGCAACAGATGTTTCACCACGCCGCGCACGTAGTTGGCCCAGCGCAGTTCAGGGTGGCTAACGATAGGTTCATCGAGAGAAAATATATCTTGCTGGTTATCATAATCTGCGGCAATCACACGAATCTGTCGATCATCACGTTTCGCCATGCTAATAACCGTGGCGTAATCGATCGCGCAGGGCAGCACGAATCCGTCATTGTAATCCGTGTGTTCGCCAATCAAGTTGACCCGACCGGGTGCCTGAATGGACAGGGCGGGTTCTTTGGTAAAAAATTGGCGAAAAACGGCCTGGGTATGTTGTTTTAAAGACATTATTGAACTCCAGCTTCTCGATAATGAACATCACTGACTGCCCGCAGGTGCTCAGCCGCCTGTTCAGCCGTAAGATCGCGCTGGCTTTCCGCCAACATTTCGTAACCCACCATAAATTTTCGCACCGTAGCTGAACGCAGCAGCGGCGGATAAAAATGCGCATGTAATTGCCAGTGGCGATTGTCTGTATCGTTGTAGGGCGCCCCGTGCCAACCCATGGAATAGGGAAAGGAGCAGGAGAATAAATTATCGTAGCGGCTGGTCAGTTTTTTCAGCGCCAGTGCCAAGTCGGTCTGCTGTTCCGAGGTGAGCTCATCGATCCGCATGACCTGGGCTTTAGGTAGCAGTAAAGTTTCATAAGGCCAGGCGGCCCAATAAGGCACGACGGCCAGCCAGTGCTCGGTTTCTACCACGGTTCGGCTGCCGTCGGCGGCTTCCCGACGGACGTAATCCAGTAACAGTGGCGATGAATGCTGTTCAAAATAGTTTTTTTGCAGCCGATCTTCTCGTTCGGCCTCGTTGGGCAGGAAACTGTTGGCCCAGATTTGACCATGGGGGTGCGGGTTAGAGCAGCCCATCGCCGCGCCTTTATTCTCAAAAACCTGGACCCACGGATAGGATTGGCCTAATTCCGCGCTTTGCTCCTGCCAGCTTTTCACCACGCCGGCCAGTTCAGGCAGAGAAAGTAACGGCAGGGATTTACTGTGATCGGGGGAGAAACAAACCACCCGACTGGTACCGCGCGCGCTTTGGCAGCGAATCAGAGGATCGGCGGTTTCCGGCGCATCGGGTGTATCCGGCATCAATGCGGCGAAATCATTGGTAAATACATAAGTGCCGGAATAATTCGGGTTCGCATCACCGGTCACCCGTAAATTACCCGGACACAAAAAACAATCAGGATCGTGAGCGGGCTGTTCTCCCGTGGTCAATGGTTCTTGCTGCCCTTGCCACGGGCGCTTGGCCCGATGGGGAGAAACGAGAATCCATTGATCGCTCAATGGATTATAGCGACGGTGTGGATGATCCACGGGATTAAAGCCAGTCATTTTTCTTCCTTAATCAGGATAACCTTGAGGATTTTGTGATTGCCAGCGCCAGGTATCGATAGCCATTTCCTCCAGTGAGCGCTGTACGCGCCAATCCAGATCCTCGGCAGCTTTGGTTGGGTCTGCCCAATAAGCGGCAAGGTCGCCTTCGCGACGTGGAGCAAAATGGTACGTCAGCTGTCTACCGCAGGCTTTGCTGAAGGCATTCACCACGTCCAGCACGCTGTGGCCGCGACCGCCACCGAGGTTATAAATATGTACTCCAGCTCGGTTGTGGCATTTTTTCAGTGCTGCAACGTGACCATCGGCTAAATCTACAACGTGAATATAATCTCGCACAGCGGTGCCATCGGCGGTGGGATAGTCATTGCCGAAAACGGCCAGAGAATCGCGTCGGCCGACGGCGACCTGCGCAATAAACGGCATCAGATTATTGGGTACACCCTGCGGATCTTCGCCCATCAGCCCGGACGGATGGGCGCCAACCGGATTGAAATAGCGCAAAATAGTCATGTTCCATGCGGCATCGGCACGCTGGAGGTCTTGCAGAATATTTTCGACCATCAGTTTGCTTTTGCCGTAGGGACTAGAGGGAATGCCCGTGGGGAAGCTTTCGACATAAGGGATCTTGGGTTGATCGCCGTAAACCGTGGCGGAGGAGCTGAAAATAAAGTTTTTAACCCCGGCTGCAGCCATAGCTTCCAGCAATACCAGCGTGCCGCAGACGTTATTATCGTAGTAGGCCAAGGGTTTATTTACCGATTCGCCGACGGCTTTTAAACCGGCAAAGTGAATCACTGAACCGATAGTATGCTGGCTAAAGATATGATCCAGTAGTGCGCGGTCGCGAAGGTCACCCTGATAAAACAGTGGCGATTGCCCCGTTAATTGATGGATGCGTTTTAATACGCTGGATTTGCTGTTGCATAGGTTGTCGATAACGATTGGCGTATAGCCCGCTTCAATTAGCTGCACACAAGTGTGGCTGCCTATGTAACCGCTACCACCTGTCACTAAAACATACATACAAAGCTCCTGAATCGTACTTATGAGATGAAGATACCACGCCGATAACGGTAAAAAGGTGATCTAACATCAAAAATGGGATCGTTTACACTCATATTCAATAAGGCATTGAACAGCAGGTATACAGTCAGTCTGAAGGGCACAAGTGTAGCATTATGGTAACCTTTTCATCCATCTAACCGACAGGAATGTCCTGCCGGTTGATGAATTCAGTGTGGCAGATCTGCCTAGTGATGCAGTGCCAACGGGTAGGTAAAGAACAGCAGATGAGTCAGATTCAGCGCGAAATGGAAGGCAACGGCGATCCACAGGCGGCCACTCCACATCCATGCCAGACCGTAAATCACGCCGGCTAGCGCAGCGAAGACCATCAACAGGGGGCCTCCGGGATAATGCGCTGCACCAAATAGTAATGAAGCAATAATCAGAGCGGGAAATGCACCAAGCCACTGGCTTAAACGCTGTTGCAGGTAGCAGCGGAACAGCGCTTCTTCAACCAGACAGACAAAGAACAGGTTGCCGATAACAAAAGTACCGAGCCATTCTGGCGTGTGCAGTTCGATTTTCAGGCCGCCTAAACCCACTGCCAGCAGCAACAGTGCTGGAACAGCCAGCACCAATACAGCCCAACCGACTTTCCCTACGGAAGGATGTTTTTTAGCAACAAATAAGCCCGGCAAGCAGCTTAACAGAACAAAGGGAATCAGAGCTTTGTCCAGATTGTAATACATTGAGAACGGGGCGCTGAGTGGCCCGATCTGCACTTTATCCAGTACTTTCAGATTGTTGAAACCCGGAATGTAATGGAAGAACAGCGCCACAGAAGCCGCTACCAATAGCAACTCTAATCCGCCCGCCAGCCAGGTTATCTGGCGGTATTTTTGCAATGCTAACGAGGCGAGCAGAATTAACAACAGTGCGGTGATGGCCGGTAAGGTCAGTACGCCGGTCGCAGTGGCAATACCTAAAGTAATAGCCAAAAGTAACAGGGCGATGATCCGGTTAAATGGCAAAAAGAGTAACGAAGCAGCAAGAACGCCCCACATAGACTAGTCCCTTTATGTGTTGAATTTAGTGATAGATTCAGCGCCGATAGCCCTGGCACTGAATGTAAATCCGATCGATGTCTATCGATCGGCATAAATAATAACATAATGAAATGGATTAAAAGGTCGGGTCAGTTGTCGACAAGCCGATTTGCCAGTCCGAACTGCGCCAATTGCCCTTAAGGTAACGCTCTAATCAGGCAGTTGGCTAAACTGGTAGCGATAAATATCGCCGTCGGCAATAAAACTTAAACGATGAGTTATGCACTCTGGCGCGTCTTCAGCGTGATGAGAGACAAATAACAGCTGGGTTTCTCCTTCGCCAATCATGACATCAATAAAACGCCGCACTAACAAACGGTTCAGCGGATCCAGCCCTTGCAACGGTTCATCTAATATCAACAGTGCCGGATGTTTTACCAAAGATCTGGCAATCAGCGCCAGCCGTTGCTGTCCCCATGACAGACTGTGAAACGGCTGGTCAGCTGCCGCGCCGGAAAAACCGAGCAACGCCAACCATTTATCTGCCAACTGCCGCTGTCGATCGGAAACTGTCTGATAAATACCAATGGAATCAAAGAAACCGGAAATAATCACATTACGCAGGCTGGCGCTGACGCGATAATCCAAATGCAGGCTGCTGCTGACATAACCGATATGGCGTTTGATATCCCAGATGGTTTCCCCGCTGCCGCGACGACGACCAAATAGCGTCAGATCATTACTGTAGCCCTGCGGATGGTCGCCGGTAATCAGGCTCAGTAGCGTGGATTTTCCCGCTCCGTTTGGGCCAATAATCTGCCAGTGCTCGCCGCGATTTACCTGCCAGCTCAGATTGTGCAAAATGGGACGGTCGTTGTACTCCACCACGCCATTTCGCAGAATAATTAACGGATTATCTACTGCTAATGAAGGTTGTTGCTGCGGGTCTTCTGCTTCCGGCAGGGATAGTCCATCCAAGTTTTCACTGTGAGCCAGTTGGGCGACTAGGGCTTCGGCTAAAACCTGCTTACGTTCACCTAAACTGACTAAATGGCAATCGGCCAATACTCCCACTTTTTGAATAAAATCAGGAATATCATCGAATCGGTTGAGCACTAATATCAGCGTCACGCCTTCAGCGGACAGTTCCGCCAGATGTCGCGCCAGCTGTTCTCTAGCGGCGACATCCAATCCGTCAAAAGGCTCATCCAGCACTAACATATCAGGCTGCGGCATCAGAGCCTGACAGAGCAGGGCTTTGCGGGTTTCTCCGGTAGAAAGGTATTTAAAGCGGCGAGATAACAAATGACCGATACCAAACTGCTGCGCTAACCGCTGGCAGCGCTGCGGGTTGGTGACCTGATCCTGAATAATTTCCGCGGTGGTACGGCCGGTATCGTCTTCATCCTGACTGAGCATATCGGTATTGTTGCGTTGCCATTCTTCGCTGACTAACTGCTGAAGTTGCTCGAACGATAAACGCACAATATGCCGAAAATCGCTGCTGCGACTGCCGGTCAGGAGAATTAACTCATCGGAGAGCGCTCTGGCTAACGCTGATTTACCGCTGCCGTTAGCGCCGACAAAGGCCCAGCTATCACCAGAGTGAATATGCAGATCTGGAAGATTCAGCGTTCGGATATCGCTTAAACGAAAACAACCTTGCGCTATATGCAACTCTGACATCATTCCTCCCATTTTCCGCAACGTATTTACGTTAAGGGATAAGCGGATTAGTGGGGAAAGTCAAATGACAAATCTGCACGACTGCGCCGGTAACGCAGCGTACAGATAAGGAAACTGTGCTAACAAAGCGTGGCGATAATGACTCGATCGGCGTTGAACTGGGCGATAACTTGCGCGCCATTATGTAGATTCAGTTTATGTAACTCTTGATTGGATAAGGTGGCGCACAAACTGGCTCCGCCGTGAAGGGTAACAATCACTTCACTGTAGTCGCTTCCTGGCTCTATGCTGGCGACGATGCCGGGCAATGAGTTGTCTGCTGCTCCTGCCAGCGCTGGATCGGTGGCTAATTTCACCCAAGGGGCCTTAATCAGCGCCAGCACCTCTTTGCCTGTTGCCAGTTGCAGGCGATCGGCGCTTTGTTGAGTGACAGCGGCGGAAAGACGAGTTTTTCCATCTGCCAGGAGAATATTGATGTGTTGCTGAACCTGATGATGATCCCGCTCAGTGACCGTGCCAAAGAACTGATTGCGGGCGCTGGTTTGTAAGGAGAAGCGGGAGATTGCTGCTAGCAGGCTGTCCAGCGGCAGTGAATCATCTTTCAAGGTATCGAAAGCTTTTTGCTGAATTTGCTCGAGTAATTCGTAAAGTTGAATCAAGCGTTCGCCATAGCGGGTTAAACGCGCGCCGCCACCGCCTTTCCCTCCGGTTGCGCGATCCACCAGCGTTTCTTCGGCCAGAGTATTCATTTCATTGATGGCATCCCAGGCACTTTTATAGCTAATGCCCGCCAGCTTGGCTCCTTGACTGATGGAACCTGTCAACCTGACCTGCTTGAGTAGGGCGATGCGGCGCGGGTCAGCAAAAAGACGCTGCTGAAGCTTTAGCGTAAGAAGAATTTCGGCTTGCATGGTCATTTTGGCTCCGGCAGTAAAAGCGCCATTGTGACCGATTGGCGTGCGGGGGCGCAAATCGCACTTTTGGCTGGTTACATTTTTTTGTCAGTTGCTAAAATAATAGGGCTTATTCACTTCAAATATGGTTTAAAGTGAATTATTGAAAGTGGTGTAGTATACCGCTCAACGAGCAGTTAAATGAGGCTACCATCGTGGAATTATTGAAAAGTTTGGTCTTTGCCGTGGTTATGGTACCGGTGGTAATGGCCGTTATCCTGGGGCTGATTTATGGTTTAGGTGAGGTGTTTAACGTCATCTCCAAAACAGGCCACGGTAAAGAACGGGGCTAATGACATGCTCCTTCTGCGTTGAGTTTTTCTTCGCAGCGACCTGAAATTCAAGAATGCCCGGTTGATTTCCCCAATTGGTTTAGCTGTTGCACAAGTTGCGGCCGTTAAACGAAAGGGTTTCAACCGGGCGTTTTCGTTTCTGTTATCCCACGTTATTTCTGCCATTATTTCTGTCCTATCGCTAACAACTCAAGATCTGTCACAGCTTGCCGATAAACTGCATGACCCTGTTATTTGCTTACGTTATATTGTTCATTACATAACGATATATTCACTCGGAGCAGAAAATGAAAAAACAATGGGGTAAATGGGCACTAGGCGCGGTTGTGGCTGCAACTTTATCTGGGCAAGCCGCGGCGGCTGAAAATATCACCGTCTTCGCTGCCGCTTCTCTGACCAATGCGCTACAGGACATTTCCAGTCAGTATCATAAAGAGAAAGATGTCGACGTGGTGGCTTCTTATGCCTCTTCATCTACGTTGGCCCGCCAGATTGAGCAGGGCGCGCCCGCCGATCTGTTTATCTCTGCCGATCAGCAGTGGATGGATTATGCCATTGATAAAAAGCAAATTGTTGATAATACCCGCTACACTTTGCTCGGTAATAAATTGGTGCTGATTGCGCCAAAAGACAGCAAAATTGATAAAGTCTCCATCGATAAACAAACCGAATGGAAAAAACTGTTAGACGGCGGTCGTCTGGCCGTGGGCGATCCGGATCATGTACCCGCTGGGATTTATGCAAAAGAAGCATTGGAATATTTAGGTGCCTGGACAACTCTCTCCCCGGAAATGGCTCGTGCTAACAACGTGCGTAGCGCGATGGCACTGGTTGAGCGCGCAGAAGCGCCTTTGGGTATTGTTTACGGCTCTGACGCCATAGCCAGTAACAAAGTGAAAGTTGTGGGTGTATTCCCGGAGCAAAGTCATAAGCCGGTTGAATACCCAATGGCAATTGTCAAAGGCCATGAGAACGCCACGGTTAGCGCTTTTTATGATTATCTGAAAGGCCCAGAAGCGGCGGCTGTTTTCAAACGTTATGGATTTACCCCACGCTAATGATATTGAGTGAGTATGAATGGCAGGCGATAGTGCTTAGCCTGAAAGTTTCGGGCGTCGCGGTCGCCTGTAGTCTGCCGTTAGGCATTCTGATGGCATGGATTCTAGTCCGCTGCCGTTTCCCCGGTAAATCATTGTTAGACAGTATTATTCATTTGCCACTGGTGCTGCCGCCGGTGGTCATTGGCTATTTATTGCTGATCAGTATGGGGCGACGCGGTGTAATAGGCGAATGGCTATATAGCTGGTTTGGGATTAATTTCAGCTTTAGCTGGCGCGGAGCGGCACTGGCCTCGGCGGTGGTTGCCTTCCCGCTGATGGTGCGAGCCATTCGGCTGGCGTTGGAAGCGGTGGATACCCGATTGGAGCTGGCCGCCCGTACGTTAGGTGCCAATCCGTGGCGGGTGTTTTTCACTATAACTCTGCCACTTTCCCTACCCGGTGTGATTGCCGGTACGGTGCTGGCATTTGCTCGTTCACTGGGGGAATTCGGCGCCACTATCACCTTTGTATCCAATATTCCAGGGCAAACCCGAACTATCCCGCTGGCCATGTATACCTTGATCGAAACACCGGGTGCCGAAGCGGCTGCGGCGCGGCTGTGCGTGATCGCTATTTTGCTGTCACTGGTTTCGCTGTTGCTCTCCGAATGGTTAGCGCGTTGGGGTAAAAAACGCATGGGGGCCGCATGTTAGTACTGGATTTTAGCCAGCAACTGGGCGACCTGAATCTGCAGGTCAACGCCGAACTGCCTGCGCAGGGCATTACGGCCATTTTTGGGCTGTCCGGCGCGGGGAAAACCTCGCTGATTAACGTGGTGGGTGGGTTAAGCAAGCCGCAGCAAGGCCGGGTTGTGCTGAACGGTCGGGTGTTGGTGGATGCGGAAAAACAGATCTATTTACCACCAGAGAAACGTAAAGTCGGTTATGTGTTTCAGGATGCACGCCTATTCCCGCATTATCGGGTACGCGGTAATTTGCAATACGGCATGGCGGCATCGATGCGTTCCCAGTTCGACACCATCGTGAATCTATTGGGAATCGCGCCGTTATTATCCCGCTTTCCCATGACGTTATCCGGCGGTGAAAAACAGCGGGTAGCGATTGGCCGCGCTTTGCTGACTGCGCCGGAGTTGCTGTTGATGGATGAGCCTTTAGCCTCGCTGGATTTACCGCGCAAGCGCGAGTTACTGCCTTATCTGGAGCGTTTGGCTCATGACGTCAATATTCCCATTCTGTACGTCAGCCATAGCATGGATGAGATTTTGCGGCTGGCGGATCGGGTGGTGGTCATGGATGCAGGAAAAGTGCGCGCAGTCGGCGGTTTAGAGGAAGTCTGGGCCAGTAGCGCTTTGCGCCCTTGGCTACAGCGAGAAGAACCGAGCAGCATTCTGCGAGTGGCGGTGATTGGCCATCATGAACGTTACGCTATGACCGCGCTGGCGTTGGGCGATCAGCGTTTGTGGGTAGGTCATGTGGACGCCGAGCTGGACAGTATGCTGCGGATTAAAATCAACGCTGCCGATGTGTCTTTGGTGTTACAACCGTCGCATAACAGCAGTATTCGCAATATTATTCCGGCGAAAGTGGCGGAATGTCTGGACGTAGACGGTCAGGTTGACGTGAAGCTAGCGATCGGGGAACAGTGGCTATGGGCGCGAATTACTCCGTGGGCGCGCGATGAACTGGCGCTAAAACCGGGTCAATGGGTGTACGCTCAGATCAAAAGCGTTTCGTTTAACCGCAAAGGGGAATGACGGGAAGTTTGTTGCCCGCGCGCGATTTTCCTCAGGTCTTTATCAGCGAAAAGGCTCCATAAGTGGAGCCTTTTGATGAATCAATTCTGGATTTCCGAACTCATCACGCTAATACATGCTGACGAATGGCGGCGGCGATACCCGGCTGCTCGTTATCCGCGATCACCAGATCGGCACGCTGTTTAATGGCATCGGCGCTGTTACCCATTGCCACGCCCAAACCGGCGGCTTCCAGCATACTCAAATCGTTAAAGTTATCGCCGAAGGCAATGACTTCCTTCATGCTCATTCCTTGAGATTCAACCCACTGCTGCAGACGCTTGCCTTTACTATTGCCTGCCTGTGCAACATCCACCTGATCGTGCCACGACCATTCGCAAGCCAGACCCAATTCGTCTTCCACCATAGTGGCGAAGGCTTGCAGTTTGTTGGTATCGGCGTGGGATGTGGCGAATTTCCAGATGGAACTGGCGCTGCGAGCCGCGTCGTGCAGGCTATTCACATGTACGATCGCCGGACGCTGATGTTCAGGTAAATTTCCGGCCCAGTTAATCGAGCGGCTAACGTGGCCGTTAAGATGTTGATACAGCATGGCGTCATCCACGTACATCAGGCCATGAATCTCGGCGTGATCCAGTAGCTGAATTACCTGAACCGCCTGTTGAGCTGATAGCGGATCGGAAGCTAATACCTGCTTCGCCTGATAATCGTAGAGATAGGTTCCGTTGCAGCAAATGGCTGGCGTATCTAGCGCTAAAGCCTGATAAAACGGGTGAATCGCCACGTGATGACGGCCGGTCACCACCACCACTTTCACTCCGGCGGCGCGGGCTTCAGCCAATGCTGACAGCGATTCTGGCAGGATACGTTTCTGGTGATCTAATAGGGTGCCGTCCAAATCCAGAGCAATTACGCGATAGGTCATAGCGGTCTCATCATTTATTCGATTATTAATACACATTGAACCGATGTTACACCGGATAGGTGAGGGATTAAACTGAACAGATTGATTCCCTGACCATTATGGCGAGAGCGCGCGCAGGTGCCGCAGCAGGGCAGGTAAGCCGTGGTATTGGCAGACAATCGTTAGTTGGCCTGAGTGATTATTCTGCTAAAACGAGAGCTATTTTGCCCAAAACGTTGTTCTGCTGCTGAAAGTTGTTATGCCAGCCCAGTCAGGTAAGCTAGGATTCAGTTAGCCGCGTCACGGCAATAATTTGACTAGCATGCATGATTAAGGAGTAGCGATGAATCAAGTGGTTTATGTGGCAAGCCCAGACAGCCAGCAGATCCACGTCTGGCAATTGGATACGGCAGGGGCTTTAACGCTGCTGCAAACCGTTGACGTACCGGGGCAGGTACAGCCAATGGCGATAAGCCCCGACCAGCGCCATTTGTACGTGGGTGTGCGGCCTGATTTTGGCATTGTCACTTATCGCATTGCTGCTGATGGTCAATTGCAGGAAGTGAGTATGGCACCGTTACCCGGTAGCCCGACGCATATTTTAACCGACTTACAAGGTCGTTTTCTGTTCTCGGCGTCCTACAGTTTCAACTGCGTTAGCGTCAGCCCTATTGATGAACACGGCCATGTGCAAGCACCGATTCAACAAATCGATGGCTTGACCGCGCCGCATTCAGCCAATATCGATCCTACTAACCAAATTCTGTTAGTCCCTTGCCTGAAAGAAGACCGCATCCGTCTGTTCGATCTGAGCTTAAACGGTAAATTGACCCCACACGATCAGGTGGGCGTTTCCACTGCAGCGGGCGCTGGCCCACGTCATATGGCATTCCACCCTAACCATAAAGTGGCTTACTGTGTAAATGAGCTAAACGGTACGGTTGATGTGTTCCAGATCGAAGATAACGGTCAGCAATACCGAATAGTTCAGACGCTGGATGCGATGCCAGCCGATTTTGCTGAGACTCGCTGGGCGGCAGATATTCATATCACGCCGGATGGCCGTTATTTATATATCAGCGACCGCACCGCCAGCCTGCTGGGTATTTTCAGCGTTTCTGAAGGTGGCAACGTGATTTCTCTGGTAGGTCATCATCTGACGGAAGCGCAGCCTCGCGGCTTTAATATCGATAATAGTGGCCAGTTCCTGATTGCATCTGGTCAAAAATCCGATCATATCGAAGTGTATCGGATTGACCCGGCAACGGGTCAGTTGACGACGCAGGGGCGCTATCCGGTGGGTAAAGGTCCGATGTGGGTGAGTATTCTGGCTTCTAAACATGGATAATCCATTTTTAGATTTCAGTCTGTTATCAGTGAGATAACGGGTTGAGGAACAAATAATAAAGCAGCGCTCTGTAAACCGGTCGCTGCTTTTTTAATGCCAATAAACCGGCTTATTCTGCGACGGCCGCGGTAATCGCCTGGGTCAGACGGGTGAGCTGTTCCGGCTGAATAATATACGGCGGCATCAGGTAAATCAGTTTGCCAAAGGGCCGAATCCATACGCCCCGTTCGACAAAGCCGCGCTGCAAAGATGCCACATTTACCGCGTTTTCCATTTCGACCACGCCTATCGCTCCTAGCACTCGTACATCGGCAACGCCAGGCATCGCGGCCAGCGGCACTAATTCACGCTGTAATTGTGTTTCGATGCTTTGCACCTGCTGTTGCCAGTGGTTGCCCGCCAACAAAGCCAGATTCGCCACCGCCACGGCGCAGGCCAGCGGATTACCCATAAAGGTTGGCCCATGCATAAAGCAACCGGCATCACCATTACTGATGGTTTCAGCGACCTGACGGGTGGTTAACGTAGCGGAAAGCGTCATATAGCCACCGGTGAGGGCTTTGCCGAGACAAAGAATATCCGGCACGATTTCCGCGTGTTCGCAGGCAAAGAGCTTGCCGGTGCGCCCAAAGCCGGTGGCGATTTCGTCAGCAATCAGCAGAATATTGTATCGATCGCACAACGCTCTAACTTCACGCAAATAAGCTGGATGATAAATCCGCATTCCGCCGGCGCCCTGCACGATGGGTTCGAGAATAACGGCGGCAATTTCGCCGTGATGCTGCTCGATTTTTTCGGCAAAATCGTGAATATCGTCTGGATTCCACTTTTCATCAAAACGGCACTGCGGTGCGTCGGCAAACAGATGATTAGCCAGATAACCCTCATATAGGCTATGCATTGAGTTTTGCGGATCGCACACTGACATCGCGCCAAAAGTATCGCCGTGATAACCGTGGCGCAGCGTCAAAATGCGCTGACGCTTCTCTCCTTTGGCCTGCCAATATTGCAACGCCATCTTCAAGGCCACTTCTACTGCCACCGAGCCTGAATCGGCTAAAAATACGCATTCCAGCGTATTGGGAGTCATGGCGACCAATTGTCTGCACAGCGCAACGGCCGCCGGATGAGTAATGCCGCCGAACATCACATGAGACATTTTCCCCAGTTGCTCAGTAACCGCCTGATTTAACACGGGATGGTTATAACCCTGTATGGCAGCCCACCACGACGACATGCCATCAATAAGCAGTCGGCCATCGGATAGTTGTAGCTCGACGCCGCTGGCAGAAACTACCGGATAACACGGCAGCGGCTGAGTCATTGAGGTGTAAGGATGCCAGATGTGGCGCTGGTCAAAGGCAAGGTCAGAAGGTGTCATAAGGATCTGTTGTAAACTAAATTAACCATGGAATGGTTGACAGTATATCGAGTTTACATAAACTGACGAGACTTTTCTCATTCTTTGGAGATGCCAATATGGCAGATCGCATTCACTGGACAGTAGGGCAAGCCCAGGCCCTGTTTGATAAACCGCTGTTAGAGTTATTGTTTGAAGCTCAACAAATTCATCGTCAGCATTTTGATCCGCGTCAGATTCAGGTCAGCACTTTGTTGTCGATTAAAACCGGTGCCTGTCCGGAGGACTGTAAATATTGCCCGCAAAGCTCCCGTTATAAAACCGGTTTGGAAAGTGAGCGTTTAATGCAGGTTGAGCAAGTGCTGGAATCGGCAAAGAAAGCCAAAGCCGCCGGTTCAACGCGCTTTTGTATGGGGGCCGCGTGGAAAAATCCCCATGAGAGGGACATGCCGTATCTCGAGCAAATGGTGCAGGGCGTGAAGGCGATGGGAATGGAAACCTGTATGACCTTGGGAACGCTGGATAAAAGTCAGGCGCACCGTCTGGCGGATGCGGGGCTGGATTACTACAACCACAATCTGGATACCTCACCGGAGTTTTACGGCAGCATCATCACTACCCGTAGCTATCAAGAACGTTTGGATACGCTGGGGGAAGTGCGTGACGCGGGGATTAAAGTCTGTTCCGGCGGCATTGTCGGTCTGGGTGAAAGCATTAAAGATCGAGCCGGATTATTGGTGCAGTTGGCAAACTTGCCTAAGCCGCCGGAAAGCGTGCCGATCAATATGCTGGTGAAAGTCAAAGGCACGCCGATGGAAAATAACGAAGACGTGGATGCTTTTGATTTTATTCGCACTATTGCCGTTGCACGTATCATGATGCCGTCCTCTTACGTGCGCCTGTCCGCAGGTCGTGAACAAATGAGCGAGCAAACCCAGGCGATGTGCTTTATGGCCGGAGCCAACTCGATTTTCTACGGTTGCAAGCTGTTAACTACGCCAAATCCGGATGAAGACAAAGACTTACAGCTATTCCGCAAGCTGGGCTTGAATCCGCAGCAAACGTCTACTGAGCACGGCGATCGTCAGCAACAGCAGGTGCTGACTGACCGCATCAAATACAGCGATACGCCACAGTTTTATAATGCGGCGGTCTGATGAGTTGGCAGCATAAGATCGATCAAAGCTTGCAGCAGCGGTTAGCGCAGGCCGCCTACCGGCGCCGTCAGGTGAATCAGGGTTCCACTGGGCGCTTTCTGCGGGTGGAAAATCGCCAATATTTGAATTTTTCCGGGAATGATTATCTGGGATTAAGTCAGGATGCGACGGTGATTGCCGCTTGGCAGCAGGGCGCCGCTCGCTATGGCGTCGGCAGTGGCGGTTCCGGGCATGTCACGGGCTACACGCAGGCGCACGCCGATCTGGAACAACAACTTGCCGATTGGCTGGGGTGTCCTCGCGCGTTGTTATTTATTTCCGGTTATGCCGCCAATCAGGCGCTGCTAGCGGCTTTAACCGCCGCAGATGATCGGGTATTGGCCGATCGCCTTAGCCACGCTTCCTTACTGGAAGCGGCGGCGAGTTCACCGGCTCAGCTTCGCCGCTTTCAGCATAATCAGCCAGAATCCCTGCAAAATCTGCTGAATAAACCTTGCTCCGGCCAAACGTTGGTGGTGACCGAAGGGGTATTTAGTATGGATGGCGACAGTGCACCGCTGGCGGATTTGCACCAACGCGCGTCGGCGGCGGGAGCCTGGCTATTGGTAGATGACGCCCACGGCATTGGTGTCAGAGGTGATGAAGGACGCGGCAGTTGCTGGCAGCAAGGGGTAAAACCTGAGTTGCAGGTCGTGACTTTTGGTAAAGCTTTTGGGCTGAGCGGTGCCGCTGTGTTGTGTTCGCAGCCGGTCGCCGAGTATTTGCTGCAATTTGCCCGCCATCTGATTTACAGCACTTCCATGCCGCCTGCGCAGGCTTATGCCTTGCAGACGGCGCTAAAACGCATTCAACATGGTGATGATTTACGCCAGCGTCTACAGCAGAATCTACGGCAGTTCCGTCAGGGCGCGGCCAGCTTGCCATTGCAGTTAACTGCGTCAGATACCGCCATTCAGCCGTTAATTGTCGGTGATAATCAGCAAACCCTCTCTTTGGCGCAGCGCTTGCGGGATGAAGGGCTTTGGGTGACCGCCATTCGTCCACCGACCGTTCCTCCCGGCGGCGCTCGTCTGCGTATTACCTTGACCGCCGCTCATCAGCCGGCTGATATCGAAAGATTACTGGAGGTGCTACATGCCACTTGCCATTGATACTGTGAATAAACAGGCGATAGCCAGCGCCTTTAGCCGTGCGGCAGGTAGCTATGATGGTGCGGCCGCTTTACAGCGCGAAACCGGTGAAATTCTGCTGGCATTGGGTCAACGGCACCCGGGTACTCAGGTGCTGGACGCGGGCTGTGGCACCGGTTATTTCAGCCGTCGTTGGCGGGATCTGGGCAAAAAAGTGGCCGCATTAGACCTGGCTCCCGGCATGCTGGAGTTTGCCAGACAGCAGCAGGCCGCCGATGAATACTTGTTAGGCGACATTGAACATATTCCTTTGTCGAATGAGTCGGTGGATATTTGTTTCAGCAATCTGGCGGTGCAATGGTGCGGCAATTTGCGCGCCGCGCTAAACGAGCTGTATCGGGTCACTCAGCCCGGCGGCATAATTTTATTTTCGACTTTGGCCGCGAGTTCTCTTGATGAATTAGGGCAAGCCTGGCAGCAGGTTGATGGCCAGCGCCATGTGAACGAATTTCTGCCGTTGGATGATATAACGGCCGCCTGCGGTGGTTTTCGTTATCAAATAACGCAACGTATTCATCATCAGTATTTCAACGATCTTATCGAGCTAATGCGCTCCTTGCAGGGAATTGGCGCCACCCATTTGCATCAGGGGCGAGCTAATGGGTTGACCGGGCGACGTCGACTGGCGGCGCTACAGGCGGCTTATCCTCAGCAAAATGGTATTTATCCGCTGAGTTACCAATTGGTTTATGGAGTGATTTATCGTGATTAAACGCTGGTTTGTAACCGGAACTGATACTGATGTAGGGAAAACCCTGGCTAGCTGCGCACTGTTACAGGCCGCCAATATTCAGGGTTATCGCACCGCGGGTTATAAGCCGGTGGCTTCCGGTAGCGAAATGACCGCTGAAGGGCTACGCAACGGCGATGCCCTCGCTTTGCAGGCCAGTAGTAACCAACCTCTCAGTTATCAACAGGTGAATCCACTGACTTTTCTGGAGCCAACCTCACCGCATATTGTGAGCGCGGAAGAAGGGCGTCCTATCGATTTTTCCGTTTTATCCAGAGGCTTGCGCGAGCTAGAACAGCAGGCTGATTGGGTGCTGGTGGAGGGGGCCGGCGGCTGGTTTACTCCATTGTCTGAGCAGCTTACTTTCGCCGATTGGGTTATACAGGAGAAATTACCGGTCATTTTGGTGGTTGGCGTGAAGCTGGGTTGCATCAATCATGCTTTGCTTACCGCTCAGGCGATTGCGTTTGCCGGGTTGCCGCTGGCAGGCTGGATAGCGAATGATGTCGTGCCCGCCGGGAAGCGACAGGAAGAGTATATGGCCAGCCTGACGACGATGATTGCTGCGCCGTTGCTGGGTGTGATTCCACATCTGCCCGAAGTGGCGGGACATCCGTTAGGTGAGTATCTGAATATTAGTCGGTTAAACGATTAAGAGCAGATATGATTCAGGGGCGGCATATCTGTAGGTTAGTCAGATAATTGGCTATTTTTTCTTAAATAATCGTGAGTATGGTATCGTTCTTTCAATAATTCTGCGATCGTAAATAGATTCTGAAAACTAATTCACAACATCTATTTATGGTCGTTATTTGAAAGAAAATAAAACTGGTTGTGATAATGTAAATCCACTTAATAAGGCTGATTAACGCTAGATTAGTTAGTCCTATGTCATCAATTTATCTTTGTATCACCCCCAGTGTTATTCAGGTATTGGATTGATAATTAATGCCACTTGGGTTTCTGGCTCATTATTCATAACGCAGTTTCAGTGGTTAAAACAAGACCGATCAATATTCGATTAATATTAGGAATGATATTAAGCATTATTTAAAAAGCCAATGCACGTCATCTGGTTTATTTCTCATCTGTTTTTAATTTACACCAGAGGTAATGGCATGACCTTTCCAGAACTATTAAAATTACTTTCTACTGGAACGAATCTGGATCTCGGTACTGCGGCAAAAAGCGGCGGATGCACGATTCAATTTGATAAAAACATTGATGTTACTTTTGAGAATCACGATAACAACCTATATTTATTTTCTCCGGTAATGAATATTACCTCGGTGTTGTCGGAAGATTTTTTTGCTTCACTATTACAAATTCAATTATTTGGCATTGCGACAAACCGCTGCTGGTTTGGCTATGATGCGGGTGGTCAGCGGGTGCTGTTATTCTGTTTATTCGATTTAAATAAAGTGACGCCAGAAGATGCAATTGAACGTATTGAGGTTTTAGTCGATCAGGTTCAGTACTGGCAGCAGAATTTACCGCAGATTGCCAAATTATCTGACACCCATTCGGGAGCATATCGGGTTAATGACAGCTTTCAACGGCCGAGGTAAACATGAATAATATTTCTTTACCAAGATTCGGTATGCAGATTTTGGCCTACACGGCGCTTGATCGAAGTCATTTATTAAACAGTCTGGTGAGCCGTATTTCTGGTAGTTCGGATAAACGTGACGAGCTGGCCAATAAAATAATTTCAAACACGGTAACCCTTGGGCAGAATGCGCTTATTTCCAATAAGACGCTTGGGAAGCGTAGCGCCGAGATTGTAAATCAAGGGCGAAGCGTATTCTTTGGCAATACGCTGCAGCAGGTTGATAAAGGCGTCGGCCCGTTGGTCGAGCTTATTTTGCAATCTAAAGGTCAAGGCGGATTGGCGCAAAATATCGCTTCAGGTATTGCCCAGTGTCTTGGCCCGGTCTTATTACAAGATCATGCGGTAGAAAGAGTTCTGGTGGCCTTAACCGAGCAGAAAGGGGGAGAAAACGTCCTCAAATTGGCATTAGAGAATACCTTGTCTGGCTATACTGGCGGAAAAATAATTTCGGCCACGTTTATGTCGGCATTAAAACGCGCCATATTGGACAGGCCAGAATATAAACCAACGTCACCATTACATCATATGGCGGCCTGGAAATTACACCAATCCTTAACTTCTGATCCGGCATCACTGCCGCCAGCCCCGTTTGGTTTACCCACCATAGAAGCCATCGCGGGAACTGTCCCTAGTTTGGTCAGCACGGTTTGTAAGCAATTAGATAATATTCAGAATTTATTGCAGCTTCCTCTTAGCGAAAAAGAGCTATCGAGCGTATTTTCAGAATGCTGGCCAAGTGATTTGGCGGTTACAAAGGATATGACGAGCAAAAATTTCGCCAGTATTGTCATGATGGCTCATGCCACAAAACAAGAAAGTATTCTCGACGAGAAAATCGCGGAATTGCCGGATGGAATACGTCAATCATTCCAGCAGCAATGCAAAGAGATAAGAATATTTTTATCCAGAATACCTGATGCGCAAATCAAACTTGCCCAAAATTGGTCTGGGGGGACTGAGAGTATCTCGGTCAATCATTCTAAGGAGCACTCACCGCCTGCAAAATTGGTGGATTTTATGGATAATCAATTTCGCGCGCCGGTTCATCATCCAGAAGAAGTGGCTTCCTATTTTGCCGATGGCGCTTTCATCGACGCTTTTAAGGCCGGTATCGATCTTAAAGTGGATAATCGCCACCAAAGTTATGGTCGTTGGGCGATGGGAATGGGGAATCAGTTGTTCTCGCAGCTGCAAAATATAATTGGGAACGATCGACAAGAACTGACTCATGCACAAAGGGGGCAACTGGGGCAATTATCTGAAATGGTAGATAATAACCCAATGAGTTTAATGGCCATGAGCCGTTATCTGGTCCCTGAAAGTATTGTTTCGGCCGTTCAGGATCAGGTTCTCGGCCAATTTACTCGTCAGGGACCGGATCTGATTCTTGCCGATAATATCTGGATGAAAGTAGGTAAGCCTAGCGTCAGCTTTGCGGTGAGTAAAAATAATGGCGTGGATATTGATATTAAACTGACCTGGCCGATTAGCCAGTTTGGTAAAACCGCACAGACATTAGAAGCTGCGAAAGATAATCAAAGTCATATCAGCTCCCAGGTAAAAGTACATATGCTTTTCAATGAGAAAGGCGTTGAGAAGCAGGATATGAGCATCTCCGCGACCCAGATTTCGCTTAGAGATGAACTCACGTTAACCGCCGCAGAAGATTTGACTGAAAATACCCCGATCGCTTTCCTCAATCGAGGGGTATTAAAGCAGGCGTTCGAAACGGCGTCTAATTGCTAAGTCACGGTAATTTTTTAAACTTATTACATTAGACGATACTGTCCGCACAGCTTCGGAACAAACAGATTTCATCCTCAACGCCTGCGGCCATTAAACTGAATAATGCCGCAGGTGATGTACTCGCTCGAACTTCATATCAATGCTTATCTCGAATAACAGATTTATCAAACCGTTAAGTATTCGGTGATCAAATCGTCATCTAACAGCGCAAATTTTCCTTGAGCCACATTTCTTCCCTCATCAATCAAATAAAAGCGATCGGCCACTTGCTGAATGTTCTCCAACCGGTGTTCAACCAGTAAGACCGTCAGGCCAATATTTTGGCATAACTGGCGAATGACACTGCCAATTTCCGCATTTAGCGCGGGCTGATCACCGCAACCCGGTTCATCCAGAATCAGTAATTCCGGTTCGGGAACTAACGCGCGCGCGAATGCCAACAGTTGCTGTTGGTTACGCGTTAGCTCCCCGCCGCGTTGACGGCGCTGCTGATGTAAAAACGGAAAGAAATCATAGATCCAGTGGGGAATAACCCGATCTTTGTGACGCCCAGCCAGAAGCGCGACCAGCAAATTATCCTCCACGCTCAGTTGAGAGAAGATTGGCTGCCCTTGTGGGACATAGCCAATCCCCAGTGCGGTTCGTCGCTCTACCGGCTGGTGAAGCAGGTTTTCAGGCGGTTCCCCCCCGGGTTGCCAAACCATCGTGCCGCTTTCCACTGGAAGATGACCCATTATGCAATTGATCAGCGTGGTTTTTCCTACGCCATTACGACCTATCAGACAGGTACATTGGCCGGGAGGTAACTCAAGATTGATATCCCATAGAATATGGGTGCGACCATAAAATTGATTGACCGATTGTAAACGTAGCATCAGAAAATCTCCTCGCTTGGCTAGGTGCTGAGGGCGTAGGCTGGCTGAGTTCTGCGAGCAACTTTTGCTGCCGTTAGGCCAATCCTCAGCATAAAAATCTCAAGATATGAAAAAACGTGTTGGCATAAAGAAGTGATAAATAACCAGTTTCAGATATTAACTTGCGGCTAACGGTGATTTTTACTGCTAAACAGCCGTTTTCAGCACTCAGTCTGGCCTATTAACACTGGAACGCAACTCCCGCTATCACGCTTCTGTTACGCCGAATCACAGTGAAATAAGCAACTCTCGAGCCAGGTTGCTAACGCATAAGAAAAAACCATTATGTTAGGACGATGTAACGAAATTATTTGGCCACTTGCGTAAAATTTATTGGAAATGGCATAAACCGCCGGCAGCTACGGGATGGCGGTTGCACCTAGGCGGTGCCACTCTGAGGGGGCGTGGTGCAAAAAAGAAACAATTTGAATCGGTTGCGCGGTGGATGACTCGTGTAGGCGGCGAATAGCAAATTAGCAAGGGGGATATTTAGCACTAATTGAAATATATAGAGAAATAAAAATGTAAAAAAATGACTAAAAAATCCTATTTGGACCTGTTTTTACCTTAACCGGCGGTTTTCTCCAGCTCGCACCACAGACGGGATTGAGTGAGTTATCCACCATTCCTGTGGATAACCTTGTGTATTAGACACAAAAAACTAGTCGCAAGCGAGAGAGGACGCGGCTTATGCCCCGGTTGTCTGGATTCTCTTCTTTTTCTAAATATACATAAATTACAATAAGTTAATTAAAATCAAGACTTGAGTATTTAACACTGGTGGTTATGTGTGATCTTTAATCAATTTGTTTTACAGCGGTTAACAACTGCCTCTTTCTGGGGATAAATGGGGTATTGTCATGCAAATGGCAATATGGAATCGAGATAACGGAGGGGTCGTGCCAGAACCAGCGCTCTTTTCCCTATATTTATACTTGATGCTGGTTTTATATCCAGTATCATAGCAGTGGAAAAAATCTGGGAGGCTCGCATAATTAGCTTCCTAACCGCGCGTGATTCTCCATCGGGTAGCTAATTCATGAGTAAATTATTCAAACTGCATTCTGAGTTTAAGCCTGCTGGCGATCAGCCGGAGGCGATCCGTCAACTGGAAGAAGGTCTGGAAAATGGCCTGGCGCACCAAACGCTGCTAGGGGTTACCGGCTCGGGTAAGACTTTTACCGTGGCGAATGTGATCGCCGATCTGAATCGGCCAACCATGATTTTGGCACCCAATAAGACGCTGGCGGCACAGCTGTATGGCGAAATGAAAGAATTTTTTCCTGATAATGCGGTGGAATATTTCGTTTCCTACTACGATTATTACCAGCCAGAAGCCTACGTCCCCAGTTCTGATACTTTTATCGAGAAAGATGCATCGGTAAACGAGCATATCGAACAGATGCGGCTTTCAGCCACCAAAGCCCTGCTGGAGCGGCGTGATGTGGTGGTGGTGGCCTCGGTTTCTGCTATCTACGGTTTGGGCGATCCGGATTTGTATCTGAAAATGATGCTGCATCTGACCAAAGGAATGATTATCGATCAGCGGGCGATTTTACGTCGGCTAGCGGAGTTGCAATATGCCCGCAACGATCAGGCGTTCCAGCGCGGGACTTTTCGGGTGCGCGGTGAAGTGATTGATATTTTCCCTGCCGAATCTGATGAATTGGCGCTGAGAGTGGAGCTATTTGATGAGGAAGTGGAGCGATTATCGCTGTTTGATCCCCTGACGGGCCAGCTGCATCAGGAAGTTCCGCGTTTTACCGTGTATCCGAAAACTCACTATGTCACGCCGCGAGAACGTATTTTGCAAGCGATGGAAGACATTAAAGTCGAACTAGCGCAACGGCGTAAGGTACTACTGGAGAACAATAAACTGGTAGAAGAACAGCGTTTGACCCAGCGAACCCAGTTTGATTTGGAAATGATGAATGAATTGGGATACTGCTCCGGGATAGAAAACTATTCACGTTACTTATCCGGGCGCGGAGAGGGAGAGGCGCCGCCGACGCTGTTTGACTATTTGCCTGCCGACGGTTTGCTGATCGTGGATGAATCCCATGTGACTATTCCGCAAATCGGCGGTATGTACAAAGGGGACCGTTCGCGGAAAGAAACGCTGGTGGAATACGGCTTCCGTCTGCCGTCGGCGTTAGATAACCGCCCAATGCGCTTTGAAGAGTTCGAAGCGTTGGCTCCGCAAACCATCTACGTTTCGGCAACGCCGGGCAAATACGAGCTGGAGAAATCCGGCGGGGAAGTGGTTGAGCAGGTGGTGCGTCCAACCGGTCTATTGGACCCTATTATCGAAGTACGGCCTGTAGCAACCCAGGTGGATGATTTGCTGTCCGAAATTCGCAAGCGGGCGGCGATTAACGAACGGGTACTGGTCACTACGCTGACTAAACGTATGGCCGAGGATTTGACCGATTATCTGGTCGAGCATGGCGAACGGGTACGTTATCTGCATTCTGATATTGATACCGTCGAGCGGGTCGAAATTATTCGTGACTTGCGCCTCGGTGAGTTTGACGTGTTGGTAGGCATTAACTTGCTGCGAGAAGGTCTGGATATGCCGGAAGTCTCGCTAGTGGCAATCTTGGATGCGGATAAAGAAGGCTTCCTGCGCTCTGAGCGCTCATTGATTCAGACCATTGGCCGGGCGGCGCGTAACCTAAACGGTAAAGCGATCCTTTACGGTGACAAAATCACCGCCTCGATGGAGAAAGCCATCGGTGAAACCGAACGTCGTCGGGCGAAACAGCAGGCGCATAACGAAGCCTTGGGCATCGTTCCGCAGGGCCTGAATAAGAAAGTCGGTGATATATTGCAACTGGGTCAGCCTTCTCTACGTGGCAAAGGCAGAGGTAAAGGCGGTAAGGCGGCGGCAGAAAGTGCGGCCAACTATGATGCACTGACGCCGAAGGCGCTGGATCGCAAGATTAGCGAACTGGAAGCGCAAATGTATGTCCATGCGCAGAACCTTGAATTTGAGCAGGCGGCTGAATTGCGAGATCAGGTACATAAATTGCGGCAGCAGTTTATAGCTATTTCATGATGTCGGGTTGTTCAGAAAGTGAGCCGTTAGTGGTGGATGCTATAAATCGGGAATTTCTGCTTGTCGCATCCGTCATTCCTGATTAATGTGTGCGGCTGATAAATTCGTCACCTAATAACATGTGAGATATATAATGAGCGACCACTTGTCGAAAGATCCTCTCCACGGAATTACGCTGGAGCAATTATTGACCAAGCTGGTGGAGCATTATGGCTGGGAAGAACTGGCCTATCGCATTCGCATTAACTGCTTTATCAGCGATCCCAGCATTAAATCCAGTTTGAAGTTTTTACGCCGAACCCCTTGGGCGCGCACTAAAGTTGAAGAACTGTACATTCATATGACGCAAAAACCGGTGTGGATGAAAGACGCCAACTGAGCGTTTTTTATTCGGTTGACTTTAGCCCTTCAGGCTCGCGAAAGCGGGCCTGATTTGTTTTATGCTATGGGAGTCTGGTTTTATATATAAGCTGAACCTATGAAATAGCTTCCATAGTTGTGCAATGATGTATTTTTATTTCACTGTTTTTTCATTAGTTTTATTAACAGATAAAAGTTTTACTTTTTTATTTTTTTTGTTTGTTTCATGTTAATGATTTATCCTCTTAAGATATTGTGGATATTTAAGAAAATGCAAAAAATAAAAAGAATATTTTACCGCTGTATATAGGCATGCTTTCTGTGGTGAATTATTTATTCTTGACCGTAAATTACTTTGCCGATATTGTCTTGAAAAATTAATACATTATATCCTTAAATTAAATAATGGCTTTAGCCGTTTTTTTTGTTTTTATTATTTAGCGACGCTGTGGGTTTATCTTTTATTTTATATTGCAGTTATGGACGGTTCAAATGAATGGAATCTATAAACCCCATTTATTATTTTCTATTTTTATTTTAACGCCAGCCACATCATTACAGGCGAAACCTGTTGAAGATGAACACCAGTCTTACATGGAGGTTACAGGCCAGATTTTTTCGCCCCGAAACATGCTGCGCAGCTCTTATCAGCAGGAACAGGGCAAACTGGCCAAAATTGCCGGCGGAACAAATCTGATTACGCCAGAGGATGAGGGGCGTCTGGGGACTTTGCAGGACGCACTGGATTATCAGCCGGGTTTGGTGATACAGAATTTTTTTGGCGGGGTCGATCAACCGCGGTTGAATATTCGTGGCTCTGGCGTGCAAAGCGCGCCTTTGTCACGGGGTGTTACTTTATTACAGGATGGCCTACCGTTAAATGATGCCGACGGCGGTTTTCATATTAGCCTGTTGGAGCCTCGCGAAAGTAAAATTATCACTGCGCGGCGAGGAGCAAATGCCACCAGTCCGGTGAGCAACGCGCTCGGCGGCGAAATTGATTTTATGTCTTATACCGGTGCCGATGAAAATGGGCGGGCACGCTACGAATACGGTAGCTTTGGTCGCCACGGATGGCAGGGCGCGCTGGGCGGTAGCGAAGGCAATCTGGACGGACGTATCAGCGTGAGCGGCGATCGTTTTAGTGGCTATCGGCAGCATTCGTCTTCACGGCGAAATGCGGTTAGAGCCAATATTGGCTATGAAGATGAGAACTTTGCCAGTCGAACTTGGTTCAGCTGGACCGATCTTGCTTTTGACGTGGCGGGTTCTTTGTCTCAAGAGAAAGTTCAGACCGATCCGCGTTCGGTTTTTCCAATGGTATGGACGCGCGATCCTCACCGTAACGTCGAACAGGCTCGAATCGCCAATCGCCTTAGCTGGCGGGGCGAAGATTGGAAAAATGAGCTGGGCGTTTGGGCACAGCACACCCATGATAACTTTGTGACGCCGGTGGTCTACGTGCTCAGCGCTGGTAACACTTACGGCGCGCAGTGGCGAACCGAGCTACAGCGGGGGGATTGGGATTATCGCCTTGGGGCCTCGGCAGAACGCTCCGATATGGAGCGAGATTTACGGCAAAATCGGCGCGGGACGCCCGATAATTTCAAGTTGCTCGGCGCGTACACCATGCTGGCAGAAAATCAGAATCTGGCTTTTGGTGCCGGCTGGCAGATAACAGAGCAATTACGCGTTGATACCGATTTGAAAGGTACGCATTCCGTTCGCAATGCCAAATCCCGCGATAAGCGCAATGGGCTGGATCAGGATTGGTATTTTCTCTCACCTAAATTGGGAGCCGTTTGGTTCACCGGCAGCGATCTGCGTTGGTTTACCAGCCTGAACTGGAGCCATGAAGCGCCGAGTTTTCGTGAGATTATCTCCAATAAAGGCGAGCTGACCCTGCTACGCCCGCAAAAAGCCGTGACGTGGGAAGTGGGAGGTGAAGGTGCGTTAACCCGCAGCCTAAAATGGGATGTGACGCTATATCGCAGCCTGATTGACGATGAGCTGATTACCACTTATGACAGCGAAGGTCATTCGATAGGCACTTTTAACTACGCGGATAAAACCCTCCATCAAGGGGCAGAGATTGGGCTGAAAGGGCATATTCCGATCAGTGATAACAGTATCGAATATCGTCTGGCATGGACTTATAACGATTTTCGTTTTCGTGGCGGAGAATATAGCGGAAAGCGAATTGGCGGTATTCCGAAGCAAATTATTGCCGCAGAGGTTTTATATAAATGGAATAACTGGAGTATTGGGCCAAATCTGCATTGGTTGCCGGAAATAACGCCGATTGATCATCTTAATCGCACGGACATACAGGCTCGCGATAAATATGCGGTATGGGGAATGAAAGTCGATTATCGCCATCCTGACGGCTGGTCTGCTTATCTCAGTATGGATAATTTGACCGACAAACTTTATGCCACTGCTTCAGCAACGGAGCGAGAAGTAACATCGAAAAAGAGTAATACACTATTTCCTGGCATGGGGAGATCAATTAATGGCGGAGTTACCTATAGTTTTTAGCGCTAGGCAACTTATTACGCCCATTTTTAATTTACTTTATTAATATTTTTAGGGCATAGAGTAAGTGCCATCACGACCTTACTCTTTATTTTAACGGCGCTATCTTAACAATGAGTATTCTAAAACTCGCGATTATTGAATAATGCATCGGATGCTGAGATGAATATAAAATTGCAGTTGTACAGTTTTTTTATTTTATTCGGATTTTTATGGTTTCCGACAATTTGTTTAGCGGAAAATAATAGTTTTATTGATATGAACCAACGTGCGGTTAGTTTACTTGAACCGGTCAAGCGTGCGGTGGTTATTCCAATACCGGCAGCGTCATTACTGGTTAGCCTTGACCGTAGCACTCAGCGTCTGGCCGGTATTCATCCTTTTGCCAAAGTTGCCGCGCAGGAAGGCATGCTGAGCCGCATGTTTCCTGAAATCGATCTTTTACCCAGTGACACAGTTGGTGCGGGTTTTACTCCCAATATTGAAACCTTACTGGCCGCGCAGCCTGATTTAGTCTGGCAATGGGGGCATTTGGGCGATGATATTGTTACGCCTATTGAGCTGGCGGGGCTAAAAGTGGCGTTAATTTTGTATCCGTATCACGACGATAGCCGGATGCAGCAGTGGATAACACTGATGGGACGCTCCATTGGTCAGAATGAAAGGGCGCAGCAAATAATTGCCTGGCGTCAGAGAACGTTAGCTGAAGTGACACAAAAAGTGGCGCAAATTCCGCAGCAACAAAAAGTCAGAGTACTTTATCTGTCGCGCTTCCTTTCAGAAATACACACCATCGGTAAAACCTCCCACACTAACAGCGATATTCAGCGCGCAGGTGGGCTGAGTATTACTGCGGATTTTGGCGGCGCTCGCACCATTAATCAGGAACAAATTATGGTGTGGAATCCAGACGTTATTTTATTGGGCAATTTTGAGCCTGGGCTTCTCCCTCGTCATATTTATCAAAGCCCGGCCTTAGCTGAAGTGGCTGCAGTGAAAAATAAGCGCGTCTATAAAATCCCTATCGGCGGTTTTATCTGGGATGCGCCTAATCAGGAAACGCCGCTGTATTGGCAGTGGCTTTCCATGGTGTTTTACCCCGATAAGATTTACTGGCCGCTGCGTTCGGAAATTGTTCGCCAGTATGATTTTCTTTATCGCTATCAGCCTACAGATAAGGAGTTGGATAGCATTCTGCAAATGGACGCTAATAACGTGACGAAAGAATATAGCCAACGTTTCAAGGACAGAGAATGAATATTTCCAGCCGTATATATGGACGAAATAAATTTTTCTGGTTAATAACTCCGGGTCTATTGCTGGCCGTCATGTTGCTTGCATTGTGCTCCGGACGTTATCCGTTATCCGCCGGGAAAGTCCTCGCTATTCTGGCATCATCCTTTATTTCAACAGAAAGTCTGGCGGAGTTTGTTCAATGGACACCTATTGAACAACGCGTGGTGGAGTTTATTCGTTTGCCGAGAATGCTTATTGCGTTGCTGACCGGCGCGGGTTTATCGGTTGCCGGAGCTGCGCTTCAGGGGATATTTCGTAACCCGTTGGTAGGGCCGCAAATTATCGGCGTATCCTCAGGTGCGGCTTTGGGAGGCGCATTAGGAATAGTTTTATTTTCCTCGCTGATGATGATTTCCGGCCTGGCTTTTATTGGCGGCTTTTTAGCTATTTTGCTGGTTTATTTTCTCAGTCGCAGTAGCGGAGCCTCCAGTATTTTGATGCTGATTCTGGCCGGCGTGGTGATTAGCGCCTTTTTCGCCGCGTTAATTTCTTTAGTGACCTATTTTGCCGATCCGAATAATACCTTGCCGGCGATTGTTTTCTGGCTGATGGGAAGCTTTGCCACCGTGACATACCACAAGCTAGCCTTGGCTACTTTACCGGTACTTTGCGGTTTAGCGCTGCTTTATGCTCTGCGGTTCCGTATTAACGTGCTATCGCTGGGGGATGAAAATGCCGCCGCGCTGGGCGTGCCGGTGGAGAAAGTGCGTTGGCTGGTGTTGATTTCTGTTGCGCTGATTACTTCTGCCACCGTAGCCGTGGCTGGCACTATTGGTTGGGTCGGATTAGTGGTACCGCATATTGCCAGAATGCTGGCTGGTCCTGATCATCGCCAGTTGCTACCTGCCTCGGCAATCATTGGCGCAATTTATATGATGGCGATCGATACGCTTTCCCGCAGCGTGAGCAGTGCAGAAATTCCCTTAGGTATCATGACTGCCTTGATAGGAGCGCCGGTGTTTGTCTGGCTGCTGCGGCAAACTCAGCAGAAAGGATGGACTCATGATTAATATCGATCGGTTGACGTTAATCCGAGGAGAAAAAACGCTGTTTGAACGACTTTCCCTCCAGATAGAGCAAGGCAGCGTAACCGCTATTCTGGGCGCGAATGGACGAGGGAAAACTACGCTTTTACGCCTGATCATGGGCGCGATTAAGCCCACTTCGGGCCAGATTTCCGTTGCTGCGAATATTGGCTATGTTCCGCAGCAGGAAAATGCGGTTTTTCCTTATAGTGTCAGAACTATGGTGATGCTGGGGCGAGTGCGACACATGGGCTGGTTTGCTTCGCCAAACCGGCGCGATAGCGAAGTGACTCAGCGATGTCTGGATTGCTTCGGGCTGTCGCCGTTGGCGGATAAACCGGTGAATCAGCTAAGCGGAGGCGAGCGGCAGTTGGTGAGTATTGCTCGTGCGTTGGCCAGCGAGCCTGAGATTCTGATTCTGGATGAGCCTGCTTCGGCGCTGGATCTGGCAAATCAGGACAAAGTGCTCAGCGGGCTGCGGGATTTATCCGCCCGTTTGGGGATGACGGTGGTGTTGACTACTCATTCTCCGTTACACGCGCTGCATATTGCCGATCGGACTTTGTTGCTTTATCCGCAGACTGACGGGGAAGACACGCAGGTAGCAGAGCAAACGAAGGGCGTCGCCTTTGGCCTAACGCGGGAGGTGGTAACGGATAAGAATCTGACGCAGCTTTATCAGTTGCCGGTACACGTAGATAAGTTGGATTTTGCGGGAAAAACTCGGGATATATTTATGCCGTTGTTTAACTGATCCAGCGTGTTCTGTCGGACATAAGCCCGGTAAATACCGGGCTTGAGAGGTTTAACCGAGTTTTTGCAGCGTTTGCTCCAATGCCTGACGCAGTAATTCTCGATCGTGACGATAAGGAATATCCTTAGCTTCCAGCGGCTGCTGAGTCACGATACGATCTTGTACACCGCTAGTGTCTACCGTTGGGCTAACCACTACCGCATCAATCATTTTACGACCGATTTTGCTTTCCATCATCGCCAGCTTGTCCTGTAACGTCAGAGCGGCGGCGGCCACGCTGAGTTCCTTACCAAGATTACCAATGTAAATCATGCTGGCGGAGCTACGGCGCAACGCCTGAGTTAAATCATCCAGCAACAACAACGGCATCAGGCTGGTTAAAAAGCTGCCGGGGCCGATCAAAATCAAATCGGCCTGACTAATGGCTTCAATGGCTTCTCGCGTAGCGCTAACGTGGGGAGACAGCGTCATTTCCTGCGGCATATGGGTCAATTGGTCAATATTGACCTCTCCATAAACCGGGTGCCCTTCGTGATCTAACGCCTGTAAATCCACCGGCTGCTCGGACATCGGAATCAGCCAGGCGTCCACTTTTAGCAGGCTGCGCAGCAGATTGATGGCTTCCATCGGCCTGACGCTCAAGTGATCCAGCGCCTTTAACATCAGGTTTCCGAGATTATGGCCGGATAATTCACCATTACCGCTAAAACGGTACTCAAACATGGCGGAAGCAACGCTGGGTTCAGTAATCAACTGGTTCAGGCAATTTCGGGTATCACCCCAGGCAATACCGCCTTCAGAGCGGCGAATTCGGCCAGTAGAACCACCGTTATCGGTGGTAGTGACGATTCCTGTCAGGCGTGATCCTAATGGAGAAAGGGCTGACATAACCCGGCCTAAACCGTGGCCACCACCGAGTGCAACGACTCGATCCAGATCGGCTAATGTGCGATTTCGCATAAGTTTCCTATCGATTTGCCCCAACCCGGTTTATTTATCAACCAAAGGCATAAAAATTTGCCATAAGTTAACGGATTTATGGCAAAAACGCGATAAAAGCCGCAGTTTCCGTGATATTGGACAAGAATTTATCCCGCGAATGATTTAGCCTTCAAACCTCGTTTCATGGTCTGCTAAGTCGTTGTATATAAAAATATATAGCGCAAAGACCCGATTGGCTATCCCGACGTTTTAGCGCTAGAATCCTTGGGAAAACCACGGTTTCTCCTGACAGTCTTTGGGCCGTCGCTGAAATCAAACTCCTAGCCTCTGTGTCTACGTTGCTCACGCAATATGATGCTTTGGCCGTGGCATTGAGCCACCAGGGTGCGAGGTAGAAATGCCTGCATCTCCCGTATTTGGAAAGGTGTTATGGTACCGCAACTGACCGACGCATTTGCGCGCAAGTTCTATTACTTGCGCCTATCGATTACTGACGTGTGCAATTTTCGTTGCACCTACTGCTTGCCCGATGGTTATCAACCCAATGGGGTGAAAAGCTTTCTGACGCTGGATGAAATTCGGCGCGTCAGCCGCGCTTTTGCCGAATTGGGGACGGAAAAAATCCGTCTGACCGGCGGCGAACCTTCCATGCGACGCGATTTTACCGATATCATTGCTGCTATCCGTGAAAATCCGGCGATCCGCACGCTGGCGGTGACGACCAATGGTTATCGTCTGGCTCGCGACGTGGCGGCGTGGCGCGATGCGGGGCTGAGCGCTATCAACATTAGTGTCGATAGTCTCGATCCGCGCCAATTCCATGCCATTACCGGGCAAGATAAATTTCATCAGGTCATGCAGGGCATTGATAAAGCCTTCGAAGTCGGTTTTGAGAAAGTCAAAATCAACGCGGTATTGATGCGTGATGTCAACGATCGCAGCCTGAAAGCCTTTCTGGGCTGGATAAAACCGCGCCCGATTCAATTGCGTTTTATCGAACTGATGGAAACCGGTGAAGGGAGCGAGCTATTCCGTAAACACCATGTTTCCGGCGGAGTGATTCGCCAGCAGCTACTGGAGCAAGGTTGGGTGCAGCAAGACCGTGCACGAAGCGACGGCCCGGCGCAGGTTTATCGTCACCCGGAATATCAGGGTGAGGTCGGCTTGATTATGCCGTATGAAAAAGATTTCTGTGCCAGCTGTAACCGCCTGCGCGTATCGGCCATCGGCAATCTCCATTTATGTTTGTTCGGCGAGCAGGGGATTCCTCTGCGGGATTTATTATCCGGCGATCTGCAACAGGACGAACTGAAAGAACGTATTCAAAGCGCGTTGCAAACCAAAAAACAGACTCATTTTCTGCATCAAGGCAACAGCGGTATCACGCAGAATCTCTCTTTTATTGGCGGTTAACGCGTTGGCGCATTGCGCTATATCAGGAGTATTTATGACCCAATTAACTCATATTAACGCCGCCGGCGAAGCCCATATGGTGGATGTTTCTGCCAAAGCCGAAACCGTGCGTGAAGCCCGCGCGGAGGCGTTTGTAGAAATGCAGGCCACGACGCTGGCGATGATTATTGATGGTAGCCACCATAAAGGCGATGTGTTCGCCACGGCGCGCATTGCAGGTATTCAGGCGGCGAAGCGAACCTGGGAGTTGATTCCCCTGTGTCACCCATTGATGCTGAGTAAGGTGGAAGTCAATTTGCAGGCTCAGCCAGAGCACAATCGAGTCCGAATCGAATCTTGCTGTCGTTTGACCGGTAAAACCGGCGTAGAAATGGAAGCGTTGACGGCCGCTTCGGTCGCCGCATTAACCATCTACGATATGTGTAAAGCGGTGCAAAAAGACATGATTATCGGCCCTGTGCGTCTGCTGGCGAAAAGCGGCGGGAAATCCGGTGATTTCGAGGTAACAGTATGATTCAAATTCTCTTTTTTGCGCAGGTGCGCGAGCTGCTCGGCACCGAGAGTTTACAGCTGGTGGCGGAATATCCTACGGTGGAAGCGTTGCGCCAGGCTCTGTGTCAGCGTGGTGACCGCTGGCAGCTGGCTTTGGACGAAGGAAAATTGCTCACGGCGGTGAATCAATCGCTGGTCAGTTGGGATCATCCGCTGTCTGCTGGAGATGAAGTGGCCTTCTTCCCGCCGGTAACCGGAGGCTGAGGATGGAAAATACTCGCATTCGCGTCGGCGCGGAGCCATTTAACGTCGGTGATGAATATCAATGGTTGGCTCAGTGTGGCGAGGACGGCGCCGTCGTGACTTTCACCGGCAAAGTGCGTAACCATAATTTGGGCGATAATGTTAGCGCGCTGACGCTAGAGCACTATCCGGGGATGACGGAAAAAGCGCTGGGAGAAATTATCGCCGAAGCCCGTGAGCGCTGGCCGTTGCAGCGAGTTTCGGTGATTCATCGTGTGGGATCGCTGTATCCTGGCGAGGAAATTGTGTTCGTTGGCGTGACCAGTGCTCACCGCAGTGTGGCCTTTGAATCAGCAGAGTTCATCATGGATTACCTGAAAACTCGCGCGCCATTCTGGAAGCGCGAAGCGACTCCCGCGGGTGAGCGCTGGGTCGAATCTCGCGATTCTGACCATGAAGCGGCCAAACGCTGGTAAACTCATGTAAATAATGCCCTAAAATGCCTATTTTAACTCCTAGGGGGCGGGCTGTTTTGTGGTAATCTTAGGACCAGGTGGGCCGTCAAGGACGGTCTGTATCATTGTTCACATGCAGAAGGTAATTACCATGGGCCACTATCCACGCTCTAATGGTTCGATTGTCGAACGTGCTAACACAGGCATTCAGGCATATATGGCGCAGGTATATGGCTGGATGACCTGTGGTCTGTTATTAACCGCCTTTGTGGCTTGGTATGCGGCGAATACGCCGGCTATCCTCCACTTTGTTTTCTCTAGCCAGATTACGTTCTTTGGCTTGATTATTGCTCAGCTTGGTCTGGTATTTGTTATTTCCGGTATGGTTAACCGCCTGAGCGGCACCATGGCCACCAGCCTGTTTATGCTGTATTCAGCGCTTACCGGTTTAACGCTTTCCAGCATTTTGATCATGTATACCGGCGCTTCTATTGCTAGCACATTCATTATTTGTGCTGGGATGTTTGGTGCCATGAGCATTTACGGTTACACCACCAAACGTGATTTAAGCGGTATGGGCAGCATGCTGTTTATGGGGCTGATCGGTATCGTGTTGGCCTCACTGGTTAACATATGGCTGAAAAGCGACGCGTTAATGTGGGCCGTGACTTACATCGGTGTTGTGGTGTTCGTTGGCTTAACCGCTTACGACACGCAGAAATTGAAAAATATGGGCGCTCAGTTGGACGCTAACGATAAAGACGGTTTCCGTAAGTATGCCATCGTTGGTGCGTTGACCCTGTATCTTGATTTCATCAACCTGTTCCTGATGTTACTGCGTATTTTCGGCAACCGTCGTTAATTTGGGTGATTGAGGGCAGCGTCAAAACCATTCATACGTTACGCTGTGATTGAAAGACAAAAAGGCCACCTTATGAGGTGGCCTTTCTTTTGAATGACAACGGCGGTGATATTTTTTCGATGATTAGTGTTATCTATCAAATTGTAAATCAGAATAGTTCCGCTCTTTTCCCCTCATTTCAATAGCCACATCTTGCCCATCAGGCAATTTTACGTCTGAACATCCCGTAAGCGGCGCTGCCCGTTGTCGCGGTAATCACCAATAAGGGCCACAGGCTGTGCCAGATAATATCGAAGCTGGCATCCTTCAGGTAAATCTGTTTGGTGATATCAGTAAAGTGGCGGATAGGATTAATCCAGGTGATGTTTTGTAGCCACACCGGCATATTTTCCACCGGCGATACATAGCCGGAAAGTAGTATGGCAGGCATCATAAACACGAATACCCCGATAAATGCCTGTTGTTGAGTCGAGCACAGCGATGAGATCAGCAAGCCAAACCCGACCAGCGATAGCCCGTAAATCAGCATGGTGCCGTAGAATAGTGCCAGCGACCCGGCAAAGGGAATTTGGTAGAAGAAAATGCCGATAAATAGCACAATTGAGGCCTGAAAAGTCGCGACAATCAGCGCTGGCACCGCTTTACCGATAAATATCTGCCAGGTGGTAAGCGGTGATACCAACAGCTGATCTAGCGTTCCCTGTTCCCGCTCACGTGCTACCGACAGCGAAGTTACTATCAGCACGCCGATGGTGGTAATCATCGCAATCAATGACGGAACCACAAACCATTTATAATCCAGATTCGGGTTATACCAATTTCGTACTACCAGTGCGCTGTTATTCGGTTTTATCTGTCCCTGCGTCAGCTCGTCCTGATAATTTTGAATTATTTGCTGAATATAATTGGCCGCTATCTGGGCACTGTTGGAGTTACGTCCGTCCAGAACTAGCTGCAATGGCGTGGTGTGTCCGTTGGCTAAATCGGCGCTGAACTGCTCGGGAAAACGGATCAGTAATAGTGCGCGCTGGTTATCAATCGTTGGTTGGATTTCCTGCGGGCTATGGAGCAGCAAAACGTTAGAGAATGCCTTCGCCTTGGCGAAACGCTGCGTCAGTTCAATTGATGCTTTTCCGCTGTCTTCGCTATAAATAGCGATGGTAGCATTAGTCACTTCTAGCGTGGCGGCGTAGGGGAACAGCACCACCTGTAAAATAACCGGCATAATCAATATTGCCCGGGTTTGCGGCTCCCGCAGCAAAGACTGCAATTCTTTGATAATCAAAGTATAAAGACGATGAAACATCATAGCTCCTTGCTCAGTCGAGTCGGCGTTGGGTTTTCCACGCCGTCAGGCCGATAAACACAATGGCCGAAGCGATCAGGAATAACAGGTTAATCCACAGCACTGTGCCGATATTTCCGGCTAAAAACAGGGTTTGCAGGCTGCTGACGAAGTAACGAGCGGGGATGATATAAGTCACGGCCCGGACTATCGCAGGCATACTATCGATCTCAAAAATAAAACCGGACAACATAATTGATGGCAGAAATGCCGCATTCAGCGCCACCATGGCTGCGTTAAACTGGTTGCGAGTCACGGTAGAAATCAGCAGCCCCATGCCTAAAGTGCTGGCCAGAAACAGGCTGGTCATGACGAATAAAATCCACAGAGAGCCGCGATAAGGCACCCCGAGGATAAATACCGAGACCGCCATACACAGCACCATGGCGATCATACCGAGGAAGTAGTAGGGAATAAGCTTGGAAAGCAATAGCTCGTTACGCGTAACCTGCGTGGAGAGCAGGGCTTCCATGGTTCCGCGCTCCCATTCGCGGGCAATCACTAGCGAGGTCAAAATAGCCCCGATTACCGTCATAATAATGGTAATCGCACCGGGAATAATAAAGTGCTGGCTAATTGCCGCTGGGTTAAACCAATAGCGCAACTGCACATCAATCAGTGGTGCGTTGGTTTGCCCTAGATTTTGCGATTGTTGTTGCTGCCAGATTTGCCAAATTCCTTGCGCATAACCTTGCACAAAGTTGGCCGTATTAGGCTCGCTGCCGTCGGTAATCACCTGAATTGGAGACGTATCTAATGGGCGATCCAGCCGTTGGGCAAAATCATTGGGAATAACGATCAGCCCGCGAATTTTCCCTGCTTGCATTGCCTGAATCAGCGCCTGACGGTTATCGCTGATTTGGGCGGCAATATAAGGCGAGCCGGTAAAGGCGTTGGCCAAATCCTGTGCCGGCTTGCTTTGCTGCTCCATCAAAATGCCGACATGTAGTTTGCTGGAATCCAGATTGATACCGTAGCCGAATATAAAAAGCAGCATGATTGGGATGACAAAAGCGATCAGGCCACTACTGGGATCGCGTAAAATTTGTCGGGTTTCTTTGCGGCACAACGCTCGCAGGCGTCGCCAGGAAAAACCGGTATCCTGATAGGTTTCGCTGTTATCTATCGGAGCGGCAGGGTGCTCAGACATGGCTCTGCTCCTTATCGTAGTTTTGTACTAACTCGATAAATGCCTGTTCCATGGAAGGATTAGGGTTATCGTCGCGGGCGACCTGCTGTTTCAGCTCATCTGGCGTTCCGGCGGCGATGATTTTCCCACGATAAACCAGACCGATACGATCGCAATATTCTGCTTCATCCATAAAGTGCGTGGTGACCATGACGGTGACGCCTTTGTCAACCATGCCATTGATATGTAACCAGAATTCGCGGCGAGTCAGAGGGTCGACCCCGGACGTGGGTTCGTCCAGAAACAGAATGTCTGGTTCATGCATCAGTGCGCAAGCCAGTGCCAAACGCTGTTTAAACCCTAGCGGCAGAGAATCCGGCGTTTGATTGAGAATCGACGTAAAGTTAAAGGCTTCGGTCATATCACGGATTTTATCCCGCTGTACCTTGCCTTGCAGGCCATAAACACCGGAGAAAAACTTCAGATTCTGCGCGACGGTCAGGTTGCCATACAGCGAGAATTTTTGTGCCATATAGCCCAAATGCTGGCGTGCCTTGCCTGAACTGGTTTTCAAATCCATGCCCAGTACCAGCGCTTTACCTTCACTGGGAACCAATAGCCCACACATCATTTTAAATGTTGTAGATTTCCCCGCCCCGTTAGGGCCGAGCAGCCCAAAGATTTCACCGCGTTTTACCTGAAAATCAACGTGATCTGTTGCGGCAAAATCGCCAAATTTTTTCGTCAGCCTCTGAGCTTCAATCACGGTTTCAGTGTGATCGCCGCTGACCGTCGGCATGATTTTCGCTAAAGCGGATTCACTTTCTGGCCCACCGCCGAGCAGATCGATAAAAGCATCTTCAAAGCGCGGATCGGCCTCTTGAATCTCAGTGGTTGGCTGGTTTAACTGCTGCAAGAGCTGTTGGCGATCGGCATCGGGTTTAAGAATCAAACGGACATATTTACCCTGAATGACTCCGTCGCTGACCAGCGGTAGCGTTAATGCCCGCTGTAACAGTTTTCGGTTGGTGCCGTTTTGCGCCGACAGCAGAATAGTGCGGCCGCTCATACGTTGGGTAAGATCTTGAGGTGCACCGCTGTATAGCAATTTACCTTCGTTAAGCAGCAGCACCTCACGGCACTGTTCGGCTTCATCCAGATAGGAAGTACTCCAAAGAATCAGCATGCCGTCACTGGCCAGTTCGTGCACCATGCGCCACAGTTCTCGGCGGGAAATAGGATCAACCCCCACGCCCGGTTCATCCAGCAGTAAAACCTGAGGTTGGCCGACCAAAGTACAGGCTAAACCGAGTTTTTGCTTCATCCCTCCGGACAGTTTTCCGGCTAATCGATCGGTAAAGCGCGTCAGATCGGTAAAGCTGAGTAGACGATCAAAAGTCTGACGTCGTTGCTCGCCGGTGACACCGCGCAGGTCGGCGTACAGCGTCAGGTTCTCCATCACCGTCAAATCTTCGTATAACCCGAATTTTTGCGGCATATAACCAAGAATTGAATGCAACTGGCGATCGTTTTTAATTGGGTCCAGACCTACCACTGAAAGCTGGCCACTGCCGGGTTTCAACAGTCCGGCTAGCATTCTCAGCAGAGTGGTTTTCCCTGCGCCATCCGGGCCTACCAATCCGGTAACTGCACCGCTGCGTATTTCCGTGGTTAAACTGGCCACGGCAGGATGATCCAGTCCAGGGAAGGTTTTCTCTACCCCATCCAGAGTAATCAAATGCTGTACTTCAGCCATGACAATGCCTCTCGATTAAGGTTGTGAGAAGCGAATAGTCACCGGCATACCCTGACGCAATTCTTCATCGGCATCGGTAACAATAATGCGCAGGCGATAGACCAGATCGGTGCGTAAATCGGGCGTTTCAACGGTTTTCGGGGTGAATTCCGCGGTTGGAGAAACGAAACCTATCTTACCGTGATACGGCTTATTGGGCCGACTGTCGGTATACACTTCGATTTCCGCGCCCGGTATTGCCTGACCTAAATGGCGCTCATCCACATAGGCGCGAATCCAGACCGGAGTGGTTAACGACAGGGTGAATACGGTGTTGCTGGCAGACAAAATGGTGCCCGGTTCAACGGCCCGGGTCAAAATAGTCCCGGCAGAAGGTGAGGTTAGCGTGGTGTCATACAGGTTTAATTGAGCCTGCGCCAGCTCAGCTTCCGCCTGTGCGACATTGGCTTCAGCCTGAGCAATTTCCTGCGGGCGATTGCCGCTCAGGAATTGGGCCAGTTTATCTTTGGCCGCTTGCAGCGCAGCCTGCGCCTGATTACGTGACGTACGCGCATCTTCCAACTCGTTAGCGGAGGTGGCTTTTCTTGACCACAAACCCTGCTGACGTTTTAAATAGCTATCGGCGTAGTTAAAGGCTGCTACTTTTTGCGCCATTTCGGATTTTACCTGTGCGATTTCCTCCGCTCGATAACCGGCTTTCAACAGCGCGAGCTGCGCTTGCGCGCTGGCAAGATTAGCCTTCGCCTGATTTAACGCATTGTTATACGGGCCCTCATCCAACTGACCAAGACGTTGACCCGGCTGGATTTTATCGCCTTCATCGACATCCAGTGAGGCCAGACGACCGCCGACACGGAAGCCCAGATTCACCGTGCGAATATCAACGTTGCCATACAGAGTGAGCGTTCCATTTTGCTGTTGGCGATAGTAGCTCCATCCATATAGTGCCGCCGCAATGACGGCGATAACGACGACTATCACTGCAATACTCTTGCGATTCATAACATTCCCTACCTGCAAACATGTAATTATTGCTGCGCCGCCTGATGCCGCAGCCCGTTGAGAAGAAGGTTGATATGTTCGATAAGTACCTGATTTATTAACTTATTTTCGGCATTGCCAATGTCGTTCCAACCCGCCTGATAGCGTATGGTTTCCCGCGCCATGCGAAATGCCAATACTTCGCCCAATAATGCATGGGTATGAATGATGGTTTTGGTAGCAAGAGCGTCAGCGCCAATGTAATTCGCCAACAATAAATTAAGTTTATGGTGTAGTGGGGCAATCGCCTGTTGATGAATCAATGGATAGGCTTCGGTAGGGGAAAGCTGTTCCCGAGCCATAATTTTGCTCAGATTAATGGTTTCCGGCTGAGTCATTAAATGGCTGAATTGCAGCACACCCTGTCGCACATAATGTAACTGTCGTTCAGCGCATTGCTCGGATGGCGGCGTTTGCAAAAACTGGTCAATTTCGGCCGCCAGAGGCACGAAAGCCTGACGAATAAAATCCGCAATCTGCTGCGCTACCGCCAGATAGAGTTTTTCTTTGGAACCAAAGTAGTAGGTAATAGCAGCAATATTTTGGTCTGCTCGCTGGGCAATATCGCGAGTGGTCGCTCCTTTCAAACCCAATTCCCCAAACAGCTCGGTGGCGGCGCGCAGTAACTGTTGCCGTGCCTGTTCACCGCGCAACGTTACCGGAACGTTGGAATGGGGCATGATAAAGTCTCCCTTATGGATAGAATGAATTTACGCTAAAGCCTTATGGTTAGGCTGGAAATAAATTAATCAATCATATGATTAACTTTAGGCCATAAGTATAGGCCTGTAAAGATGGGGAATAGGAAAGGATCTTTGACTGGCGTAAGGCAATTTTTCTACAGTTTTTACCTATAAATTCATCTGATTGTTTAAATATCTCATGTTTTCACAAAAATCTGATATAATCCGCCTCAATGGTGCACTGCAGTTTGTGCCAATCCTCGTGGTAAAGCCTCATTTAATACCTCGTCTGATCATCTTCCCTTGAAACTGCACCTGACTGAATTGTTAGGATGGGGAAGATCTGGAGTTTCTCGTAATATGTCATTTGATACTCTCGGCTTAAACGCCGATATCCTGCGTGCAATTGAAGAGCAGGGCTACCTCGTGCCGACGCCAATTCAGCGTCAGGCGATCCCTGTAGTGCTGCAAGGCCGTGATTTAATGGCCAGCGCTCAAACCGGTACTGGTAAAACCGCTGGTTTCACCTTGCCGCTGTTGCAAATGCTCAATGATACCGCGCAGCCGATCAAAGGCCGCCGTCCGGTACGTGCCCTGATTTTAACCCCAACGCGTGAACTGGCTGCACAAATCGGCGAAAACGTCGAACAGTACAGCAAGTACCTTAAATTACGTTCGCTGGTGGTCTTTGGCGGTGTGAGCATTAACCCGCAGATGATGAAATTGCGCGGAGGCGTCGATATTCTGGTCGCTACTCCGGGCCGTTTACTGGATCTGGAACATCAGAACGCGGTTGATTTGTCTAAAATCGAAATTTTGGTGCTGGATGAAGCCGACCGTATGCTGGATATGGGCTTTATTCACGATATTCGTCGCGTGTTGGCTAAATTGCCTGCAAAACGCCAGAACCTGCTGTTCTCTGCGACCTTCTCCGACGAAATCAAAGGGCTGGCCAGTAAATTGCTGCACAACCCAGCTTCCGTTGAAGTGGCGCGTCGTAACACTGCCTCTGAGCAAATCACCCAAAGCGTTCATTTTGTGGATAAAAACCGCAAGCGGGAACTGCTTTCTCAGATGATTGGCAGCCAGGATTGGCAGCAGGTATTGGTGTTCACCCGAACCAAACACGGTGCTAACCATTTGGCAGAACAATTGAATAAAGACGGCATTACTGCCGCCGCTATTCATGGTAATAAGAGTCAAGGCGCTCGTACTCGCGCGCTGGCCGACTTTAAAGACGGTAAAATCCGCGTATTAGTAGCGACTGATATCGCCGCTCGTGGCTTGGATATCGATCAGTTACCGCACGTTGTTAACTATGAGCTGCCAAACGTACCGGAAGACTACGTGCACCGTATTGGTCGTACAGGCCGCGCGGAACGTACCGGTGAAGCGATCTCTCTGGTTTGCGTCGATGAGCATAAACTGCTGCGTGATATCGAGCGTCTGCTGAAACGTGAAATTCCACGTATCGCACTTGAAGGCTACGAGCCGGACCCAAGCATCAGAGCTGAGCCGATCCAAAACGGTCGTCAGGGACGCGGTGCTTCCCGTCCTGGTATGGGCCGTGGCAGTGCCACCCGCTCACAGGGCGGTGCAGTTGCCGGCCGTGGTGATAGCCGCGGCAACAGCAGCAAACCTCGCAGTCAGGGTGACGGTCAGCGCCGTTCAGCGCCACCTTCATCACGTCCGCGCAGCCGTAAACCGGGCGAGTAAATCGTTCGAGCTTAGGGAAAACCGCTCATTGCCGAGCGGTTTTTTTTGTCCTAAATTCGGCTATTCCGGGCTAAATTCGCGTTATTTCTTGTCTTGTCGCAAGGTTCGCTCGTATCATTGCCGGTCTTTTTTAGGGGGTATTTTGATGCAGATATTCCCACCTTATTTTTCAGCAGGCAGGTAATCAGGTCATGCGGGTACTTTTGGCACCGATGGAAGGCGTTCTGGATTCACTGGTTCGCGAATTATTAAGCGAAGTGAATGATTACGATCTCTGTATCACCGAGTTTTTGCGAGTGGTCGATCAGTTGCTGCCAGCCAAATCCTTCTATCGTTCATGCCCTGAGTTGCATCATCAAAGCCGCACTCCGTCTGGCACATTAGTTCGTATTCAATTATTAGGCCAATACCCAGAATGGTTGGCTGAAAATGCCGCACGCGCGGTCGAACTCGGTTCCTACGGCGTGGATCTGAACTGCGGTTGCCCGTCAAAGCTGGTCAACGGTAGCGGCGGTGGGGCGACTTTACTGAAAGATCCTGAGCTGATTTATCAAGGGGCTAAAGCGATGCGCGAAGCGGTGCCCGCTCATTTACCTGTGACGGTAAAAATCCGTTTAGGTTGGGACTCGAGCGATCGTCAGTTCGAAATTGCCGATGCTGTACAGCAGGCTGGAGCCACTGAACTGGCGGTTCATGGGCGAACCAAAGAAGAGGGCTATCAGGCCGATCGTATTAACTGGCAGGCGATAGGTGATATACGTCGCAGGCTCACTATTCCTGTTATTGCTAACGGCGAAATCTGGGATTACGCCAGCGCGCAGGAATGTATCAAAGTGACCGGCTGTGACGCGGTGATGCTAGGGCGCGGCGCGTTAAATGTCCCGAACCTGAGTCGGGTGGTGAAATATAACGAACCTCGAATGCCTTGGCCCGAGGTGGTGAAGCTGCTGCAAAAATATGTTCATCTGGAAAAGCAGGGTGACACCGGTCTGTACCACGTAGCCCGAATTAAGCAGTGGCTAGGATATTTACGTAAAGAATATGACGAAGCTACCGAGCTATTTACTGAAATTCGCGCGCTGAAAACCTCGCAGGACATCGCGCAAGCTATATGCCGTTAACGGATTTTTGCTAACGGCATAACATTGACCCGAACAAAACCCCTGCTACGTGAAACGCCTCCTTCCAGCAAACAATATCAGATATGTACCAGACAGCCTCGTGCAATAAACGGGGCGAGTACTTCTGGCAATTCGGAGAAGTTATTCCAGCGTAAATCCAAGCGCTTTAACTGGCTCAATTCTGAGAAGCTTTCCGGCAGGGTGGAAAGTTTATTGGCGCGTAAATCCAGACTGTGCAGATTTTTCAGTGCGCCAAAGTTTTCTGGTAGCTGGGAGAGTTGATTAAAGCGAAAATTAGCATCAGTTAGCTGGGGCAGGACACAAAACTCATTAGGTAAATAATCCAGACAATTATCTGAAATATCCAGCACGTGTAGTTGCTTCAGGGCGGCAATTTCAGGAGCGATTGAAGCAATTTTATTCTTCATCAAATGCAACTCTTGTATCTGATGAAGGTGCCCTATGGCCGAAGGTATAGCTCTAATCGCATTGTTATACAGTCGAAGCTCTTTCAATGCTGAGAGAGAAAATATAGCTGAGGGAATTTCTTCCAGCTGATTATCGGTCACATTTAGATAGGTCAAATGCTGTAGCTCAGCCAAAGTTGCGGGCAAATCACTCAGATGATTATCGCTGATATAAAGATATTCCAGCTGTTTTAACCTCCCGAGTTCTTGAGGGAGGTTTTGTATACGGTTATGACCGAGATCTAACATGCAAAGCGACGATAATTCGCCGATACTGGCCGGTATCGATGGAATGTTGTTGCAGGATAAATTAAGTACCTGCAACTTCTGCAATGAGATAATCTCTTCGGGAAACGCTGTCAGGCAGTTATTGTACAGGCTGAGCTGTTGTAATCCTGACATTGTGCTTAGGTTCTCAGGGGCTGAACTTAGCTGTTTGTTATCCAGATTACTAACCTGAATGGCCCGTTTTTCCACCGTGGTAGCGATTTTCGGGTGCTGATGAAGCATCATTGTATTGTGCCTTTTCTTTATGCTTTGCTTGATGTGCCAAGCATAAGCTTTTTTGCCGCTAGCGATGACTTTTTCCCATGGTATAACCATGGGCTGAGTCAGTACGTATCCTTTATTGTGAAGATTGTTCTGCGGGCGAGACAAAAGCTAGGCACCACTTCATTTCTTTTCCCTGCCGGGTAACAAAAACATAGTCATTCATCTCGGAAATAGGCAAGCCTGGGAAGGAACGCAGAACATGCTGAAAATCAGCATCCTGACAGGAAGAATTCAGCGAACTCAGAAATAAACCACCGGCTTGGGAAATCTCTTTTTCTGAAATATTGGGGGTGTAGAGATTAGGTTTTTCATTATTAGACCATTTTTCCGCCATAAGGGGACGGTCTGGGGCGTAGAAAGTCAGCCACTGTGAGAAATAGCCACCGCCGACGTAGCGAAGTGGAACTTGATATTTATCTCGCCAGATTTGATTAATTTCGGCGCTTAGCGGTTGGATATAGTTAAATTTGCTGCCTGCGCCGCGAATATCTTTATACAACACTGTCGCGTAACCCAGACAAACCGCAGCCGCGACAATTAACAGAGATAGATTGATGCCTCGCCAGGATTTCACTCGTTCGACATTAAGGAAGCAAAGAGCGATAACTGGGGATAATACGGTAAAAGGCTGTAACCATTCGGTGATTCGTCCCCCGCTGTTAAACAGGAAATAGCCGAATATCAGTATAAGTGGCGGGGTAAACACGAAAAGAACGGCTTTCTTTTCGTCTGAGTCCGGCTGTACCAATGTGGCATTCAGCATTTTGAGTAGCAGAATGATGATGATAATGGGGTAGAAAACCACAAGAGCGGAAACCAGTACTTTACTGTTAAGTCCCGCGTTTATTTGTGAATCAACCCAATTGAAGGCGGCAAAGTCGTGCTGATAAAGCCAAAAAATATTGGGGGCGATAATAAGTAAAAATAGTAATAACGAAAGATAGAACTCTTTGCTATTGCAGGATTCTCGTCCTTTTTTCGTCGAGAAGGCATAAATAAGCATAAACGGAAAAAATGCAAAGCTGGAGTATTTTGACATGGCGGCTAACCCGCAAACGACAGCTAAGGCATACCAGTAAGCTTTATTATCATAAATAGATTTAACGAAAAATAAGAATAAGTACGGCCAAAACATCACAAGTAGATAATTGTCATTATAAGAAATTATATCAAAATTGATAACGCCAGATAAATTTAGCGCGAGCATAGAGAAAAATGCGATTTTGTAACTGCCAAACAGTCTTCGGCTCAGAAGGAAAACACCCCATAAACCGACGGCAATAACGGTAAAATGCGAAACATACCAATATAACGCAAGGTTTATCAGTGGGTTGATGAGTAGACCTATAGCCGTAACTGCGCCAACGATATAGGGATTTTTCGGTGAGCCAAATTCGAGGCTATTCGCCCAATTCAGGGACTCTACGGCATCGTAGGGAACAGCCGGATCTAGATTAGATGAGATCGCAATCCATATTACGCTGTAAATTAATATAAATAATATTGCGCCGGTCTTGTAGTTATCGTCACTGCCATATGTCATTTAGAACTAACCTTACTCTTATAATTGCAAATCAATTTGTCATTATTATAATTACGCGTCTGTGTTCAAGTGCTTTCTCCTTTCTGTTTAGTGATTGTTTAAATGTGTTTTTTATAAATGGAAATAGTGACTTAATTTAACTTAGATTTGTTTTTTTGTTTAATGTTCATCTAGGAATAACTTAACTTTCAATAAGGCTATATCTTCTTTGCTATTAGAATAACTAATGGAAATTAACGATATTCAGACAACGTTTTTTTATGTTAGTCGCGCGATTGTCAATAATCGTAAGCGACCCTTTTAAATCTTTGTAACAATGATTTAAAGAATGTCTGATGCGCAGTTTATATGGGTAACTTATACTGCTTGGAGTCCAACCCACGTCACCTAAGCCAATCCATATGCATGTGAAAATACGTTTATCAATATTAAGTCTGTTTATTTTATCGGCTACGGCCTTGAGCGTTCCTGTGACGAGTTTCGCCACCACCAGTGCTGGCGTACAACAGGCAGCTCCGTTGGAGTTAGCCTCTGGCAGCGCGATGGTTGTCGATTTAAAAACCAACAAAGTTATTTATAGTAATAATCCTGACCACGTAGTACCCATTGCCTCAATCACTAAACTGATGACCGCGATGGTGGCTCTGGATGCCAAACAGCCGCTTGATGAGATTATTTCAGTTGATATTCATCAAACTAAAGAATTAAAAGGTGTATTTTCGCGAGTGAGAGTCAATAGCGAAATAAACCGTAAGGACATGTTATTACTGGCATTAATGTCATCCGAAAATCGCGCCGCGGCCAGTTTGGCTCACCATTATCGCGGTGGGTATAGTGCATTTATTGCTGCTATGAATGCTAAAGCCAAATCCTTAGGCATGACCCATACCCATTTTGTAGAACCGACAGGGCTATCAACCCAGAACGTTTCTACTGCGCGCGATCTCAGTAAGTTGCTGCTGGCCAGTAAGCAGTATCCGCTCATTGGTCAGTTGAGTACCTCTACTGAAAAAATGGCGACTTTCCGTAATCCGAATTACACCTTACCTTTCCGTAATACCAATCATCTGGTTTATAACGATAAGTGGAATATTCAGCTGACAAAAACGGGTTTTACTAATGAGGCGGGGCATTGTCTGGTGATGCGCACGGTCATTAATAATCGTCCGGTCGCTTTGGTGGTATTAGATGCTTTTGGTAAATATACGCATTTTGCTGATGCTAACCGATTACGCAGTTGGCTTGAAACCGGCAAAGCAGCGCCCATTCCAGGTGCGGCTAAAAGTTATCGACAGCAAAAAGATGCTCAGGGACGTTTAGCGAAAGTATCTGAATGATAGAAGATTAAGAGGCAGGAATACGCAGGATGCAGGTGTTTAACGGATTAAAATGAATTCGCGGTAGGATAACCGCGAATTCAACCAACTTTAAAAAATAAGCTTGAAGACACCGGTAATAGTCAGCAGGCCGACAATAAAAATTATCGCGATAATCCATAATATAATCTTCATTTGTTTCCCCTCAAAGAGAGTGAAAATAACGCCAACCCAGGCTGGCAATGTGATCTCACTATAGTTTATCTTTTTCCATTTCGCGGTACTTCTTACCAATCATACTGATTTTTAAGACTTGACTGAAAGATAGCTCAAACCTTACTAACGCCAGCACTTATGTTTTGAGGTTTTTCCTATCCCTGGATTAAAACTGTTGGTTGGATCTATTGCCTGATAAAAAGCCTTTAATTCAGGTTTAGCCAAATAGAGATGGCCAACATTATGTTCGGCGGGGTATTCAGCGCCTTTCGCCTGCAGAATTTCTAACATCTTATCTTTGATTTCCTGCGGACTCTCGCCTTTCTTGACAATATAATCCTGATGGAAAACGTGACACATAAAATGACCATAGTAGAGTTTTGCTACCAAACGGCGGTCTATTTCTTCAGGCAAGGTTTCAAACCACTGATCGTCATTGCGGCGCAGAGCAATATCCAAAGCCAATATATCTTCGACCTTATCGCTATGAACTGAATGGTAACGAACTGCTGCACCGGCGGCGGCAAAACGATGTAAAAAGGCCTTCTTTCCTTCGTCAGCGGTGCAAACCAGATAGTTACCTTCCGCCGTTGCGAAAAATCGACGTAAATGCTCGTTAGCTTCCGCTATTCCCTGACCGGACATTTTCAGCATCAGGTGATGTTCATATTTATCTCGGTAGCTTTTCAGGCGTTTAGGAAGATGGCTAGGCAAAATACGGCTGAAGCCCTGCATGACACGATCGGTGATATTGTTGATCAAAAAAGGAACTTTATTCAGTCGGGCATCGATCTTTCCTTTTAGGGTAAAGAAAGTCGGCATCTTATCCGTACCCATAGAATTGATCATGATAAAAGTGTCTTTGCCATAAATTTCGGCGATATCAAAAACGTCCCGGTGCATATATTCTCCTGCAACCGGTAAGTGTTTAAAATCACGTAAAATAGTACGACGTAATTCTGTCAGCACCTTGGTGTCATTGGTGCCAATATAAAATACCTGTTGCTGAGACTCCGCTGGGAAAGTATCTAAACGGACGGCAAAAACTGCGAGCTTTCCTGCGCAGCCGGAGGCTTCAAATAAGCGCCGTTTATCAGCATTAAAACGCGACGGCGTATCGGCATCCACATCTCGCACTCGTTCAACATAATCATGATCCGAGGCTTTCTGCTCGCCATGACCAATATCTTCCGGGCCATAATCGGCACGGGTTAAACGCCAAAGAATATCTTCCGGCGTGTCACCCAGATGGATACCAAGATGGTTAACTAATTGAAGTTCGCCATGCTCATTTATCTGAGCAAAAAGTGCCATTTCCGTATAAGCCGGGCCACGTTGTATTAGTGAACCGCCGGAATTATTGCAAACGCCGCCAATAACCGAAGCACCGATACAGGATGAGCCAATAACGGAGTGGGGTTCGCGACCAAAGGGTTTTAAGCGTTTCTCCAGTTCATTCAACGTACTGCCGGGGAAAGCAATCACCTGTTCGGCATTATTCAATAACTGAATCTGATTGAGTCGCAGCGTGTTGATAATAACAATCTGGCGATCGTAATCATTTCCACTGGGAGTGGATCCTTCCGTCAGGCCTGTATTGGCTGCCTGCATAATAATGATTTTATCTGCGGCCAAGCAGGCTTGCAGTATTTGCCATTGCTGCATTAGCGTTGCGGGGAAAACAACGGCCAGAGCTTCCCCTTGACCCGAACGGAATCCGGTCCGGTAACGTTTGGTTTGTCGCTCTTTTGTCAGAAGGTAACTCTCACCAACAATATTTTTCAGTTGCTGCAATAATTCCTGATTGTTGTCACCATCGGTACGATTCATTTTTCTCACCTAGAGTACGAACATCCTGTTTTGCTGCGAAAGTAAATCTGAATAGCTTATTTGTTGAAATCGATGCTTTCTTTCGTTGCCATGAAGTAAACATGAGGCTGAGGTTTCTTTCCCTACTGTGGGGCCGAGTTTGTGATCTATTTCACACACTGAAGGCTATTTATAACCATGGGTGTTAATCGCATCGGATTTGATCCAGCTTATATCAACCTGTGGCTAACAGACTTAAGGCATAATTGAGTAGATATAAGGTTTTCTTACGACTATTTTCCTATCAGGGCGGATTCAATGAGTGAGCATTTTGTTGGGAAATATGAGGTTGAATTAAAATTTCGAGTACAGAATATCCGTAACCTATTGAGGCGAATAGAAACGCAGGATGCAGAGATTTTTGCTCTCAATAATCATGAAAAAGATTGTTATCTGGATGCTTGTGATGGCGGTCTTGCACGGCAAAATATCAGTATGATATTGCGTGAAATGAACCCGTCGGGTATTCGGCTATGGATTGTCAAAGGGCCGGGAAGCGAGCGATGCGAAGCCAGCCGGGTCGAGGATTTGGGCAAGATTTCGAGTATGCTGGTGACTTTAGGCTATCAGCCGGTATTTACCCTGGAAAAGAACCGCAGTATCTATTTTATCGGCCAATTTCACATTACGGTCGACCATTTGGAGTCTGTGGGAAATTTTGCTGAAATTGCGGTGATGACAGATGATCCGAATGAATTGGCAGAATTAAAGCTGCAATGCAGTCTTTTTGCCTCAACCCTAGGATTAACCGCAGATATGCTGGAACCTCGTACTTATCGGCAATTACTGGGCTTCTAAGATCCCGGCATTGCAGTAAGGTACAAATTTGGCAATTGACCGGTGAAAATAACGATATAGGTATTCTCACCGGTAAACAGACCATTATTTTTTTAATAGAGTTTTGAGATTGGCAAAAGGGTTGTGAGTAGCGACACCCTGATCTTTCTGCGCGTCATCTCCGGCAATAACCGTCGATCCGTATTGATCGGCTTCGGTATATTTAGAATGCTCGTGATCGTGGCAAAACAGGCACAACATCTCCCAATTGCTGCCATCTTCCGGATTATTGCCGTGGTCGTGATCAATGTGGTGTACGGTCAACTCACGCAGATTAGAATACACAAACTCTCTGGAACACTTTCCGCAAACCCACGGGAAGAGTTTTAGCGCTTTCTCGCGGTAACCGCTTTCCAGCCGGGCATAGTTTTTAGGGATATAAGCCATGGGAACCTTCAATTCTGTCGTGTGATATCTGAACTTATTTTAGCGTGAAAGAAGATTCGTCACCATGATTAAGGTACTGGATAGGCTTTCCTCGTATGGAGTTTTAGTAAAATAACGATAGATTAACCCACTGAGTCAAGAGCCATAGACACGACTTGATACAAGAAAATTTTATTATATCGATTTGGGCGTATTTTATTTTTATCATTCGATTTTTCATGTAGCGAATGGGCATTAATCGAGCCATTTTTCTTTCATATAATGGTTTTTTGAGACTTTTTCCAATGATTTAAACGGCTAAGACGTTTTACACTGGTAGCATAATTAGGCTAATTTTATCTGGAGTAAGGGAATAATCCGCCCGTTGCCCGATAATTATTCTTTGCCGATAAAGTTGAGGCGATATGAAAGAATCAGAAGTGCTGGCCGAAGTCAGTAATGAAAACCAGACACTGGTGGCTGTGGTGCAACAAGATCAGCGTGTGGTTTATTTCTATATTTACCCGTTGGAGTCCGTTGAAGATCGTTTTCCGGTGCGTGCCTGCTGGGTAAGAAATCTGACTGCGGCTCCCCAGTTAGATGATAACGCGGCTATTGAGCAGGGGCTTGCCCCGCGTTTGGCTGCGGCCTATTGTCGAAATATTGCCGGTGAAGAAGCATTGGATGCGCAATATATTAAGATTATCTGGTCAGAAAGTGATGACGGCGCAGCGCTGTGGTATCAGGGGCAATTATTGGCGGTGATTCCCGGCTGGAGTTTGTATATCGATCACTCTGTCTGTTACTCCGCTAGCTGTATTAAAGAGAATCCACTCACTTTACCTTTGGGGTCTGCGTCTACTAATACGCAATATGCTCAGGCGGAACGTACTCGACAATTTTGGCGAGTCTGGCAGCAGGAGGAAGGTAATCCCTGGCCCAGTATGCAAGTGGAATATATTCGACGCTATGAGCAACATTTTGGTCCGGCGCAAAAGTATTATGCTATTGATCAGGGCAGATGGCCGCCAATGGCGATCTCTCAGCATGAAAAGGATGGAGTTTATTATTTTCTGACGCTGGGTGTCAGTATTCGTCCGCAGCCTTGGGTTGAGATTTTATTTAATGATGATGCCGGGAAATATCGTCGAATAGAATTAGCGATGGCAGTGGATAGTCAATATGTCAACGAAGACAACGCCGTTCGCATGGCGAGTGCTTTAGCCGGTTTTGCCCATGTTCCGTGGGGAAAAATAAGCTGGCTGGGAGAAGGCCATGCACTGGAGTCTGAAGTCGCCCCTCAGGGTTACGAAGGCTATGTATTATCGGCCAATCTATACTCTGAGCACGTCAGTCTGACGTTGCCGGAGCAGCAGGGCGATCCGGTAAACATTTATTGGGCCAGTCCGATATTTACCAGTGAGCGGGAGTTTGCGCATTCGCTACCAAACGGCGGCTACGATTTGTTAGCGAAAATGCGTCAGCGGCAGGTGAATCATATTTTCGCGCCAAGAGAACCGGTTATTTAATCGGTCGAGTAGTTGTGTTTTAGCGGGATAAAAAATTTATTTTTATTCTTGGATGAAGCGTACAGATTTGCGGATTTACCTAATAAGGTCTTAACTTAATACTGTAATGGACGCTGTGAATAGCTAATAATCACTCAGCTGATAAAGCACAGACCGTCAGGTTTATTCAATATTTGGAGGACGTATGGGGATTCTATCCTGGATTATCTTTGGTCTCATCGCCGGTATTCTGGCTAAGTGGATTATGCCAGGTAAAGACGGTGGCGGATTCTTTATGACCATCATTCTTGGTGTGGTCGGTGCTTTGGTCGGTGGCTATATCAGTACTTTCTTTGGGATGGGCAGAGTAGACGGCTTTAACATTGGTAGCTTTGTCGTCGCAGTTATCGGTGCCTTGGTTGTGCTGTTTATCTACCGTAAAATTCGTAGCTGATTTAACAAGAAAGACTCATCTTCTCTAAAGAAAGGTGGCAATCACATGTCACCTTTCTCTCATCAAACTATCATTTCTCTGTAATAAAAATATCCGTTAATGGCTCAAAGATAACCTGCAATCTGAGAGACATTCTATGGGCCAGGCATTACTTCAATATGCGCCAGATTATCCTGATACTGCACCGGAAACGAAAAAAAAGGTTCTGGCGGTTAAAGGATTGATGAAAGCCTATGCATCGCAGCATAAGGTGTTGGATAACATCAATTTTGAACTCCATGCTGGAGAATTTGTAGCGATTATTGGCCGCTCAGGCGCAGGAAAATCAACGTTACTTCATATATTGAATGGCACCATTTCTTCCAGCGGTGGAGAGATTCTTAACTATCAGGAGAGTGGGGAAACGCAAAATATTGCCTCGCTGACGGCCAAACAAATGCGTAAATGGCGTGCCAAGTGTGGAATGATTTTTCAGGATTTCTGTCTGGTTCCTCGCCTCGATGTTATGACCAATGTGTTACTCGGAAGATTAAGTCATACCTCAACGCTTAAATCATTTTTTAAAATATTTGCCGAGCGTGACCGAGCCAGAGCCGTCGAGCTCTTGCAGTGGTTGAATATGTTGCCACATGCGTTGCAGCGCGCCGAAAATTTATCCGGAGGGCAAATGCAACGCGTGGCTATTTGTCGCGCGATGATGCAAAACCCTAAAATTCTATTGGCCGATGAGCCTGTAGCCTCCCTCGACCCAAAAAATACCACCCGAATAATGAATACGCTGCAAAAAATCAGTGAAAACGATATTGCGGTGGTGGTGAACTTACATTCGGTGGCATTAGTTAAAGATTACTGCACGCGAGTGATTGGTATTGCGCAAGGAAAAATTATATTTGACGGTCATCCTGATCAACTAAGTGACAGTATTATTCATGATATTTACAACGATGAAGCAACAGATGTTTTGCATTAATTTCCATTAATCCTCTACGGACATAGGTTATTTTAATGAAAAAAGTAATGAGTGTTACTTCGTTAGTGGCAGGTGCGATGATGGTATTTAACGCCACGGCGGCAGATGCACCGAAAGAAATCAATTTGGGTATTCTCGGTGGCCAAAATGCAACACAGCAGATTGGCGATAATATGTGTGTAAAAGAATTTTTGGACAAAGAATTAAAAGTAAAAACCAATTTGCATAATGCTTCGGATTATTCTGGGGTCATTCAAGGATTACTCGGTGGAAAGATTGATATGGTGCTGAGTATGTCACCGTCATCTTTCGCCTCGGTTTATATTAAAGACCCTAAGGCCGTCGATTTGGTCGGTATTGTCGTCGATGATACCGATCAGTCTCGTGGCTATCACTCTGTGGTCGTGGTGAAGGCAGACAGCCCTTACCAGAAAATGGAGGATTTAAAGGGGCAAGCCTTTGGTTTTGCCGACCCGGATTCAACTTCGGGTTTCCTGATCCCTAATCAGAGCTTTAAACAGAAATTCGGCGGAACGCCGGACAATAAATATAACAATTTCTTCTCCAGCGTGACGTTCTCCGGTGGTCATGAGCAAGACATCCTTGGCGTTATTAATGGTCAGTTTGCCGGCGCGGTAACCTGGGCATCAATGATCGGCGATTATAATACCGGTTATACTAGCGGAGCTTTCACTCGCATGATTCGTATGGATCATCCCGATTTAATGAAACAGATTAGGATTATCTGGCAGTCTCCGTTAATTCCTAATGGCCCAATTCTTGTTCGCAGTGCTTTACCGCCAGCATTCAAAGCGCAGTTGGTTGAGGCTATCAAAAAACTGGATAAAGAAGACCATGCCTGTTTTATCAAAGCGGTAGGGGGCAAGCAGCATATTGAGGAAACCTCATTGAGCGAATACCAAACCGTCATTGATTTGAAGCGCGATCTAACTAAAGGCGACCGTTAAGTCGGTTGATATAATGAATAGGATAGCTCAGGAACGGAATACCGGAGCTATCGGTTTTCAGGCGGTAAGTTATTTTGAATACTGATTTCAATCATTATTACCAGCAGGTTCGCAGTAAGCAAAAACGCGAAACCTTAATATGGTCTTTAGCTCTGGTTGTACTCTATTTGGGTGCAGGCAGTATTGCTGAATTTAATCTTCACACCGTTCTAGTTTCATTCCCACATTTTTTTGACTATCTGGCTGAAACAATTCCTGTACTTCACTGGCCGGTTTTATTTGCCGATGGGCGTACCGAAGGTTCATTGGCATATTGGGGCTATCGCCTGAATATTCAGCTACCGCTAATTTGGGAGACGCTACAGCTTGCCATTGCCGCAACCATTCTCTCGGTTATTGTCGCCTGTATTTTGGCTTTTCTGGCGGCTAATAACACCCACAGCCCAGCACCAGTCAGATTAGCGATTCGTACCTTTGTTGCATTTTTACGTACCATGCCAGAATTAGCTTGGGCAGTCATGTTTGTTATGGCTTTTGGTATTGGCGCGATTCCCGGTTTTTTGGCTCTGGCGTTACATACGATAGGTAGCCTGACCAAATTATTCTATGAGTCTATTGAAACTGCCTCAAATAAACCTGTTCGCGGTTTGACAGCTTGTGGTGCTAGTAAATTGCAACGTATGCGTTTTGGTCTTTGGCCGCAGGTGAAACCTATCTTACTGTCTTACAGCTTTATGCGATTGGAAATTAATTTTCGCCAGTCAACCATACTGGGTTTGGTCGGCGCGGGCGGAATAGGACAAGAGCTAATGACGTCTATTAAGTTGGATCGTTATGATCAGGTCAGCATCACGCTGTTGCTGATTATTACCGTGGTTTCATTACTAGATTACGCCTCCGGAAAATTACGTAAACGTGTTGTGGAAGGAGCCGCTTAATGATGACGAATACGCTTTCGCCAGCCGATGTGATCTCTCTGAAGCAGCAACATCCGACCCTTTTCTCGCAGCAGCGGCGCTATCTTCGCTTGGTCGTTGGCATCGGCGTGGCCATTGTTTTCTATTATATTTTCTTCTTTAATTTCTTTGGTATTCCCTGGTCTGCCTTCGTTCACGGCAGCCAGCAAATAGGGCGCTATTTCCTGAGAATGTTTGTCTGGCATGATTTTATCAACTGGCCGTTTAAATATTACTTTGGTCAGATTTTTATTACTTTAGCCATTGTATTCGCCGGTACGCTTACAGCGACGTTTATTGCGTTGCCACTGTCCTTTCTTGCTGCCCGTAATGTCATGGATACGCCGGTATTACGAGTTACCTCTTTTGTTGTGCGCCGTTTTCTCGATGTTTTTCGCGGTATCGATATGGCGATTTGGGGGCTGATTTTTGTTCGTGCCGTAGGAATGGGGCCGTTAGCGGGGGTTCTGGCCATTTTTATGCAGGATATGGGCTTACTGGGTAAACTCTATGCTGAGGGACACGAGGCAGTCGATAAATCCCCTAGCCGTGGATTAACTGCAATGGGGGCCAACCCATTACAAAAACACCGCTTTGGTATTTTCACCCAGTCGTTTCCAACTTTTCTGGCGCTTAGCCTGTATCAGATAGAGTCTAATACCCGTTCTGCGGCAGTGTTAGGTTTTGTCGGTGCTGGCGGTATCGGTTTGGTTTACGCAGAGAATATGCGTTTATGGAACTGGGATGTGGTGATGTTTATTACGTTGATTATGGTGGTTATTGTGATGGTGATGGATAAAATATCTGCCATGTTGCGCAATAAATACATTATTGGCGAAGAGATTAGCCCGTATAAATCAGACTCAAGAGATCTGTGCGTTATCACTAACGATAAGTAATTTCTGTTTTTATACCAGAGCCCAATCAGGCGCATTTTTGTGTGGTTGGGTTCTGATATGTTATTTTACTAATCAGTTGTCAATTTATATTTGTTTTCGTTTAACGTTTATTTGTGATTTTGAATAATGTCGTTATTTTGTATTTAATAATTACTTGCTTTTTTCACGATTATATCAAATTAAATTTACATTGAGAAAAAAGGATTATCTCTATATAATACTGCCCGCCAGACGTTAAAGAAGCTTTTTTGTTATTCTTGCGACATTCGCACACGTCTATTAAATTAATTGGAATAGGGCAGTAATATGATCAACAACGATGTGCTCCGCAGTGTTCGCTATATGCTTAATGTTAACGATGCTAAAATCGTAGAAATCATCAAGTTAACTGATTTTGAAGTGAACAGCGCGGATGTCGTTAATTTCCTTAAGAAAGAAGACGAAGCTGGTTACCAGAATTGTCCTGATGAGGTCATGGCTCATTTTCTTAACGGTCTGATCTTCTTTAAGCGTGGTAAGGATGACAAATTCCCAGCTCCGTCTATTGAAGCACGTATCACTAATAATATTGTGCTGAAAAAGCTGCGCGTAGCCTTCGAGTTGAAAGATACCGATATGCACGATATCTTCACCTCCGTTGATTTTCCGGTGTCCAAACCTGAATTGAACGCGTTGTTCCGTAAGGACGACAGCAAAAACTTCCGTCCTTGTGGCGATCAGGTGCTGCGTTACTTCCTGAAGGGCCTGACTCTGCGGGTGCGCGGTCCTAAAAAATAGTCGTTTTAATATGACATAATGATAATGGCGGGCATTGGTTCGCCGTTATTGTATTTTTCACTTTTTCACTTTTTCACTTTTTCACTTTTTCACTGTTTAAAGAATAAATTAATGAATGATGAATTAAATGGATTTTTTATGATTATTATTATTTCTAATGCGGATTTTTATTAAACTTCATTAAATTTGATATTCGTATAAACGAATGTTATTTGCTTTTTTTCATTAACTAAATTAATTACCCCTGAACTGTTAACTAAAATGTATTTTGATGGCCATAATGTTGAAGTTGATATCTGCCCAGACTTTGTTTGAGGCGTTTGTTATCTATCCAAATCCGCAGTGGCCGGATATTAATCCGGCCATTTAGATTATTAATAATCGTAGAGGTTATCTGGGGCTAACTTCAATGGGGAGAAAATCTGATGCACCCCATTCGGCCCAGGAACCGTCATATAAAGATACAGAACGAGCTTTTATTGCGTGTAACCCCAATGCCAGTACCGCAGCGGTTACGCCGGAACCACAGCTAACAACGATCGGTTTTTCCAGATCGACACCGTTAGATTGGAAAATATCCCGCAGAATCTCTGGCGATTTGAGCTGGCCTTGCTCAATCATCTGGCCCCAGGGAATATTGATGCTGCCGGGAATATGCCCTAATCGCAGGCCGGGGCGAGGTTCCGGTTCCGCGCCAGCAAACCGTGGCGTCGGGCGCGCGTCCAGGATCTGCGTGTCCGGTTCGTCTATAGCGGCGAGAACCTGCTCGTAATTTTTAACAGATTTCTCGTTTAGCGTGGCGGTAAACCACTGTGGAGCCGGATTGGCTGGCCCGCTTTCCAGTGGCAAACCGGCTTGTTTCCACTGTTCAATACCGCCTTCCAGCACGCGAACGTCACGGGCGCCAAAAGTGCGAAATGTCCACCAGCCTCGCGGGGCTGAGAAAAGGTTGCCATCGTCATACAACACTATCGTGTGCTGATCGTTGATACCCAATTTACCCATTGCTTCACCGAATGCTTCGGCGCTGGGCAACATGTGAGGCAGATCGGTACTGTGGTCGGAAACCTCATCAATATTAAAGAAAACCGCACCGGGGATATGGCCTTGCTCAAACTCGGCTTGAATATCGCGTTTAGGGTTTAGCCCCGGCGGTGACAGCCGGGCATCCAGAATAACCACTTGTTTATCGTCTAAATGTTCAGCCAGCCAGTGCGGGCTAACCAGAAAAGAAGGGTTCATCGAAAGTCACCTGTCCGTGGGTTAATGAAAATATTTAGCTTACAACTATATATCTAAATTGGGCACAGAGGCTTTTCTCTCGTCACTATCTTTCCCTATTGCGCGTTGGCTCGAATTTTTCCCGTTCCCTTGGTAGGGATTAATACGGGCTTATCAGTAGCGCCGCGGGGGATTTGTGGTGAATGGCTATACTGTATGGTTAGGCGAGTATGCATGCCAGCCGAGCGAGGTTGAAATTCACCCGTTTCACGACCTTGGGGCTGACTACCCATCATGATGATAGCTGGGAGAAGTGGCTAAGTTTGCGTAGGTTTAACGGATAGCTGCTGAAGATTAAACGAACGACTAAGGCAAATAAAGTCGACATAGTTATTGATTTGTTAATAGTTATTGGGTCATAAAGAACCCTGTAACTCATTAAAATCCTTCGATGATAAGAGGCAAACCGATGGCACTAACCCTTACCCTTAGACCTGTTATAGCACTGGCAACCATTATGTTAAGCCTGACGACCGGTCTGGCACAGGCGGCAGATAGCGTGCGTGTGGGGTCTAAAATCGATACTGAAGGCTCGCTGCTGGGCAATATTATTGTGCAGGTTCTGGAGGCCAATAATATTAAAACCACCAACAAATCTCAGTTGGGTACGACCAAAGTGGTGCGAGCGGCGATCAGTGCGGGTGAAATTGATATTTATCCTGAATATACCGGCAACGGTGCCTTTTTCTTCTCAAATGAAAAAGATCCGGCGTGGAAAAACGCTCAGGCCGGTTACGAGAAAGTCAAAGCGCTGGATTATGAAAAAAATAAGCTGGTCTGGCTGGATGCAGCGCCGGCAAACAATACTTGGACCATTGCGGTTCGTCAGGATTTAGCCAGTCAAAATAATCTTAAGACGCTGGCTGATTTAGGCAAATGGATAAGCGATGGTGGTCAGTTCAAACTGGCGGCTTCGGCAGAATTTATTGAACGCCCAGATGCGTTACCTGCGTTTGAGCAGGCGTATGGCTTCAAATTAAATCAGGACCAACTGCTGTCGCTGGCGGGAGGCGATACGGCTGTCACCATTAAAGCGGCGGCGGAGCAAACCTCCGGTGTGAATGCGGCTATGGCTTACGGCACTGACGGCCCAGTGGCCGCTTTGGGCTTACAAACGCTGACTGACCCTAAAGGCGTTCAACCGATTTATGCCCCGGCGCCGATTATCCGCGAAGCGACGCTGAAGCAGCATCCTGAAATTCCTGCCGTGTTGAATCCGGTTTTTGCAACTCTTGATGGCTCAACCCTGCAAAAACTGAATGCGCGGATTGCCGTCGAAGGACAGGATGCGAAGAAGGTTGCCGCGAGCTATCTAAAAGAGAAAGGGTTTATCAAAGGTTAATCCTCGTAATGAAATACTGACCGGCGACGGATTGCATCTTTAGCCGGTCATGGAGACTTTTTGTTTATGTTAGTCAAAAACCGCGTGCTGCTGGCGCTGGTGACGTTGCTGATTTTGGCAGGTGCCGGGCTTCCTTTTCTCAGCCACGCGCAGAATCGGTTGATTTCAGGGCAGGGTATTGCCTTCTTGTCTTTATTACATGGGCCTGCGGGGTTAGTGCTGTTGCCCGTTATCGCTTTGATTGCCCTTTCTTTCGTTTCCCCTAAACCTTGGATTTACGCGGTTATTGTCCTGATGGCGGAGTTGCTGCTATTCGGTTTGGTCTGGTTGGCGGGATTTACTGCCTTTCAGCTTTCCGGTGGCGAAGAGAGCCTGGTTCGCACTTCGCTGAGCGGCGCTTTCTGGCTAATGGCCGGATTAACCTTTCTGATTGCCGTCGATAGCCTTTCCAGAGCAATTACCAGCCCGCTGTGGCGTATGTTAGCCAGCGTGCAGGTACTCGCCCCTGTGATTATTCTGTTGTTTATCGGTCAGTTGGATCAACTGTCGCTGATGAAGGAATATGCCAACCGACAGGACGTCTTCGCTGATGCCTTCTGGCAGCACCTCGGAATTTTGTTGGCGACAGTTATTCCTACCGTTTTGCTGGGAATCCCGCTTGGGATGCTGTGCTTTCGTTCTTATCGCCTGAAAACCGCTATTTTTTCCGTGCTAAATATCATCCAGACGGTGCCTTCTATTGCGTTATTTGGTTTGCTGATCGCGCCGCTGGCGGGGTTAGCCGCAGCCTGGCCGTGGCTGGCAAAGCTGGGAGTGAGCGGGATCGGTCTGGCTCCGGCAATTATTGCATTGGTACTTTATGCCTTGCTGCCGTTGGTTCGCAGCGTGGTTGCCGGATTGGAAAGCGTACCGGATAGCGTGATGGAATCGGCGCGGGGAATGGGGATGACCGGTAGCCAACTGTTTGTTCGGGTGCAAATCCCGCTGGCGTTGCCGTTGATTCTATCGGGCATTCGCATTGTGGCAGTGCAAACCGTCGGGTTAGCGGTGGTTGCAGCCCTGATTGGTGCCGGTGGATTAGGCGCTATCGTGTTTCAGGGATTATTAAGCAGCGCATTGGATTTGGTGTTGCTGGGCGTTATACCGGTGATAGTGATGGCCATCGTTGTTGATTCACTGTTTAAATTTATGGTTTCTTTTCTGGATGTGACCCGCCGATGATTCATTTTTATCAGGTTAGTAAATATTTTGCCGGCAAACTGGCGGTAGATAATCTCTCACTGGATATTGCCAAAGGGGAGTTTACCGTCTTGATCGGCACTTCTGGCTCGGGTAAGTCCACGACGTTAAAAATGATTAACCGGCTGATCGAGCACGATGAAGGGCAAATTCACTTTGCCGGTGAAGAAATTCAAAAATTCAAACCCGAAGATTTGCGCCGTCGGATGGGCTACGCGATTCAATCTATCGGCCTGTTTCCGCATTGGACGGTAGAGCAAAATATCGGCACCGTTCCGCAACTGCTTAAATGGCCGCGTGAGAAAATCCGCCAGCGGGTCACGGAGTTATTGAATCTGTTGCAACTGGATGCGGATCAGTTCCGCCACCGTTATCCTCATGAGCTTTCGGGTGGGCAACAGCAGCGGGTTGGGGTTGCCAGAGCGTTGGCTGCCGACCCGGAAGTGCTGTTGATGGATGAACCTTTCGGCGCGCTGGATCCGGTGACTCGCTCAGCGTTACAGTTTGAAATTGCCCGTATACACCAAATGTCAGGCCGAACCATAGTGCTGGTAACCCATGATATTGACGAAGCCTTGAATCTGGCCGATCGCATTGTGCTATTGGATCAGGGGAAAGTGGTGCAGCAAGGCACGCCAATTCAAATGTTGACGCAGCCGGCTAACGATTTTGTGCGTGATTTCTTTGGCCGGAGCGATTTGGGGATCAAACTGTTGGCACTTGGTTGGGCGGCGCAGCGTATGAGGGTTGGGGAAAGCGTGGCGGGAGAGCCGATTTTGGCGTCAACCAGCCTGCGGGAAGCGCTTTCGCTGTTTGTCTCACGTAAAGCCGATAGATTGCAGGTGATCGATGAATTATCACAGCCTCTCGGCGTGCTCTATTTTTCCGATCTGATCGCCAGTCAGGAGCAGCCATGACCTCATCTATTTGCCGTTGGCTATGGCGTAGAGTTACCGATCCATTGATTTGGGCAATATTACTACTGCTGGGATTGGTATTTGGCATGCCATCGCTGCATGGCCTATTTGCCGCCTGGTTCCCCAATCTCGATCGCCCTATTTATTTACAGGATACGTTCTGGTCGTTATTGGAAGCTCACGTGTTGCTGGTGCTGATTTCCAGCCTGATCGCCGTGTTTTTTGGCGTTGCAACAGGCATTGCCGTTACGCGTCCGGCAGGGAAGGAATTTCGTTCGGTTGTAGAAACGGTGGTGGCGATAGGGCAAACCTTCCCGCCGGTGGCAGTGCTAGCGATAGCGGTGCCGGTGATGGGGTTTAGCGAGAAACCGGCAATTATTGCGTTGGTACTCTATGGGTTGCTGCCGATACTGCAAGGCACGTTGACAGGGCTGGAATCCGTGTCTCAGGCCACCCGTGAAGTCGCTCAAGGCGTAGGTATGAGTGCCAGGCAGATTTTGTGGCGCGTAGAATTGCCGCTCGCCGCTCCGGTTATCGTCGCGGGGATTCGCACATCGGTGATCATCAATATTGGGACTGCCGCAATTGCTTCTACGGTCGGTACCAAAACCTTAGGTTCTCCAATCATTATCGGTTTAAGTGGTTTTAATACTGCTTATGTTATTCAGGGCGCTTTGGTTGTCGCGCTGTTAGCTATCATTACCGATATGTTGTTTGAACGTTGGACGCGAAAACTCGCGGCCTGGCGCGAGTTACAATCGGTATCTCCGTCGAATAACCCGTAATTCAGGCTTGTTATCTTCAGCGATACACAGGAGTTTTTGGTGATCTTCTTAATTGTATTCGGAGTGCATCAAAGTGACGCTTTGCCATTCTGGCTGTGTTGACGCAGGCATTGAATCGCTCAGGCGTGCATCAGCGGGCCGATAGCATGCTTTAGCCAGAAGAGCTATTGGTACATTGGCGGCATCCGGACTGCCACTAGTTTGCTCGGTAAATATATCTAGCGGGTAATTAACCTTAATTAGACAGGGAATTAAAGCGGCCCTAACAGAGCCAGCAGCGTGAGAGAGGCTATTGCTGCTGGATTTTCACGTCACCTCTTTCTCTGAATATACACTGATTAACGATATGTGAATTATCGCGGTCAGACAGGGCTTGGCGAATTTATAACATAAACAAAAATAATTAATTAACGGTATTAATTTGCTTACTTATTGACTGTAGTCAGTTAAATAAAAATCGTGTCTGAAATCATTAATGTCTAACACCAGGGTTGACTCAAATCTGATTTATATCAATTCGCTTGATTATAATTAATTTTTAATATGTTTATTTATACAGCGTCGTTTCATTTATTAGAAGAAATACAGCCATTCCCTATAATTAAATTAATTGAAGATAACTGTAAATTCATGTATTTACAAATACATACAAAAATATACAAACATTTTTTTATAAATTACGTTTCATCTTACATCTGATTTTATTGGTTATGCTCGAATTACATTCATATTCTATTAATCAATGGCTTGGCTGGTTTATAAAGTCAAAAATATTAATTAATTGTGATGAGTATGTTTTAATTCGTAATATTAAGTAATTTATTGATTTAATTCAATTGGTTGTAGTTGACTGATTTTCTGGCTGACTGTCTATTTTTTATTAATGTTTTTTTACGATTTAGATAATTTACGAATTTTTTACCTACCTAATTGGTTGTTGCGTCATGTTTTTTTGATCAGGATTAAAATTTCCTTAGAAAATTTATTTTCTTTCTTTATAAATTTTATCGTCTATCTTTAAATACGCATGCGGTTATTACTCATTATTTCATCCCATTCCTAGGGGTTTGTAAGGATTACCTATGTCTACAGATGATCAAAAGGTGGGCCTCATTCCTGTCACCTTGATGGTAGCAGGCAATATAATGGGCTCTGGCGTTTTTCTTTTACCTGCTAACTTGGCTTCAACGGGCGGAATAGCTATTTGGGGATGGTTGGTCACTATTATTGGTGCGCTAGCACTTTCGATGGTTTACGCAAAAATGTCATCCTTAGATGATAGTCCCGGTGGTTCCTATGCCTATGCACGTCGCGCATTTGGGCCATTTTTAGGGTATCAGACCAACGTACTTTATTGGTTGGCCTGCTGGATTGGGAATATTGCTATGGTGGTAATTGGGGTCGGTTACCTCAGTTATTTTTTCCCAATCTTAAAAGAACCTATGGTATTAACCATCACTTGCGTAGTGATCCTGTGGATATTTGTTGGGCTGAATATCGTCGGTCCTAAAATGATTACGCGGGTTCAGGCTGTTGCCACCTCATTGGCATTAATCCCAATTGTTGGGGTTGCGCTGTTTGGCTGGTTCTGGTTCAAAGGCGAGACCTACATGGAGGCATGGAACGTCAGCGGACTAGGGACTTTCAGCGCGATTCAAAGCACTTTAAACGTGACTTTGTGGTCATTTATTGGGGTTGAAACCGCCTCTGTAGCCGCTGGGGTAGTTAAAAATCCTAAACGCAACGTACCTATTGCTACCGTCGGTGGCGTATTGATCGCCGCGGTATGTTACGTCCTGTCCAGTACCGCCATTATGGGGATGATCCCGAACGCCGCGCTGCGTGTTTCTGCCTCGCCTTTCGGTGATGCGGCTCGTTTAGCATTGGGTGATACCGCGGGTGCCGTGGTTTCCCTGTGTGCTGCAGCCGGTTGTCTAGGCTCACTGGGGGGCTGGACGCTGGTAGCCGGTCAAACCGCCAAAGCGGCGGCGGATGACGGCCTGTTCCCGCCGATTTTCGGTAAGGTCAATAAAGCCGGTACGCCGGTAGCCGGGTTGCTTATTCTTGGCGTATTAATGACTATCTTCCAAATCAGCAGCATTTCGCCAAACGCGGCGAAAGAGTTTGGTCTGGTCTCTTCTGTTTCGGTCATATTCACTTTGGTGCCTTATATCTATACCTGTGCGGCCTTGCTACTACTGGGGCACGGGCATTTGGGCAAACAGATCAAGACCTATGTCGCCATTACCATGGTTGCGTTTGTGTACTGTATTTGGGCTGTGGTGGGCTCCGGTGCAGAAGAAGTGATGTGGTCATTTGTGGTGCTGATGGTTATCACTGCGCTTTATACATTTAACTATAACCGTACCCACAAAAACCCGTTCCCGCTGGATGCTCCATTGGATAAAAGCAATTAATTCATCACCCCGCGCCGAAAGGGGCGGGGAAGCATAAATCTGATGTTTTGGTCTTATAACAAGGACAACTACGATGATTGATTTAAGTCGTCACAAAAAACGCAACGTTTTGGTGGTGGACAGTAATATTCTCGAAGCCAATACCGCGAATGGACGAGCCGTTAACGAACTGATTGAAGCCCTGAGGGACATTAATTTCAATGTTATTGCCGCCGCGACCTTTGAAGACGGTATCGCTACGGTCGCTTCAGACTCTTCTTTGTGTTGTATTTTTGTTGATTGGACATCCGGTGGCAATGACGATGCCTCCCACAGCCAGGCTTCCGAGCTACTAAAAGAAATTCGCCGCCGCAATAAGGATGTGCCGGTATTACTGATGGCAGAGCATTCTTGTATTAATAGCCTTAGCCTGGAAACCATGCGATTGGTGAATGAATTTGTCTGGATGCATGAAGATACCGCTGAATTTATTGCCGCTCGCGCCCATGCGCTGATCGTAAAATATTATGAACAGCTGCTGCCGCCGTTTACCAAAGCACTCTTTAAATATACCGAAGATAACCCTGAATACTCTTGGGCCGCTCCCGGACATCAGGGCGGGGTAGCATTCAGTAAAACGGCTGTAGGCCGCGAATTCCTCGATTTCTTCGGTGAAAACCTGTTCCGTACCGATACGGGTATCGAACGTGAATCATTGGGTTCGCTGCTGGATCACAGCGGCCCGATCAAAGATTCAGAAGCTTACGCCGCCCGCGTTTTCGGGGCGCATATGAGCTATTCCATGCTGAACGGGACCTCTGGTTCTAACCGTGCGATTATGGCGGCGGTAGTGGGAGATAAAGAAGTTGCTCTGTGTGACCGTAACTGTCACAAATCCATCGAGCAAGGATTGGTCATGACCGGCGCGCTGCCGGTGTTCTTTATTCCTACACGTAACCGCTACGGTATTATCGGGCCGATTCCCAAGTCTCAATTCAAGCCGGAGTCTATCCAGCAAAAAATTGAGCAAAACCCATTGAAATCACAGGCTAACAGTACAAAACCAGTCTATGCCGTAGTTACTAACTGTACCTATGACGGTATGTGCTACAACGCTAAACAGGCGCAGGATCTGCTGGCGGAAAGTGTTGATCAGATTCATTTTGATGAAGCCTGGTATGCTTATGCCCGCTTCAATCCAATGTATCGGGATCGCCACGCGATGCGCGGTAATCCGGCGGATCACGATCCCGATGGTCCAACGGTGTTTGCGACCCAATCAACCCATAAACTGTTGGCGGCGCTGTCTCAGGCTTCTTATATCCACGTGCGTAACGGTAAGAAACCGATTGAGCATTCTCGTTTTAACGAGTCTTACATGCTGCAATCGACCACTTCTCCGCTGTACGCCATTATTGCCGCGAACGAAGTTGGCGCAGCGATGATGGACGGCGAGCAAGGACACGCTTTGACGCAGGAAGTGATTAACGAAGCGGTCGATTTTCGTCTGGCGCTGGCCAGAGCCCATGATACTTTCGCTAAGCAAGGGGAATGGTTCTTCAAGCCGTGGAACGCACCGGAAATTACCGATGCTAAAACGGGTAAGAAAGTGCCGTTTGCGCAGGCATCTCGCGAGCAGCTGGCAACGGACCCGTCTTGTTGGGTTTTGAAACCGGGGGAAAACTGGCACGGCTTTGATCAATTGGAAGACGATTGGTGCATGTTGGACCCAATTAAAGCCGGCATTATGGTGCCGGGCATGGGTGACGACGGCAAAATGCTGGACAAAGGGATTCCAGCGGCGGTGGTAACGGCCTACCTCGGTCAGAAAGGGATTGTCCCTTCACGGACCACCGATTTTATGGTGCTGTGCCTGTTCTCAGTCGGCGTAACCAAAGGGAAATGGGGAACGTTAATCAACGTATTACTGGAATTCAAACAGCACTACGATGACAACACGCCAATTGCCCTGTGTCTGCCGGATTTGGCGAAAAACTACCCGCAGCAATATGGAAAAATGGGGCTGAAAGACCTGTGTGACGACATGTTCGCCCACATGAAAACCAGCGAAATGGATAAATTGCAATCTGAAGCTTTCAGTAACTTACCTAAACCGGTTACTTTGCCGCGTAAAGCATTCCAGGATCATATGGCAGGTCGGTGTGAATTGCTGCCGATTGATCAATTGGCGGGTCGTATTTCAGCGGTTGGGGTTATTCCTTACCCTCCGGGCATCCCTATCATCATGCCGGGGGAAAGCTTTGGTTCTAACGATGAGCCTTGGCTGCGCTATATCCAGAGCATCGCGGAATGGGGTGAAAAATTCCCAGGTTTCGAGAAAATTCTGGAAGGCTCCGAGCAGAAAGACGGTAAATACTCTATTTGGGTACTGAATAAATAATATTTGGGTACTGAATAAGTCATTACCGATCGTCAAACCGCAGAGAGAATTCTGTTTGTGGTATTAAAGGGCAAAGAGCGATGGACGCGCACTTTGCCCTTTTGGCGTTTAACGGCCTGACAAGGTTAAAAAATATTTATGATTGACAGGGCGTTATAATTTGGACAAAGGCAATGCAGACGTTGTTAAGGAACTGAAAGAGTAACGGAGGGTTGATCTGTCTATTCGCTGTGCCCCCCTCCGCTCGCAGGTGGTTGAATGGGGGAGGGGCTAACAGTCTTTTTACAGCAGCGATACATGATGAATAGAGTAGTGATTAAGGCTGCTTTTGACCGGAGTTAGACATCCCGGCCGGCGCGATGTCACCCAGCGGAGAGTGTACCGTTTCGGTTTCCTGCGGCGTGGTTGAACGGGTATACATGTTCAGACCCGCCAGGAATACGCCGCCCAGAGAACTCAGAGCCATCACCGCAAACAGGGCGATCAGTAATTTCTTCTGCATAGTTATATTTTCACTTTTTATCGAAACAGCAGGAATTATAGACGGTTCCCTTAGCGAAACAAGGGCGCGGCTTTTAACGCTTACCAATTAAAAACTTGCCCAATGTTATCAATACCACCGCCGAGACAATAACCGCCAGTGCCAGCCACTCGGTTAGAGACAGACTCTCGCCGGCAAATCCGATGCCCAACAATACTGCCACCACCGGGTTAACGTAGGCATAGCTGGTCGCCACCGCCGGAGGGACGTTTTTCAGCAGGAACATATAAGCGCTAATGGCCAGCATTGAGCCGAATACAATCAGGTACATCAATGCCAGAATTCCGCTGGTGGTCGGCGGTTGCGTCAGTTTTTCTCCGCTTAAGGTTGAGCCCAGCAGTAATACTACGCCAGCAACTAACATTTGAGCCGCGCCAGACATCGCGCCTGCGGGTAATGCCAGTTTGGAACTCCAGATCGAACCAAAGGCCCAGCTCGCCGAAGCCAGTAGAATCATCAGCGCGCCGGTAGGATTTCCCAGTAAGTTGCTGCCAGTATTCAGAAAAATGATACCAACCAGTCCCAGCCCAATGCCAGCCCACTCCAGTTTGGTATTCTTCATGCCCCACAGCATACTAAAACACAGGGTAAATAGCGGAACGGTGGCGACCATAACCGCCGCGATACCGGAAGGAACGTGCTGATGTTCAGCAATAGTCACCAGCCCGTTACCAATGGCTAATAGCAAAATTCCGATGGCGCTGGCCGCCAGCCATTGGCGTGGTGTCGGTAACTGATGGCCGCGAATAGCCAGAAAACTGAACAGAATAATCCCCGCCACCAGATAACGAATCCCGGCCATCATCAACGGAGGCCAGCTTTCTACGCCAATACGAATCACCAGATAGGTAGATCCCCAGACGAAATACAGCGTGAAAAGCGCACCAATTAACGGCCACGGGTTACGGCTAGTTTGCTTTAGCATGATTCTTCAACAGGTAAGGACGGGAAAGAGTGGTTTAGTAAACATGATCTGGCTGATGATAAGCAAAGGATTAAATCTGTTTTTTGCCCCATTATCTATGGGGATAAACTCCCCGCAATCAATAGGTCTTTATCTATCGTATTTTTGGCGTCAATGGATTGAGGATATTTGGACACATTTAAACCAATGAAAATTTTTTTCTGATATAGCATGCTGAATAAATCAGCATTTTCAGTTATTGGTTTGGAGTCCCGCTTGAGAATATTGAACATTCGAGGGTCAGTGCCAGGTATTCTGGGGCTGGCGATGACTTACGGGTTGCTAAGCCATAGCGCAGCCGCCAGCCCACCCTATGCATTTTTATCTACTGAAGATCTCCAGAAGAATCGGCAGCTTATTACTGAGCAGCAGGCGCCGGAACTCACTCAAGAAGCGTATTCCCAGCTAATTCGACAGGCGGATAAGGCGTTAGCGCGGGAAAATATGAGCGTGATGGATAAACGCATGACGCCACCCAGCGGTTCTAAACATGATTATCTCAGTCTGAGCGCCTATTGGTGGCCGGACAGCCAGCGCCCTGACGTTTTACCCTGGGTTCGTCAGGACGGCGACATTAATCCGGCCAGTAAAAATGAGGACAGCGACGGCGTTCGGCTGGCGGACTTCACCGCGCAGGTGCAGGCTCTGACACTAGCCTGGTATTTCTCCGGTCAGCAAAAATATGCGGATAAAGCTGTCGGGATGATCCGAGCGTGGTTTTTGGTACCGGCTACGCGGATGAACCCAAATCTTAATTTTGCTCAAGGCGTTCCCGGCGTGGCAGAAGGGAGAGGTTCTGGTGTGCTGGACGGACGTTATTTCGCTATCCGAGTCGTGGATTCGCTGATCATGCTGCGTAAAAATCCGAGCTGGACGGCGCAGGATGAACAACAAATGCATCAGTGGATGACGGATTATTTGTATTGGTTGCAAACCAGCCCGTTGGGAAAAAAAGAGGCGGCGGCTAAAAACAATCACGGCAGTTGGTACAAAGTGCAGGTTGCCGGAATTGCCTGGTATTTGCAGCGTGACGAGTTGGTGTTGGACATGGCCGAACAGATGAAGCCGCTGCTGAATTATCAGTTGGAGGCCAATGGCGCACAGCCGTTGGAGTTGGCTCGAACGCGTTCTTTCCATTATAGCGACTTTAATTTACAGGCAGTGACGCAACTGGCTACGCTGGCGAACAACCTGCATTTGGATTTATGGCGCTACCAAACGCCTAACGGCAGCGGGTTACTGAAAGCGCTGGATTTTATGGCACCTTATATCGATAAAAACCTAGATTGGCCTTATCCCACGCGGGATCGCTTTGGCATTCGGTTGATACCTTTATTGAGTCAGGCGGACAAAGCGTTGGGCCAACCTCGTTATCAGCATTGGATCGCTCTGGGCAGTTTCAGCCCCCCGACAGGAAAATCTGTAGCCAAGGCTCGTGGGGCGGTGAACGGGGCTTTACGAGATAACTGGCTGCTCCAGGCTCCCGAGACGCGTTAATGTTGTGTATGAATGAGATTAACATATAAAAAAGCCGGGAATTAATCCCGGCGAATGACCTGAAAAATACTTCATATAAAATGAGGGTAATGCTTTACAGAAGACTTAGAACTGATAAACCAAACCGACGGCAACGATATCGTCATTATTCAGTTTCAGTTTATTGTCGTTGCTCAACTGGTTAATTTTATAATCTACGTAAGTAGACATGTTTTTATTGAAGAAGTAATAAGCGCCTACATCAATATATTTAACCAAATCGACATCGCCTAGACCTTCAATATCTTTACCTTTTGACTGAACATAGGCCAGAGAAGGTTTCAGACCGAAATCGAACTGATATTGAGCCACTAATTCAAAGTTTTGTGCTTTATTTGCAAAGCCGCTCACTGATGTTGGGGTGTTATTAATACTGGCCGTACCGGAAATTGGCGTCATATTACGGGTTTCGGCATAGGTTGCCGCCAGATAAACGCCGTTATCATCATATTTCAGCCCCGTGGCGAAGGCTTCAGCTTTATCGCCTTTACCGAATGTGCCAGCCTTCTGAGCGGTTGTGCGGTTGGAGGAGGTATACGCGGCACCGATGCTAACGCCTGATCCAATTTCATAGCTGGACGCCAGACCAAAGCCGTCGCCGTTCTGTTTCGAAGTCCCGCGGGAAGTATCGTCGTTTTTGCCTTGATATTGCAGGCTAAATTTCAGACCGTCCACCAGACCGAAGAAATCGCTGTTACGATAAGTGGCAACGCCATTGGTGCGGCCAGTCATGAAGTTATCGGTTTTTACATAGCTGTCGCCACCGAATTCCGGCAGCATATCGGTCCACGCGCCGATATCGTATAACACGCCGTAGTTACGGCCATAGTCGAAAGAACCCAATCCGGCGTAGCGCAAACCGGCAAAGCCTAAGCGGGTTTTGGTATCGGCGGTGCCTTCGCTTTCCGCGTGGTTAACCGCAACATGATATTCCCACTGACCGTAGCCGGAAAGTTTGTCATTAATTTGGGTGACGCCTTTAAAGCCAAAACGAACGTAAGATTTATCACCATCATTACTTTTACTGTCAGAAAAATAATGCAAACCTTTTACTTTTCCGTATAAGTCGAGTTTATTGCCGTCTTTATTATAAACTTCCGCAGCGTGTGAAGTAGTGGCAATTAAAAGCGCCGGTATTAACATTGCCAGAATATTAATTTTCATGTTTTTGCCCTGTTTTCTTCATTGAAAGATGCCAATCATCAAAGTTTTTGCTGTATTCAATATCTGTCTGAACTTTCTCAGCGCAGAATTTTTACCGCATCTGTGTGATGTATTTATGACAAAGTGAATTTAAGGATGAGATAATAAAAAATAATTGATAATCAGCGGTGAAGGCGCTGAATTATTCTACGCATTCGCGGTCCCGAATAGGCTGACGTGAGCGGCGCACTGTGGGACAATAGGGCAACATTCAGTTTAGATAAGATATGCATGGCGTTATCCCCCGCAGTAAAAGATCAAATCAGCCAGTGGTATAAGGCCCTTGGGCAACAGATTCCGGACTTTGTTTCTCGCGCTCCGCAGCGTCAAATGATAGCTGAAGTGGCGAAAACGCTGGCCGGCGATGCCGGACGACATTTGGCTATCGAAGCCCCAACCGGCGTGGGGAAGACCTTGTCGTACCTGATTCCCGGTATTGCGATCGGCCGCGCGGAAACCAAGCCGCTGGTGGTGAGCACCGCTAACGTGGCGCTGCAGGATCAGATTTACAGCAAGGATTTGCCGTTACTGAAAAAAATTATTCCCGATTTGAAATTTACCGGCGCATTTGGGCGCGGACGCTATGTTTGCCCGCGAAATCTGGCCGCCATGTGTACCGATGTCTCTGGCCAGGGCGATTTATCGCTGTTTTTGGGCGATGAGCTGGCGCCAGCCAACGGCGAGGAGCAGGCAACCTGCGTGGGCCTGTCTAAAGCGTTGAGCAGCCACGTTTGGGATGGGCTGCGCGATCATCATCAACAATCTATCAGCGATTCTCTGTGGGGCAAGCTCAGCACTGATAAAGCCAACTGCTTAGGGCGCAACTGTCATTATTTTCGTGAATGTCCGTTCTATATTGCGCGTAAAGAGATCGAAACCGCCGATGTGGTGGTAGCCAACCATGCTTTGGTCATGGCGGCGCTGGAAACTGAATCGGTATTACCGAATCCAAAAGAATTATTATTGGTGCTAGATGAGGGGCATCACCTGCCAGATGTGGCGCGGGATGCGTTGGAGATCGAAGGTGAGATCACCGCCGTTTTTGCCAATATGCAGTTGGATATGATTGCCCGCCTGGTGGATCAGTGCATGGTGCAATATCGGCCGAAAAACCCGCCTAAACTGGCTAATTCGGAACGGTTAAAAGATCACTGCGAGCAGATGCGGGAGCTGATTCTGAACGTAGAACAACAGGTTAGCCAATTGCTTCCTACGGATAGTATTCAAGCTACTTATCGTTTTGAAATGGGCATCCTGCCGGAAAGCCTGACAGAAAGCTGCGCCAAATTATTTAAGTTAACCGATGCACTACGCGGTTTAGCCGAGTTTGTTCTTAATGATTTAACCGAACAAACCGGTAAGCACGATATCGTGCGGCTGCATCGGGCGATTTTACAGATGAGCCGTACCTTCGGTTATCTGGAGGCAATGACCAAACTGTGGCGTCTGGCCGCAATGGATAAAGCTTCAAATGCGCCTATTTCTAAATGGGTTACGCGGGAATATCGCGAAAATCAAACTCATCTGTCCTTCCACTGCGTGGGGATTCGCGTGAGTGATCAGTTAGATAAAATGCTGTGGCGCAAAGTCCCCCATGTCATTGTGACGTCGGCTACGCTGCGTTCCCTCAACAGCTTTGCTCGCCTACAGGAACTCTCTGGTTTGAGCGAAAAGACCGGGGATCGTTTTGTGGCGCTTTCCTCCCCGTTTAACCACGTTGAGCAGGGCAAGCTGGTTATTCCCAAAATGCGCGTCGAACCGACGATGGCGAACGAAGCGGAGCATTTGGCCGAAATGGCGCAGTATTTCCGAGCCGAACAGGCCAGCGGTCGCCATAAAGGTATGTTGATTTTGTTTAGCAGCCATCGGGCGATGCAAACCTTTCTGAGCCACATCACCGATCTGCGTTTAATGCTGCTGGTTCAAGGTGATCAGCCGCGCTACCGGTTGGTTGAAGAGCATCGTAAACGGGTGACAAAAGGCACGCCCAGCGTACTCATCGGTTTGCAATCCTTCGCGGAAGGCCTGGATCTGAAAGGGGAGTTACTGACGCAGGTGCATATCCATAAGATTGCATTTCCGCCGATTGATAGCCCGGTGATTTTGACGGAAGGAGAATGGCTGAAATCATTAAAACGCTATCCGTTTGAAGTGCAAAGTTTACCTAGCGCTTCATTTAACCTGATTCAGCAGGTGGGGCGCTTGATCCGCAGTAATGAGTGCCACGGCGAAATTGTCATTTATGATCGCCGTTTACTGACCAAAGGCTACGGCTCACGCTTATTGGCGGCGTTGCCCGTTTTCCCTATTGAACAGCCGGAGATGCCAGAGGCGGTAGCGGTGCCTATTGCGGCGAAAAAAACCTCGGTTAAAGCAGCGACTACGCGAAAAAAAGCCCCTAAACGTCGCCGCACGGACGTTACGTTGGGCAGCTAACGACGTGGTGAAAAATAAGCGAATGGCAGTGAGCAATTCATTGCCATTTTTATTTGTAGCCAGGCATTTCAAACGGTTTCACGCAATTCTCTTTCACCTCAAAAAAATCCGTGGCTAAGATTAAATTAGCCGCAGGTCAGTTAACTCTTATTTGCCAACTCATACGAGTTAAGTCTGGGCGTACCTCCGGCAGTGGCGTAGTTCAGCTTCCAGCCCATTTTAAGGGTCTATCCGGCGTCTGAGGTAAGCAGCATGAAACAGGTTATGGCAGAGTTTATCGGTACTTTCTGGTTAGTTTTGGGGGGCTGCGGTAGTGCGGTGTTGGCGGCTATGTTTCCAGTGGCGGGAATCGGTTTTCTGGGCGTCGCATTGGCGTTTGGTTTAACCGTCGTCACTATGGCTTATGCTTTGGGCCACGTCTCCGGCGGGCATTTTAATCCAGCGGTGTCGCTGGGGCTCTGGGTGGGTGGGCGATTTTCCGGCGCGCAGTTGATTCCCTATATTATTGCGCAGGTTCTGGGGGGATTAGCCGGTGCCACGGTATTGTATCTTATCGCCAGTGGTAAGGCCGGATTCGACGTCACCGCAGGCTTTGCCAGCAATGGTTACGGCGTGCGTTCTCCGGGGGGCTACAGTTTGCAATCGGTGTTGATTGCCGAAGTGATTCTGACAATGGGGTTTGTGATGGTGATTATGGGCGCGACGGATTCCCGTTCACCCGCCGCGGCAGCGCCGTTAGCCATAGGTTTATGTTTAACCTTAATCCATTTGATCTCTATTCCGGTGGATAATACCTCGGTTAATCCAGCGCGAAGTACTGGAGTGGCCATTTTTGCCGGTGGAATTGCCTTACAGCAGCTTTGGGTATTCTGGTTAGCGCCGCTGATAGGCGGTGCTTTGGGCGGTGGCCTTTACCGTGCGTTGTTTAGCCCTACGGCGTCGAAGACCTGATTCTAATTATCCGCTCCCCGCGACGCCGATTGGGCTGCGGGGGCGTTTTCCTCGCGCGGCCAGCAACAAAATCTCCAAAGTTTTACCGCTTATCCAACCCCACAGGCCGCCATGATTGATACCTGACAGTAAAATGGTCAGCACGCTAATCAGCAATAGTAGACAGATAATATCCAATCTCTGCTGGCCTGTATCAAGGAGCAATTCGCATACTTTGCCCCGACAGCCGGCAAAGCTCAGTAAAATCAGCGCTAAATTGAGTAAAAATACCCAACGCCAGCCTAAGGTGCTAACCCGTATTCTGCCCACCACCGGCCCAATCGCCCATCCCGGCTCGTTTACGCCCAACAAAGTGCCTATCTCTGGTGCGGGCTTGTTTCGGGAAAGGCGGCCATCAGGCTGACCGTTACGTATAAAGTACAACCCAGATTGCTCACTGTAATAAGCGAAAGAGATTCATCATCCAAATGCTATCGGCCAGGCCAGCGCTTGGTAATGATAAGCCAAACAGCGGCATCCCCAGATAAAGTATCCGACGGCGAGCGTAGCGACCCGCGGTGACCATAAAAGCGCAGAGTGCCATCAGGAACAATAAAACGCCTCACTGTAGGTTTTCCGCGCTGGCGGAAAATGCCTGTTGAATGGCGGGAACCGCGGTATTGACGATAGTCAAATCGATACAACCTAAAGAACTGGCCAGACTGATACCGGTCAGCATGAGAGCCTATTGTCGACGGGTCAGAGGTAAATCCGAAGTGAGCGCTGAGGACATAGGCATAATCCGGGAAGAAGAAACCCTCACGGTGTAGTGGCTAGTTAAGTGACTCAGTTGCGCCATTTTTTCTTTTTATAGCGGAATTAAATTCTCCAATGGGGTATCAATCAGTACAGATTTATTTAAGATGGGTGATATTCATTGGGCTTTGATAAGGAGAAAGTGATGATTTCCGGCGATCGTTTGCACGGCATACGAGCTTTTGTCCAGGCGGCGCAGGCTGGCAGTTTTAGCCGTGCTGCAGAACAGCTTGGTTTATCCCGCTCAGCGGTGGGTAAAGCAGTGGCGCGGCTAGAATCCCGCCTGTCGGTGCGTTTGTTTCAGCGCACCACTCGTAGCCTCTCTCTCACCGACGAAGGGCAGATTTTCTATGAGGATTGCGTAAAAGCGCTGGATGCGCTGGACGCCGCAGAGATTCAGTTGGCGGCGCGAGCCGTGGCTCCCAGCGGGCGCTTGCGCGTGTCATTGCCGATATTGTTCGGCCAGCAGTGGGTGATGTCGCCGTTGCTCGAATTAGCCGACAGTTTTCCCGCGCTACAGCTGGAAATTTTGTTTTCCAATCGCACAGTGGATTTTGCGGAGGAAGGCGTCGATCTGGCTGTGCGTATTGGGCATATTGGTGATGTTGCCGGGTTGGCGGCGCGAAAACTGGGAGAACAACAGTGGGTGTTGTGCGCCAGTGCTGATTACTTAGCTACCTATGGTCATCCCACTTCCATTTCGGATTTAGCGCATCATCGCACGATTAGTTTGTTACGAAATGGTCGCAGCCAAACGTGGCGTTTAGTGAATGACGCAGGCAAAACCGAATCTATAACGCCAGCCAGTCGTTTACGATTGGATAATATGGCGGCGGTAGCCACGGCTGCGGAAGCGGGGCACGGTATCGCACTACTGCCGCGCTGGCTCGTCAACCCTGCGCTGCAAAGCGGTCGATTGATGGAAACCTTGCCAGGCAACACTGGCGCCGGTTCACCGATTAATATTGTCTGGCTAAAAGGGCAGGTGATGCCCGCGCGGATTCGGGCGGCGATTGATAGGCTGGTGGAGGCATTTACACCGCAGGCTCCCTGGGAGTAAGTGAGCCGGTTTTAGCCGGATCAAACCTGAGTTATGCTAAACAAAATAGCGAGAGGAAGCCTTTGTTGATGGATTACCGCAAAATTATCAAAGAAGTAGGACGTGGCAAAAATCACGCCCGCGATTTGGATCAGCAGACAGCCTGTGAGCTTTATCAACGAATGCTGGCGGGGCAGGTGCCTGAACTGGAGCTGGGGGGCATTCTGATTGCTTTTCGTATCAAAGGGGAATCGGAGGAGGAAATCCTCGGTTTTTATCAGGCTATGCAACAGCAAGTGATGGCGCTACAGGCTCCTGAAGGTCGGCCAATGCCGGTGGTTATCCCCAGCTATAACGGTGCGCGTAAACAGGCTAATTTGACACCGCTTCTGGCGTTACTGTTGTCGCGTTTAGGGCTGCCGGTGGTCGTACACGGCGTGACCGAAGATAGCACTCGCGTGACCAGCGCTGAGATTTTTCAGGCGCTAGGCATGCCTTGGTCTGAGACAAAAGAAGATGCTCAAACTCGGTTGGATAACGGCCAGCCGGTATTTATTCCGGTATCTGCATTTTCCCCAGAGTTAGATTGTCAGCTACAAATGCGCTGGCGTATGGGGGTGCGTAATAGCAGCCATACCTTGGCAAAACTGGCGACGCCATTTCTGCATCAGCGAGCGCTGCGTTTGGCCAGCGTTTCGCATCCAGAATATATGCAAAAGGTCGGTCGATTCTTTCAGGCTATTGGCGCGCCGGCGTTGCTGCTACAGGGAACTGAAGGGGAAGTTTACGCTAATCCGCTGCGCTGCCCACCGCTCCACGCGATCGTTGGCGGTGAGCAAAGAGTCTTGCTGGAGCGTGCAGAAGAAAGCGGCGTGCCTGATCTACCTGTATCCAAAGATGCAGCAGAAACTGCCCGCTGGATTGAACGCTGTCTGGCTGGCGAGGTGCTGGTTCCGTTGTCGATCCTCAAGCAGTTAGCCTGCTGTCAGGTTATTGCCGGGCAGGCAATATCGGTAGAGCAGGCATTGCGGCAATTTGCTGCTAAATAATCCGGTTTTCACAGAATAAACTGCGCGGTTTCCGCCAGTATTGGTCCTGATTGGCTTCCCGCTGGCATCAGGTCGGTGAGGGCTTTTAGCGTGATAACCCTATCAATGATGGAAGGAATCCTATGCAACAGGCTTTGAGTTATTTCAACGCGTTGAATCAAGATTATCTGGCAGTGCATCAGGCCAAAGAAGACCTGTTTTGGCAGAATTACATGGGTTTGGGGGATGCCGACGTTGGGAAGCAATTCTCGGCGGCGGAGACGGCATACAAAAGGTTTATTGCGGAAAGTCGCCGTTTAAAAGAGCTGCGTGAGCTGATTACGGCATTAGAAGCCCAGCCAAAAACGCCGGAAAATCAGGATTTGCTTCACGGGCTGCGGGGCTGGTATCGCTTTTTTGACTGTAATGCCATTGAAGATCCTCAGGCGCAGGCTTTGCTAGATGAAATTATTGCCTTCGAGTCCGATCTTTATCAGCGGCGCAAAACTCACCAGCCAATGCATTTTAATGCTAAAGGTGAAAAAGTCGCGGCTTCCCTGGGCGAGTTGCTGACCAATCAGGCTACTAATGAAAATGAAACTTACCGACAAAGTTCTCAGCAGGCGCTGCGCGAAGTAGAGCAATGGCTGTTGCACAATGGCTTGCCTGAGTTGATTATCTTGCGTAACCGATTTGCTCGCCAGATGGGGTATCGTAACTATTTTGACTATAAAGTTAATAAAACCGAACAGATGATGCCGGAACAACTGTTTGCCATTCTGGATACTTTTGAACAGCAAACTCGTGAAGCGAACCGCCGTAGCCTGCAACAACTGGCGGAAAAACAAGGGGAGTCTGCATTAGAAGCTTGGAATATCCGTTTTGCCAGCGCTGGAGACGTCACTCGTCAGCTCGATCCTTATTTTCCTTTTGCCGAATCATTAGATCGCTGGATCAACAGTTTTAAGCGCCTGCACATTGGTTTTCGCGGCGCGGAGATGAATTTGGATTTACTGGTTCGCGCTGGAAAATATGAAAATGGTTTTATGCATGGCCCGGTGCCGCCATTTGTTCAGCAGGGTAAATGGATACCGGCGCGGATCAATTTTACCAGTTTGGCGAAACCCGATCAGGTGGGAAGTGGAGCTTCAGGTTTGAATACGCTGTTCCATGAAGGCGGCCACGCGGCGCATTTTGCTAATATTGTGCAAAATGCGCCTTGTTTCTCGCAGGAATTTCCACCGACCTCAATGGCTTATGCAGAAACTCAGTCGATGTTCTGCGATAGCCTGCTGGACGATGCGGATTGGTTAAAACGTTACGCTAAAAATGCTGCCGGTGAACCGCTGCCAGATGAATTGATTCGCGACAATATTGAATCCAAGCAACCGATGCGCGCATTCAATGAGCGTCATATTTTACTGGTGCCTTACTTTGAGTGGGCTTTGTATCAATGGGATGACGTGCAGCTAACGCCGCAGGCAATTACCCAGCTGGCGCGAGATATTGAGCAAAAGATTCTGGGTATTAACGCCAGCCCAAGGCCAACGCTGGCGATTCCTCATTTATTATCAATGGAATCGGCCTGCTCCTATCAGGGTTATCTATTGGCGTTGATGGCGGTAGAGCAAACGCGCGCCTTCTTCCTGCAACGCGACGGCTATTTAACCGATAACCCGGCAATTGGCTCGGATCTGGCGGAACATTACTGGCGTCCCGGTAATAGCGTTAGCCATGATGAAACCTTACGGAGTTTGACTGGCGAAGGATTTAATCCCGCTTATCTGGCGGCGGCCTGCAATCAAACGGTTGAGCAAGCGTGGGCAGCCGCGCAGGACGCTATTGCCAGCGCGGCGCAGCGGCCACAGCCAGCGGCTGATTTTGATCTGAATGTCAGTATTCGAGTGGTCGATGGTGAACGTGTGCTGGCTGATAATCAGCATGGGGACGAAGCGATGTGTCGCGCTTTCGCCAATGCTATTAATGCCTTGTAATCAACAGAATAGATCGAAAAATGCCCATCAGGGGGTGCTGATGGACATTTTCGAACGGCTGAGGAATATTAGTGATAAATCACTGCGGTGCCGTGCATCAGGTTGTTACCGGTTGCAGAAGTAATGGTGAAGGCTTTAGCGCCAGCAGCATCAGCTTTTTCAGCTAACTGTGCTTTCAGGCTGCTCAGGTCAGTTGCGCCGCTAACGGAAATGACGCCTGCTTTCTGGTACTGAGCCGCGTCCTGTCTATTAACGTGTTCAGCGGCAACGCTGGCAAATGAAAGGGTAGTTAGAGCGAGAACTGCAACAAAGTTTTTGATGTTTTTCATGATGTAATCCTATCCGATTTCGTTAGAGTGAAAGGGCGTTTCCTTTCGATAGAAGCTATGTTACGCCTCTGTGATATTTATGAAACCGGATAGAATTGAGAATCTAATTCAATTTTTATGAACAAAAACTAACGTGCGGCGACCCCCTGCGGACGCAGCATATCAAAGCGCTGCTCTTCGGTGACGCCATAATAAGCACTCGGCCCGCCTCCTCGCAGAATAGGCTGCGCCGCCGTGGTCAGATAGGTGCCGTTACTGTCTAGCAATTGACGATTAATATGCACCGCAATCACTTCTCCTAGCACCAGCCAGCTATTGGTATTGCTGCCGTCGGCGGCCTTTAACTGAATGCATTGCGTGAGTTTACATTCAAAGTTCACCGGACTTTCCGCGACGCGATCTACGGCGATTAACCGGCTGGGTTGCGGCGTTAAACCGGCAAACTGGAATTCATCCTGCTCCCGCGAGAGCGGGGCGGAGCTGTTATTCATCGCCTCTGCTAACTGGCGGGTGGCCAGATTCCAGACGAACTCGCCGGTTTCCACAATATTAGCCACGCTGTCTTTCCAACCGTTGCTGGAAAAACCGATGATAGGTGGCGTATAGCTAAAGCAGTTAAAAAAGCTGTAAGGAGCCAGATTACGCTGGCCTTTGGCGCTAACAGAGGAAATCCAGCCGATAGGTCGTGGGCCGATAATGGCGTTTAATGGGTCGTGGGGCAGGCCGTGGCCGCTGGCGGGCTCATAATAGTAATCGTCTTCGGTACTCATAACATCCCTACATCAGGTTTATCATAAGAAGTCAGCTTAGTGGCTAAACGGAATTTCGCGCACTCTCGCTGGAAAATTAACAGGTTATTGGCGGCCTGTTTTGTCACTCGCCCGTTTTAAGGCGATTTATGCTATCTTACGCGCCAGAAAATGCCTATCAGAGACTGAAGACGATGGAAAACAAAAAAATCTTTCCCAAAGAAAAAAGCGGATTACATCCCCGAAATCGCCATCGTTCCCGCTACGATTTTGATGCGCTTTCAGCCAGTTGCCCTGAATTAAGCGCATTTTTGGCTCCGAACGCTTACGGTGATATTTCCGTGGATTTTGCCGATCCCGCGGCGGTAAAAATGTTAAACCGGGCGCTGTTAAAACATTTCTACGGCATTGAATTCTGGGATATTCCTGCAGATTATCTTTGCCCACCGATTCCAGGGCGTGCAGATTATCTGCATCATTTGGCCGATTTGTTGGCTAGCTGCAATGGCGGCGTGATTCCTCAGGGGAAAAGCGTGGCGGTATTAGATGTCGGCGTGGGGGCCAACTGTATTTATCCAATTATCGGTCAGCGTGAGTACGGCTGGCGCTTTACCGGTACGGAAATCGATCCGCATGCGCTGAACGCGGCGAAAATGGTGGTATCGATGAACCCGACCCTGAGAAATACGCTACGTCTGAAATTGCAAAAGCAGCCTCAAGCTATCTTCGAAGGCGTTTGGGCAGTTAACGAACGTTATGACGTCACCCTGTGTAACCCTCCGTTCCACGGTTCTGCGGAAGAAGCTGCGGCGACAACTCGCCGTAAATTGCACAAATTGGGCAAAGGTGAAGTGGCGGCTAAGCCGGTGCAGAACTTTGGCGGCAAGAATAGCGAACTGTGGTGCGAGGGCGGCGAAGAGGGTTTTGTCACTCGCATGGTGCAAGAAAGCGTCGCGAGGGGCAATAATTGCCTGTGGTTCACTTCATTGGTATCGAAAAAAACCAGCCTACCAGCGATTTATCACGCTTTACGCTACGCTAAGGCGGTAGAGGTTCGCACTATTGATATGGCGCAAGGGCAAAAAGTCAGCCGTTTTGTGGCCTGGACATTTCAGACTGAAGAGCAACAGGCGGCCTGGGTGGCTGAACGCTGGTAACGTAGCCTGCTATTCGGTTGAATATAATTGGTTGAAAGTATTGATTAAAAGTATTAAATCAACTCTTGGCTCGGCGGCAACGGTAGCGTTATCTGCCAAATGTTGTCGGGCCCTATTTTATTTCTGCGATCTCCCACTTTTTGCTTTATTCACCCGCCTTTCCAGCCATTTCATCAAAAGTAATCACAGTTTTTATCCGGTTATTGTGTCGAGCAGTTAACAATATCATTACTTTGTTCTACGCTTAGAGGATAAATACCCGACGGGCAATATAGCCTGCTAATAATCATACAAATTACAAAATTTTTCGTTGTGACTTTCTCTGATTTTACAGCAATGTCTCATTCTCCCAGGGTGAAGACTAAAGCTTGCGGAGGACATTTTTAATGTTCTTCGGGCTTTGGCATGTTTTTTGTAAAAAGGCATGTTGATAAAGATAAGGCCTCGGCTTATTCATTATTCGCCATAAGGACTCTCAGCTATGTTCTTAAATTTACGATCTTCTCATGCGCCCTGGCGTTCCGAATTAACCTCGATAGATAGCGCAGTACCGATGATTATATTTAAGCCAGATGGGACGGTAATACAGGCAAATCAGTTATTTCTACAGGCAATGGGATATCAGCGTGAAGAGATAATAGGCAAGCATCATCGAATATTTTGCGATCCCAATTATGTCGCAAGCGAAGCCTATCAACGCCACTGGCAGATATTAAATCAGGGAAAGCCGATCACCGATAATATTAAACGTATTCGCAAAGATGGCTCGGTGGTCTGGTTGCAGGGGACTTACACGCCAGTGCTGGATAGGCAGGGGAAAGTGGTGGAGATAATCAAGATTGCCAGCGATGTCACCGAGCGAATTTTACAGTCTCAAGAGCACCAAAGTCTGCTAAAAGCCCTAAATCGTTCAATGGGCATGATAACTTTCACGCCCGCAGGCATTATTCTGGATGCCAACGATAATCTATTAAATATCATCGGTTACTCTCTTCGGGATATTCAGCATAAACCCCATCAGATTCTCTGTAAGCCTGAGTTTGCCCATAGCGACGAATATCGCCAGCATTGGCAGCGTTTGGCGCGTGGCGAATTTATTGTCGGCCGCTTTGAACGTATGAATAGCCGTGGAGAAGATGTCTGGCTGGAGGCCAGCTATAACCCGATTATGGATCACGATGGGCAGGTGATAAAGGTGGTTAAAATTGCTCAGGATATTACTCAACTGATTCAACAGCAGCAGCATGAAGAAGCGCTGATGCGCAACGTACATCATCTTTCAGTCAATACCGATAAGTCAGCGTCCGAAGGGGCAAATATTGTCCAGCAGGCGGTAAAAGGCATGCTGGAAGTGGAATCCATTGCCCGCGAAACTTCGGACGTAGTCAGCGACTTAGGGCGCTGTTCCAAGGAGATCGGCACCATTGTAGAGTCCATTCGTAAGATATCCTCTCAAACTAATTTGCTGGCGATTAATGCTTCCATTGAGGCTGCCCATGCGGGAGAGCATGGCAAAGGATTTTCCGTGGTGGCCAGTGAGGTGCGTTTGCTAGCGGATCAATCTCGTCAAGCTGCCACTGAAATCGAACATATGACCAAAACGATTCAGAACGGAGTGACCGCGGCGATTAAAGGTATGGGAACCTGCGTGGAACAAGCTGGCGGCGGCGTGGCGCTCACTCAGGATGCGGGGGAAGTGATTAATCAGGTCAATATTGGTATGCAGGATGTGGTGAAGCTGATGGCGGCGTTCGCGCAGATAAAAAACCGGCAAAGTTATAGCGGTAGTTAATTGAGAAAAATTAATAGCGTAAACGTTAATGCGATAAACGGGGATAAGAAATCGTGAAATACCCAGCGGGAGCCAGTAGCCGCCCGCTGGGTAGGGTTATCAGGAAACGTGCTGCAAGAACTCACGTAGCCTGTCGCTTGGCGGATTGGAGATCAACGTATCAGGATCGCCATCCTCAGCCACGCGGCCTTTATCAATAAAGATCAGGCGTGAGGCCACTTTCTGTGCAAAGCCCACTTCGTGGGTGACGATGACCATGGTCATGCCTTCTTCGGCCAAATCTTTCATTACGGTCAACACTTCATGACGTAATTCCGGATCCAGCGCCGAGGTTGGCTCATCAAACAGCATCAGTTTGGGCTTAACCGCCAGCGCGCGGGCGATAGCCACACGCTGTTGCTGGCCGCCAGACAGTTCGGCTGGGTAATGGTGCGCCCTCTCGGACAACCCTACTTTTGCCAACAGGGCTCGCGCCTGTTTTTCTGCTTCAGCCTTACTGGCTCCACGCACCCGAATCGGGCCAAAAGCCACGTTTTCCAGCGCGGTTAAGTGAGGGAACAGATAAAACTGCTGGAACACCATTCCGGCTTCCTGACGAATCAGACGCTCATCGACTTTGGGGTCGTTAACATCCAAACCATCGACAATCAGTTGGCCTTTTGTGATGACTTCCAGCTTGTTGATGCAGCGCAGCAACGTGGATTTACCTGAGCCTGATGGCCCGATAATCACCACCACTTCTCCCTTGGTGATATTCAAATTGATATCGTGCAGCACCTGGGTTTGGCCAAAGTGTTTGGAGACATTCTTGAATTCAATCATATTATTTTCAGTTTTCTTTCTAACCGACGCAGGACAAAGCTCAGCGCCAGCGTGATAATCAGGTAAATCACCGCAACAGCCGTCCAGATTTCCATGGCGCGGAAATTACCGGCGATAATCTCCTGACCCTGGCGAGTCAGTTCGGCTACACCGATCACGATAAACAGTGAGGTGTCCTTGATGCTAACAATCCATTGGTTGCCCAGCGGTGGCAACATGCGACGCAATGCCAGAGGGGCAATAACGTAACGCAGGGTATCGCGTTTGGATAAACCCAGAGCCAAACCGGCTTCACGGAAACCATTGTGGATTGACAGCACTGCACCGCGGGTAATTTCCGCGATATAGGCGCCGGAGTTGATAATGATGGTGACTACCGCCGCCGAGAAAGGATCGATGCGTACCGGCATCATCATTGGCAAAGCAAAATAGATAAACATCACCTGTACAACGATAGGTGTACCGCGAATCAACTCAATAAAAACTAATGCAATATTTCTACTTAACCAACCACCGTAAGCACGGGCAAAACCGGCTACAACCCCAATTATCAGGCCGCCAAGTAAACCCAGGACCGAGATCCATAGGGTTAACTTAGCGCCTTCAAGCAGGATTGGTATGGCGGGCCAAATAGCGCTCCATTCAAACTGCATGGATATTCTCCTGGTCTAAAAACGGCAAAAATTAATTACTTAGGTTCAACACCAAACCATTTTTTATAGATTTCGTTGTAAGTGCCGTTCTCTTTCAATGTTTTCAGTGCAGCATTTACCTTCACACGCAATTCGCTGCCCTGTGGGAAGGCGATACCGTATTGCTGAGCTTTGATGGAATCACCCACCGCTTTAAACTGGCCATTGCCGGCAGTTTTAATGAAATAAAGGATGTTTGGCGTGTCATGCAAAACTGCATCCGCGCGGCCAGTACCTAATTCCAGGTAGGCGTTGTCAATGTTAGGGAACTGACGCAGATCTTTGGTTTTGATGTTGGCTTTCGCGTAATCAACAGAGCCGGTGCCGCTTTTCACTGCAACAACTTTGCCTTTCAGGTCGGCTTCGCCTTTGATGTCATTATTGGTGGTTTTTACCATGACCAGCAGGCCACTGTTGTAATAACCATCAGAGAAATCAACGGCTTTTTTGCGCTCGTCCGTAATGGTGATACCGGCTAGTGCCAAATCAACGTTCTTGGTTTGCAAAGCAGGAATGATGCCGCTGAAATCCATGGGTTTCAGCTCATAATCCAGATTCAGCTCTTTGGCAATGGCGGCCCAAAGGTCAACATCAAAACCAACGTATTTATCCCCTTGTTTAAATTCGAAAGGAACGAAAGCGGTATCCGTGGCAACAATCAGTTTGTCCGCTGCGTGAGAACTTATTGCAAAGGCCAGAGTGATTGCGGCCAATGAAACTTTTACAAGTGACTTCATATGTGGGAGTTCCTTTGTACTTTGAGTGGAGGAGATCCGTTTTTTTATAATTCAGGGAGCAATATGAAAAGATCGTGCCAAAATTGCAAGTCTTTTAAAAATAAAGCAATTAATCTAAATAATTAGGTTGCAACTACTTAGTTACTGTATTTTGCACTGCTATGGGTCACCACAATGGTGCGTTTTTACCATTTTGGTGCAATCTCTCCATGAGTAACCCATCAGTAACTAATTAGTCAATAATTAATGATTATAGTTTAACAGTTAAATAACAAAATGCGGGTGAGTTCAGGTTTTTTATACGCAAAAAATAATGATCGACATTTATTGATGATAGAAATAACGAAGGGTTAAACAGTCGGTATAAGCGAGTGAGTATGAGAGAGTATAAGAGAAGAAAGAGAAGTTAGCGTAACTGGCTGTCTTTACTGCCCCGGCGGTTATAGCCAGCGTGATCAGCCTGTTGTTTATCGAGGATTTTTTGACAATTGATACAATATCGAACGCCGGTTAGCGCTTTTCTACGCGCCTCAGGAATTTTTTCACCACATTCCAGGCAGTAACAAGCACTCTCGCCCTTACCCAGCGCCTGACGTGCCCGCTGAACCGCATCGTCAAGGGTGGAATCAATCTGGTCTTGCACTGCGCCGTCTCCGGCCCATCCGCTTGCCATCGTCAGTGTCCTCCGAAAAGCATAAGGGCCAGCTAAGCCGACCCTCCATAGTGTTTCATCTAACAATTATTAATTAAATTATTCGATATTGGCTTCGATAAACCACAGGAACTGATCCAGATCGCGAGAGGCGGCGGTAAACATATCCGCAGTGTCTTCGTCTTCGACCTGAGTAATCGCCTTACGAATATCATTCGCTACCACCGCATAGCGGTCGGCCAGCGCTTTCAGATGCTCTTGCACGCTATGAATATTAGTCGGATAGCTTTTCAACGGTGATTTATCGTTGACGACTTGGACTGTTCCCAGCGCTACGCCACCGAGTTGCACCGCGCGCTCTGCAAAGGTATCCAGGTGCCCGGTAATGGCGGTACGGAAGCCATCCAGCATTTCATGAACGGCAATAAAATTGGCGCCGCGCATGTTCCAGTGAGCCTGTTTGGTGATCAATGACAGATCGATAAATTGAATCAGCATGTGGTTCAGCGCTTTGATTGCGCCAATTTTTACGCTTTCATCCAAATCATTACGGGTGTAAAGCAGGTCAGAAGATTTCGTTTTTACCAGTTTAGCGGTACTCATAATAGGTATCCTCATGCTGTATTGGTTATTAATTTCTTTACCGGATCAAGTATAGCAGGGTTATATAATTTCGTTGCTCCAATACGGCCTATCAATTAAATTGGTTATAACGTCAGATAATTAGTCATAGACCATGACTGAATAAGTTTTTGGTAACGTTATGATTTAAAATAAATTAGCTGAAGCATTTATTCATCTGTGCTCACGGGCCTATTTGTTTTTGGATAAATTCAGTTATTTAACCTGCGCGAAACAATAAGATGTCCATATTTACATGACTGCGGCCTTTAATTCCTGCTCACTAAGATAAAGATAATTATTTATGAAATAAAGCTATTGTAATAATAGGCTCAAACAAGGGGTAATTGAGAGGTTTTCTGGGTTATAAATCAGAGCAATATACGGGCTGATATTCATCGGGAGTAAGCAAATGAATACCTCGCTGATAGCGGCAGGGTTATTCTATCTGCAAGGAAGAAAAACACTTCAGGCCGTTTGAGCGATGATAAACAGGCGAGGGAAAGCCAGCAGCAGGTTGCCATTGCTGTGTACCGGATAGGCCGCCGTGATTTTTAGCAGATAAGCTTGCAAGAAATCTTGCCGATCGGTTTCATTCAAAGGGTCAATAAAAGGACGTAAGCCGGTGGATCGTACCCAGTCAACGATCGCCTGAGCCGAAGGCATCGGGTGGAAATAGCGAGTTCGCCAGATATCCACGCGTTGAGCAAGAGGAGCCAGCAGATCGTAATATTCGCTGGCAGACAAAATTTTAACGCGTTCAGCGTTACTTGCCGCTAATTGTTGTTGCCAGCGGCCTTCAGCGGCGACTTCTCGCATGGCACAGTGGCTGTGTTCGTCACGGTTATCGGGCATTTGGATTGCCAGAATACCCTGCGGGGCCAAATGGCTCATCAATTGAGGAATCAAAAGGCGATGATTTTCTAACCATTGCAGGGAGGCGTTGGCGTAAATCACATTTTGCGGCTGAGGAGGTTGCCAATGCTGAATGTCCGCAGGTTGAAATTTACAGTCTGGCAGCCGCTTTTGCGCGCTTTCCAGCATTGCTTGAGAATTATCGATTCCCACCAGATGGGCGTGAGGAAAACGCTGGCGCAGTAATTCGGTGGAATTACCCGGCCCACAGCCTAAATCGCTGACAAAATCGGGCGTATTGATTGCCACGCGAGCCAGTAAATCTGTCGCCGGTCGGGTGCGCTCCGCTTCAAACTGGCGGTACAAATCAGGATTCCAGTCTTTCATCCTAAAACCTCATTGTTGCTGGCTGAAGAGCTAAGCGCCGACATTAAATATTTTGTAATGGCCCGCTGTACAGTACCGCTCCGGTAGGTTGCCCGGTTGGAGAACCGCCGTGAGGTTCCAGACTGATTGCCATCACGTTGCCTTTGGTTAACGCAACTTTATTGAAAGCGACCTGTGTCGGCCCGCTAGCATTTAACAAGCCGAGAGAGTGAGGTTTTTCGCCTGCCGCAATACTCCACAGTTCAAGGCTATGCTGCTCGCCGATCGGTACTGTGCTTAATGGAGTTAACGTCAGGCTGCGGGTAGATTTATCCATGCTGACAATCCATTGACCGCTTTGCTCGCTGCTGGCCAGAACCGCCACCGGAATGGGGGCTTCAGGCTGCACCAGCAGGCGGGGGACCAGCAAGAGTGCAGCTAAACAGACTGCGATCGCCCAGCCGAGATATGCGCCACTTGCGCGGCGTATTGAGGAAGTCTCTGCTTTTTCGGGGGGAGGCAATTGGAGCTGGAGTTTTTTCCAAATCCAGGCCGGCGGTGTCACGGGCTGTAAGCTATTGTCCATTTGGCTAAACAGGTTTTGCCAGCGAGACACTTCTTCTGCCAGTTCGGGATTCCGTAGGATTTGTCGCTCAAATTGAATTCGAGCCAGCCCGCGCAGAGTGCCCAGCGCATATTCTGCGGCCAGTGCTGATTGATATTCGCGTCTGTTTTTCATATTCCTACGCAGCTCTTTAAGTGCTCCAGCGCGCGGCGGATCCAGCTTTTCACCGTGCCAAGAGGCTGTTGTAAGTGTTCTGAGACCTCGCTGTGAGAAAGTCCCTGATAATAAGCCAGCATAATACTTTGCCGCTGTTCAGCGGGGAGATATGCCATGCAATGCTCCAACCGCTTGGCTTCGGAACTTTGCTGTAGCTGAGAGACCGGCGAGGGCGCGTCATCAGCTAGGTTATCGGCCTCGTCTTCATCCCATCCCTGCAAACGGTTATCATTACCGCGCATCAAATCTATTGCCCGATTACGGACAATATGTGTGAGCCAGGTAAGGGGAGAACTGAGGCTGGGATTGTAATTAATCGCCTGACTGAGCACGGTAATAAAGCAATCGTGCAATACCTCTTCGGCTCGGGCATGGTTACGTAACATACGTAAGGCAACGGCGAAAAGACGTGGGGAAGTTAACCGGTATAATCGTTCAAATGCCGCTTGGTCGCCTTTGCCAATCGCTTCCAGCAGTTCAATTTGTTCAGCCAAAGACGCTTCATTCATTTGTAATCCCTAAAAGCAAGGTGCAGTGAGACACTGCACCCAGTATAGACCGCTTTTATTTAGGCATTAGAACTGTGTCAATGACATCTATCACACCATTTTTCTGATTCACATCATAAGTGCTGATATTGGCCAGATTGCCTTTGGCATCTTTAATCTGGATATTATGAGGCCCATTATTCATAAACCACAGAGGCTGACCGTTGACGGTTTTCAGCTCGGCGGTACCGCCACCCTCTTTAATTTTTTTCTCAAGCTGTTTCATATCATATTTGCCGGCTACCACGTGATAAGTCAGAATTTGGGTCAGCACGGCTTTATTTTCCGGTTTGACCAGATTCTCAACGGTTCCGGCTGGTAATTTAGCAAACGCAGCATCGGTTGGCGCAAACACGGTAAAGGGTCCTGTACCTTGTAGGGTATCCACCAGACCGGCAGCTTTAACGGCGGCCACCAAAGTTGTGTGATCTTTAGAATTCACGGCATTCTCAATAATGTTTTTACTCGGGAGCATTGCGGCTCCCCCCACCATCACGGTGTCGGACATCGCTGCTGCCATAGATACACTGCTGAATACTAAAGAGGCACAGATCGCGGTACGGATAAGCGTTTTCATAATGTTAATCCTTATTAGTATGGAAGAGGTGAGTCTTGCCTCACATCTACCTATACGAATCAGCCTGCCGTTTTGGATGCCAAAAGAAGTGAATATAATTAATAAAAAACGCTAGTCCTTATAAAACAAGGCATAGCGTGATGAATAAGTCTTGCCTAAACGGTGTTAAATCTGAGCGGTTGGCACCGGATGCAGAAAACGGTGCATGATGTAAGCATCTACGTAACCCTGTTTCGGGTGTTTAAACGCCTGCGGCAGGGTTGCAATAATGCCGAAGCCCAGTTTTTGCCAAAGGCTGACCGCCAGAGTATTGGTGCTGACGACAAAATTGAACTGAATTGCCCGGTAACCTAGGCGCTGAGCTTGTTCAATGCAGTGCAGCCCCAGCTGTTTGCCAATGCCTAAACCTCTGACGCTGGCATCGACCATAAAAGAGGCGTTGGCAACGTGACAACCTAATCCTCGTTGGTTATCAATCAGCTTATACATCCCGACGATTTTATCTTCATGCAGCGCGACCCAGCAGCGCACGCCGTCACCAAACCAATATTCGTAAGCGACCCGTTCTGGCGTGTCTGCGGTGAAAACGTAGGTGTCTTCACTGGCGATAACCGCCTGAAAAAGTGGCCAGATTGCGGTGAAATCTTCAGGTGTTGCCGGTCTTATTTCCATGCCATCGCTCTCATATTGATTAAGTCAGTTCTTCAATCTTGGGTTTGGCTTTAATCGTTAAAGTTGCACCAATAGAGGCGGCAATAATACAGCCCAGCGCTGACCATTGTATCAATGTCAGATATTCATTCAGGAAAATTAGGCCAGAAACGGCTGCCAAAGCTGGTTCCAGACTCATTAATGTGCCGAAGGTACGGGCCGGAAGTCGGGTTAACGCCACCATTTCCAGTGAGTAAGGCAAGGCGGTAGAGAGAATGGCGACGGCCAGAGCAATAGGCAAAATAGCGGGAGAAAACAGCGCCATACCGTTATAGGCTACGCCAATCGGGCAGAAAACCAGCGCGGCGATCAGGGAACCAATAGCTACGGTACCCGGCCCGTGGTTGCCCCCAGCTTTTTGGCCGGAAATAATATAAATCGCCCAGCAGGCACCGGCGCCCAAGGCGCAGGCGGCACCGAACAGATCGATACTGTCTACGCTTTTGCCCAGCGGCAGTAAGAAGGCTAAACCTATTACGGCCAACCCAACCCACAGAAAATCGATGGGGCGGCGGGAAGAAAACATGGCAACGGCCAGCGGGCCGGTGAATTCAAGAGCCACGGCAATACCCAACGGAACAGTTTTCAAAGACAGGTAGAACAGAAAATTCATTCCGCCGAGCGCCAGGCCGTAAACCAGCAACGGCATGCGGCTACCGGCTGTAAAGCGCATCCGCCAGGGCTTAAAAATCACAAATAGAATAAGCGTACCAATCCCCAGCCGTAGGGAGGTAATGCCCTGCGCGCCGACTAGCGGGAACAGACTTTTTGCCAATGAAGCGCCGCTCTGGATCGAGATCATGGCTATAACCAGCAGGAAAACGGGCAGCAGGGGGAGCGATAATTTGGACTGAGAGGACAGCGACATCCGTTAGAGCCTCGGAAAAAGAGTGAATAATCAGATTTTTGCCAGTGTAAATGAAATGCTGCCGATGTATCTAATAATTCGCAAAAGTAGCGGATCAGAGACGGGAAAAAAGAGAAATAATTTAATCTTGAGTGTTTTTTATGCGTTTTGCGGCTATCTTTTAGACGGCAAACTAAGAATTGTCTGGAATAGCGTTAAGTGAGGAACTTCACAATTTCGACAAAAATTCGGGAAAAGGCGTATACTTTTAGCGAGTTACACTGTTCTTGAAATGATTTGTTACACCATATAAAAGTTTAGACAACGATTCAGGTGCAGAGTTTCTACCTAAGTTTTGTTATATTTTAATGGTGTTTTTGTTTAATTGAAAATAATTTGCGTCTTGAGGTGGTTATGAAAAAAATTGCATGTCTTTCAGCAGTAGCAGCTTGTGTATTGGCAGTGAGCGCAGGTAGTGCATTTGCAGGCCAGAGTACCGTTACTGGCGGTTACGCTCAGAGCGATTACCAAGGTGTTGCTAACAAGGCTTCAGGTTTCAACCTGAAATACCGCTACGAGTGGTCCGATTCCCAACTGGGCGCTATCGGTTCTTTCACTCACACTGAAAAAAGTTCTTTCGGTGACAGCAGCAGCGTTTACAACAAAGCACAGTACAACGCAATCACTGCGGGTCCTGCTTACCGTATCAACGATTGGGCTAGCGTTTATGGCGTAGTTGGTGTGGGCTATGGTCGTTTCACTGCAAACGGCGCGGGTAACCCAGAAGCTAAATCGGGTTCAAGCGATTACGGCGTAGCATACGGTGCTGGTGTTCAATTGAACCCAATGCAGAACGTAGCGCTGGACTTCTCTTACGAGCAGAGCCGCATCCGTAGCGTTGACGTTGGTACCTGGATCGCTGGCGTTGGTTACACTTTCTAAGAGTAATCAGCCGGTTTAGTATTGGTTCTTACGAACTAAATGCGAAATCCAATAAAAATCCGCCTTTGGGCGGATTTTTTATGCTCCGAGTATTATCAGATACAAAATTATGCAGATAGCAGCCTTTATGGAAGCGCATTTTCCAATTTATAGCTAGATAATTATTTTTTTGGTAAATATTAAAATTTATTTATACTGTTTAATTCTTGTAAAGAAAGAATTAACCATTTTTATTCAACGGATATATTCCCTCGCCCTAAGTAAAAGTATTTAATTATATTAATTACAAAAAGTTGACTGATATTAATTGTTGGAACGCAGACGTTCTGGTCTGACAAGGTTATTCATTATTGATGTGAATAAATAATTACATTATCATTTTCCATGTCATTTAATTAATCACATGGAATCGTTAATGAAAGGAATCGGAGCGTTATTACTCAGCTTATTATTAACCGGATGTGGCGGGACTTGGTTCCCGGAAGGCCATTATAGTGAATCTCGTGAACCGAAATTTCGACTTCACGGTGATGAGCGCACAGGTGCAGAACGTATGGCGGATTGTCATCGCACTAAGAGCTGTCGCGGTGATGAGTGGCGCCAACCTAACCCGGATTATGTCGGCCTTAGCGTGACTTACTGATAAACCTGCGTCATCTAGTCTCATTGAATATCATTAATGATGGATAATATTTTAGTCACCGTTATTGATATTCAACGTTAACCATCCCGCGTTCTTGCCGTGCTTAAATAAGACTGACTACGCTGTGTTATATGGAAATTTTCAAATTAATTTACGATGTGGAATGCGTAAATCGACCGCACCAATTCAACAGATTTTGCGATATTCAATATAGCGAAGCTGTTCGCGCTTCTGCCAGTGGGTTTATATTCTAGCCGTTTACCCTGGCATTTCTCTCAATTAAAACCACCTTCGCCGAGTGACATTATCCGGAGCCAGTGACGCTGACTCCGGGAGATTGAATAACTTAATAATTGCTGGCAGCTTCTTCTATTAGTGCGATGATTTCATTGGGATGAGAGGCTAGAGACGCATGGCTGGAGTCCAGCCGAATGGTTTTTTTCGGTTTCATGCGTTCGGTAAACCATTGTTGGGTTTCCGGCGGAATCATATGGTCCTGATTGGATATTTGATACCAGCTTGGCTTAGTCTTCCACGCGGGTTCCGTTGAAGTGTCGGAGAAGCATTTTCCTGAGGTCGGCTTTTGTGCAGCAGCCATGACAACGGCTTCGGTTTTGTCCAAATCCTGACAGAAACTTTCATGGAACTTATCGTATTTTATCCATAAAAAGTCGTCCTGATCCGGAAACAGATTAGCGGCTCCGGAAGGTAAATCGCGCAGTTGGAAAATACTGCCGAGACTTTCGCCTTTATCCGGTGCAAAAGCGGCGACGTAAACCAGTCCTACTAGATTAGGTAAATGTCCAAGCTGAGAAATAACCATGCCACCGTAGGAGTGACCGACCAGAATGGTCGGGCCCTGGAGCGAGGTGGCCAATTTTTCGGTGCGTTCCACATCGTCGGCCAGAGAGGTCAGCGGGTTTTGTACCGCGTACACCGGATAGCCTTTATTATGTAAAGTCGGAATAATATGACGCCAGTGCGAACCATCGCCCCAGGCACCGTGTACCAACAAGATATTCGGTTTTGTCGTCATGTTGTGTCCCATTATCAGAGTGCACTATAAAGTATGATAATCCGCGGCCCCTTGCCGCAATACCACACATCCATCAAAAGTATAGTTTAGATATGTGACTAATTGATGAGGCAGGGCAAACTCGCGCATCGGTTTTAGCAATCTCATAACTCAATAAATTCGACTTACGAGCATTTAAAATCAAACGACTAGCATTGAAAACCCAGTCGAAAGATAAATAATAATAATTATAAAACAATAATTTAACCTGTGGGTTAATTCTTAATTTAATTATCTTATTGATTTGTAATTATTCAATGTTGTGACAAACTATAAGATATAAATTATTAAAAACTTTATTAATTGTGCTGGTTTCCTGACTATTCATTAATATAAAACAATAGGTTGAGCCACCATGACTGCGCTAGCACACCCCGTTATCCCTCAGACCCAGGATACCCGACTCGAGCAGCAGATACTTCGACGCTCTATTTTCTGCACTTTGATTATTGCGGGGATGGGGATTGGTTTTGGTATTTTATGTGGGTCGATCTCGATTATTTTTGACGGCATGTTTTCGGCGTTAGATGCCGGTATGTGCAGTTTATCTCTACTGGTGTCACGTTTATTAGGACAGCCGAATAGCCGCCGTTTTCAATACGGCTTCTGGCATGTTGAACCCTTGGTACTGGCATTTAACGGCAGCCTATTAGCCTTTCTATGTCTTTACGCCTTTGTAAATGCTATCAAAGGCATTACAGAGGGGGGCAGGGAGCTGGAATTAGGCTGGGCCATTGCGTATGCGTTAGCGGTCAGTATTTTCTGTTTTACCATTTTCCTGAAGCAGCGCCGGTTAAATAAACAGGTGAAATCAGAGCTGATTGCGTTGGATACCAAAAGCTGGCTGATGTCTGCCTGCATCAGTTCTGCGCTACTGGTGGCTTTTCTGCTGTCCTGGAGTTTGGAAGGCACCGCCTATGAGTATCTGATTGTTTATACCGATCCGGCGGTGTTGGCATTGTTAACTTTGATTTTGATTCCGGTGCCAATTAAAACTGTCATATCCGCCGTGCGCGAAGTACTACAAATGACGCCGGATACGCTTGATGCTTCTATCGAACGTATTATGGAACGCTTAATTCTGGAATACGGTTTCCTGGATTATTCCCATTATGCAACAAGGGTCGGCCGAGGTTTATTTATTGAAATTCATGTGGTTATTCCGGAATCTATGGAAAATGATGGCGTACGGCGTTTTGATAAAATCCGCGATGAGATAGCTTTGGCGATTGGAGACCCCGGACCGCATCGCTGGCTGACAATTTCATTTACCCGCGATTCTAAATGGCTGTAATTATTGTTTAGCCTTCAGGCGTTCTCCCCAAAATATCAACGAATGAAGAGGCTTTATTCTGTCGCACTATCTACGGGGGAATGGTTCTGCCAGATTCTATTATTATCCCGCCATTGGATATACATCGGTGAATTACGCTCGATTCCCGCAATCAATTTATATTAAAGATTATCTGATGGCGCTGTATTGCTGTTTTTTTCTAAATATTTCTTAAACAACTGGCGAAAGCTGAGAACTTTTCAAAAAAGGCGTGCTTTAATCCCTGCGCAATAAAAATGCAGTATCTCGTTTGGCGAGGCTCCTATACAAACACAGGTTACTGATCTGACGACATCGAGAGATGCCCAAGGTTAAGACAGGCTTTATCGGATTAAGGTTTAGCCCAAAGTAACTTCTGATGACTCTATCAGATACGTTGTATAGTGCTAAAACCTGGACGCGGAGATAGGCAGTCTGCACTCCCTCTTTGGTTACCGCCCCTATGCGATCACTGTTGAAGTCTTAACAGATATAGGGACAATCATGATTAACTCACTATCACACAATAATGCTCAGCTCAACACCAACGCCGATGTCTGCGAAGATGCATCCGTCGCGGCTTATATGAGCGATAATTTTATTACTATTTCTGAAAAACTGACCGCTAAGGAAGCCTGTGACTATTTGCTTTCTCAGCTTCAGACGGATGAAATTCCTTCTCAATTATTTGTCACCAGCGATGATTATCACCTGTGCGGCGTGCTGTCGGTAAAGAAGTTACTGCAATCCATCGAACCGAACAGCCCGGTCGGCACCATGATGAACCAAACCTTTTTCCATGTTTCCCCTGACGATGAGCGTAATGATGTCGCGCATCTATTAAATAAAGGCGGCGTAGATGTGGTGCCAGTTTTGGTTAATCGGAATTTGGTTGGAGTATTGGGCGAAAAAGAAATTGCTCGTCTGATCGAAGATGAAAACACCGAAGATGCCCAGCGCCAGGGTGCCAGTTTGCCTTTGGATAAGCCTTATTTAAGTACCAGCCCGTGGGAATTATGGAAAAAGCGCTGTCCGTGGTTGCTGATGTTATTTGTGGCCGAAGCTTATACCGGTACGGTAATTAAAGCGTTTGAAGAACAGCTGGAAGCAGTTATTGCATTAGCATTCTTTATTCCATTGCTGATTGGTACCGGTGGTAACAGTGGAACGCAAATTACGTCTACTCTGATTCGCGCTATGGCATTAGGGGAAGTCAGTCTGCGTAATATCGGTAATGTGATCAAAAAAGAGGTCACGACCTCATTAATGATTGCTGTCACCATCGGTGGTGCTGCCTGGATTCGCGCGTGGATTATGGGCGTGGGAATGGACGTTACGTTAGTCGTTAGTCTGGCATTGGTCGCTATTACTATTTGGAGCGCCTTTGTTTCATCCATTATTCCGATGCTGCTCAAAAAAGCCGGAATAGATCCTGCGGTAGTTTCAGCGCCCTTTATCGCCACTTTTATTGATGGTACGGGGCTGATTATCTACTTCAAGATCGCGCAAGTTGTTTTGAATATATAACCAAAGAGTGGGTATGACGACGGAACGCTGCGCTTGTATATGAGTACAGAAATGGTCAATTTTCTGAGTACCAGTGCAGCGTTTTTAATAAAGATGTAGCCGCGGATAAATCAATTATTCGCGGCTAACGTAAAAAGGGATTGAGGAGGTGGTCATCGCAACATATTGTTTGGTAAAAATATTAAGGGGATTATTATAGATTAGATCAAACAAAGGTTTGTTATGAATAACATGACGGTATTTATGTGGTTTCTTGGAATTATCAGCGTATTGGGTTTTGTGGCCATTTATATGAGTGCGAAATGGGATGAATAACAGCAAAGGGTATGATTTTGCCTAGAAGCATCCTTCCTGCAAAAAATGTAGGATGTGCAGGAAGGATGAGCATGCTTAATGATTATCATTGTCAATGAAGTAAGTGAATAAGTGTTTTATAAAATAAAGCAGGTAAAGCTCGGATTTATTTTATAAAATATACAAGGAAGGTGGTTATGGTCTTTTATATTATCGGCATTCTTTATGCCACCTTTATGATTTCTGTCGGTATTTACGAGATTAATCTGGATACGGGAGAAAGCCAGGAAACTTTTTATCGGATATTACTGGTGTTCTCAGGTAGCATAATAGTCGTTGCCTTTATATGGAGCCTGTTACATCGGCTGAAAGGCTCGAAAAAATAAAGAGAAGAGGCTGCGCAAAAGTTAATCATTCGCATTTCTCTTATTAACTGAATTACTAAAGTTAAAGCATCCGGCCTAGGGCGGGAGATTTTTTTATGCCCAAAATCGGTCGATGTAAATCCAGCCGTCGCTAAGTGAGTACGACATGCAAAATGAAAAACAAGACGTTGCCTTGAAGTCTATGGTGGCCAGCGGGTTACTTTCGGTTGGTAAATTTGTCGTGGGCATATTTACCGGTAGTATTGGTTTGATTTCTGAGGGAATTCATTCTCTGACGGACTTTATTGCTACAACTATTACCTGGTGTGCGGTGCGCGTGAGCGATAAACCTGCCGATGAAGATCACCATTTTGGTCACGGAAAGGTCGAGAATATGGCGGCTCTGTTTGAGATTCTACTGTTGGTAATGGCGGCGGGCTGGATCGCCGTCGAGGCATGGAAACATTTCTGGGGGGAAACTCAGCCCATTATCGCTGCGCCAGCGGTTATTGCGACGTTGCTTATTGCAATGGTGATTGATTTCTACCGGGTTCGCGCGTTAAGACGAGTTGCAGCGGAAACAAATAGCGCTGCGCTAGAAGCCGGAGCGTTGCATTTTCTCTCCGATATGATGTCGTCCGGAGTGGTGTTGCTGGGCATGGTATTTGTTTTATTAGGCTATCCAAAAGCCGATGCGGTAGCGGCTATGGTAGTCGCGCTGTTTATTCTGGTGACGGCAATCAAATTAGGAAAACGCTCGTTTAATACCTTAATTGATACCGCGCCCGAAGGAATACAGCACGAAATTACCGGTTCATTGACGCGTTTCCCGGAAGTGCTTGGCGTAGCTAAATGCCGGGTGCGCGATGCCGGAGCTATGCTATTTATCGAAGTGACTATCGTAGTATGCAGAACGTTATCTTTGGAACGTATCGATCGGTTAAAAAGGCATATTTCCGAACAATTGGTGGCGGATTATAGCGAGGCTGAAATAACCCTATTGGCTACGCCGAAGAAAAGAAGCGATGAAAATATGGCGACTCATTTACGGGTTATCGCCGCCAATAATGACGTAGCCATTCATAATTTAACTTTGCAGCAGTTAACTAGCCATACCTGTATTAGCCTGGATTTAGAAGTGCCAGCGCATTTCAGCGTGACTCAGGCCGACGTGGTGGCTAAAGCGATGAAATCGGCTATCCGTAACGATTTGGGCAGAGAAACTGAAGTCGATATTCATATTGAACCGCAGATAAACTACTTGCTCAGCACGGAAGATGTAGCGGAAGAAGAACTGACGATGATTAGCGAGGCTTTACAGCGTTTAACGCAGCAGGACAGCATTTTGCGAGGGATTCAGGATGTCAAAGCGCGAAATACCGACGTTGGTATCGTAGTCAGTTTCAATTGTATCGTGCTGCCTTTTATTTCTGTGATCAAGGCTCACACCGCCATCGATAATATCGAAATGAAGCTGCGCGCACTTTATCCCACCATTTCCCGCGTTGTGGGTTACGTTGAGCCGACACCGGTTAATCCTGCTCCGGCAATAATGGCCACCCCGATCCCCGTCGCTCCCGTGCCTACGACATAAAGTTCAGCAATTATTGCTGTGCATGGCTGTGTGCCGATGGCGCGTTTTACGCGATTAACCGTCAGACAGCCGATATTATTCATGACGGTTTCTGGACAGGAAAGCGGTGACTAAAAGCGTCATTCTCGGCGGGCGATGGGAAATTGTGCAAACGAAGGGCGATACTGCGGCCATATTGTGGCATAATGCGCGCCGAATCACATATTTCTAATATTGATCTCCCCCTATTCAGTAATCCAATCGAGAGCAAGCTCTGTGCTAAGTACTAACAATATCACCATGCAATTCGGCAGTAAGCCGCTGTTTGAAAACATCTCTGTAAAATTTGGCGGCGGCAACCGCTATGGTTTGATCGGCGCTAACGGCTGCGGCAAGTCAACCTTTATGAAAATCCTCGGTGGCGATTTAGTACCGAGCGCAGGCAACGTATTCCTCGATCCAAACGAGCGTTTGGGTAAATTGCGTCAGGATCAGTTCGCCTTTGAAAACAATACCGTACTCGACACCGTGATCATGGGTCATGGCGAGCTGTGGGAAGTGAAAGAAGAACGCGACCGCATTTACGGTCTGGCCGAAATGAGCGAAGAGGACGGCTATAAAGTCGCCGATCTGGAAGTTGCCTACGGTGAAATGGACGGTTACAGCGCAGAAGCCCGAGCAGGTGAATTATTACTTGGCGTAGGTATTCCGGTAGAACAGCATTATGGCCTGATGAGCGAAATCGCACCGGGCTTTAAACTGCGTGTGCTATTGGCGCAGGCGCTGTTCTCCAACCCGGAAATTCTGCTGCTCGATGAGCCAACCAACAACCTGGATATCGATACTATCCGTTGGTTAGAGCAGGTGCTGAACGAACGTAGCAGTACCATGATCATTATTTCCCATGACCGTCACTTCCTGAACATGGTGTGTACCCACATGGCGGATTTGGACTACGGCGAACTGCGGGTTTATCCAGGTAACTACGACGAATATATGACTGCGGCCACTCAGGCTCGTGAACGTCTGTTGTCTGATAATGCTAAGAAAAAAGCGCAGATTTCCGAGTTGCAGTCTTTCGTTAGCCGCTTTAGTGCCAACGCCTCCAAATCTAAACAGGCGACTTCCCGTGCCCGTCAGATTGATAAAATTCAGTTGGATGAAGTTAAGGCCTCAAGCCGTCAGAACCCGTTCATTCGCTTCGATCAGGAAAAGAAACTGTTCCGTAACGCGCTGGAAGTGGAATCTATTACTAAAGGTTTCGACAACGGCCCGTTGTTTAAAAATCTGAAGCTGATGGTGGAAGTTGGCGAGAAGGTCGCGATTCTGGGCCAGAATGGTATTGGTAAAACCACATTGCTGAAATGTCTGGTTGGCGAGACTGAACTGGATTCCGGCAGCGTTAAGTGGTCTGAAAATAGCAAAATCGGTTATTACGCGCAGGATCATGCCAGCGATTTCGACATTGACCTAACGGTCTTCGACTGGATGAGTCAGTGGAAACAGGAAAAAGACGACGAGCAGGCGGTTCGCAGTGTTCTGGGTCGTTTACTGTTTAGCCAGGACGATATCAAGAAGAAAGTTAAGGTGCTGTCTGGTGGTGAGAAGGGCAGAATGCTCTTTGGTAAGCTGATGATGGAGCGTCCAAATATTCTGATTATGGATGAACCAACTAACCACCTGGATATGGAATCCATTGAAGCGTTGAATATGGCGCTGGAAATGTATGAAGGTACTTTGATCTTCGTTTCCCATGACCGCGAATTCGTTAGCTCACTGGCGACTCGTGTGATTGAAATGACTCCAGGCAAAATCCACGACTTTACCGGTAACTACGAAGACTATCTGCGTAGCCAAGGTATTCAGTCTTAATTAATATCGATTAGCGCTGAAATTAAAAAAGGCTGGTGCAAATGCATCAGCCTTTTTGTTTTCTGGCGTAGCCTAACGCTTAGTTTTTACCGCAGACTTCGCAGTGAGGTGCTTTCGCCAGCTTGATGGTGCGGAATTCCAGCGTCATGGCGTCCAGCATTAGAAGCCTACCACGGCGTACCTCGCCGTAACCGCTAAGCAGCTTAATGGTTTCCATTGCCTGTAAACTTCCTATAGTGCCGACCAATGGGGCCATGACGCCGGTTTCCACACAGGTGAGGGGGGTATCACCGAACAAACGACTCAGGCAGCGATAGCACGGCTCATCGTCCTGATAGGTAAATACGCTGATTTGCCCCTCCATTCGAATCGCCGCGCCGGAAACCAGTGGCTTTTTCTGAACAAAGCACAGGCGGTTTAGTTGTTCGCGAATTGCCAGGTTATCCGTGCAATCCAGGACTAAATGATGATCGGCGATAGCGGCTGAGAGCTGCGAATCATCCAGTTGGCGATCCAACGTAGCCACGCTCAAATGCGGATTGATTTCTTCTAAAGTCAGGCGCGCAGACGCGACTTTGCTCATGCCGATCCGGTCATCCCGATGCAGAATCTGGCGCTGTAAATTTGATAAAGACACGGTATCAAAATCCAGCAGCGTTAAATGCCCAACGCCCGCCGCCGCCAGATATTGCGCGGCGGCGCAGCCTAAACCGCCTAGCCCGACGACCAAGACGCGTGAGGCTTTAAGCTTTTCCTGACCGTCGAAATCGAAACCGCGCAGGACAATTTGCCGGTTGTAGCGCAGCATTTCAGCATCTGAAAGTTCCGGCAGCATATCAGCCTCCCAGCAAGCCGTTAAATAGCTCTATGTCTACGCTTTCTCCAACGGCGACCGAACCTCGATCCCGTTCTAAAACGATAAAGCAGTTGCCTTGGCTGAAGGCGCTGAAAACATGCGAGCCTTGATGCCCGGTGGAGCTGACCTCCAGCTTACCGTCGGCACCGCGGGAGAAAATCCCACGCTGGAAATCCAGTCGTCCCGGCGATTTTTTCAATGGCGTAATCGCCGTTGCAGTCAGGCGTAGCGGCGGTTGCCATGAAGTCTGTCCGGCCAGTTTAGCCAGCAGCGGTTGCACCAGTTGATAGAAAGTCACAACGGCAGAAACCGGGTTACCTGGCAGGCCGCAGAACCAGGCGTTCTTCAGTTTGCCGAAAGCGAAAGGTTTACCCGGTTTGATTGCCAGTTTCCAGAAGCCGATGTCGCCCAGTTCTTCTAGCATTTGTTTGGTGTAATCCGCTTCACCTACGGAAACACCGCCGCTGCTGATTACCAAATCAGCCGCTTCATCAGCCTGGCGGAAGGCGTGGCGCAAAGCTTCCTGATCGTCTGGGATCACACCTAAATCGATAACCTGACAACCCAGTTGTTGTAGCATTAAATGTACGGCAAAACGGTTGGTATCGTAAATCTGGCCTTCTGCCAGCGGTTGGCCTACGGCCTGTAGCTCGTCACCGGTAGAAAATATGGCGACTTTCAACTGGCGCATGACCTGCAATTTGGCAATGCCGAGGGAAGCTAACAGGGGCAGTTCGGCTACGCCCAGTTTGACTCCTGCGGGGAACACGCTGGCACCTTGCTGGATATCTTCCCCCGCCAGGCGAATATTTTGCCCAGCTTTTACCGGGGCGGTGAATAACACGCCTTGTTCACTTACGCTGGCCTGCTCTTGCATAATGACCGCGTCGGCACCGCTCGGAACCGGCGCACCGGTCATAATACGAATGCAGCTGTTGGCGGGCCATTCACCGTGGAATGGCGACCCGGCAAAGGCTTTCCCAGCGACGGACAACGCAGTTTGGGCATTCACCTCATGACTGCGTACGGCGTAACCGTCCATTGCCGAATTGGCGAAAGGAGGAACGTTAATGGGGGAAGTCACTGGGCTGGCGGTAATCCGGCCTGCGGCATCTGTCAGCGGAATATTTTCCGTCTCTGTGAGCGGAGTAACCTGCGACAGCATTTTTTTCAGCGCCTGTTCCAGAGAAATTAAATCCGAGGTGTTACAGTGATCCATGCTGGACTCCGTGGTCAGGACATTCCGGCGGGTAAGTCAGTCACCGGCGGTAAAATATCCAATCAAAAAGGGTGAGGGCGGCTATTATGGCAGAGATCGACAAGAGGGTGAATGAATTGACCGGCAAAGGGACCGGCGACGTCACACTCGGAGCAGCGCATCAGGGGATAAACGGGAGCACATATGAATAGCCAACAGATTCTGGATTTCTGGTTTAATGAAATAGACCCGGCATTCTGGTTTACAAAAAGCGATGATTTCGATGCTTTGCTACACAAACGTTTTGGCGCGGTCTGGCAGGCGGCGTCCAAGGGCGAACTGGCGGAATGGCGACAAACTATCGACGGGCGACTGGCAGAAATCATCGTTTTGGATCAATTTAGCCGAAATTTATTCCGCGATACGCCCGCTTCTTTCTCCTGCGATGGTATGGCCCTGGTGCTGGCGCAAGAAGCCATTCATACTGGCTTAACCGGGCAATTAACGCCGGAACAGCGCGGGTTCCTCTATTTGCCGTTTATGCATTCGGAATCACAGAAGATACATCAGCAGGCTTTAGTGTTGTATACCGAGCTTAATAATGGCGACCAGTTGGAGTATGAGCTGCGGCATAAAGCAATTATCGACCGCTTTGGGCGTTATCCACACCGTAACCATATTCTCGGGCGAGTTTCCAGCGCGGAAGAACAGGCGTTTCTTCTGCAGCCAGGGTCTGGCTTCTAAAAATGCCACATCAGAACCTGGCTATTACGAATATAAGATGGCTAGGTTCTTATTTATTTTAGTGATGCTTAAAAAGCAATTTCCGCAGCCATCCTTTATTCTCCTGTTCTATCAGGAATTTTTTAATAGAAAACACATTGGCGTCGGAGTGCCAAATTTGGCCGCGATCGCTACTTCAGTATTACAGCGTTTCTTAAAACATACCGCTTCGTATTCACCATGTTCATTGATGGCATGATCAAGTGCGAAGAAAATAAATGGTGATAAAAATAACGTTCGTCATGTTAGTTAGGTGTTTATGAAGGAATATTTATTGCGATTGAAAATAATGAGGCGTAATTCAATAAAACCAATAAACCCGAGGGGCTATAAGCAGGATTGGCCAATAAAATGGCAAAAATAAATTAATATTTATCGCCTAGGGGAAGGGCATTGAAACGAAATATAATGACAGAGGAGGAATGATTAGTTGGGGAATAAAAATTATTCCCCAATGGAGCGACTTAGTTATGCAGATACTCAGCGTGGAAGCGCAGATGATCTTCAATAAATGTCGCTATGGTGAAATAGCTGTGATCATAACCAGGCTGAATGCGTAGCGTGAGCGGCCAGTCTTTTTGGCGCGCGAGTTCCGCCAGTTTGGCTGGTTGTAGCTGATCGGCCAGGAATTGATCGCCATCGCCCTGATCGACCAGAATCGGCAGCGGCTGGTCACTGTTAAACAGTAAATGACAACTATCATATTGCAGCCATTTTGTTTCATCTTCACCAAGATATTCTGTGAATGCTTTACGCCCCCACGGAACCTGACAAGGATTAACAATAGGAGCAAAGGCAGATACTGACTGATATTGCTGTGGATTACGCAATGCCAGCATTAAGGCGCCGTGGCCGCCCATTGAATGTCCGCTGATAGATTGCCGTTCGCTAACGCTAAAGTGTTGGCGAATTAACGCCGGTAACTCTTCGCTAACATAATCGTACATACGAAAATTCGCTGACCAGGGTTTCTGAGTGGCATTCAGGTAGAAACCTGCTCCCTGACCCAAATCGTAGTTTTCGTCATTCGGTACGTCTTCGCCGCGAGGACTGGTATCCGGCATCACCAGTACCAATCCCAGCTCGGCTGCAATACGCTGCGCGCCGGCTTTCAGAGTAAAGTTTTCGTCGTTGCAAGTCAGGCCAGACAGCCAGTACAGCACCGGCGGCGGATTATCATCACGCGGTGGTGGCAGATAGATGCTGAATGTCATGTTGCAATTCAGGCTGCGGGATATATGGCGATAACGCTGCTGCCAGCCGCCAAACATCCGATGCTCTTCGAGAAGTTCAATTGACGTATGCATGTCTGCTCTGCCTCCTGGCTTTATTTATTAAAGTGAATCACGCTGCGAATAGATTTACCTTCATGCATTAAATCAAAGGCTTCGTTGATTTGCTCCAGACCCATAGTATGAGTAATAAAGTCGTTCAGCTGGAATTTACCGTCTAAATATTGCTGCACAATGCCCGGCAACTGGGAGCGTCCTTTTACGCCGCCAAACGCAGAGCCACGCCATACGCGGCCGGTAACCAGCTGGAATGGACGGGTGGAAATTTCTTCACCGGCACCGGCTACGCCGATAATCACCGATTCGCCCCAGCCTTTGTGGCAGCATTCCAGCGCCGAGCGCATAACATTAACGTTGCCAATACATTCGAAGGAGAAATCTACGCCGCCGTCGGTCAGCTCCACGATCACGTCTTGAATCGGTTTGTCATAATCTTTTGGATTAATCAAATCCGTGGCGCCCAGTTTGCGGGCCAGATCGAATTTACTGGTGTTGAGATCGATACCAATAATACGACCTGCGCCAGCCATCTGTGCGCCGATAATGGCGGACAGACCGATGCCGCCCAGGCCAAATATTGCCACCGTATCGCCCGGTTGTACTTTAGCGGTGTTCATTACCGCACCCATGCCGGTGGTGACGCCACAGCCTAGCAGGCAGACTTCTTCCAGCGGCGCTTCTTTATTAATCTTCGCCAGCGAAATTTCCGGTACGACGGTTAATTCGGAGAAAGTCGATGTGCCCATGTAATGGAAAATAGGCTGACCATTTTTAGAGAAGCGGGTAGTACCGTCTGGCATCAAACCCTTGCCCTGAGTAGCGCGAATCGCCTGACACAGGTTGGTTTTGCCGGAGCGACAGAATTTGCATTCCCCACATTCTGGGGTGTACAGCGGAATGACGTGATCGCCCACGGCGACGCTGGTGACGCCTTCGCCCACGGCCTCAACAATACCGCCGCCTTCGTGGCCTAAAATCGCCGGGAAGACGCCTTCGGGATCTTTGCCAGACAGGGTGTAAGCGTCGGTATGGCAAACGCCAGTGGCGACGATACGCACCAGCACTTCGCCTTTTTGCGGTGGCATCAGGTCCACTTCTTCAATGGATAGCGGCTGGTTCGGCCCCCATGCGACGGCGGCGCGGGTTTTGATCATCTCCATGGTGTTGCTCCTCGGTTTTTCACGATAGTGTTATGTAAATTGACTTTTTATGTATACTATTTGTTGCGTTAACGTTTTAAGTTACGGGTTTTGCAGTGGTTTCAATTTGCTCAATAATCAGCTCTTTCAGTGCGCGAACGTTCGGGCTGAAGGCATCTTTTCGCCAGATAAGCCAGGTGGCGGTATCGGCAAATTCAGGGGGTAACGGGTGTACCCGAACCCGTTCGTGGCCGGGTAGTAATGCCAGTACTGAATGGGGTATGAGCGCCAGACCGGCACCGCTGGCAACGCAGGCCAGCATGGCGTGATATGACTGGATTTCCAGAATAGTGCCAGGCAGCACGCCAGCCTGTCGAAACCATGACTCCAGCCTTAAACGGTAGGAGCAACTGGGGCGGAAGGCAAATAGGGTTTCATCCACAGCGTCTTTGGCCTGACTGATCGGCGGGTGATCCAGGCATGAGATGATCACTAATTGTTCTTCGAAAGATCGGCAGCCATGTAGTTCTTCATGGTGAACTGGACCATCGACCAATGCCGCAGCCAGCGTACCGGCGCGTACCTGTTCGATAATTTCGCCGGAAGTGCCGGTGTTCAGCGATAGTGAAACCTGAGAATAGCTTTGATGATAAGCGGCCAGTAAGTTGGGTAAACGCGTGGCTGCGGTGCTTTCCATCGATCCCAATGGAAAATTGCCCGCAGGCTCACCGGCATGGGTAATACGCATGGCTTCTTCACTCAACGCCAGAATACGGTTGGCGTAACAGAGAAAATTATGGCCCATCGGCGACAGGCGCAGACGCTGCTTTTCACGGATAAACAGATCGGTACCCAGCTCAACCTCAAGCTGGCGCAGGCGGGTGGTTAGATTCGACGGCACGCGATGCATCTGTTCCGCCGCTCTGGCTACCGAACCGGTTTCCGCTACGCAGCAAAACATGCGGAGTTGGGTTAAATCCATTACTGTTCTCTTTTTGTGATGAACTTCATGAGTATTATTCATTTTTTGTGATTCTAATGCTGAGGCATGATATTAGCAACTTTCTTTTAACCGGCAGTTTGGGAACAGGCAGAACAGAGTCATGGCGTTAAGAATCGCTTTAAGTGGGTTTCTGGCATTAGTGGTAGCAATGGGGATTGGCCGATTTGCTTTTACGCCGCAGGTTCCTCTCATGATAGCTGAACATCAGTTCAGCCTGACCGGCGCGGGGCTGGTGGCGGCATTCAACTATCTGGGTTACCTGTGTGGTGCCTACGATGCGATGCGAGCCAATCGTTACGTTGAGCGTCGCCTGTGGCTGGGCGTATGGGGCGCAGTGACGCTGACATTGCTCTCCGCCGTAATAGAAGGCCCGTGGTGGCACGGTGTGGTGCGTTTCGCTATCGGTTGGGCCAGCGGCTGGTCAATGGTGTTGGTGGCAGCATGGACTAATGAGCGACTGGCGCACTATGGTCGCCCGGCTTTTAGCGCTGCGGTGTTTGCCGGGCCGGGAGCGGGTATTTTTATTAGCGGTATACTGGCCGTTGTGATTCATAGCTACGGGTTAACGGCATCGCAGGCTTGGCTGGTTTACGGTGTGTTGGCGCTGGTGCTGATTGGCGCGATCAGTATCAACTTACCCAGAGCAGGGGAGTTACATCGCCCGCAGGTAGCGGCGGAACCGTTGATTTTGACGCCTGCGCTGAAGCGTTTGGTCTGGAGCTACAGTCTGGCCGGTTTCGGTTATATTTTGCCGGCGACGTTTCTCTCACAAATGGCGGCCGCGCGTTTTCCAGACAGCCTGTTCGCTCAGTTTGTCTGGCCGGTTTTTGGTGGTGCAGCCGTGGTTGGTATTGGCTTAGGCATTTTGACGCGTCGTTGTCTGACGACTCAAACTCGTCTGGCATTGACGCTGTGGGTGCAGGCATTAGGGGTTCTGTGCGCTGAGTTAGTGCCGGGCGTGAGCGGTTTGGCTCTCGGCGCGATGTTGACCGGCGGCGGTTTTCTCTGTGTGGTGCAGCTATCTTTGCAGCACGGGCGAGAGCTGGCACCGAATCACACGCGCTACATGGCCGGTTTGCTCACCACGGGCTATGCCGTTGGGCAATTAGTCGGGCCAATGCTGTCTGCGACCTCCACGGCGTTAACTCACCGGCTAGAGCCTGCGCTGTATGTTGCGGTCGTCGCCCTGATTGTGGCCGGGGCTTTGGTGTTCAATACGGCGGCGCGCGCCGGAGAAAAAACGACGGGATAATTCGGGGAGATAAAGCATCTGAAACCGCTGTGGATAAGGGCATATTGCCCTTATTTCATCATGATATGAAACACAATCACTGGATAATCTGCACGCTCTCATCTAGAGTGGGGCACAAAATCCGGACGTGATCTGCATCAATGTTTATTCCCGCCGGGTGCGTAAGCCTGTTGGAGAGAAGAATGTCATCGCTAAGTAAAGAAGCAATATTGGTCCATGCTGCATTGGAAGCCCGTGGTCTCGAAACCCCGTTACGAGGACAAGTGTTAGATTCTGAAACGCGCAAACAGCGCATTCAGGAGCATATGACAGAAATTATGCAGCTACTGAATCTCGATCTGTCCGATGACAGTCTGGCCGATACCCCAAGACGCATTGCCAAAATGTATGTGGATGAGATTTTCTCTGGTCTGGATTACGCCAATTTCCCTAAAATCACCGTCATTGAAAACAAAATGAAAGTGGATGAGATGGTCACGGTTCGGGATATCACTTTGACCAGCACTTGTGAACATCATTTTGTCACTATCGATGGTAAAGCCACCGTTGCCTATATTCCGAAAGACAGCGTGATCGGTTTGTCGAAAATCAATCGTATTGTGCAATTCTTTGCCCAACGTCCGCAGGTACAAGAACGTTTGACTCAGCAAATTTTGCTGGCGTTGCAAACTCTGTTAGGCACCAATAATGTGGCTGTGTCCATTGATGCGGTGCATTATTGTGTTAAAGCACGCGGTATTCGTGATGCAACCAGCGCGACCACCACCACCTCTTTGGGCGGGCTATTTAAATCCAGCCAGAACACCCGGCAGGAATTCCTGCGCGCGGTGCGCCATAGCAGCTAATTCCTTTATTGAACGAGACGGCACGCTAAAGTGCCGCTAAACAGGATGTCGAGTATGCGTCAACGGATCGCAACTTTGGACAGCGCGAGAGGGTTGGCCATTCTTGGCATTCTTCTCCTCAATATCAGCGCGTTTGGTCTGCCTAAGGCCGCCTATCTCAATCCCGCTTATCTGGGAATGCCTTCGCTGTCTGATGCCTGGACGTGGGCAATTCTGGATATTTTTGCTCAAGCCAAATTCTTATCGATGTTCGCTATTCTATTCGGCGCAGGTATTGAATTGCTGTTGCATCGGGGGAAAGGGTGGATACAGGCGCGGCTGTCTATTTTGCTACTGCTAGGATTAATTCACGGAATTTTTTTCTGGGACGGCGATATTCTGCTGGCCTATAGTCTGATCGGTTTAGTTTGCTGGCGAATGATTCGTGATGCTAAAAGTGCTGAAAGCTTATTAAGAACCGGCGGAGTGTTGTATCTGATTGGCGTCGGCGTTTTGCTATTACTCGGTTTTATCGTCACCGGCGAGCCAGGGCAGTTTTGGATGCCGGGACCGGCGGAATTACAGTACGAACAGTTCTGGAAGCTACAGGGGGGCCGTGAGGCGTGGATAAATCGCGTTGATTTATTGTCTTCCAATTTGATAGCAATCGGCGCGCAATACGGCTGGGAACTGGCCGGCTTTATGCTCTTTGGCGCAGGATTAATGCGCAGCGGCTGGCTGCGTGGGCAGTTTAGTTTGCTGCACTATCGCCTACAGGCCGCGTGGATGATACCGCTTTCACTGGTCATTCAAATCCCGGCTATCGCTCTGCAATGGCATCTACAATGGGAATATCGCTGGACCGGATTTTTGCTGCAAGTGCCGCGGGAACTGGGCGCGCCGCTGCAAACGCTGGGTTATCTGGCGTTGTGTTACGGTTTTTGGCCCAGTTTGTCCCGCCTGCGTATCAGTCACTGGTTAGCCAACGTTGGGCGTATGGCGCTGAGCAACTATCTGCTACAAACGCTGATTTGTATCACCATTTTCTACCGTTTCGGTCTGTATCAGCAATTAGATCGCTTGCAATTATTAGCGGTGGTTCCGGCTGTTTGGTTATGTAACCTATTGTTCTCTAACCTATGGTTATCCTGTTTCAAACAAGGGCCGCTCGAGTGGGCGTGGAGAAGGTTGACCGCACAGGCCTGTGGACAGGTGGCAGAGAGCACTGATAGTAAGAAGTAATCTACTTGATGAATAAACTGAAGCTGGTTAGTTAAAAATTTGTATGTAAGCGTTTTCTTTCCTGTGACGTATTTCACGTAGTCGCAACCCTAAACTGGTTAGGATAAGTGCCAATATCGGCAGTATGCAGAATGAATGCGCTGCCTTCCTCACCACAGGGCGATGTTTCTATGGCCACAGTCAATTCCATTACTATTCGTGATGTTGCCAAACTGGCTGGCGTTTCTCTCGCTACGGTATCCCGAGTGCTGAATAAAAGTGCGGCGATCCGTCCGGCCACGCAGGCCGCAGTGATTAAAGCGGTGGCCGAGCTGGGGTATCGCCCCAATGCCAATGCTCAGGCACTCGCGAACCAAAGTAGTGACACCATTGGCGTGGTGGTCATGGATGTCTCCGATCCCTTTTTTGGCGCCTTGGTCAAAACGGTCGATACCGTAGCGCAACAGCATGATAAGTATGTATTAATTGGTAATGGCTATCATCAGGCTGACAAAGAGCGCCATGCTATCGAAGTGCTGATCCGCCAGCGCTGTAATGCTTTGGTGGTTCACGCCAAAGCGTTAGATGATGCGGAACTGATCGCTTTTTTGGATCAAATTCCCGGAATGGTATTAATAAATCGAATCATTCCCGGCTACGAATCACGCTGCGTTGGGCTGGATAACGTTAGCGGTGCGCAAATGGCCAGCCGATTACTGTTGAAACACGGCCACAGACGCATTGGTTTTCTTGGTTCTAACCACCCCATTGACGATGTGATTCAGCGCCAGCACGGCTATATTCAGGCTTTGGAAGCAGCAGGGGTTTACCCGCAGGAGAGTTGGCGTACCTACGCTACGCCGGATTTGGCCGGTGGAGAAACGGCGATGATCGATTTGCTGAGTCGCAATCTCAATTTGAGCGCGGTTTTTGCCTACAACGATTCTATGGCTGCCGGGGCGCTGGCGGTGCTAAAAGAAAACGGTATCATCGTCCCGGAGCAGTTTTCCCTAGTGGGTTTTGATGATATTCCTATTGCGCGCTATACCAGTCCAAAACTCACCACGGTCCTCTATCCTATTGTTTCAATGGCAATTTTAGCTACTGAATTAGCCCTCTCCGGTGCCAGTCAATCGCGAGAGGATAATGCCAGCTATTGCTTCCAGCCGACGTTGGTTCCGCGTCACTCCGTTACTTCCTGCCAAACTGTGGCATCGCTCACTAGTTGAGTATTTATTATTGTGTAACCGTTTTCAATCTGTGAGAAAATTCACAGATTATTAACAAAGCCCCGTCTATGCTTTATTCGTTTTCTCTCTGCCTGGATCGCAATTTTACCGCTGAGGTAAGGCAAATTACCGGTAATGACCCCGCAGATAGTGTGATGTTGTTTTGCCTTCACTCGCGGTAAGCGGTGCTTTCTCGGGAAACTGACCGTTAAGCACTGATATGTTCGCTGGTGGCAGGCTACTTACACAGCTTTTTCGGAGTTGAGTGAGGTCAAGGACGATAGATATTCAGTTGTCAGCTGCTCTGACCGATGGTTTCGATTATCGCTAAGGCAACGGTGTTATCACCCTGTACTACCCTACATAAACCCGGAGATACAAATGAATAAGAAGGTTTTCACTTTAGCCACTCTGGCCGCTAGCATGCTGTTTGGCGCGGCCGCTCAAGCAGATACCCGCATTGGCGTCACCATTTATAAATACGATGACAACTTTATGTCGGTTGTGCGTAAAGCCATTGAAAAAGAAGCCAAAGGTTCGCCTGACGTCACGCTGTTGATGAATGATTCTCAGAATGACCAATCTAAACAAAATGACCAAATCGACGTATTGCTGGCGAAAGGCGTGAAAGCGCTGGCAATCAACCTGGTTGATCCTGCGGCGGCTCCGGTCGTGATTGATAAAGCCCGCGCAAACGATATCCCGATCGTGTTCTACAACAAAGAACCTTCTCGTAAGGCTTTGGATAGCTACGATAAAGCTTATTACGTGGGTACTGATTCTAAAGAATCCGGTGTGATTCAGGGCGAACTGATAGCCAAACACTGGAAAGCCTCACCGGCGTGGGACCTGAACAAAGACGGCCAGATTCAGTATGTACTGCTGAAAGGTGAGCCGGGCCATCCGGATGCAGAAGCGCGTACCACTTACGTGATTAAAACGCTGAATGATAAAGAAGGCATTAAAACTCAGCAGCTTCAATTAGATACCGCGATGTGGGATACCGCGCAGGCGAAAGACAAGATGGATGCCTGGTTGTCTGGTCCTAATGCCAACAAAATCGAAGTGGTTATCGCGAACAACGATGCAATGGCAATGGGCGCGGTTGAAGCCTTAAAGGCGCACAACAAAACCAATATTCCAGTATTTGGCGTAGATGCATTACCGGAAGCATTGGCATTGGTTAAATCCGGGCAAATGGCCGGTACAGTGTTGAACGACGCGAATAATCAGGCAAAAGCTACCTTTGATTTAGCAAAAAATCTGGCCGCAGGCAAAGACGCGACTGACGGTACTAAATGGAAAGTGGAAAATAAAGTTGTGCGAATTCCATACGTGGGCGTAGATAAAGACAATCTGGCTCAATTTACCAAATAAGTATTTATTACCTGCTGCTCCGTTTCGCTCAGGGGGGCCGGGCGGATCAGCGGGTTTTATCAGGTATCCTTATTTTAAAGCGGTTTTGATCGCCAATGATGCGAAGCCGTTTTTTAGCCAGGTGTAGCTATGGCCGATATTAATACAGCACAGCCGCGCGAGTGGTTGCTGGAAATGAGTAATATTAATAAATCATTTCCGGGCGTAAAGGCATTAGATAACGTTAATTTAAAAGTCCGACCGCATTCTATCCATGCCTTAATGGGAGAAAACGGTGCCGGTAAATCAACGCTATTAAAGTGTCTGTTTGGTATCTATAAAAAAGACTCTGGCAGCATTATCTTCCAGGGCGAAGAAATAGAATTCAAAAGCTCAAAGGAAGCTCTTGAGCATGGCGTTTCAATGGTACATCAGGAATTAAATCTGGTATTACAACGTACGGTGATGGATAACATGTGGCTGGGGCGTTATCCAACCAAAGGTATTTTTGTCGATCAAGACAAAATGTACAAAGATACCAAAGCGATTTTTGATGAATTAGATATTGATATCGACCCGCGTGATAAAGTGGCTACGCTATCGGTATCGCAAATGCAGATGGTCGAAATAGCCAAAGCTTTTTCCTACAATGCCAAAATCGTTATTATGGATGAGCCAACGTCGTCACTAACGGAAAAAGAAGTGAACCATTTGTTCACCATTATCCGTAAATTAAAAGACCGCGGCTGTGGCATTGTTTATATCTCTCACAAGATGGAAGAGATATTCCAGCTGTGTGATGAAATTACTATTTTACGCGATGGACAATGGATCGCCACCCAGCCGCTGGTCGGCCTGGATATGGATAAGATTATCTCGATGATGGTCGGGCGCTCTCTGAGCCAGCGTTTCCCCGATCGGCAAAATAAACCCGGCGAAGTTATTCTGGAAGTTAAAAATCTGACTTCACTGCGTCAGCCTTCAATTCGCGATGTGTCCTTTGATCTGCATAAAGGGGAAATTCTCGGCATTGCCGGTTTAGTGGGGGCGAAACGCACGGATATCGTCGAAACGCTCTTTGGCATTCGCGAGAAAATCAGCGGAACCATCAAACTACAAGGTAAATCCATCAATAATAACAGTGCCAACGAAGCGATTAATCATGGCTTTGCGTTGGTTACGGAAGAGCGCCGTTCTACCGGTATCTATGCGTATCTGGATATTGGTTTCAACTCCTTGATTTCTAATATTCGTAATTATAAAAATAAATTTGGTCTGCTGGATAATAGCCGGATGAAAAGCGATACCCAATGGGTGATTGATGCCATGCGGGTAAAAACTCCCGGCCATAGAACCAGTATTGGCTCACTTTCCGGCGGAAATCAGCAAAAAGTGATTATTGGCCGTTGGTTATTGACTCAACCAGAAATATTAATGCTGGATGAACCGACGCGCGGTATTGACGTTGGGGCTAAATTTGAGATTTATCAGCTCATTACCGAACTGGCGAAAAAAGGAAAAGGGATAATTATTATTTCATCCGAAATGCCAGAGCTGTTAGGGATCACCGACAGAATTCTGGTTATGAGCAACGGTCTGGTTGCGGGAATTGTCGAAACGAAGCAAACCTCGCAAAACGAAATATTGCGTCTTGCATCCTTGCACCTCTAATCTAGTTGAAGGTTCTTATTATGAATGCGTTAAATAAGAAAAGCTTGCTCACTTATCTTAAAGAGGGCGGGATTTATGTAGTTTTGCTGGTGCTGCTGGCAATTATCATTTTCCAAGACCCAACTTTTTTAAGTTTGATGAATTTAAGTAATATTTTAACTCAGTCCTCAGTACGTATTATTATCGCGTTGGGCGTTGCCGGGTTAATTGTGACTCAGGGTACGGATTTATCCGCCGGACGACAGGTCGGTTTGGCTGCGGTCGTTGCCGCGACTATGTTACAAGCGATGGATAATGTGAATAAGGTTTTCCCTGATTTACAAACCGTACCTATTCCATTCGTTATTTTAACTGTCTGTCTGATTGGCGCAATTATTGGTTTGGTTAACGGTATTATTATCGCCTATTTAAACGTCACGCCGTTTATTACCACTTTGGGCACCATGATTATCGTTTATGGAATCAACTCCCTGTATTACGATTATGTGGGCGCCTCTCCAATTGCCGGCTTCGATCCTGCGTTTTCCTCATTTGCTCAGGGATTCCTGCGATTCGGTGATTTTAAACTCTCATACATTACGTTTTACGCATTGATTGCTATTGGCTTTGTTTGGGTGCTGTGGAATAAAACTCGTTTCGGTAAAAATATCTTCGCCATCGGTGGTAATCCAGAGGCGGCAAAAGTTTCTGGGGTTAACGTTCCGCTAAACTTAATCATGATTTATGCATTGTCCGGGGTGTTTTACGCCTTCGGCGGGATGCTGGAAGCGGGACGTATCGGCAGTGCCACCAACAACCTCGGTTTTATGTATGAATTGGATGCCATCGCAGCCTGCGTGGTTGGCGGCGTATCCTTTAGCGGCGGGGTAGGTACGGTCTTCGGCGTGGTCACCGGGGTTATTATTTTCACGGTCATTAACTACGGTTTGACCTATATCGGCGTAAACCCTTACTGGCAGTACATTATTAAGGGCGGAATCATTATCTTCGCCGTGGCGCTGGATTCACTGAAATATGCCAAGAAGAAATAAAGGCTAATTGAAAGACGGTCTCGATTAAGAGAAAAGCCAGTCAGGAGTCATCCGGCTGGCTTTTGTTTTTTTATACAGTTTATGGCGACTGAGATTCTTGGTTCTGGCGCCGCGAGGGACGCTTCGGCGGCATACGCCACTTCGATTCCCTCGCCGCACTCCCCCGTTACTACCTCGGTTGTTCAACACCCAGGTGCGGCACGCTCGCGGATCAGGTTATTTCTCTCGCTTATCAGCTGCCAGCTTATGTTCCAGTTCGACCAATTGTTCCGGTGATACCGCAGGATAACCCTGAGCATCATCAGGCACGATATGCACAGCCGGAATAGGAATCAGTGGCCCAAGAAAACGCGGCTCGCGCTTCAAAATATAGAGGTCAGTCAATGCACCCAAGCGAGCAAAAATCTCTCTGACTCGCACCGAAAGCATATTTTTCGGTGAAGGAACCGCATAGCACTGCGCCTGAATCCCCATGTGCATGGCTATAAACAGCGCGCGTTCGCAGTGGAAACGCTGCGTGACGATAATAAAATCGTTGGTGTCGAATACCTTGCGGGTGCGAACGATAGAGTCCAGCGTGCGGAAACCGGCATAGTCCAGCACGATATCCGCAGGAGCCACGCCAGCGGCAATAAGATCTCGTCGCATGGTCATCGGCTCATTATAACTTTGCTGCGCATTATCGCCGCTTAACAGCAGGTAGTTTACCTTGCCGCTGTTGTAGGCGTTAATCGCCCCTTGAATACGGTAAAGGTAAAACTGATTGATGACGCCGGTACGATAATATTTTGCCGTTCCCAGCACCACGCCGACCTGACGATGAGGTAATTGTTGAATTTCATCATAGATATAGGGGGCGGTTTTCCAACTAATCCAACGATCGAGCACAATAGCCGACGCCATCAGCAATCCTGCGATGATAAATAAGCTGAAAATCAGGCGTTTCCACATTCTCGGGCCTTGGTTGCGTCGATGCTTGGGGTTATCTGCAAGGCTACTTTACCTGATACGGCGGCGCAAGACGTGACGAGGGCAGTTAAGCTGATTTTTGTCATTAAAAAGCAAGGATTTCTCTAACTGGATAGAGATTAACCTGCCCGAGGGCAGGTTGAGGTAAAACTAGAATGAGGTACGCTTGTAGGTTCGGTACTGAGGCTGCCAATAATTATGTTCGATAGCCTGCGCCAGTGCGTTATCAGAGGTGACGGTCGCCACGCCCTGTAACTGTGCGGCTTTACCCACCTGCATCGCAATACTCTTGGAAACAGCCTGAATATCATCGATATTCGGTAGTAAAGCCCCTTCACCGTGAATAGCCAGCGGAGAACAGTCGGCCAATGCGCGGCTGGCGGCCATCAGCATGCCATCGGTAACGCGACGGGCACCGGATGCTAATACGCCCAAACCGATACCCGGGAAGATATACGAGTTGTTGCACTGAGCAATAGGGTAAATAGTCTCTTTGTAGCTGACCGGCGCGAACGGACTCCCGGTGGCGACCAAGGCTGCGCCGTTCGTCCAGTTCAGAATATCTTCCGGACGCGCTTCTACCCGTGAGGTTGGGTTCGACAGCGGCATCACGATAGGGCGCGCACAGTGGCTGTGCATCTCGCGGATCAATTCTTCAGTAAACAAGCCCGGCTGGCCGGATACGCCGATTAATACCGTTGGCTTGGCGTGACGAACCACGTCCAGCAGTGAGATAGCATCGTTTTTCAAATCCCAGTTTTGCAGATTTTCGCTTTTCTGCACCAGCTTGCTTTGGAAATCCAGCAGGTTTGGCAATTTATCTGTCAGTAAACCGAAGCGATCGACCATAAACACGCGGCTGCGAGCTTCTTCTTCACTTAAGCCTTCGGACATCATCTGCGCGATAATCTGTTCTGCGATCCCGCAGCCCGCGGAACCTGCTCCCAGGAAGGTGACGGTTTGATCCCGCAATTGACTACCGGCGGCACGGCTGGCGGCAATCAGGCTGCCCAGCGTCACGGCGGCGGTGCCTTGAATATCATCGTTAAAGCAGCAAAGCTCATCGCGGTAACGGTTTAGCAGTGGGGTCGCGTTTTTCTGGGCAAAATCTTCAAACTGCAATAATACGTTTGGCCAGCGGCGTTTGACGGCCTGAATGAATTCATCGACAAATTCGTAATATTCGTCGCCGGAAATACGCGGATGACGCCAGCCCATATACAGCGGATCATTCAGGCGTTGCGGGTTATTGGTGCCCACGTCCAGCACTACCGGCAGGGTATAAGCCGGGCTGATACCGCCACAAGCGGTGTACAGAGACAGTTTTCCGATGGGAATTCCCATGCCGCCGATGCCCTGATCGCCCAGACCTAAAATACGTTCACCATCGGTCACAACGATGACTTTAACGTTTTGTTTGGTGGCGTTTTGCAGCATATCGTCAATGCGATCGCGGTTCGGATAGGAAATAAACAGCCCGCGAGCTCGGCGATAAATATCAGAGAAATGCTCACAGGCTTCCCCGACCGTTGGTGTGTAAATAATGGGCATCATTTCGCTCAGATGCGCTTCCAACAGGCGGTAAAACAGGGTTTCGTTGGTATCTTGAATATTGCGCAGATAGATGTGTTTATCATCATCATTTTTGAAGTCTTGGTACTGGCGATACGCTCGCTCAGCCTGTTCTTCAATAGTTTCAACTGCTTCAGGTAACAGTCCATGCAGGTTAAAGTGGCTGCGCTCGTCGTCAGTAAAGGCGCTGCCTTTATTCAATAAGGGAAATTCCAACAGAATCGGCCCTGCGTAGGGAATGTACAGCGGGCGTTTACTTTCGTATTCAAGTTCCATGAGTTTTACTCTTAAGCGTTATCGGATAGCCGTTACTGACTCCGATCCTAAGAGATAGGGAAAATATGTACAGCATTTGTTAGCAATTTATAACAATTGCCAACAGAAATGAGAGTTAAAGAGCAAAAATCAGCGTGGTAGTGATTTTAATTGGCGCGAATAATGGCGCTTATTAAAGCGCCTGATTACTTTAACTGTTAATTAATTACACAACTCATATTTATTAAACATTAGCACTCATTTTGCTTATTTATATGCGTTATGGGAGTTTGTAACAGTGAGTTCTATGCGCTGGCCGTATGACACTTCCAGCGTATTGCCATCGGGATCGGCAAAATACGCCCAATAACCGACGGGTTCACCGGAATCTTGCGGTGCAGATCGCAGACAACCCTCTACTCTGGCCAGAGCAACCAATTCATCGACTCGTGCTCGACTCGCGCAGGCAACGCCGAGGTGTCCGAAAGGCCCTAACGCTGTGTCTTTTAGCTCCGGAGATTGCACTAGAACGATAGCAAAGGGGCGACTGTGATCGGTCATCCATGCTACTTCCATACCGGGTTTGCCTCCTGCCCGACGGTGAACCAGGGTCATTCCGGCGTAGCGCTGATAGAAATCCAGACTGATATCAATATCTTGCACCACTAATGCAATGTGGCTTAGCCCTAAATCGAGCGAATGATTGGTATCGATTACAGTGGTTGTCATAAGTATTTCTCCGGTTAATAACTTGAGGTTCTCTTAACCGGTCAAATGATTCATTATTCACTCAATGATTGATAATCGATATTTTATCTAGTGAGTATTCATTACATGAATAATTTGCGTGCCATAGATCTTAACCTGCTGGTTATATTGGATGTTTTGCTCAGTGAACGGCACGTATCCCGAGCGGCTACGCGGTTGCACATGAGCCAACCAGCAGTGAGCCACGCGCTGAATCGGCTACGTTATTTGCTGGATGATCCGTTGCTGGTGCGTGCGCCCGGTGGTTTTCAGCTTACCCGTCGGGCGCTTGAGTTAGTTGAACCTTTGCAGCAGGTCCTGGAGCAGGTTCGACAATTGGTAGGTTCTGCTCAATTTGTTCCAGCGCAGGCTAGCCAAAGCTTTCGCATGGCGTTATCTGATTATGGTGCAGCCATTGTGCTGCCGGGGTTGCTTCAGCGGTTACGCCAGCAGGCTCCGGGCATCGATCTGGTGGTGGTGCAGCTCAGCAGGGAGCAGATGGTTGAGCAAGTGCTTGCGGGGCAGTTAGATCTGGCGCTGGGTGTGTTTCCCCATTTGCCCGCTGGGTTAAGCAGTTGCAGGCTATTTGAAGAACATTTTGTCTGTGTTGCTGATGCGAATCATCCATTGGGGAATGAAAAGCGCCTAACGCTAGATGATTATCTGGCTCAGCCGCATTTGCTGGTTTCTATGCGTGGCGAAAGTGCGGGAGAAGTGGAGGCGGCACTGACGGAATTGGGCCTTCGACGACGGATTGCCGCAATTATGCCGCACTTTCTGGTGGCACCGCAGGCGGTGGTGGGGACGGATTTACTTTTGACGATCGCCAGCCGGGTCGTAGCGACTCAGCCAGAATCAATGAGGCTACAACGCCTTGAGCTGCCTTTTGTCGTACCGAGCTTTGATTTTGTGCAAATCTGGCATCCACGTAATAGTCACAAGGAAGATCAGCGTTGGCTGCGGCAGCAGGTGGTGGAAAGTCTCTGAAAACGAGCGCCCCGGCGAGGAAAGAAAAATCCGGGGCGGTTAAAGCGGTTAGAAAGTCGCGCGGCGAACGTCCGTGCAGCCGATAGCCGCCAGCGTGGCCTGAGTTGCATCCCACTGGCTTAATACCGGCGTTGCAGGTTCAGCCAGAACCGCGCGGCGCACAGTCAGACAATCGCTACCGGACATATTCATCAGAATCAGCGAGGCCTGAAGTGGAGGCAAGCTTGGGTTAAAAGCGGCATTTTCCGCATAGCGTCCGGCGAAAATTGCCCCCTTTGTATCTTCCAGAGCGACGCCGCTGTGCGCCTGGCTATAAGGTGCATGGCTGCGGTTAGCGGCCTCCAGAGCGGCCTGAGCCAAAGCGTCGCTATCATTAAGGTGATAACCGTGATCGACCGAATCCATCAATAATGTGCTGATTTCCAGATCGTTAGGGCCAAATGAATCAGGCAGATAGTCACCAAGCGTTGCCGCTGGACGACCTGGTAGATGGATATGTAAACCGGTGCCGCTGTTTAATTCATTCATAAACTGACGACAATGACCGCACGGAGTGTAATTTACGGTAATGGAGACTAAACCGCCTTCTCCCCGCAGCCAGGCGTGGGTAACGGCACACTGTTCGGCGTGAATGGTTTGTTGCAGCGGTGCGCCGTTGAATTCCATATTGGCACCGAAATACAGATTGCCGCTTTTACCGCGAGCGATTGCCCCTACTTTAAAATGGGATATCGGCGTGAGTGAGCAGGCGGCAGCCAGCGGTAACAGGGCGAATGCCAGTTCTGCATCATTCAGCCCACTGAGAGTTTTTACCGTTTCGACTTCTGCGGCGGTAAGCATTGCAGGGAAATGATCGTTGCTCAGCAGTGGCTCCAGGGCGGATTGCAATGCTGTTGGCAGCTCTGCCAGTGGGGCGCGAAAACGTGCTTGCATAGAAATTCTCTCCAATATTAACGGGAAACTATTTTAGGCAGCTTGCGCAGTCTTAATTGTGATGCGGATCTCGTTGTATATGAAATTTATGCAATGAATATATTAAATGAGAGATTTATCTCAAATTTATATACTTAAAATTACTTATTTGGTGTTCATTGCGCTTATTTAGCCGATTAAACCTGTTTGACCGAATAGCCTGTTTAACCGAATAAATGCAGCAATATCGGGAACAGGAACGGAGCCAACAATGAGGTAATGATCCCGCAAATCACCAATGCCAGTGAGCTAAATGCGCCTTCTTGAAAATCGACTTCAGCGCAGCGGGCGGTACCCAATGCGTGAGAAGCGGTCCCCATAGCTAACCCGCGGGAGGCTTTAGTGACAATTCTTAGCCGATTAAACAAGGTATGGCCGAATACTGCCCCTAAAATTCCGACAAAAATCACGCAGACGGCGCTGATAGCCGGAATGCCGTTTATAGAATCTGCCACTGCCATCGCGATAGGCGTGGTGACAGACTTCGGTAATACCGATGCGGCGATCTCCGGTGTTGCTCCCATCCATAAGGCTATCGCGGTGCCGCTGACCATCGCCGTGATGCTGCCGATAAAACAAATGGTGATAATGGATTTCCAGCGTGCGCGGATCTGGTGCAATTGCTCATACAACGGAAAAGCGAGCGCCACTACTGCTGGTTGCAGCAGGTCATTCAGAATTTTGCTGCCTTTAAAATAATTGGCGTAGGGCATATGGGTCAGCAGCAGCAAGGGAATGATGATGACCATAGATACCAGCAATGGATTGAGCAGTGGCATTTTCAACCAAATCGCCAGCTTACGCGCGCCAAAGAACACCAGCAGCGTTAAAGGCAGCGACCACCAGATATGCTCCATTATTTGTCCTCCGACTGTTCATCTACCGAACCGACGATCTTGCGTTCCCGATGGACAAACTGCGAGCTGTAACCCACCACGATCATGACCACTAACGTACTGATAAAACACGACACAATAATAGGACCAAACTGTTTACTGAGCTGGTCGTAATACTGCATCACGCCGACACCAATCGGTACAAAAAGCAGTGCCATATAGCGGATCAGAATATGACAGCCGGGTTTGACCCAGCGAGACGGCAGGATTTGCGAAGACAGCAGGGCGAACAGAATCAACATGCCAATAATACTGCCCGGAATGGTCATTGGCAGCAGCGCGGACAGTGCGTTACCCGCCCATAAACACAGGTAAATAAAGATAAAGGCCCGTAGGTATTGCCAGCAAAGTGTAATCACATTGCGCATAATAAGTGTCCTAAGTAACGGAGGCATTCATCATACAATTATGCCGAGAAATGTGCTACCGATCACACCATGAATTATATCTATGCTTTTATGCCATTTGCGATGGCACACTTTCGTGACGCTGGCATGACCCGCGCCCGGTTGAGCTAGATTTTTTCTGATGATTGATTAAATACATTATCCTGCGCTTTTGCCAACTGATAACCGCGATAGAAAAAGGCCAAACCGAGTAATGCTGCCACCATCAGCATCACAAACATCATTTCCGGCGCGGCGTAGGCCAGCAAAAATCCGCACATCACCGGATTGATAGCTCCCCCCAGATTGCCTAGATTTTGTGCCCCGTAATAGCTGCCTTTCAAATTCGCAGGAGCAATGAAGTCGATGAATAAATACTCCACTGGAATCACGATAATCTCGCCAAAAGAGAAGATGGTCATCGCTAGCATCCACATCGGAATAGAACCCTGAGCGGTCATAAAGCCTAACAGACCCACAATAAAGAACAGAGTACCGAGCATCAGCCAGCGTATTAGGTTCTGCTGATTCATACGACGACTTAATAAATACTGGAACGCAATCACAATCACGGCGTTGACCGTCATGATCGACCCTATCACTTGATAGGCAAATTTCGCGTTGGAAACGGTGATCAAATATTGCGAAAGGTAGCCAGTAAATTGCCCGAAGACGACGGCGCTCAACATGCTGCCGAGCGTGAAATAGACCAAGCGTTTATCCTGACGCAGAATGCGGAACGTTTGGGCGAAATTCAGCGGCGCAACGCTTTTGAGTTCAAGACTATCTTCCCGCTCTGGCGGGATGCCGAATTTGTCTAACAGAAATATCAGTGTGATAGCGACGGCTAAAGCCAGGCCACCAGACATCAAAAAAGGCAGCATAGGGCTGAACGCCGCCATCAGCACGCCCAGCGCCGGGCCAACCGCCCAGCCAACGTTAACTAACGTATAGTTTGCAGAGAAAGCTTTGATGCGCTGAGCCACCGGTAGCCAATCGGCGAAGCAGGCTTTGACCGCAATGCTAAATACCGAATAGGCCGAATGTAGCACTGCCAGCACTAAAATAATCCACGCCGGTTGTTCAATCCACGGCAAGGCAAAGAAGGTGAGGGCAAACAGGGCAATAGCCACAAAAATCAGATGATTTTTATTAAACTTATCGACCAGAAAACCGCCGTACAGGCTGGCAATAATCCCCAGAGTCAGGCTGGCACCCAAAACTAAACCGACGCGATCCGGCGCTAGCTGGAAGTGTTCTGCCAGATAAATGGTAATAAAGGGCAACGTAATGGCACGCCCAATAGTCAACACTAATGAAGACAGCAGAAGTGTGACCACCAACGGAGGAAATCCTTTCATAGTGTTATCTTTTTATTATGTTAATTGAATGTGACAATGGCTCAGGCAGATACCATAGACGATTGTAATAATAAAAAGAGAGGGGGAACGGAAAATATTTTTAGAAACAGCAGATCAACCTGAATCGATCCGCTGGTAGCAGCGCGTTATCCTAAATATTCGATAATAGAAAGACCGCCGTTGTAATCCGTACTGTAGATAATTCCTTGCGCATCGACAAAAACATCGCAGGATTGAACTACCTGCGGGCGATCCGGTCGCTTATCCATCATTTTAGTCGGCGCAGCGGGCACCAATGCGCCGGTTTCCCTCGGCTGGTATGGATTACTGATATCGTAGGCTCGCACACCGGCATTTTGGTAGGTGGCAAAAATCAGCGACGAGCTGATAAAACTGCCGGGACGGTTTTCATGCAAATTATGTGGGCCGAAATGTGCGCCTTTTTTGACGTAATCCCGTTCATTTGGTACCGGAAAGGTGGAAATGCTAATGGGGTTACTCGGCTCGCGAATATCAAAGACCCAAATGTGCTTTTCCCCGTCTTCCTGATTATCCAATACCGCTTCGTCCAATACGATCAACAGATTTCTGTCAGGCAACGGCAGTGCAGTGTGAGTGCCACCGCCAAAAGGTGGGCTCCAGTTACGATGGCAAATCAGTTTTGGCTGGTAGCGATCGCTGACGTCCAACAGCGTCAAACCGCCGTCGCGCCAGCTTCCGTAGGCGGTATCCCCGCTGATAATGGCATGGTGCAGCGCATAGCGCTGACCGTCTGGCCAGCTTGGTGTTTCTCCGCCAGCGCTATGCATGCCCGGTAGCCAATAACGGCCAGCCACCGCTGGATTGCGTGGATCGGCCATATCGATAGTCAGGAAAATATAATCGCTGTAACCATCCAATAAGGCTGAAACGTAGGCCCAACGTCCGCCAACGTAAACTATTCGGTGAATTCCAATTCCATCCAACGGTAAAAAGCCGATTTGTCGCGGCTGGTCGGGAATGGAAATATCAAAAATTCGTAAGCCCGCGCTCCAGTTTCGCTCCCCCTGCCGGGTATTGACGGTTTTGCCTACCGATTGAGTGTAATAGACTTTTTCCTCGGCAAAACTAGCGTCAGCAAACAGATCTCGGGCATTAATCACCAATAGCAGATCGTCGTGAGTTTGTAGATGCACGTTCCAAGTATTCGGCGGCGCAGGGATAAAACCGCTGGGGCGCGGATTTTTTGCATCCCGAACGTCAACGATTGATACACCTTGAGAAACCATATGGCCGATATAGGCGTAGCCGCGATGCACCATCACCTGAACGCCATCAGGCCGCCCGCCCTGATCGCTATGGCCAATCAGCCGCATATTGCGGCTGTATTCTGGCTTTGGTAGCGAGCTGTGGGTTGTCATAAGTTTGCTCCGCGGTTATTGACCATTTTTGGCCGCCAGCGTGGCGAACCAAGGGGAATTAAAATCGTCAGATTGACCCCAGCCCGGAATAATTTTGCTCAGACTGGCGACGTTAACCGGCCCCGGCTGACTGGCGAGCAGAGCCTGAGGAATGGCGGCCGCGCGGAATTCATAGGTTGGCGGAGTTGCCTCTCCGGCAATTTTTTTCGCCACCAAACGCAGGTTAACCGCCCCAATTAACTTAGGATCAACCGCTACGCTGACTTTCCATGGACTATTTGCTTCGCGCATCAATTGCAAATCTTGATTTGAAATATCAATGCTATACAGTTTGATCTCATCGCGGCCATTTTCTTTCAATGCCTTGTAAGCACCTTGAGTAAAGGCATCCCAGGTGCCCCAAATAGCATCGATTTTTCCTTTTGGATACTTCGCCAAAACCGCGCCCACTTTATTCGCCGTGTCTCCCTGTACGTCAGAGGAGACGGCACCGATAGATTCCAGCTCATGAATGCCAGGATGCTGTTTTAGCAGCGCCTGATAAGCGGCCTGGCGGCGTTCCATCGGCGGGAAACCGGCAACCCATAGCTTGATAATATTGGCGTTGCCGTTGAAATCTTTCACTAACTGGCCGAATGATTCGTTAGTTAATGAGGCGTCATCTTGCTGCGTGAGGGTAACGCCGGGAATATTGCCTGAAACCGCGGTATCAAACACGGATACCGCGATGCCACTGGCGGCAATACGTTTCACCAGTTCGGTAGAATAGGGATCGCGGCCTTGAGACAAGATAATGCCGTCGTATTTTTGGCTAATAGCCTGATTGACGAAATCCTGAAAACGCGCGTCATCCCCGTTACTGAGGAAGGTATCGACTTTAAAACCCAGTTTTTTACCTTCTTTTAATACGCCGGAAAGGAACTGAGTGGTGTTGTCATCCGAACCCAGGTTGCGGATGACCGCAATTTTAATTTGTCCCTGATGATTAGCGATAGCGTTTGGCACCGGCGCCAATGTCGTGCTTTCGGCGGCAAAAAGCGGCAGGGTGGTAAGCAGGCTCAAAGCCAGCAAAGGGGGGGCAATTTTCTTCATCAGGGGCTCCGTTGTGATGTTGGTAATGTGTGCAAGCAAAGGGTAACTGATTTTGTTTTTATGGCTACCTTTACGTCTAGACGTCCAGATGGTGTTTTGCATCATAACCAATTATTTTTTGATAAGGAATTAACTTTGTTATGAATTTTTGGATTTATTTATATCTTTTAGTTTGGCAGCAGTCGTCACGCCGTTTGCAGCAATTCTGTTAGAAAAAGGCATATCGGCGGAAAGCTAAAAACCAGCTGAAAAGCGAGGTTAGTCGACTATCGGAAAAGGTGATGAATGGGTACTGCGATATCTATTAAGGATCGCAGAACAGAGAAAAACCTTGTGAATAACAATGTTGTTTTGGTTTTCCAATAAGTACCTATTGATAGCACTGCATTTTTTCTATTTTTGAATTATCTACGGTATTATTGGTCAGATATTGACGTAAAGTTTATGTGATGTTCATTAAGTGAATTAAATAAATAAAAACTAAACAGTAGTTAAACAAAATGGCTTATGCCAGCCTCCTGTTAGTCAATAAAAATAGACAGCGCTAAGGGAATAGAAGTCACCATGGGTAAAGTTAGCAAGCTATTCAATCGGTCTGGAGCCGATAACCATTCGATATTTAACTATACTGATGCAGGAAACTTCTACTCGGGTTTGAGTGATAACTTATCTTTCTACTCTATGTCGCGTGGAGAGTTTTTTATTGTTTTTATGCGCTATATATTGGTGCAACCGTTGCTGCTGATTTTGCTGGATGTGTTATGGCCAGAGCAGTTTGATGATTTAATCGTTATTTCCGTACAGTCGTGGCCAGCGCTCTTGTCTTTGGTGCTGCTGATGCCGTGCTACTACCGCCTAAGATCACAGGGTTTAAGTCCCTACCTGCTCCTGGTGCATTTGTTTCCACTGATTAGCTATCTTCCTCAAAATATGTTTACGCTGCCTTTATGCGGCGCATTTATACTTTATCTGTTATTTATCAATATTTATCCGGGTTATCATTTGGACTGTGAGCGGAAAACAGAACTGAAGAATGAGCAACCAGGAGAATATCCATTTGGATTGACGTTTGTTTGTTTTTTAGTCTTGAATTTATTACCCTTTCTTTATTTGGATATGGATGACGCCGCCATTTTGTTAATTATGGTTTCGTGGATCTCTTTCCTGTTAACCAAGTTTCACTGGCCAGTTGTGGTGATAAATATTGTTGGTTCTGTGGGTGTTTTTCTTTTCCTCAGCTCTGATTTCTCAGATTTGAAGCATCATAAGAATATTATTATTAATGCGGTGATAAAAATATCACTGTTGGATTCAGTGTTATTTCTGATGTTTTCCCTCAGCCTGTTCCTGAATATGTTGTTCTGGCTGGAAGAGTACCAGCGGGATAAAGGGAAAGTGGTGAAGCAATAGCGAGAGTAATAATACTCTTTATTTCAATAGGATAAAAAAATGCCGGTCAGGTTTCCCCTCCGGCATTTTTATTTCTTGCCAGCCACACTAACCCGGCTGGTAAACTCAGAACTTATTTAACCTGCATACCAGGCTGAGCGCCGCTGTCTGGGCTAAGCAGGAAGATATCTTTCCCACCTGGGCCTGCGGCCATCACCATACCTTCGGAAATACCGAAGCGCATTTTGCGTGGAGCCAGATTAGCTACCATGACGGTCAAGCGGCCTTCTAACGCTTTAGGATCGGGATAAGCGGAGCGAATACCAGAGAATACCTGGCGAGTTTCACCGCCAAGATCCAGAGTCAGTTTCAGCAGCTTATCGGAACCTTCAACGAAATCAGCTTGTTTGATCAGCGCGATACGCATATCAACTTTGGCAAAATCATCGAAATTAATAGTGTCCTGAATAGGATCATCTGCCAACGGGCCAGTAACGACGGCGGCGGGTGCCAGATTTTCTTTAGAATCGCCAACCATCTCGTTTACTTTATCCAGATCGATTCGGTTAAACAGCGCTTTAAACGGACTAATCTGATGATTTAGCAACGGTTGCTCAATACTATTCCAGGTCAGTTCGGTATTGAGGAAGGCCTCAGTACGTTCAGTCAGCGCGGGCAGCACGGGTTTCAGGTAAGTCATCAACACGCGGAACAGGTTAATGCCCATAGAGCAAATAGCCTGTAGATCGGCATCGCGGCCTTCCTGCTTCGCGACTACCCAAGGTGCTTGCTCATCCACATAGCGGTTAGCCACGTCAGCCAGCGCCATGATTTCGCGAATGGCTCGACCGCTTTCACGGCTGTTGTAAGCCTCGGCGATAGATGCTGCTGCATCGATAAAGGTCTGATATAGCTCAGGATCGGCCAGTTTATCGGCTAATTTACCGTCGAAACGTTTATTGATAAAACCGGCGTTACGTGAGGCCAGATTCACCACTTTATTCACGATATCGGCATTCACGCGCTGTACGAAGTCTTCCAGATTCAAATCGATATCATCGATGCGTGAAGACAGTTTCGCCGCGTAGTAATAGCGCAGGCAATCGGCATCCAGATGTTTCAGGTAGGTGCCCGCTTTAATAAAGGTGCCGCGAGACTTCGACATTTTAGCGCCGTTAACCGTGACATAACCGTGTACAAACAGGTTAGTTGGTTTGCGGAAGTTACTGCCTTCCAGCATGGCCGGCCAGAACAGGCTGTGGAAGTAAACGATGTCTTTACCGATAAAGTGGTACAGCTCGGTGGTGGAGTCTTCACGCCAGAATTCATCGAAATCCAAATCGCCGCGTTTGTCGCACAGATTCTTAAATGAACCCATATAACCGATAGGCGCATCCAGCCACACATAGAAATATTTACCCGGCGCGTCCGGTACTTCAAAACCGAAGTAAGGTGCATCGCGGGAGATATCCCATTGTTGCAGACCGGAATCGAACCATTCCTGCATTTTGTTTGCCACTTGTTCTTGCAGTGCACCGGAGCGAGTCCAGGCCTGAAGCATTTCGCTGAATGCAGGCAAATCGAAGAAGAAATGTTCGGATTCACGCATTACCGGCGTAGCGCCGGAAACGGCAGATTTCGGCTCGATAAGTTCAGTCGGGCTGTAGGTCGCGCCGCAGACTTCACAGTTATCGCCGTATTGATCCGGAGCTTTACACTTCGGACAGGTACCTTTTACAAAGCGATCCGGCAGGAACATGCCTTTCTCAGGATCGTACAGCTGAGAAATGGTGCGGTTCTTAATAAAGCCGTTTTCTTTCAAACGACGATAAATCAGGCTCGACAGCTCGCGGTTTTCATCACTGTGAGTGGAGTGATAGTTGTCGTAGCTGATGCCAAAACCGGCGAAATCCTGTTGGTGTTCCTGGCTCATCTCCGCGATCATTTGCTCAGGTTCAACGCCCAATTGCTGTGCTTTCAGCATGATTGGCGTGCCGTGGGCATCATCCGCACAAATGAAATGAACCTCATTGCCGCGCATTCGCTGGAAACGGACCCAGATATCAGCCTGGATGTGCTCGAGCATATGACCGAGATGAATAGAACCGTTAGCGTATGGTAGCGCGCACGTCACCAATAATTTTTTCGCGACTTGAGCCATAGTAGGAAATTGCTTTCTGTAATAGGAATAAGGGGTCTTTGATGTTAACCGATTCGGCCGGTTGTCGCTAGGGTCAGCGGACGACTGGCGGCGCTTAAGTCAAATCAGCGGGCTTTGACGCAGTTTTTCTTTATGAACTCCACGCGATTAGCCGAGTTCTGATATGCTAAAGCTTATTGTCTTTAGGTTAATAACGATAAATTCAAGGAGCCGGGATGAGCCCAAAATCCCCCGAGCAGACCACCCCTGACCTGCTGCAATCTCAAGTTTCCAAGGTGCTTACCACCTTCACCCATCCGACGCTGCAAAAAGACCTGATCACCCTGCGCGCTTTGCATCACTGTGCGCTGTTGGATAATGTGCTGCATATCGAACTGATTATGCCTTTCGCCTGGCAATACGGATTTGAAACGCTGAAAGAAACCGTCAGCGGTGAGCTATTACAGCTAACCGGTGCCAAGGCGATCGACTGGAAGTTATCGCACAATATTACGACGCTGCGCCGTGCCAACGATCAGCCGGGGGTAAAAGGCGTGCGTAATATCGTCGCCGTCAGTTCCGGTAAAGGCGGGGTAGGGAAGTCGAGTACCGCGGTTAATCTGGCCTTAGCGCTAATTGGGGAAGGCGCTAAAGTGGGCATTCTGGATGCGGATATTTATGGCCCGTCGATTCCAAACATGCTGGGTACGATGAATGAGCGCCCAACTTCGCCGGATGGCAAGCACATGTCGCCGATCCAGGCTCATGGGCTGGCCACTAACTCTATTGGTTATTTGGTGACAGACGAAAACGCCATGGTGTGGCGCGGGCCGATGGCCAGTAAAGCGCTGATGCAGATGTTGCAGGATACGCTGTGGCCGGATCTGGATTACCTGGTGATCGATATGCCTCCGGGCACCGGCGATATTCAACTGACGCTTTCGCAGAATATTCCGGTTACCGGCGCGCTAGTCGTAACCACGCCGCAGGATATTGCCCTGATCGATGCGATGAAAGGCATTGTGATGTTTGAAAAAGTGAATGTGCCGGTGCTGGGTATTATCGAAAACATGAGCATGCATATTTGCAGCAACTGCGGTCATCTGGAGCCAATATTCGGCACCGGTGGGGCAGAGAAACTGGCCGAAAAATATCACTGCAAGCTATTGGGGCAAATTCCACTGCATATCTCTTTGCGTGAAGATTTGGATCGCGGCGAACCGACGGTTATCAGTCAGCCTGCCAGCGAGTTTACCGATATTTATCGCCAACTGGCTTCAAACGTGGCGGCAGAAATGTACTGGCAAGGTGAAGCCATCCCGACGGAAATTTCTTTCCGCGCGCTATAAGATCTTCCCTAGAGCCAAAATGGCCTGTCCGTGCCTTACGCGCAGGCCATTTATTCTTTCAGCCAGGTTTTAGCCTTAAAATTCTGCTGCCAATGGGCTTATTTCCCCATTCTGCCAAATAATTCACCTATCTGGCCTGCATTGCTACGCCTTAGCGCTGGCGTCATGCCAGTGAACTCCTTATAATTGGCGCGTTCTTAGCACCCCCGTGCTTTGCCCCCCTTCACACTACGTAATCAGGTCTTTAATTTTATGACTGACAAGGCACATCAGTGCGTCATTATCGGGATTGCCGGCGCATCTGCCTCCGGGAAGAGTCTTATTGCCAGCACGCTGTATCGCGAATTGCGTGAACAGGTTGGCGATCAACATATTGGTGTTATTCCAGAAGATAGCTACTACAAAGATCAAAGCCACCTGTCGATGGAAGAGCGTGTTAAAACCAACTATGACCATCCCAACGCTATGGATCACAATCTGCTGCTACAGCATTTGCAATCGCTGAAAGCGGGCACCGCGATTGAATTGCCGCTGTATAGCTATACTGAACATACGCGTAAAGAAGAAACCGTTCGTCTCGAACCGAAAAAAGTGATTATTCTGGAAGGCATTTTGTTGCTAACTGATATTCGCCTACGTCAGGAAATGAACTTCTCTATTTTCGTCGATACTCCGCTGGATATCTGTCTGATGCGGCGAATGAAGCGTGACGTGAACGAACGCGGTCGCTCCATGGAATCGGTGATGGCGCAGTACCAGAAAACCGTGCGTCCAATGTTCCTGCAGTTTATCGAACCTTCCAAGCAGTACGCTGACATTATCGTACCGCGCGGCGGCAAAAACCGTATTGCCATTGATATTCTGAAAGCCAAACTTAGCCAGTTCTTCGAGTGATATCCGTCTGGATCTTTGCTCTTTTCTATGGCAGTTTTTGTAACATACGAATTTAAATGGAGATTTGATCGATGAGACTGTGCGATCGTGATATAGAAGCGTGGTTGGATAATGGCAAGCTGGTTATCACTCCACGTCCGCCGGTAGAACGGATCAACGGCGCTACAGTCGATGTTCGCTTGGGCAACCAATTCCGCGTATTTCGCGGTCATACGGCGGCATTTATCGATTTAAGCGGCCCGAAAGATGAAGTCAGTGAAGCGCTGGATAGAGTCATGAGCGATGAGATTATCTTGCCGGAAGGTGAGGCATTCTTCTTGCATCCAGGTGAGCTGGCGCTGGCCGTAACCCTCGAATCAGTCACTATTCCCGATGATTTGGTCGGTTGGCTGGACGGGCGTTCCTCTTTGGCTCGTTTAGGGTTGATGGTTCACGTTACCGCTCACCGAATCGATCCCGGCTGGCAAGGGCGTATTGTGCTGGAGTTCTATAATTCCGGTAAGCTGCCGCTGGCACTGCGTCCGGGGATGTTGATTGGCGCACTGAGCTTCGAGCCGTTATCTGGCCCGGCAGCGCGCCCGTATAACAGCCGTCAGGATGCAAAATATCGTGGTCAGCAAGGGGCGGTTGCCAGTCGTATCGATAAAGACTAAGTCGCGTTAGCCTGTATTCCTGTTTGGACAAGAGGACGTCATGAGAAGATTACTGACAACGTTAGCCATCTTGCTGGTGGTATTAGTCGCGGGGATGAGCGCGCTGGTACTTCTGGTTAATCCGAATGACTTTCGTGCCTATATGGTCAAACAGGTCGAAAAAAATAACGGTTACCGACTGGCACTGGAAGGGGATATGCGTTGGCACGTATGGCCGCGCTTAAGCATTATTTCTGGCCGAATGTCACTCACAGCACCCGGTGCTGATGCGCCGGTTGTCAGTGCAGAAAATATGCGGCTGGATGTCAAACTCTGGCCGCTACTCTCTCATCAGCTAGCGGTAAAACAGGTGATGTTGAAAGGTGCTGTGGTTCGCCTAACGCCTGATAGCGAAGCCCGTTTACAGCCTGATGCCCCTGTGGCTCCGGCGGGAAATGCGCCGGTAACGGAAAGCACATCCTGGAAGCTGGATATTGATAAGGTGCAGGTGGCCGATAGCCTGCTGATCTGGCAGCGAGATGCTGACCAAATTAATGTTCGCGATATCAATTTATTACTCGAGCAAGGCCCGCAACGTCAGGTAAAAGTCAACCTGAGCAGCCGGGTTAACCGCAATCAGCGAGATCTGACATTCTCCCTTGACGCCGACGTGGATATGCAAAATTATCCGCAACATATGGGCGCGAAAATCAGCCAGTTTACTTACAAACTGGATGGTGCCGACGTTCCGGTTGGCGGGATTGCTGGCCAAGGTTCGCTGGTGGCGACCTACCAGCAAAATAACCAGCAGGTCAGCATTGAGCAGCTTAACGTTAGTGCCAATAATAATGTGCTAACCGGCAGCGTTCAGGCGCGGTTGGGCTTTATTCCTCACTATGATCTGGATCTGAAAAGCGACAGTCTCAATCTGGATCAACTGTTTGGCTGGCAGGCAAAAAGCGCGGACACTTCCTCATCTGCCAGCAGCAGCAAACCTTTGGTAGCCGCAGCGCCGGTTATTGCCAGTCAGGAAACCGACGTGGGTCGGGATTTACAAGGGCTGCGTGATTTCACTGCCAAACTGGCATTAACCGCGACCAATCTGGTTTATCGCGGAATTAGCGTGAATCAATTTAACGTGCTGGCGGATAATCAGCAGGGAAAACTGTCGGTGAGCCGTCTGTCCGGTCAGGCATTAAAGGGTGAGTTTTCTTTCCCCGGCACTTTGGATGTCACCGGTAAGCGCTTACTCATTGCTGTTGAACCAACCATTAATCATGTGGATCTGGGGCCGGTGTTACAGGCTGCGGAATTGCCATTGGTCCTGACTGGGCAACTCTCGATGACTGGTCAGTTATCCGGCGAAGGGTTTGGCGTGGAGTCCTTTAGCCGCCGTTGGAACGGCGATGCGAAACTTTCAATGGCCAATGCCCAACTGCACGGCATTAATATCCAGCAGCTAATACAGCAGGCGGTCACGCGTAGCACTAGCGACGTGACCGCGGCGGAGCGTCTTGAACGCTATACCGAAGTCAGTCGTCTACAGACTCAATTGGCACTCAATAAAGGTTTATTGAAAGTCAGCGAGCTGAACGCGGATTCGGCTCTGATTTCGCTAAAAGGCAATGGTTCGCTGAACTTACCGGGGCAACAAGCCGATATGAATTTGGCGGTCCGTGTTATTCAGGGCTGGAATGGTCAGGATAAGCTGGTTAAAACGCTGCAAAATACCGATATTCCGCTGCGTATTTACGGCCCGTGGGCGAGTTTGAAATATCAGTTAGACGTAGAGCAGTTACTGCGCAAAGAATTGCAGCAACGAGCGAAAAGCGCTCTCAATGAATGGGCGGAGCGTAATAAAGATAAGCGCAACGGTCAGGATTTGAAAAAGTTGCTGGATAAACTGTAATTACATTTCGGGTTGGCAGTGGGGAATCCGGCTGCCAGCCTGTTTTGGTTGATAAATTGTTATTTTATTGTTTGTACCTCTAACGTTTTTCCCCCTTAAAGCTAGACTTCTCATCACAGATTCCCTCTTCTGTATAAAATCCCTGCTTATCCTTGATAGATGTCATAAACTCGCGGACTGACTTTAGGCAGAGTGCAGAACGTATTTTTGTCCAATTCACGAAGAAAATAATACCCGGATGCGCTAAGTTCCGGCCTGTATCGGGTAAGAGAGGATTAATGTTGGATCTATTGATTGGGGTGGTTGTGGCGGTAGGCGTTGGCCGCTATATCATTAAGGGCTATTCAGCTACTGGGGTGCTGATGGTCGGTGGTTTACTGTTGCTGATAATCAGCGCACTGATGGGAAAAAGCGTGTTACCGGCCAGCGCCACGTCAACCGGCTGGCGGGCTACTGACATTGTTGAGTATGTCAAAATCCTGTTGATGAGCCGCGGTGGCGATCTCGGCATGATGATCATGATGCTGTGCGGGTTTGCTGCCTACATGACGCACATTGGTGCCAATGATGTGGTGGTGAAGATTGCCTCCAAGCCGCTGCAAATGATTAACTCGCCGTATTTGCTGATGGTCGCCGCGTATATTGTGGCTTGCCTGATGTCACTGGCGGTTTCTTCAGCTACCGGGCTGGGCGTATTACTGATGGCAACCTTGTTCCCGGTTATGGTGAACGTGGGCATTAGCCGTGGCGCCGCAGCGGCAATTTGCGCCTCGCCGGCGGCGATTATTCTGGCTCCTACTTCTGGTGACGTCGTGCTGGCGGCAAAAGCATCGGAAATGCCACTGGTTGATTTCGCTTTTAAAACGACTTTGCCAATCTCTATCGCCGCGATTGTTTGTATGGCGATAGCGCATTTCTTCTGGCAACGTTACCTGGATAATAAAAGTCAGGAAAAGCATGAAATGATGGATGTGAATGAGATCACAACCAATGCGCCGAGCTTTTATGCCATTTTACCCTTTACGCCGATTATTGGCGTGCTGATTTTTGACGGAAAATGGGGACCAGAGCTACACATTATTACCGTTCTGGTGATTTGTATGTTGTTGGCCGCGGTTATTGAATTTGTGCGCAGTTTCAGCGCTAAAACGGTATTCGCCGGTCTGGAAGTGGCCTATCGCGGAATGGCGGACGCTTTTGCCACCGTCGTAATGCTGTTGGTGGCGGCGGGCGTATTTGCTCAAGGGCTGAGTACGGTTGGTTTCATCAGTGGGCTGATTGGACTAGCTCAATCCTTTGGGACTGGCGGCATAGTGATGATGCTGGTGCTGGTCACTATTACCATGCTGGCGGCAATGACTACTGGCTCAGGTAATGCACCTTTCTATGCCTTCGTCGAGCTGATCCCGAAACTGGCGGCTCAAATGGGGATAAACCCAGCCTATCTGGTTATCCCGATGCTACAGGCGTCAAACCTGGGACGCACCTTGTCACCGGTTTCTGGCGTAGTGGTTGCGGTTGCGGGGATGGCGAAAATATCACCGTTTGAAGTGGTAAAACGTACTTCAGTACCGGTTCTGGTCGGATTGGTGGTGGTTATCGTGGCGACCGAAATTCTGGTTCCACTGCGTTAAGACTTAAATAGATTAAGCAGTTAGACAGGGTGTTAAATGGATAGCGTCAGGCATAATACGTCAGAGCCTGACGCTATCGGCAGTTTCATTTCTTATACTTCGTCGTCCGGTTCCGGCACTTTCAGCGGAGTAATTTTCACTTTTAGAATCCGGTGGCTGCTCACTTCCTGCGGCTCAAACAGATAATCCCCGATCTGCAATTGCTCACCGACCTGAGGAATACGCTGGGTGTGTTCCATCAATAATCCCGCCAGCGTGTGATATTCCCTTTTTTCATCAATAGGTAAGGGTAAATACATCACCAAATCCTCGAGCGGCATATAACCGTTGGCAATCCAGGTACCGTCATCGATTTGCTGAATATCATGACGAGCATCCGGTACTTCACCGGCTACCGGCAGATTACCAGCGATGGTTTCCATCACGTCGGTTAATGTCACTACGCCTTCAATGGATCCAAACTCATCAACCACAAACGCGAAATGGGTTTGCGCCTGACGGAACTGCTCCAAAGCCATTAGCAGTGAAACTTGCTCAGGGAAAATCAGCGGCTGACGAATCAGTGCGCGTAAATCCAGTTTCTCTTGCGAAAGCTGCTGTTTTAATAGGTCAATAACGTGTACGACCCCTAAAGGCTCGTCGGTGGTGCTATCTTCGGTCACCACAATTCGGGTATGCAGATTTTTAGTCAGCAGAGCAGTTAGTTTTTCCGGTGGATCGTTCAGATCCAGATATTCCACGTCGTGGCGTGAAGTCATGATGCTGCTGACCGTTCGCTGAGCTAGTCCCAATACGCGCTCGATCATGCGCCGTTCCTGCTGGTTAAAGACTTCCTGATTTTGGCGCCCTTGATCTGCAATCAGGCTGGCGGTGTGGTTATCCAGCCCGGCTTCTTCATGTTTACCACTCAAGATCCGCAGTACCGCTTCTGCGGTTCGTTCACGCAGAGGACGCGCCGAGGTGAGGAAACGACGGCGGTTAAACTGCGCGAACTGATTCAGTGATTCAATAATTACTGAGAAACCAATAGCTGCATACAGGTAGCCTTTCGGAATATGATAGCCAAAACCTTCTGCGACTAAGCTAAAGCCGATCATCAGCAGGAAGCTTAAACACAAAATAACAATGGTTGGATGCGCGTTAACAAAACGAGTCAATGGCTTGCTGGCCAATAGCATCATGCCGATAGCAATGATTACGGCCGCCATCATGACCGCCAAATGGTCAACCATTCCGACCGCGGTGATGACAGAATCCAATGAGAAAATGGCATCCAGCACCACGATCTGCGCCACTACCGGCCAGAATTTTGCGGTTTTACGCTGATTATTTTGCTGGTGATCTTTACCTTCCAGCCGTTCATTTAGCTCCATAGTGGCTTTGAACAGCAAGAAAATCCCCCCAATCAGCATGATCAAGTCTCTGGCGCTGAAAGGGTGCTCGGCAAGAGTCACCAGCGGTGCAGTGAGCGTCGCCAGCCAAGAGATGCAGGCCAGCAGTACCAAACGCATCGCTAAAGCGCAAAGCAGCCCGGTGACTCGTGCTTTATCCCGAAGATGACGGGGGAGTTTATCTGCCAAAATGGCTATAAAGATGAGGTTATCAATGCCTAATACAATTTCTAGCACGATTAGCGTTGCCAATCCGGCCCAAATTGTTGGATCCATGATCCATTCCATATGCCCAGTTTCACCTTCTATTTCTACGGCTTATGCCGCAGTCAGAATAATGGGCGCTGATCGGGTAAAATTCAACTCTCAATAGCCTCGGGGCCAAGAACTGCGGGGGAATTGACCGAAGTGATGAGTCATTATCCGAAAATCAGACAGGTATATCGTAATGAGGCTGAGATTATCCTAAGGTAAAGTTAATTAGTGGGTTAGCCTATTGTTTACATGATCTAGAATGAACTTAATAAGCAACATGGTTTTATCGGTGACAGATGCAAAAAAATGACGATAGATACCTTGCTTGCTAATATATGGCGGATAAATATAGAGTGATTTTTACTCATCCATTTATCTAATTTGTAATAGATTGATATACATTTTTGCTGTGGAACTGACCTGTTTAGGCATACATTCTCACTCTTGCTAAGAATGTGCCACCGTGTTGAGTTTAACCGGTTGATAGCTCGCCGCAGTAGGTTGTTTGAGAATAAGGTAGGGCAGATGAAGAAGAATTTGAAGGCTGTAATTCCTGTGGCTGGTCTTGGCACTCGAATGTTGCCTGCGACTAAGGCAATTCCGAAAGAAATGTTGCCGGTCGTCGATAAACCATTGATTCAATATATCGTGAATGAATGCGTAGCCGCCGGAATTAAAGATATCGTTCTGGTCAGTCACTCATCGAAAAATGCGATAGAAAACCATTTTGATACCTCATTTGAGCTAGAAGTTACGCTAGAGTCACGAGTAAAACGACAGTTACTTAATGAAGTGCAAAATATTTGCCCGCCGGATGTCACAATTATGCAAGTGCGTCAGGGGCAGGCCAAAGGGCTGGGGCACGCAGTGCTGTGCGCGCAGCCAATGGTCGGTGATTCGCCTTTTATTGTGCTCTTGCCGGATGTGTTACTGGATGATTCTACTGCCGACCTGTCGCGGGAAAACCTGGCCAGCATGATTAAGCGTTTTGAGGAAACCGGCCATAGCCAGATTATGGTGGAACCTGTTCCGCAGCAAGATGTGTCTAAATACGGCATTGCAGATTGCGGTAACGTGAAACTGCAGCCGGGCGACAGTAGTCTGATGACCGCCGTAGTCGAAAAGCCAAGCGTGGCGGAAGCGCCGTCAAATCTGGCGGTCGTTGGGCGTTATGTGTTGTCCGCGGATATCTGGCCACTGCTAAAGAAAACGCCGAGCGGAGCGGGCGGCGAAATTCAGCTGACCGATGCTATTGCTATGCTGATGGAGCAGCAACCGGTAGAAGCATTCCATATGACGGGCAAATCCCATGATTGCGGCGATAAACTTGGTTATATGAAAGCTTTTGTGGCCTACGGTGTTCGCCATGATACAGAAGGCGAAAAATTCTCTGCCTGGTTAAAACAGCAAATAGACGCATAACGCAGAATCCGCGCGTAATTTTTGAATAACAGGCTTTATTTGCATGAAAACTCGTTAGGTGAATATGACTAAATTAAAAGCAGTCATCCCGGTTGCCGGCTTAGGTATGAGAATGCTGCCAGCAACCAAAGCCATTCCAAAAGAAATGCTGCCAATCGTTGATAAGCCGCTGATTCAACACGTTGTTAACGAATGTGTTGCCGCAGGTATCACCGATATTATTTTGATCACACATTCCTCAAAAAATGCCATAGAAAACCATTTTGATACTTCCTACGAATTGGAGGCGATGCTGGAAGCTCGAGTGAAGCGCCAGCTGCTGGAGGATGTGCAATCTATCTGCCCGCCGGGTGTAACCATTATGCATATTCGTCAGGGTCACCCGGAAGGACTCGGCCACGCAGTGCTGTGTGCTAAGCCGCTGATCGACGGTCAACCTTTCGTGGTTCTGCTGCCTGACGTCCTCATTGATGACGCTAAGTCTGATTTGACCAAAGATAATCTGGCTCAGATGATAACGCGTTTTGAAGATACCGGCGCAAGTCAGGTGCTGGTTCAGCCAATGTCTGTTGAAGAGCTGCCAAACTACTCGGTCATTGCCTGCGAAGCGCCGGGGCTGGCTCCGGGTGAGGCAAGCCCGATAGTGGATATGCAAGAAAAGCCAGAAAATCTGACCGGAATGAAGTCAAACCTGTCAGCGGTTGGCCGTTACGTTCTTTCCGCCGATATCTGGCCACTGTTAGAGAAAACCGAACCGGGTGCCTGGGGACGTATTCAGCTGACTGATGCTATTGCTGCGTTGAATGCTCTACAACCGGTGGATGCGGTAGCGTTGACCGGTCAGGCTTATAACTGTGGCGAAAAACTGGGTTATATGCAGGCCTATGTTGCTTACGGTTTGCGTCATCCGGTTCAGGGGGATGAGTTCAAGGCCTGGTTAAAGGATTTTGTGTCTTAATCCGCTGAAATGATCGTAAATCAGGCAACCGTTAGGTTGCCTTTTCTTTTGGGACGGCGATTATTTTGCCTCAGGCAAACGACTGCGTACAGCAACTGGCCGGTTGTGCTGTCTATCGCACCAATCACTACCCACCTGACATAATCCTGAGTTAACATGTTTCCCACTGCAAAAACCTGCGGGCTTATCGGCCAATCGCGGGTGTCATCCTTTAGACAGGAGTTTTTTTAATGTCCAAACAACAGATCGGCGTTGTCGGTATGGCGGTAATGGGCCGTAACCTGGCGCTTAACATCGAAAGCCGCGGCTATTCCGTTTCCATCTTTAACCGTTCATCAGATAAAACCGACGAAGTGGTTGCTGAAAACCCAGGAAAAAATCTGGTGCCGAGTTATACCGTTGAAGAGTTTGTGGATTCACTGGAAAAACCGCGTCGTATTTTGCTGATGGTGAAAGCAGGTGAAGCTACTGACAAAACTATCGCGTCGCTGACTCCTCACCTCGATAAAGGTGACATTTTGATCGACGGCGGTAATACCTATTACAAAGACACCATTCGTCGTAACCGCGAACTGTCTGAGCAGGGCTTTAACTTCATCGGTACCGGCGTGTCCGGCGGTGAAGAGGGTGCCCTGAAAGGCCCTTCAATTATGCCTGGCGGTCAGAAAGAAGCTTATGAACTGGTTGCTCCAATTCTGGAAAAAATTGCCGCTCGTGCTGATGACGGCGAAGCCTGCGTAGCTTATATCGGCGCTGACGGTGCTGGTCACTATGTGAAAATGGTGCACAACGGTATCGAATATGGCGATATGCAGCTGATCGCTGAAGCTTATTCTCTGCTGAAACAAGCGCTGGGTCTGAATAATGAAGAACTGGCTGCGACTTTCTCCGAATGGAATAAGGGCGAGCTGAATAGCTACCTGATTGACATCACAAAAGATATCTTCACCAAGAAAGATGAAGAAGGTAAATATCTGGTTGATGTGATTCTGGATGAAGCCGCAAACAAAGGTACCGGTAAGTGGACCAGCCAGAGTTCTCTGGATCTGGGTGAACCTTTGACTCTGATCACCGAGTCCGTCTTTGCTCGTTACCTTTCTTCCCTGAAAGATCAACGTGTTGCTGCATCTAAAGTGTTGACCGGCCCAACGGTTAAAGCTTTCGAAGGTAATAAAGCAGAGTTTATCGAAAAAGTTCGCCGCGCGCTGTATCTGGGTAAAATTGTTTCTTACGCTCAGGGCTTCTCTCAGCTGAAAGCGGCTTCCGACGAGAATAACTGGGATCTGCACTACGGTGAGATTGCTAAGATCTTCCGCGCTGGCTGTATCATTCGCGCGCAATTCCTGCAAAAAATCACCGATGCTTATGCAGATAATCCTAAGATTGCAAACCTGCTGTTGGCTCCTTACTTCAAACAGATCGCTGATGAATATCAGCAAGCGCTGCGTGACGTTGTGTCTTATGCGGTTCAGAACGGCATCCCAACGCCTACCTTCTCTGCTGCAATCAACTACTACGACAGCTATCGTTCTGCCGTACTGCCTGCCAACCTGATTCAGGCGCAGCGCGACTACTTCGGTGCGCATACTTACAAACGCACTGATAAAGAAGGCGTTTTCCACACTGAGTGGATGGAATAATTGCTTAGTTTAGCGATATAAGCGTGAATGCATGATATTTGGCAGCGCCCATCATTGTAACTGATAATCCGTTAGCCTGATGATGTGAGCTGTCCGTAATAGAACGTTTCTTGCAAACTATGCCTTAATCTGTAACAGCAATAGCCAGATTTCGCTAACGAATAGATAGTTCTAATGATGTATTGACCAGATCTGTCGTAATAAACAGCCCTCGCAGATTAAAATGTGAGGGCTTTTTTACGTCGAAATGCCATTGATAACGGGAAGGCTATTTCTCGTGGCGTTCCCGTAGGCGGCCGATCACTTTACTGAGATCCAAATTCTGATCTTGCAGCAGAACCAGCAAATGATAAATCAGATCGGACGCTTCATTCGTCAGTTCTTCTCGATCGTTTACCGTTGCCGCTAGCGCGGTTTCTACACCTTCTTCCCCAACTTTCTGGGCGATACGCTTGGTGCCGCTGGCGTAGAGGCTGGCGGTATAAGAACTTTCAGGATCGGCGTTTTTACGTTCAGCTAGCAATTGTTCGAGCTGATACAGGAAACCCCAGTCGCTAGCTGCCGGCGAAAAGCAGCTGTTATTGCCTAAATGGCAGGTTGGGCCAATCGGATTCACTAAAATCAAGAGGGTATCGTTATCGCAGTCAGGGTAGATATTGACTACGTTGAGGAAATGGCCAGAGCTTTCGCCTTTAGTCCATAGACGCTGTTTGGTGCGGGAGTAAAAGGTGACTTTGCCTGATTTCTCCGTTGCTGCCAGCGCTTCCCGATTCATGTATCCCATCATCAGAACTTCACCGGAGACGGCATGCTGAACGATAGCGGGCATCATGTTATCGACTTTTTTCCAATCTAGCTGGTTGATCTGTTGTTCAGTTAACACACTCTTATCTCCACGCCTTGTTCAGACAAATAGGTTTTTAACTCGCCAATATTAATGATCTGTTTATGGAATACCGATGCTGCTAAAGCGCCATCGACGTCCGCATCGCGGAAGGCTTGCAGGAAATGTTCCGGCGTACCCGCGCCGCCGGATGCGATCAAGGGTACACGGCAAATGGCGCGCATTTGTTTGAGCTGACGTAAGTCATAGCCGTTGCGTACTCCATCCTGATTCATCATATTCAGAACAATTTCACCGGCGCCGCGTAACTGTACTTCACGAATCCAGTCTTCGGTTTGCCAGGTGGTGGCTTTGGTGCGTTTTTCATCGCCGGTAAATTGATAAACCTGATAACTATCGCTTTCGGCGTCGTACCAGGTATCAATCCCGACGACGATGCACTGTACGCCATAGCGTTCGGCCAAACGAGTGATCAAGGTTGGATCGGCCAGAGCCGGAGAATTGATAGAGATCTTATCTGCGCCGTAAGTCAGGATCTGGCCAGCATCCTCGACGCTCTTAATACCACCAGCAACGCAAAAAGGAATATCGATCACTTCGGCAACGCGAGCTACCCAGCTTTTATCCACGACCCGACCATCGGATGATGCGGTGATATCATAAAACACCAGTTCATCTGCGCCTTCTGCGGCGTAACGCTGTGCCAGAGGAACGATATCGCCGATGATTTCATGGTTGCGAAACTGAACGCCTTTGACAACCTGCCCGTCTTTCACATCCAGACAGGGAATTATGCGTTTTGCCAGCATGCGATCGCCTCCTTCACATTAAATTTACCGTCTAGTAAGGCGCGGCCTACAATAACGCCTTGTACTCCGCTGGAGCGTAGTCTGGCAATATCGTCCAGACAGCCAATCCCACCAGAGGCTTGAAAAGCCACTTGTGGATAGCTGGCGCAGACTTCCTGATACAGTTCGACGTTAGAACCTGCCAGCGTGCCGTCGCGAGATATATCGGTGCAAAGGACGTGTTTCAGACCAAAAGGCAGGTATTGTTCGATAATTTGTTCTAGTGTGACGTTGGAGTTTTCCTGCCAGCCGCTGATAGCTACTTCTTTACGGCCGGTTTTATCAATACGCACATCCAACGCCAGGACAATCGCATCGGCTCCGTAACGTTCAAACCAGCTCTGTACCAACTCTGGCTGCCTGACCGCCGTTGAACCAATCACCACGCGGGTGGCGCCAGCCTTCAACAAGGCTGCTACATCCTGTTCATTACGAATGCCGCCGCCGACCTGCACCGGTACTTCTACGCCGGCCAGTAGCTCACGTAATAATGGGATCTGGCGGGCCGCAGGATCTTTAGCTCCGGTTAAGTCGACCAGATGTAAAACCTGCGCGCCTTGCTGCTGATAATCCTGTAAACGCGGCAATGGGTGATTGCCGTAATCGCGCTGTTGGCCGTAGTCGCCCTGATGCAAACGCACCACTTTGCCTTCGATCAAATCCAAAGCGGGAATAATCATGGTGCCTACATCTCCAAAAAGTTTTTCAGCAATTGTGCGCCTGCTGCACCCGAACGTTCCGGATGAAACTGCACGCCAAAGAAGTTGTCTTTTTCAACCGCGGCGGTAAACGGCTCGCCGTAGTTGGCCTGGGCGATGGTATTTGGACATATTGGCATCGCATATCCGTGGACAAAATAGAAGTAGGTGCCATCGGCAATGCCGCGGAACAGATGATTACCTGCCTGAGCAGAAATCTGATTCCAACCCATATGCGGTAGCGGTAAGCCAAAATCGGTCATGAGTTTTACCGGTGCATCGATGATACCCAAGGTGTCGATACCGCCGCTTTCTTCACTGTGGCTAGCCAAAAGCTGCATGCCCAGACAAATCCCCAGAACCGGCTGAGTACAGGCTTTAATCAACTCGATCAGTTCTCGCTCTTTGAGCTGTTCCATGGCGGCATGGGCGGTACCTACGCCGGGCAAAAACAGCTTATCGGCTCGTAGTGCGATGTCCGGATCGCGGCTAATGACCGGTTCATAGCCCAAACGTTGAACGGCGTAGGTCACGGAGGAGAGATTGGCGCATCCGGTGTCCAGAATGACCACGTTCATTACAGCACTCCTTTCGAGCTTGGCAGCGTATTGCCTTCGACGCGAATGGCCTGACGCAGCGTGCGGCCAAAGACCTTAAACAAACTCTCAACTCGGTGGTGATCGTTGCGACCTTTGGTTTTCAGGTGCAGGGTACAGGCCATGGCGTAAGACAGCGAACGGAAGAAGTGCTCAACCATTTCGGTGCTTAAATCCCCAACGCGCTGATAATTAAATTCGGCTTTATATTCCAGATGCGGGCGGCCTGAGATATCCAGTGCGCAGCGCGCCAGACATTCGTCCATCGGTAGTACAAAACCGAAACGGCCAATACCACGTTTGTCACCCAGCGCACTGTTAATGGCTTCACCTAGCGCTAATGCGGTGTCTTCCACGGTGTGGTGATCGTCGATATAAAGATCGCCGCTAACCTGAATATCCATACGGAATCCGCCGTGGGTGGCTATCTGATCCAACATATGATCGAAGAAACCTACGCCAGTTTTGATTTTGCTGCCACCTTCCCGATCCAGCCACACGTTCACATCAATGGCCGTTTCTTTGGTCACGCGGTTAACGTGAGCGTGGCGATCTCGCTGAGTCAACTGTTTGGCTATCTGTGACCAGTTCAGACCATCACGTTGATAGCGCAGTCCACTGATGCCCATATTTTCGGCCAGCTGTAGATCGGTTTCTCTATCGCCAATCACATAGCTATTGGCTCCGTTCATCACGCCGTCGGTCAAATAGTTTTCTACCAGTGCCGTCTTAGGCTTGCGACAGGCGCAGTTATCTGCCGGGAGGTGCGGACAAATTAAGACGTCTTCGAAGTGGATGCCTTGGGAAGTAAAAATCTGCGTCATCAAACTGTGCGGCGGATCGAAGGATTCCTGAGGGAAACTGTCCGTTCCCAGTCCATCCTGATTAGTGATCATCACCAGTTTGTAACCGGCTTTTTGCAGAGCCAGCAGAGCAGGTATCACTTCCGGTTCCAGCGCCAGTTTATCCAGCCGATCAACCTGATAGTCTTCTGGCGGTTCAGCAATCAGGGTGCCGTCGCGGTCAATAAAAAGAAATTTCTGGCTCATAACGTTCCCTTCAAAGGCTGGATGATGATGTATTGGTTGCATTGGGGCTATTTATACCGGGTAAAGTGGCTAGGGCTGAAATAACCCGTTCGCATTCCTGACGAGTGCCGATAGTGATACGCAGGCACCCAGACAATCCCGGCTGTTTATTCTGGTCTCTCAGGATAATACCTTGATCCCACAAGCTTTTAAACACGCTACTGGAAGCAGAAAATCGTGCCAGAACATAGTTGGTTTCACTGGTAAACACCTGTTCTACGCAGTCGCAATTTTGCAATTCGCCGATGAACCATTCGCGAGTTGTTCGTATCTCGGCCACTCGCTGGCGCATGGTGGCGATACCTTGCGGACTCAGTGCCTGCGCTGCGATATCCGCCACCGGAGTGGAAAGCGGATAAGGAGCAATCACTTTAAGTAGCAGCTGGATAATATCGTTGTTAGCTAGCGTAAAGCCACAGCGTAAACCGGCTAAAGCAAAAGCTTTAGATAGCGTGCGCAAAATCACTAAATTCGGATAATCTTTTAACCATTCGCTGACGCTAGCCTGCGGGCAAAACTCGATATAAGCCTCATCTATCGCCACCACAGCGCGGTCTTTGGCCAACTCCAGTACCTGACGCAAGTCCTGCTGATTAATCAGGTTGCCGGTGGGATTGTTTGGGCTACAGACATAAAGGACTTTTACGCCATCCAGACTGTCGGCAATCGCCGGTAAGTCCAACTGCCAGTCTTCTTTAGCGGGTACGGTACGCCGTTCTACGCCAAAGGTTTCTGCGCTGACCGAATACATGCCATAGGTCGGTGGGCAAAATAAAATGGCATCCTGACCCGGTTCGCAAAAGGCACGAATCAACAGTTCGATACCTTCGTCTGCGCCTCGGCTGACCAAGACTTGATCGGCCGCTATGCCTGCATAATCGGCATAGCGTTCAATGACTTGCTTAGGCTGACATTCTGGGTAACGGTTAAAGGTTTGCGCCGTTAAGGTAAAGTTCGGCGCTTGCGGATATTCGTTGGCGTTTAGCCATACATCGCCGTTACCGCCCAGTCGGCGCGCAGACATATAAGGAGTCAGCTCGCGCACATTGGCGCGGGCCAGTTCGATAATAGACGCACTCATTTTGACTCCTTTTTAATGGCGTTAAGGGCGGTAACTCGCAGGGTAACGGCATTTTTATGGGCCGTTAACTGTTCAGCCTGCGCCAGAGTTTCAATGGTCGGCGCTAAATCCAGTAAACCTTGCGGTGTTAACTGTTGCACAGTCATGCGTTTTACGAAGTCTGCCAAGCCTAAACTTGAATAAGTCGAGGTATAACCGTAAGTCGGTAATACGTGATTGGTGCCGGAGGCGTAATCGCCAGCGGATTCCGGAGACCAATCGCCAAGGAATACCGAACCGGCGTTATCAATCAGAGCGACCATTTTTTCGGGTTCACGCGTTTGCAGAATCAAGTGCTCCGGACCGTATTGGTTACTGATATCAATACATTGCTGGAGATCTTTGGTGACAATCAGACGACTGCTTTCCAGCGCCTGACGGGCGATAGAAGAACGAGAAAGCTGAGCTAGCTGTTTTTCCACTTCAACGGCAACGGCCTGAGCAATGGCGGCATCCGGAGTCAGCAAAATCACCTGAGAATCAGGGCCATGCTCTGCCTGAGAAAGCAAATCTGAAGCAACAAAGGCTGGCGTAGCGCCGCTATCGGCAATCACCAGCACTTCTGACGGACCTGCGGGCATGTCAATAGCTGCGCCGTCGAGGCGTTGACTAACCTGACGTTTCGCTTCCGTGACATAGGCATTGCCCGGCCCGAAGATTTTGTCCACTTTGGGTACGGATTCGCTGCCAAAAGCCATGGCGGCAATAGCCTGTGCACCGCCAAGCTGGAACACTTCTTCAATGCCACAAAGCTGCGCGGCATAGAGAATTTCATCGGCAATCGGCGGCGGTGAACATAGCACTACGCGTTTACATCCGGCGATGCGAGCTGGGGTTCCCAACATTAATACGGTTGAAGGCAGCGGGGCAGAACCGCCTGGAATATACAGGCCGACGGAAGCGATAGGGCGCGTGATTTGCTGGCAGCGCACTCCCGGCTGGGTTTCGACGTCAACCAGCGGCGTTTTTTGTGCTTTATGGAAAATTTCAATATTGCGTACCGCCTGCGCCATTGCCTGTTTAACATCATCCTTCAGACGTGCGGAAGCGGCGGCAATATCGGCAGCGCTGATACGAATATCGGCTACCTGCACTTTGTCAAAACGCTGGCTGAAGTCGCGCAGGGCGCTATCACCCTCGCTTTTCACCCGATCCAATATCTCATTCACCGCGGCAGTAATACGCTCTGAGGCGTTGATTGCCGGGCGTGTCAGTAACGCTTTTTGCTGTTCTAAACTGCATTGCTGCCAGTCGATCAGAGTATTGAAGTTCGTCGGCTGCATGGTTTACTCCATCATCTTTTCAATAGGAAGGACCAAAATAGAGCTGGCGCCCAGTGCTTTTAGTTTCTCCATGGTTTCCCAGAACAGGGTTTCGCTACTAACCATGTGCATGGCTACGCGGCTTTTATCACCGGCCAATGGCAGAATCGTTGGGCGTTCGGCGCCTGGAAGTAGGGTAATGATTTCATCCAGACGTTCGCTCGGCGCGTGCATCATGATGTATTTCGATTCTCGAGCTTGAATAACGCCTTGAATTCGGGTCATCAGTCGGTCGATTAGCTGCTGTTTAGCTTCTGGCATTTCGCCATCTCGTTGAATCAAACAGGCTTTTGAACGATAAATTACTTCTACTTCTCGCAGCCCGTTGGCTTCCAATGTTGCACCGGTAGAGACTAAATCGCAGATGGCATCGGCCAGACCCGCGCGGGGAGCCACTTCAACGGAGCCATTCAGTAAACAGGATTTAAAACGGACGCCTTGTTTATCAAGGTATTGCTTTAGCAGGTGCGGGTAAGAGGTGGCAATTCGGCTATTTTGCAAGCATTGTGGGCCGCTATATTCCGCATCCAGCGGGGTCGCCAGAGACAGGCGGCAAGTACCAAAATCCAGGCGGCGCAGGGTAAAGTAACGAGGATCTTCCCCTTGGGCGCGGCGGTTAAGTAATTCTTCTTCCAGTACGTTTTCGCCAATAATGCCCAAATCGACTACGCCGTCCATAACCAGACCGGGGATATCGTCATCGCGAACGCGCAGGATATCGATAGGCATGTTCTCTGCGAAGGCAATCAGGCGCTGTTGTTGCAGGTTGATTTTGATACCGCAGCGTGACAGCAGTTCTTGGGAATCTTCGCTCAGGCGGCCTGATTTCTGCATTGCGATACGTAAACGTGTTTTATCTAACATGGTAAACCTCATAACTTATTCATTTAAATTCAAAAGTTTTGGGCAACAAAAAAGCCCTCGGAAGATGATCTTCCGAGGGCTTTCTTTAATGCGTTCTTACGCCACCTGGAAGATTCGTTAACCGTCTTCCAGCACACATCGGCCTGTCAGACTAGTCAGGATGATGGTGATGATGGTGATTAAATTGAACGCGATTCATAATGGTTTCTCACTTGGGGTTATGGACTCGCTGCCGATAACCAGAATTTGTAAAGTATCGTTTGCTCTGTCAATCAACCTAAACTATCTGATGATGTGAAAGCAATCTTTTTTTATTAAGATGATTTTATTTCACGCATGATAACCCATGTGGTTCGGGGCTATCCTCTTATTCAGATGAATCATTGCTGGCGTGGAATTTGTAAGCCGTATATTTAGCTTGTTACGCCTTGGTATTATCCTGATTTGAGGGTAATTTGGCATGATGAATGGAAGACGACTCGGCCGTAGCCCAATGGCTTAGGAGCCTGAGCCATGAGTTTTTACTGCACAGGCAGGAGAGCAGATTGATGAAAAAGGTCGCTATCATAGGTTTAGGCTGGTTGGGAATGCCGTTGGCCCAGTCCTTGCTGCGGCGTGGCATTCAGGTGGTAGGGAGCAAAACAACGCCTGACGGTGTAGATGCAGCCCGCATGAGCGGTATTGAGTGTTATCAGTTGGTTCTGACGCCGGAGCTGATTTGTGATCCGGAAGATTTACCACATCTTTTCGATGCTGACGCCTTGGTCGTGACCTTGCCCGCTAGCCGCACCGCAGAGGGGGGCGAAAACTATTTTCTGGCGGTGCAGCAGGTGGTTGATAGTGCTCTGGTTTATGGTATTCCACGCATTATTTTCACCAGTTCCACCTCGGTTTATGGAGATACCGTTGGAAAAGTGAAAGAAGATTCGCCGCTGAATCCGGTTTCGGTGGCGGGGAAAACGCTGGTGGAATTAGAGCAATGGCTGCATCGATTGCCCCATACTTCTGTTGATATTCTTCGGCTTGCCGGATTGGTGGGCAATGAACGTCATCCGGGGCGTTTCCTGGCGGGAAAAACGGGCGTAAAAGGCGGTTCGCAAGGAGTGAATCTGGTTCATCAGGATGACGTGATCGCTGCCATTGAACTGCTGCTGAAGTTACCCAAAGGCGGACATACTTACAATTTATGTGCGCCTAAGCATCCGGCCAAAAAAGATTTTTACCCTGAGTTTGCCCGAACATTGCAACTCGCACCACCGGAGTTTGCTGCTGAAGAGGAAGAGCAGCCCAGCCGTCTGGTTGACGGTAGCCGGATATGCAGCGAACTGGGGTTTGAGTACACTTATCCGGATCCAGAAAGAATGCCGGTAAGCTAGTCGTTAGTGTGAAACGGTGTGGGGATCGGATTTCGGTTTGCAGTCGTTTGGTTAATCTTGAACTGGATGATATCAACCGAAATCTGATCCTTTTGACAGAGTAAAATTCAGCTTAATCCAATCTCGATCACTTGCTTAAACGCCGGACGCTGGCTGATTTGCTGATACCAACGTGCCAGATGCGGATGGTGGCTGCGTTCGATCGGTAAATTGAACCAGGCATAAGCGATGCAACCCAGAGGAATGTCTCCGACACCAAAGTGTTGGCCAGATAAATAAGGCTGTTTTTCCAATTCGCCGTTTGCAATCCCCATCAGAGCATCCCATTCTTTTATGCCCTGCTGAATCTTCTGTTTATCCTGCTGTTCCGGCGGAGTTCGTACCAAACCAACAAATGCAGCTTTGAACGGAGCGGCTAAAGCCTGAGCCCAATCCATCCATTTTTCTGCGCTGGCACGCTGTTGGATGTCTGCTAGGTAAAGTGTGCTCTTTTCGCCGTATTTCAATGCAATATAGCGGACGATCGTGTTAGATTCCCACAAAATAAAGTCGCCGTCTTGCAGGCAGGGAATCAGCCCGTTAGGGTTTAGTGAACGGTAATTTGGGTCGTCCAGCTTGCCAAATTTGCCGCCGGCATCAATTTGCTGATATTCAATGCCCAATTCTTCCAGACACCACAATACTTTTTTTACGTTGGTGGAATTGTTTCTACCCCATACTGTCAACATTGATTCCTCACTTATTGACCTGAATGATTCGGTATAATCGAAGTGTTATCGTCACTATAAGCCGGTTTCATAGCCTAAAGAAGTATGATTGTGTATCAAATACTCACCGTGCCAATGAGCGATATTCCATTCGTTGAGAATGGCGAGATCTGCCAATTGGTTATTGGGATTGATAACCGTCGCGTAATCTACAAACTCCAACATTGGCCTATCGTTTATTGAGTCGCTGTAGCCATAAGTATTGGAAAAACAGAGAGGTGGCGAGTTTTTCAGCCACTCATTGATGCGCGCAACCTTACCTTCGCGAAAAGTGAGTACGCCGTAGGTATCTCCGGTAATCCGGTTATCTTCCAGCGCGACACCAATGGCCAACGCAGTATCGGCGCCTAATTGGCGAGCAATAGGTGCGACTAAATGCTCGCCGCTGGCCGAGATAATCAGAATATGATCTCCCCGCTGTCGATGCCAATCCAACTGCTCCTGCGCCTGCGGATATACTCGCGGCAAAATTTCCTGCTGAATAAAACTTTCAACCCAACCTGTCACTTCTTGTATGGAATAGCCGACTAGCGGAGCCAGCGTGGCGTGCATGTAACATTCCATGGAAAGATGACCGCGATAATAATCCTGCATCAATTCCTGTTCTTTTTTTAGCAAAGACAGCGGAGCCCGTTTTTTCGCCACTAACCAGCGCAACCACAGGCTGGCACTGTCTTCACAAATCAAGGTTTCATCTAAATCAAATAAGGCCAGGTCCATCGACTACCTCTCAATGCAATTATGACTGTTAAAGCGTGGCACTGTCGGGGGGATGAGCCTGGGCCAGGAACAACCACAGTGACAAAGCCATTAACCGTAAAGTAATCCGGTGAATGAATACTGAGTAGCGCATTGAATACACCACCTAAGAGTAAACGAAACCGCTGTTTCCTATGGCTTAGGTAATGGGTTACGGCAAAAGATTTGCTGTCTTCAATCTGTCCTTCGGCGGAAAAAGAGACAAAGAATAAGTCAAAAATGTGACCGTTTAATGGCGAAAAGCGGCATTTCGAAGGATTTTCACGGATATTCTTTACTCTTTCCGCGCACATCATTCGCCGTGAAAGAAATAACATAGAACCTAAAGATATTGGTGGCGGGCAGATTTTGCGTGTTAATTGTATATATCGTTTGGATATAGATTGTTAAGTAGATAGACGAGAATGCTCTTAATGAGAGGCGATTTTTACTCCACAAGAACCTTGTCGTCAGTCTGTTTTCCCCACAGCTTAGGAGCAGATTATGTTTGTTATTCGTTTGTATTGTTGTCCGGTATTCATGGGTTCTGAGCAGGATAAAACGCGGAATAATCATACTATCGGAGTAAAAAATGAGTCGCCAACCAACCTCTTACCGTCTACCTCTTCTGGATCTGTCTCAGCTTAAGCGCGGAGAAACGCAGCGCCAGGCATTTTTGACCGAATTACGCCATGCTGCGCGAGATATTGGCTTTTTCTACCTGACCGGACACGGAGTCGATCCCGAGCTGTCACGGCAAATTCAGAACCTTTCCCGACGTTTCTTTAACTTACCCACCGCCGATAAACTGGCGGTGGAGATGGTGCATTCCCCTCATTTTCGCGGATATAACCGAGCCGCTTCGGAGCTGACCCGCGGGCAACCAGACTGGCGCGAACAGTTTGATATCGGCGCGGAGCGTTCACCTTTGGAACTGCGTCCGGAAACGCCCGGTTGGGCGCGTTTACAGGGGCCAAATCAGTGGCCGCCAGCTTTGCCGGAATTGAAGCCTCTATTGCTACAATGGCAAGCAGAAATGACTCAAATGGCGCTGCGTTTGCTACAGGCTTTTGCGCTGGCGTTGGAACTGGACGAACACGCTTTTGATGAGCTTTATGGCGATAAACCTAATGAGCATATCAAACTGATTCGCTATCCGGGGCGGGAAACTACCCAAAGCGGGCAGGGGGTGGGCGCTCATAAGGATTCAGGCTTCCTGAGTTTCTTGCTACAGGATCACCAAAAGGGGTTGCAGGTTGAGGTGGAAGACGGCTTATGGATTGATGCCGAGCCGTTGGAAAACACTTTTGTTGTCAACATCGGTGAGTTGCTGGAGCTGGCGACCAACGGTTATCTGCGCGCCACTGTGCATCGGGTTGAAACGCCGCCGGCGGGTGTCGATCGTCTGTCTATTGCCTTTTTCCTTGGGGCGCGTCTGGATGCAGTGGTGCCCTTGTATCAGTTGCCCGAACATTTGGCGGCTGAGGCCAACGGTCCCGCTAGCGATCCGCTCAACCCGCTATTTCGGGACGTCGGCGTTAACTATTTGAAAGGGCGCTTACGTTCCCATCCTGATGTAGCTCAACGCTACTACCCGGATGTGTTAGCCGCTGCCGAACTAACGATAGCTTAACCCTATTGCTGATAACCGAATAAATTGCCTGAGGTAATAACGATGAATAATACGTTTGCAATGGGTTTCGCGCGTACCGCGCTGATCACGACGCTGGCATTTTCCCTTTCTGCTCAAGCTTATGCGGCAAATGCCTTACGGGTGGCTGCCGATCCGGTGCCTCACGCCGAGATTTTACAGTTTGTGCAGACATTGGATCCGTCGCTGAATCTGAAGGTGATTGAAATTCCGAACGGTGTGAATTCTAACGAACTGTTGGCACATGGCGATGTGGATGCCAATTATTTCCAGCATGCGCCTTATCTCCATTCACAGGAACAGGCGCTAGGGCAAAAATTTGCCATCGTCGCGACGGTTCACGTGGAGCCGCTGGGTATTTATTCCCATAAGTATAAAACTTTCGCCGACGTACCGGAAAAGGGCACGATCGCCGTACCCAATAATGTTACTAACCTGAGTCGCGCTCTATATTTATTACAAGATCAGGGTCTTATCACGCTAAAAGCAGGATTTACCGATCCGGCTAAACATCAGGCTACGCCGAAGGATATTGCCGGTAATCCCAAGCAATTGAAGGTGCTGGAAATAGAATCGCCGCAGATTCCTCGTTCGCTGGACGATGTTGATTTGGCAGTCATTAACGGAAATTACGCGTTAGAGGCGGGGTTAAATCCAGCGAAAGATGCGCTTGGGCTGGAAAAAGCCGCTGGCAATCCTTATGCCAATATTCTGGTGACGACGCCTGCCTTAGAAAATGATCAACGTATCAGACAGTTAGTTAGAGATTTACAGTCGCCGCAGGTGGCTAAGTTCATCGCCGAAAAGTATGCCGGATCAGTCATCCCTGTGGTCGCCGTGGACAGTAAATCATGATCGCCATCGAACGGCTGAGTAAAACCTATCAGCATGCTGGGCAGCCGATGGTTGCCCTACAGGATATTTCGCTGACGGTGCCTACCGGTTCGGTGTTCGGCATAGTGGGGCGCAGCGGCGCGGGGAAAAGTACCTTAATCCGTTGCTTAAATTTGTTGGAGCGGCCCAGTTCAGGCCGTATTCAGCTTGATGGACGCGAATTGACCACTCTTGGTGATAAAGCGCTGCGCGTCGAGCGTCAGAATATTGGTATGATTTTTCAAAATTTCCATCTGCTGCACTCGCGCAATGTCAGCGACAACGTAGCGGTGCCGCTGGAAATTATCGGCATAGGAAAAACCGAGCGAAAACGGCGAGTTACCGAGCTGTTGGCGTTGGTCGGATTATTGGATAAAGCCGAGGCTTTTCCCTCCCAGCTTTCCGGCGGGCAAAAACAGCGGGTAGGTATCGCTAGGGCGTTGGCGGCCAAACCGAATTATCTGCTGTCTGACGAAGCGACCAGCGCGCTTGATCCGGAAACTACCGCTTCTATTCTGGCGTTGCTTAGAAACATTAATCAGCAATTAGGTTTAACCATAGTGCTGATTACCCATGAACTGGAAGTGGTGAAATCCATCTGTCATTACGCGGCATTGATGGAGAAAGGCCGAGTGATTGAAACCGGCGCTATTGCAGATTTGCTGGCTGATCCTGCATCACGCCTTGGAAAATCACTGTTGCCGACCTGCGGCAGCGAGCTGTTGAGCGGTACGCCGGTAGCGGAATTGACCTTCTTCGATACGTTATTGGCTTCGCCGGTGTTAAGCGCATTGGCGCAGCAGCATGCGGTTGGCGTCAGATTGCTGGGCGGCGGCGTAGAATCTATTGGCGGTCAACGGGTTGGGCGTTTGCAGGTGGATTTTAGTCATCCGGAAGGCGGGTTAAATCTGGCTGAAGTGCTGCAATTTCTAAACGAACGCGGCGTGAGGGCGGAATTGATATGAGTAACGGTATGGATTGGCAGGAATTAGTGGATTTGATCACAAATGCCACCGGTGAGACTTTGTATATGGTGATATTGGCCACGTTCTTCACCTTAGTAATCGGTTTACCTTTGGGTATTCTGCTGTTTATATCCCGTAAAGACGGCGTTTTTCCCCTATCGCGTATCAATGCTTTGATTGGCGCAATCGTGAATCTGGGGCGTTCCATGCCGTTTGTGGTGCTGTTGATCGCGTTGATTCCGGTTACCCGCTGGATCATCGGCACCACGCTAGGCAGTACGGCGGCAGTGGTGCCTATTACTTTAGGTGTCATTCCTTTTTTTGCCCGCGTAGTCGAAGCGGCATTGGACGAAGTGGATAAAGGGCGTATCGAAGCGATTTTATCTATGGGCGGTTCGGCGTGGCACGTCATCCAGAAGGTTTTACTGCCGGAGGCTCTACCGGCGCTGTTAGCTGGGGTGACGTTAACGGTAGTGATGCTGGTGGGATTTTCTTCCATGGCAGGCGTGATAGGCGGCGGCGGACTGGGCGATTTAGCCATTCGCTATGGTTATCAGCGATTTAATAATGAAGTGATGGTTGCCACCTTAGTGGTACTGGTGATTTTGGTTCAGGGAGTACAAAGTCTGGGCGATCGCTGGGTGAGGTCTTTAGCGCATCGACGCTAATATAACGCGTTTTAACCACTCAAACCCATACCAGCCCGCAGGCCACGCGGGCTGTTGTATTTCTCTTATGCTGACACCGCGGCGTTTTATTTCCAAAATGGTCGATTATAGTCACGCTTAATATCACTGCGGCTCATACCAATATCCCGTAGCTGGGTTTCAGTGAGTCTTTGCAGCGTATGCATTGCCAGCCGCCGTTGGTTCCAATCATACAAAGCATTCCCTATTTTTAGGCTGAAACGCAGTAAAACATTTCGCCGATTTTCTTTATCCTGTGATTGGGGTGAATGGCATTTATCCATCTGATTATTAACCATATTGCTCATAGCTCGTGACTCCTTATCGGTGGAATATCAGCATGAGGCTTTGGCTAAAAACATTACAGATGCAAATAGGGACTATTATTTCCATACAGATGTGAGATAAATGAACTGAATGGTGAGAAATTGCGCCATCTGTACTGGTTATCAATTTTCAGGTGGTGCTATTTGTGACACGTTATCAACAATTGGCTGATATTCTCAGCGAGCGTATTGAACAGGGTTTGTATTCTTGTGGTGAACGTTTACCTTCCGTCAGACTGCTAAGCGAGGAGCACGGCGTTAGCATCAGTACGGTCCAGCAGGCTTATCGTTCTTTGGAAAAGTGTCTATTGATAGAGGCCAGAGCCAAATCTGGCTATTTTGTGCGCGGGAATCCACGCCGTCCGGAACTGCCTGCGGTTTGCCGCCATGCTCAGAGGCCGGTAGAAATCTCGCAGTGGGAACACACGCTGGCATTTCTCCATGACAGTACCGAAGAAGACGTATTGCATTTAGGCTCAGGTACGCCCGATAGTTCAGGCCCCGGCTTAAAGGTGCTCAGTCGGTTGCTTAGCCGCATCAGTTTGCACCAAAGTGAAGCCATCATGGCTTATGGCAGTTTGCAGGGAAGCCTGATTTTGCGCGAGCAAATTGCCCGCCTGATGCTGGATAGCGGCAATCACCAGTCAGCGGAAAATATTATTATTACCGCCGGTTGCCACGGTGCTTTAGCGATTGCCTTGGGGGCGGTATGTCAGCCTGGGGATATAGTCGCCGTTGATTCACCCAGCTTTCATGGCGCCATGCAAAGTCTGAAAGGCATGGGGATGAAAGTGATTGAAATCCCAACGGATCCGGTGATCGGCATTAGTCTGGAAGCGTTGGAAATGGCGCTGGAACAGTGGCCGATCAAAGCCGTTCAGCTTACCCCCACCTGCAATAATCCGTTGGGTTACAATATGCCGGATGGGCGTAAAAAAGCCTTACTCACTTTGGCTCAGCGTTACGATATCGCCATTATTGAAGACGATGTTTACGGTTCGCTGGCCTACCAATATCCGCGACCGGCGACTATTGCCTCGTTTGACGACGATGGACGAGTGTTACTGTGCAGCTCATTTTCCAAGACGTTGGCTCCGGGGCTGCGCGTTGGCTGGATTGCGCCGGGGCGCTATTTAGAAAAAGCGTTACATATTAAATACATTACTGCTGGTCGAACCCCTACGTTACAGCAATTGGCGGTAGCGGAGTTTATTCGACAGGGAGATTTCACTCAGCACCTGCGACGGATGCGCCGTCAGTATCAGCAAAATCTCGATATTATGACCCATTGGGTGACCAAATATTTTCCGCCCAGCACTTGTCTGAGTCGGCCGCAGGGCGGTTTTATGCTGTGGGTAGAACTGCCGGAAGGGTTTGACTCTTTGCGCCTTAACCGCATTTTATTGCCTCACAAAGTGCAGATCGCCGCCGGTTTTATCAGCTCGGCGTCGGGGAAATACCGTAATTCTCTGAGGCTATGTTTTAGCAAACCGATGACGGACGAAATTGAGCAAGCGGTTAAATTGGTAGGAAAAACGGTCAGTGAAATACTGGCGGAAGGTTAAAAAACCGATTGATAAACGGCCCGATAGCAGGCCGTTGGTGACTGAGATCTATTCTGGCTGGGATTAACCCGCCAATGCCTGCGCTAAATCGGCGATCAGGTCTTCGGTATCTTCAATTCCGACGGAAAGACGTAATAACTGCGGCGTAATGCCGTGTTTAAGGCGAATATCCAAGGGTATCGAAGCGTGGGTCATGCTGTAAGGAAGGCTGATTAGGCTTTCAACACCGCCCAAACTTTCCGCTAACGTAAACAGATGAGAACGTTTAATCACTTCGCGGGCATACTCGGGTTCGCCTTTCAGCCGCACGGCGATCATGCCGCCAAAACCGGACATTTGCTGACGCGCCAACTGATGCTGAGGATGACTTTTCAACCCCGGATAATACACCGCTTCCACCTGCGGTTGCTGTTCCAGCCACTGAGCGATATGCAACGCGCTTTCATTGTGGCGTGCCATACGCAACGCTAGAGTCCGCAGGCCGCGCAGCGTCAGGAAACTGCTGAACGGATCGAGAATCCCGCCTACCGCATTGTGTAAAAAACCGAGTTGTTCCGCTAATTCTGAGTTATTTCCTACCGCAGCGACACCGGCTACCACGTCCGAATGGCCGTTCAGATATTTAGTGGCTGAATGCACCACAATATCAAAACCCAAATCCAGCGGGCGTTGGATGTAAGGCGAGGCAAAGGTGTTATCCGCCACGCTGATTAATTGATGTTTTTTAGCAATTGCGGCGATGGCGGCCAAATCAGCCAGTTTTAGTAACGGATTGGTGGGCGTTTCTACCCAAATCATTTTAGTATCTGGTTGAATCGCCTGTTCCAGCGCGGTGGTATCCGCTGGTGAAACGTAGGTTACGCGCAGGCCAGCGGTGCGATTGCGCACTTTTTCCAGCAGGCGATAAGTGCCGCCGTACAGATCGTCCACGGCGACAATATGGCTGCCCTGATCCAATAACTCTAACACCGTCGAACAAGCCGCCAGACCGGAGGCAAAAGCGTAGCCTCGCGTGCCGTTTTCCAGCTCAGCAATGGCCTTTTCCAACGCGCTACGGGTCGGATTGCCGCTGCGGGAATATTCGTAGCCGGTATGCTCTCCCGGTGCGGGTTGAGCGAAAGTGGAGGTCGCGTAAATCGCGGGCATCACTGCGCCAGTGCTGTCTGGGGTATAACCGGCGTGTACAGTCAGGGTGTCAAACTTTGCCATAATAAGGTCCTTGAAATATAAATTAAGCCAGTGCCTGGCGGCGGGCATTTAGCACATCGGTGCGGGTAATCAGGCCGAGAAGACGCTCCCCGTCCAGCACGATAGCCACATGTCCCTGATCGAATGTGGTGAGCAAGTCGGTGTAACTCGCTTCTTTCTGTAAGGTCTTTACCTGCCGCGTCATTGCTTCGCTGACCGCTAAATTGAAATGGCGGGCATCTTTTTGCACGCTATTAAGCAAATCCCATTCGTCAATCAAACCGACGACGCGTTCGTTTTCCAGTACCGGTAGTTGGGAAATATTGTAAAGACGCATACGAGCATGAACTACCGCCAGCGAATCTTGCGGTGAAACCGAAACGGTAGCGCCGTCCTCGTGGCTATAGGTGATGTAATCGCGCAGATCGCCGTGCTTCGGGCGAGTCAGTAAACCCTGTTCCAGCAGCCAGTAATCGTTAAACATTTTCGAAAGATATTTATTGCCACTATCGCAAACGAAGGTGACGACGCGTTTCGGCTCGGTTTGTTCCTGACAATAGCGCAGGGCAGCCGCTAGCAGAGTTCCGGTGGAGGAACCGGCCAGCACGCCTTCTTCTTGCAACAGACGGCGGGCGGTGGCAAAGGCTTCCGCATCATCGATTTGGTAGGATTTCGTAACCTGCGAGAAATTGCTAAGGGGGGGAATAAAATCTTCACCAATGCCTTCCACCAGCCAGCTACCGGCTTCTCCGATCCGATCTTTCGCGACGTAATCCGCCAAAATAGAGCCTACCGGATCGGCCAGAACAAATTGAGTATTGGGGGCCACTTCGGCGAAATACTGGCTTAAACCGCTAAGCGTTCCGCTGGAACCAACGCCAACCACGATGGCATCTACCTGACCTTCCATTTGTTCGAATAATTCTGGGCCGGTGGCGTTACGGTGAGCCGCAGGGTTGGCCGGATTATTAAACTGATCTATATAAAACGCGCCGGGTATTTCCTGTGACAGTCGTAGCGCGTAATCCTGATAATAGGCCGGATGGCCTTTACCCACGTCGGAACGAGTCAACAGCACCTGCGCGCCCAATGCTCGAAGATGGAAGATTTTTTCCTGGCTCATCTTGTCCGGCACTACCAGAATCAGTTTGTACCCTTTTAATGCCGCGACTAACGCTAATCCCAAACCGGTATTACCCGCGGTGGCTTCGATAATGGTACCGCCCGGCTGTAAATCACCGTCACGCTCTGCCTGTTCAATCATTGATAGCGCCACGCGATCTTTAATCGAGCCACCGGGGTTCTGGTTTTCCAGTTTCACAAACAGCTGACAAGGACCAGTATCAAAGTGCGTGAGTTCCAGCAGGGGAGTGTGTCCAATAAGATCGATGACTGAACGCGGGATTGCCATAACTGCTCCAGAAGCCAAAAGAACGGGTAAACGATGGCGAGAGCATAGCGCCTGTTACTTAGTCGCTAAAAATAACAAATAACCCTCTTATATTTCTTTTGGTTATATAAAGTGAGGTTTTAAGACGTTTGGGTGCTTAGATGGAAAGCCGTACAGCTATCAAGATGTTTAGCCGTGTAGCCATTGAAAACATGACCAAGCGTAAATAAGCGCAAAACATCACCCCTTTGTGGTCGTTATCGGATAGATTTAAAGAGGGTATGAAATTTTGACTAAGCTAAAGTCTCTACCCTAGTGAAAAAACGCGATTTTTTTACGTATTGAATAACGGCTTAGTTCTGGGAATACCGCTTATTTCCTATTATTTGCAAGGATACTCTGGCGACCTCATGATGAAATATACAATCTCCTCCAAGCTAAAAAACGTCACTTTCAGTGCCGGTTTACTGTTGCTGGCGTTACCTGCCGTCAGAGCGGCAGATGAGCAACCGGCTCCTCCCATTGATGCTAAAGCTTACGTATTGATGGATTACAACAGCGGCAAAATATTGGCTCAGAACAATCCGGACCAGCGTCTGGATCCGGCCAGCCTGACTAAAATCATGTCCAGCTACGTGATTGGGCAAGCGATTAAAGCGGGCAAAGTCCATCCTGATGATACGGTTACCGTGGGTAAAGACGCTTGGGCTACCGGTAATCCGGCATTGCGCGGTTCGTCGTTAATGTTTTTAAAACCGGGCGATCAGGTCAAATTGATGGATCTGAATAAAGGCATTGTTATTCAATCAGGTAACGATGCCAGTATTGCACTGGCTGATTATATTGCTGGCAGTCAGGACAGTTTTGTTGGTTTGATGAATAACTACGCCAAAGCTCTGGGGCTGGATAATACTCACTTCCTGACGGTACACGGCCTGGATGCGGAAGGGCAGTACAGTACCGCGCGGGATATGGCGGTATTGGGGCAGGCGCTGATTCGCGACGTACCGGAAGAATATGCGTTACATAAAGAGAAAGAGTTTACCTTTAACAAGATTCGTCAGATCAACCGTAATCGTCTGTTGTGGAACAGCAATCTTAACGTCGATGGTATGAAAACCGGTTATACCGCAGGCGCTGGCCATAATCTGGTTGCTTCGGCTACCGATGGTCCTATGCGTTTGATTTCCGTGGTATTAGGTGCTCCAAGTGACAGAGTACGTTTTAGCGAAAGTGAAAAACTGTTGAGCTGGGGCTTCCGCTTTTACGAAACCGTGGTGCCGATTAAAACCGACAAAGCCTTCGTGACTCAGAAAGTCTGGTTTGGCGATACCGGTCAGGTTGATTTGGGCGTAGCGCAGGATGCGGCTATCACCATTCCGAAAGGGCAAATGAAAAACCTGAAGGCCAGCTATAAATTAGATTCTACCGAGCTTCGTGCGCCTTTGGCTAAAAATCAGAAGGTTGGCGTGATCGATTTCCAGCTAAATGGTAAAAGCATCGAACAGCGTCCGCTGGTGGTGATGAACGAAGTGAAAGAAGGGGGCTTCCTTAGCCGCATCTGGGACTTTGTGATGATGAAATTTAGCCAATGGTTCGGCGGTATCTTTGGATAATCGCGACCTAGGTTAAATTCAGCGATAAAAAAACAGGGCCGCAATAAATAAATGCAGCCCTGTTTTATTTTTCAGTACTAAAGCGACTATCACTATAAAACTGATTCAGTATAAAACCGGTTAGAAGCAGAAAAACCGATCAGTCGCAGGGAACGATTTTAATCGCCAGCCCGCCGCGAGAAGTTTCGCGATACTTGGCGTTCATGTCCTTCCCGGTTTCGTACATGGTTTCAATGACTTTATCCAGGCATACGCTAGGCTCGCTGGTACGGCGCAGAGCCATACGAGCAGCGTTGACGGCTTGTACCGCTGAAATAGCGTTACGTTCGATACAAGGCACCTGAACCTGCCCGGCAACCGGATCGCAGGTCAGCCCAAGGTTATGCTCCATCGCAATTTCTGCGGCGATACACACCTGCGCCGGGCTACCGCCCATCAGTTCAGCCAAACCCGCTGCTGCCATCGAACAGGCTACGCCCACCTCGCCCTGACAGCCCACTTCTGCGCCAGAAATAGAGGCGTTCATTTTATATAGCGCACCAATAACGCCGGAAACCAAGAAGAAACGGCTATATGAGTTTTCGTTAACCGGACGAATAAACTTATCGTAATACGCCAATACCGCCGGAATGATACCGCAGGCACCGTTAGTTGGTGCGGTAACGACACGGCCACCGGCCGCATTTTCTTCGTTCACCGCCAGCGCATACATGTTAATCCAGTCCACTACCATCATCGGATCGGTGTTATTTTTGTCGTTGGTCACCAGCATACGGCGCAGGGCTGCGGCGCGGCGTGGAATTCGCATTGGCCCAGGTAACAAACCTTCGGTATTGATACCACGCTCGATACCGCTTTTCATCACTTCCCAAATGGCGGAAAAGTGCGCGTTTAGCTCTTCTTTGGTATGCAATGCCAGTTCATTTTGCAGCACTAATCCAGACAGAGACAGACCGGTTTCTTTACAGTGTTTCTGTAAATCACGGGCTGAATTGAATGGATAAGGTACAGAAACTTGATTGCTGGCTGCTTTGCCAAAATTCTCTTCGTCAACGATAAAGCCGCCGCCGATGGAGTAATAGGTTTTGCTGTACAGCAGTTTGTCACCGGCAAAGGCACTGATGGACATACCATTTTCGTGCAGTGGCAAGTTGGTTTCGTGGAAATTCATTCCCCCATGTAGCGGGAAATCCACCTCATGAGCGCCCTGAGCCAGTAGCAGACGCTCACGGTGTTCAACATCACGGATAAACTCCGGAATGCTATCGATATCAACGGTATCCGGCAGATTCCCTGCCAGGCCCATAATAATAGCAATATCGGTATGGTGACCTTTACCGGTCAGGGATAATGAACCGTAAACGTCTACGGAAATTCGGGTAACGGCAGAAAGATGCCCTAGTGCGATCAAGTCATCGGTAAACAGCTTACCAGCCTTCATCGGGCCGACTGTGTGTGAGCTGGAAGGACCAATACCAATCTTAAAAATGTCAAAAACGCTGACCATATACTCGCCTCCTTCGTGTTAAAGGCGTTAATTATGAAATTGCTTACATTACCGTGGAGTGGGGAGCCGGTACGATCGCACCGGCTTTTGAAACTTTAAGTCTACTGCTAACTGTTTTACCGTCCTAAAGATGAACGGTAGCGAAAAGTGGCCAGCGCAGCGCACCGGCCGAACAGTCTTATTTGAACAGGCTGAACAGAATTGCTGAGATGGCAATCAGACCCATAATCACAACGAATACGTTGCTGATATGGCCACTGTATTTGCGCATCGCTGGAACTTTGTGAATCGCATACATTGGCATCAGGAACAGAATCATCGCGATAACCGGGCCACCCAGAGTTTCGATCATGCCCAGAATGCTTGGGTTCAGGGTTGCAACGATCCAGGTTGTGACCAGCATGAACAGCGCAGTGATGCGGTTCAGTTTGTCGCCGTTAATGGTTTTACCGCGGCTACGCAGAGATTTAACCACCATGCCGTTGAAACCTTCACGAGCACCCAGATAGTGGCCCAGGAAAGATTTGGTAATAGCAATAAAGGCAATAACCGGTGCCATGTAGGCAATCATCGGGGTATTAAAGTGGTTAGCCAGGTAAGACAGAATAGAAATGTTCTGTGCTTTGGCTTCCATCAAATCTGCTGGAGACAGGCTCAGAACGCAGCTGAATACGAAGAACATCACGGTCAAAACCATCATGATGTGGCTGTATGCCAGAATGCGAGAACATTTCTTCTCAGCGTCCTGACCGTATTCTTCACGTTTTGCTACCGCAAATGCAGAGATGATAGGGGAATGGTTAAAGGAGAACACCATGACCGGAATAACCAGCCACAGGGTCATCAGCATACCGTTGCCCACACCGTTACCGTCGATAGACAGGTTTTGGAAGATAGCGCTGCTCCAGTTTGGAATCAGGTACAGAGCCAACAGCATCAGTACCGCAACAAACGGGAATACCAGAATACTCATCGCTTTTACGATGAAGTTTTCACCAAAACGAACGATGGTCATCAGACCAACGATCAAAATCAGGGACAAAATAGCCCGTGGTGGTGAAGGCAGGTGCATCTGGTGAGTAATAAAGCTATCAACAGTGTTGGTAATCGCAACGCTATAAACCAACAAAATTGGGTAGATAGCGAAGAAGTACAGCAGAGTAATCAGTTTACCTGCGCCAACGCCGAAGTGTTCTTCAACAACTTCAGTGATGTCTTCGCCCGGGTTTTTGCCGGAAAGAACGAAGCGGCAAAGACCGCGGTGCGCGAAAAATGTCATCGGGAAGGCGATGATAGCCATCACGATTAACGGCAGTAAACCACCGATACCGGCGTTGATAGGCAGGAAAAGCACGCCCGCGCCAATTGCCGTACCGTACAGACCCAGCATCCACATGGTGTCGCTTTTACGCCAGGTGCTGGTTTTGGTGTTTCCCGTGGATGAAATGGTGCCAGTTTGAGTAGTGTCCATAAAGATCTCCGATTTGAACACGAAATTGAAATTAAGATCCGAAAGTTAAATACCTGTTAGTGCGTTATAAGTCGCATAATCAGATGAAAAATTCAGTCACAGTAATGCGTTTTAAATCTTATCAGGTCGATTTGGTTCTCTTTAAGTAGTGCAAATAACCTGAAGTCGTAAAAATAAAATTTAATCCGCGGCGAGCAGTGATGTCTCTCTATGCTGATATTTTTATGGTTCTAATTCGTACCCTGGTTTTTGCTGGCGGCAAGATAACGATTCATAGTGAAAAGTACCGTGATCATGCTCTCAAATGCTGAATAAACGCCTTTAAACCCAGTTGTTATGAATTTCCATCTAATTGTTACAATTATGTTCGGTGTTTTGTACTGCACCTGCTTGATAAATGATAAAAAGCAAAACTGTATTTCAATTTAGATTGAGTCAGCGACTTAACCTTTGCTCTTTATATCTTGAGGCGCAATATATTTTAACCAGCGCGTCGAATCTAGCGGAAATCGAAATTTTCAGTATTTTATTGACGAAAGTCATAATGTCAAAACAACAGAAATTACATAACTTATTGATTTTAAATTTAAATTAGTGTTTATTTCCGTTGGGGGATAATGTGTTGATATTAATCAGTATCACGCAGCGCTGTTTGTTATATAAACAGTTAAATATCTGAGTAAAAGGAAAGAGTTAAATTCTATTTGTTTGACAAGTTTGCTTTAAATACTGACTTAAGGTTTATTTGTCATATGAAAGTGAGGCAAGTTACTTTTGTCTGACAATATAAAAGGCGAGTTTTAGTGCTTAAAGGTGTCTGGCAGTAATAAATGTTAAAATAATTTACTTTTCAAACCGACTGTTCGAACATTTAATAAACAACCATTAAAAGTGAAGTGCGTTTTTTATAGGCAGGAAGTCATTAACCATAATATAAAAAAGGTTATTTAATTATGCCGTCAATCGGGTGAAAATTTAATCCCTAACTGAAAAGTAAAGTACGTGATGATATTTATAATTTGCTATTTTGGCAGAATGAGGAACGGATAAAGTCAGTTAATCAAACTCAGTTCTACCGTCGGATAGAAAAAGGGGGAATTCATTCGCTAAACGGTACTTTCGGCTCAAAGATCGCCAAACATCGAACATGAGAGCCGCGTTTGCTAACTATTGTCGTTTAACTGTGGATTTCTATGCTGGTTTCGTTAAAGAACGAACGGAAGGAGCCATCAGGCTGGCGGTCGGTGACCAGAGTATCAAATAGCGTCAGTGGCCCAATACTGGCAGGTTTGATTTGGCCGAATTTACTGTGATCGGCTACCAGAATCTTGCGCTGAGATTTGTTCAGTGCGCGCTGTTTCCACGGAATTTCGTCGAAGTTAAAACAGGTTGCGCCGAATTCAATGCTCACTCCGGCGGCAGAGATAAAGGCTTTGTTCGGGCAAACGTTATCCAGCTCGTTATGCTGGCCGATGGGTGAGAAAATATAGTTGTTTGGCTTGAATTCGCCGCCGCACAAGATCACTTTGCAGTTCGGTTTATCTTGAAGCGAAAGAAAGGTATTCAGCGAATAACAGAGGGCAGTGAAGGTCAACTCTTCGGGAATTTCGTCGATAATTAGTGGGATAGTGGTGCCGCAATCAAAGAAAATTGTGTCGTTTTCTTCAATGAGCTGCGCGGCCAGTTGCCCAATTTTGCGCTTTTCCTCTACCTGTTTTGCCTGCTGATCGGAAACAAAATAGTTGTTAGCGCTGTTCGACTTGGGATCCATCACCACATAACCGCCCAGTAGAATCACGGCAGAAGGTTCCGCACTAAGATCCCGACGGATTGTCATTTCTGAAACTCGGAGCAAACTGGCCGCGTCTTTCAAATGAATTTTGTCGGAACGTTTTAAAGCGTGAGTCAGTTTATTAATACGTTCGGCACGGCGAGTTTCCATTAACGCTTCCCAACAAAGTAAACCCGGCCTAAGCCGGGTTAAAGATAATTAGTAGCTGGACGCAGCCGCTTGCTGGCCAGATACGATGGCTACACCTGAACTTGTACCAATTCGCGTTGCGCCGGCCAGAATCATTTTCTCGGCAGTTGCGCGGTCACGCACGGCACCTGAAGCTTTAACACCCATATCCGAGCCTACCGCAGCACGCATCAATTTCACATGTTCTTCACGGGCGCCGCCGGTGCTGAAACCTGTAGATGTTTTCACAAAAGCAACGTCAAGTTCACGGCACATTTCGCAAACTTCAACGATTTGCTCATTGCTGAGCAGGCAGGTTTCCAATATTACCTTCAACGGAATAGCGGCGCAAATATCGCGTACGGCTTTAATATCTGCTTTAACTTCAGCGACTTTACCGCTTTTTAACCAACCTACATTAATCACCATATCAATTTCTTGTGCGCCTGCTTCGATAGCCGCCTTGGCTTCAAATACTTTGCTGGAAGTCAGACCTGCGCCCAGAGGGAAGCCAATCACCGAGCAAACTTTCACATCGCTGCCCTCAAGCTGGCTGGCTGCCACAGGAACATAGCCGGAGTTTACGCAAACGGCGTAGAAATGGTGTTGTTTGGCTTCTTCACACAGTTTGACGATCTGCGCTTCGGTGGCGTCCATGGCTAATAGGGTGTGATCGATATAATTAGCATAGTTGATAGTCATAAAAAATGTCCTTGGTTTGTGTAGGTAATATCATTTGTTGTGATAATAGTAACATTTAACGCAAATGACAACCTTTATGTTGTTAATGTCACATGTAAAAGCCATATTTTGTTATTTAAATAACATTTAGTGATGGTGTTAGTTCTTGCTATGAAAGAGATAGGAGATATAACCGGCTGATTTATGATGAGTTATCTTGAGAGACAGAGATTCTTGCGAGCAAACCGGCAGAGGTTCTGCCGGTAAAATGCGAACAGTTGGCAGAAATTAATCTTTTACCCAACCTTTACTGATAGGAAAAGAGAAGCAGCGTTGATAAAGATTCGCCAATCCTTTCGCGATGTTATCGCCAAACAGATTCCACAGTAACTGTGAAAATAAGCAGCCGACGATTGCCACCAAGAAGCCACCGACCATATCTAACGGCCAGTGTACACCAAGGTAGATCCGCGACCAGGCTATGGCCAACCCGACGATCAGCAAGGCAATGCCGGACCAAATCCGATGCCAGCATAAAAAGGCCAGCGCAAAGGTAAAGATGGCGGTGCCATGGTCGCTGGGGAAGGAGCTGTCCGGTGCGTGGGGTAAAAAGTTATAGCCGAAACCATCGACAAAGGGGCGATTATGCGGGAATAACATACCGATACAGACCGATGAAAGCATTGCAAAAATCAGCGCAATGGCGGTTTTACTGATGGTCTGACGCTGTAGCGACATTTGTTCTCGCGGGCCCCACAGCCATAGGCCGATCATCAGTAATGGAATGATGCTGATCAGATCTCTGGCAATAAAAATGGCGAACTTCACCAACCACTCGGGTGAATTGGGCGTGGCGTTAATCAGAGAAAACAAAAAATGATTTAATTGTTCCATTACTCAGTACCTTAATGACGGTGGTCATAACCACTAATCAACCAAAAAAGAGCCAATTGGCTAAGCCAGACCCACCACCCAGCCCACAGGTTATGAGTCAGAAAATGTGCCCCGCGCATGACCTGACCGAATCCCATTATCATTCCCAAACATACGCCGACTATCCAGCAAAGCGTAGCAAGGCGAGGGCGTTCAGGATAAAACAGGAAGAATACGGCCATCAGCGCAAAACCGCTGGAGGCATGTCCTCCGGGGAAACAGTGACCGGGGCCTGCGCCAACCGGAGCTGTATCCATTAATATGTAGCTGACGGCTTTTCCACCGTATTCCACCAGATCCCAAGGACAGGAATGAGCGCTGGTAGACTTCAATATCCCAATAACCAAAGGGCCAACGCCGATCAGCATCGTGGTCACCACCAGTCGAAAATTTCGGCGATAGACTCCCCAAAATAGCGAGCAGACGGCCGCGCTGATAATCGTGATTTTTAACAGCCGGTGATTGAACAAATCTAACCAGTAGTTATGTTCCCAAGGGAAACTCTGGGTTTTTGGATCAAACCAATAGCCACTTATCAGCAAGTCGAGTTGTTCATTACGAGATAACCACAGAAACACCAATCCGCTGATTGTTAACCCAAAAACCTGCCAAAGGTAAAAGGATAACGGCAATGAGTAAAGGGGGTTTGTCCTAATTATCACTCCCGTTGAGCCTTGATTTAATGATGATGGAGTGTTTTCACTGTTCTTCACGGTTAATCCAGCAGGATATTCATAATAGTCCCACTGTAATAATTCTATATTAAGAAAGCCTTAGGGCGCTTCTGACGCAGATAGGAGCCGTTTTAGAAAAGGGAATCAGCGTGTTAGTAACGCTAAGGATTAGGGCGAGAGAAATGAGCGTGCAGCCAAGGGAAAAGGGCTGATTACTTTGAAAACCGGGCAAATTAACAGGATAATAAACGCTGAAAAACGACTAAGAAGAAGATGTGATGCGTCGATTAAACAAAACTTTCGTTCCTTTGTACGCTATCGGTATTGCCTTATTGAGCGCCAGTGCTGCTGCGGAGCGAGTTAGCATAACGAAACCTTTCGTGTGCCCTGATATTTCACCCTTGCCACAGCATGTAACAAGTGAAGGTAATCTGGTGATCGATGGGCAAACCTATTATCTTTGGAATCCTAACGCAGCTGCGGCTTCAGCGCCTTTGACCAATACCATCTGGTCATCTGCTGACGGCAAGACCGAAGTTGATATTATGCAGTATCGAGACGGACGTTTTCAGCAGGCATTTATTTCGTTCTCTACCAACATTCGGAAACTGCCGTTTGGTGAAGATCCAGAGAGATATATCAACGGAGAGAGAGATTCCTACATGGACGGTGGACAGGGTTGCCATAACTGATCGTCAGTCATTCAGCCGAATCGCAGCCGCCGCACGGCGGTTTTTTTGTGCCTGAGCAGAGGTGTTTAGCTACGCTGCCGCCAATTTGCCGCCATTAAGCTGAATCAGTATTTAATCTTGTTGTTTATAGGGTTACTTTATTTCAGACAAGAAAAAACCCGATTAGTCTTGAACCTAAGAAGGCGGGACTATCGGGCTCCTCAATATGGGGACATCAAAGAAAAGCAGTGGCACTAATTCAGACTACGGCTAAACCATTAAGTTCTTACCGAATGCGAAAAATATAAAATTTATTGTACCTTCACCGAAAATAGATCGGCGCTATCCCCAAATTCCCGGCCAGATAATCACAATCAGCGAACCGGCCAGGGTCAGTAATACGTTAGCAATGGCGTAAGTGCCCGCGTAACCCAACGCTGGAATGTTACTGCGGGCCGTGTCGCTGATAATGTCCATCGCAGGGGCGCAGGTTCTGGCACCCATAATTGCTCCGAATAATAGTGCGCGGTTCATTCGTAAAATATAGGCACCGAACAGGAAGCAGATAATGACTGGCACCAGACTGACTATCAGGCCGGATATCAGCATTTGCCCACCCACGGCACCCAGACTGCTATTAATACCGCCACCGGCGCTCAGACCAACGCCAGCCATAAACACCATCAGCCCAAACTCTTTCACCATATTGAGCGCACCCTGCGGGATATAGCCGAAAGTCGGGTGGTTGGCTCGCAGGAAGCCCAGCATGATGCCGGCCATCAGCAAGCCTGCTGCGTTACCGATACCGAAACTGAAATTACTGAATTGGAAGGTAATCAGACCAATCATCAGGCCAATAATAAAGAAGGCACAGAAAGCCAGCAGATCGGTGACCTGACTATGAATGGAAATAAAACCGATTTTTTCCGCAACGCTTTTGACCCGACGGGCATCGCCGCTGACCTGCAAGACATCGCCTTTATTCAATACGATGCTGTCATCTATAGGCATTTCAATCTGGCTGCGAATAACACGGTTAAGGAAACAGCCGTGATCGGTCAGTTTCAAATGACTCAGGCGTTTACCTACCGCATTACTGTTTTTGACCACGATTTCTTCGGTAACAATACGCATATCCAGAAGGTCGCGGTCGAAAACTTCTTTACCGTTACGGAAACTGGGATCGAGGCGCGAATGAGCATCCGGGTAGCCAACTAGCGATATTTCATCGCCAACCTGTAACACCGCATCGCCGTCCGGATTAGCCAGAATGCCGTTGCGGCGAATACGTTCGATGTAACAGCCGGTCTGACGATAGATTCCCAGCTCGCGTAAATTTTTGCCGTCGGCCCAGGCTACCAGTTCCGGGCCGACGCGGTAAGCGCGGATCACGGGCAAATACACTTTACGCTGGCTATCGGTATCCAGACCGCGCTCACGGGCAATTTGCTGGGCGCTGGTCGGCAAATCCTGGTGTTGCAGTTTTGGCAGATAACGCGCGCCAAAAATCAGGCTAACCAAACCGATCAGGTAAGTTAGGGCATAGCCGAGGCTCAGGTTATCCTGTGCGTGTTGCAACGTCGGGTTATTGGCAATGGTATGGCGTAGGGTGTCTCCGGCACCGACCAGCACTGGCGTCGAGGTCATAGATCCGGCGAGCATACCGGCGGTGAGGCCAATGTCCCAACCGAACAGTTTACCCAACCCAAGCGCCAGAACCATGGCGCTTCCGACCATTACCAGCGCCAGCATCAGGTAGTTTTTGCCATCACGGAAGAATATAGAGAAGAAATTTGGGCCCGCTTCGACGCCGACACAAAAAATAAATAGCATAAACCCGAGGTTCAGGGCTTCGGTATTGATAGCGAAATGCTGTTGTCCCAATAGTAGAGAAACAACCAATACGCCGATAGAGTTACCTAACTGGACCGAGCCCAGCCGTAATTTACCGAGGCACAACCCCAGCGCGAGAACTACGAATAACAGCAGAATGTAGTTGCCGTTTAACAGATTTGCGACGTTTATATTCACGGAGGATAACTTATTGTTTAACCTGAAGTAGATAACGCTAAAAAGGGTTATGTGACCCGGTAATATCTGCATTCGTTGCCAGATAAATGCCTTCAGCAAAATCTGATGCATGTAACGGCAATGGCGGTGGTTATTCTAGTCTGTCCGAGGGATTACAGCCAGTAGTAAGCGGGGAAATCGGTGTTAGCGGATAAATATGCTTTTAACGGGGAAATTAATAGCGGGATCGGCCAAAAAATCAGGCCTTATCTGTGGGATTTTCGTGATTTTATTTTGAAGTTTCATGAGAGCGTTCAAGCCAAAATACAGAGAGGGTGCCGAAGCTCCCTCTCTTTATCGCACCTAAGCCATCAATTAATGGCTTAGGTATCGCTATTATTTGAACAGATTCAGATGTTCTTTAGCGTAAGCTTCAAAATCAGTGAAACCACCGATGTGTTTTTCATCGATAAAGATTTGCGGTACGGTTTCAACCGGCTTACCGACAGTTTTTTCTAAATCGGCTTTGGTGATATTTTCCGCATGAATGTCGATATAGTTGAAATCAAAATCGTCACGCTCAGCTTTCAGTTTTTCGGCCAGCTCTTTGGCACGGACGCAGTAAGGGCAACCAGGACGTCCGAAAATTACAGTAAACATGCAAAACTCCTTGATTATATTGAGTTAATCACTTCGTCTGCCAATCAGTGTATCTTCGATTGCTGAATGACTTGTCGCGTATTACTCACTTTCATTGGGTGTTACTATGCCCGTTGATGAGACGAAAACAAAGTAGGAATTGCCTGTTAATCCGATTATCCGAACCTATTTATATCCGTCGATTCTTTGGCTTAACCGATTATTTACATTCATTGAGTGTTGTAGCATTGGCGGATTCAACACCTTTGGCTAAATCTTATAAGTAGTTGTACAGGAGGAAAAGATGCGTGCTTTAGGCGATATGCCCAAAATGGTGATTATTTTGGAAGCCTTGGGAATGTTATTACTGGTGCTGGCCTATTTAAGTATCAATCATTATGTCACGCTGCCCGCTGGATTAAGCGAGCCTAGCGTCGCGATTATGATGATATTTATTGGTATTGGGCTAATGGTTCCAGCCGCAGCCTGCATAGTCTGGCGTGTGGCGCAGGGTTTTGGCCCGCTATTGGGAATGAATGGGATCGATAAAAAAGACACCGCCAAAACGGCAGATAAAGAGGAGAAAAAGCCTTAATCCCTGATAACGATAATGACAAAGACTTCTTTTTCCTGTTGTTTGCGTATCTCTTCGCATATTTCGCAGATAGTCACGGCTTTTGCTGTCAATTAGTCTGGATTGGTCATGGCGCTAACGGCGAATATTCCGTAAGCTATGCCACTTTTCTTGTTGCAAGAATCGTGAGGTAGGTTGCTATGGATTCACTCATCGTCCCGGATTTAGCCTTATTACGGCGTTGGCTGGATCAGTTAGGGATCTCGTTCTTTGAATGCGACTCATGCCAGGCACTGCATTTGCCCCACATGCAAAATTTTGAAGGCATATTTGATGCCAAAGTGGACCTGGTAGATAACGTTATTCTCTTCTCTGCGTTAGCTGAAATCCGGCCTACGGCGCTGATTCCGCTTGTTGCGGATTTAAGCCAAATCAATGCCAGCTCGTTAACGGCCAAGGCCTTTATTGATATTCAGGATGATAATCTGCCGAAGTTGATTGTTTGCCAGTCGGTGTACATCACCCAAGGTATTACGCTGGAGCAGTTTGGCCACTTTATGCAGCAGAGCGAAGAGCAGGTTTCGATGATTATTCTGGAAGCCCGAGCAAACGATCTGCTGTTCATCGGTGAAACCGAAGAGGAAGAAGGGCAGGTCGTGCCGACCTCTTTCCCGGTTATTCACTGATTTAGCTGGCCGCCATCCCCGGCGGCATGCTGTTTTTCATTTTTCCCGCCATAAGATCCTCTGCTTTTTACCCTAGTTTGCCAGATATTTAGCGCCGTTTATGCCACAAGTGGCGAATTACATAGATTAACTATGCATAAAAAGTCGATAAAAGGCGTTTTTTACGCTGGATACTGGCTCGTATAACTATCAGGGGTTATGCTTTATGCTCTGCAAAGGGCATATGATTACCCCCGCAAATTCGTGGTTATTGACGCTTAATCAATAACTCACTCCAGTGCATAGCCATGCATAACGAGTTTGTGGCAATAGCGCTCGATCAGGAAAGGTGTTGTACCCGTCGGGTACAAATTCAATTCTATGATTTACCCTGTTCTGGAGGAGTTCACGGATGTTCACCCAACGTAAAAAATGGTTATCGGGTGTTACTGCAGGCCTGCTTATGGCCGCGTCCGTCTCAGTTTCTGCTGAGGAAAAAATACTGCACGTTTATAACTGGTCTGATTATATTGCCCCAGACACGCTGGTAAATTTCCAAAAGGAAACCGGCATTAAAGTGGTTTATGACGTGTTTGACTCCAACGAGGTGTTGGAAGGGAAGTTGATGGCGGGGAGTACCGGATTCGATCTGGTGGTGCCTTCGGCCAGTTTCCTTGAGCGCCAATTATCCGCCGGCGTATTTAAGCCGCTGGATAAGAACAAACTGCCTAATTATAAAAATATGGACCCGGAATTACTCAAACTGGTGAGTCAGCACGATCCGGAAAATAAATACGCGATCCCTTATCTGTGGGCGACTACTGGCATTGGTTACAACGTTGATAAAGTGAAAGCGGCGCTGGGAACCGATGCGCCAATCAACAGTTGGGATTTGGTGCTGAAACCGGAAAATCTGGAGAAATTGAAAAGCTGCGGAGTGTCCTTCCTCGATGCTCCAAGTGAGATTTTTGCCACTGTGCTCAATTATTTGGGCAAGGACCCTAACAGCAGCGATGCCGCTGATTACACCGGCCCGGCAACAGATTTGCTGTTAAAACTGCGGCCAAATATTCGTTATTTCCATTCTTCCCAATACATTAACGATCTGGCTAATGGTGATATTTGCGTAGCCGTTGGTTGGGCTGGTGATGTTATGCAGGCCTCAAACCGAGCAAAAGAGGCGAAAAATGGCGTCAATGTGGCTTACAGCATTCCGAAAGAAGGGGCTTTGGCATTCTTCGATGTTTTTGCCATGCCTGCGGACGCTAAAAATCAGGATGAGGCTTACCTCTTCCTCAACTACCTGATGCGCCCGGAAGTGATCGCCAATATCAGCAACCATGTGTTATACGCCAATGCCAATAAAGCCGCGACGCCTTTGGTGAATCCGGACGTTCGGGATAATCCGGGGATTTACCCGCCGGCGGACGTTCGCGCCAAAATGTTCACCCTGAAAGTTCAGTCGCCAAAAATTGATCGGGTGATGACTCGCGCCTGGACTAAAGTCAAAACAGGTAAGTAATACCGTTGATTGAGCCGTTGGCTGTTTTCAGCGGCCAATCTGGTATCACCTAAAATGATGAGGGGAGAAACAGTAGGGAAACCGGCTGTTTCTGTTGCTATTTTGTGCCGCATTATGATGTGGCCTCTTCTGCTTCTACGGAGAGCACGCAGAGTGAATGATGTAATTTCCCGTCCGCCGTTGAAATCCCTGAAGGCGTTTACCCCTTTATTGGAAATTCGCAATTTAACCAAAATCTTCGACGGTCAGGCGGCCGTGGATGATGTCAATCTAACCATTTATAAAGGCGAGATTTTTGCTTTGCTCGGCGCGTCCGGCTGCGGAAAATCGACGCTATTGCGGATGTTGGCGGGTTTTGAGTTGCCGACTCAAGGGCAGATTGTATTAGATGGGCAGGATTTGTCCCATGTGCCGCCTTACCAACGGCCAATTAATATGATGTTTCAGTCTTATGCGTTATTTCCTCATATGACCGTCGAGCAGAATATTGCCTTTGGCCTAAAGCAGGACAAATTGCCGAGTGGGGAAATTAAAAGTCGGGTAGAGGAAATGCTGGCGCTGGTGCATATGCAAGAGTTTGCCAAACGTAAGCCTCATCAATTATCTGGCGGCCAGCGGCAGCGGGTGGCGTTGGCGCGTAGTCTGGCTAAGCGACCCAAGTTACTGCTGCTGGATGAACCAATGGGCGCGCTGGATAAAAAACTGCGCGACCGGATGCAGTTGGAAGTAGTGGATATTCTGGAACGGGTTGGCGCGACCTGCGTGATGGTGACTCACGATCAGGAAGAAGCCATGACCATGGCTGGACGTATCGCGATTATGAATCGCGGAAAATTTGTGCAAATCGGTGAGCCGGAAGAAATTTATGAACACCCGAACAGTAGATTTAGCGCCGAATTTATAGGTTCAGTGAATGTCTTTGAGGGCGTGCTTACGGAACGCCAGGAAGATGCGCTGGTTATTCGCAGCCCTGGCCTGCGTCATCCGTTGAAAGTGGATTCAGACGCTTCTGTAGTCGACGGGGTGCCGGTGTTGGTTGCCCTGCGGCCAGAAAAAATCATGCTGTGCGAAAGCGTGCCGGAAGCTGGTTTTAACTTTGCGGTAGGTGAAGTGGTACACATTGCCTATTTAGGGGATTTGTCGATTTACCATGTCAAACTCCATAGTGGGCAAACTATTAGCGCCCAGCTGCAAAACGGCCATCGTTATCGTAAAGGTATGCCAACCTGGGGCGATGAAGTGCGTCTGTGCTGGGAAACGGATAGCTGTGTGGTGCTGGGGAGCTAGAAGATGATACCTAATTCGGTTCAAGCAACGCCGGAGCCACCAGCCCGCCAATCCGGTGTGTTAATCGCTCGCCTACAGCGTTGGCAAATGGCTCATGGCCGCAAACTGGTGATAGGTTTGCCCTACCTGTGGCTGTTTTTGCTGTTTATGCTGCCTTTCCTGATTGTATTTAAAATCAGTCTGGCTGAAATGGCCCGTGCGGTTCCTCCTTACACCGATCTCATGACATGGATGGATGGCAAGCTGGATATTTCTCTGAATCTGGGAAATTACCTGCAATTGCTCGACGATCCTCTGTATATCGACGCCTATTTACAATCTTTGCAGGTGGCCGGTATTTCCACCTTGTGTTGCCTGATCATTGGTTATCCGTTGGCCTGGGCGATTGCTCACAGCAGTCATTCGACGCGTAATATTCTGTTGTTATTGGTGATTTTACCTTCGTGGACGTCATTTTTGATTCGGGTTTACGCCTGGATGGGGATTCTGAAAAACAACGGTATTTTGAATAACGTGCTGATCTGGCTCGGCGTTATCGATCAGCCTTTGGTCATTTTACATACCAATCTGGCGGTATATATCGGCGTGGTTTATGCCTACCTGCCATTTATGGTGTTGCCGATTTATACCGCGCTAACCCGTTTAGATTATTCGCTGGTGGAAGCGGCCTCCGATCTTGGAGCCAAACCCTTTAAAACGTTCTTCAGCATTATTGTACCTTTGACCAAAGGCGGCATAATCGCCGGATCGATGCTGGTGTTTATTCCGGCGGTAGGGGAATTCGTTATTCCCGAACTGTTAGGGGGCCCAGACACCATCATGATTGGGCGCATTTTGTGGACCGAATTCTTTAGCAATCGTGACTGGCCGGTCGCTTCCGCCGTAGCAACCGTCATGCTGTTACTGTTGATCGCACCGATCCTTTGGTTCCATAAACATCAGAATAAAGAAATGGGAGGTCAAGGATGAATAACCTACCTGAGGTTCGTTCTGTCTGGCGACGGGTGATTCTGGTGGTGGGATTCACCTTTTTGTACGCGCCTATGCTGATGCTGGTGATCTATTCATTTAACAGCAATAAGTTGGTGACGGTGTGGGGCGGTTGGTCAACCCGTTGGTATACCGAATTATTCCATGATTCTACTATGTTATCGGCAGTCGGGCTGAGTCTGACCATTGCGGCGGCTTCGGCGACGATGGCGGTGATACTCGGCACTATCGCTGCTTTGGTAATGGTGCGTTTTGGTCGTTTTCGCGGCTCTACCGGTTTTGCCTTTATGTTGACTGCACCGCTGGTGATGCCGGACGTGATTACCGGGCTGTCTCTGCTGCTCCTGTTTGTTGCGATGGGGCACGCTATCGGCTGGCCGGCGGAGCGCGGCATGTTCACCATTTGGCTGGCCCACGTCACCTTCTGCACTGCTTATGTCACTGTGGTCATCAGTTCGCGACTGCGGGAGCTGGATCGTTCCATTGAAGAGGCCGCGATGGATCTGGGCGCCACGCCGCTAAAAGTGTTTTTTGTTATTACCGCTCCGATGATCGCTCCGGCGTTGATCTCAGGCTGGCTATTGGCTTTTACGCTGTCGCTGGACGATCTGGTTATTGCCAGTTTTGTTGCCGGGCCGGGGGCTTCGACGCTGCCGATGTTGGTATTCTCCAGCGTGCGTATGGGGGTGAATCCGGAAATCAACGCATTGGCAACGCTGATCCTGCTGGTGGTCGGGATTATCGGGCTGATCGCCTGGCGAATGATGGCGCGCTCGGAAAAGCAGCGATCGCGTGAATTACGCAAAGCCGCCCATGGCTGAAATTTCCCAAAGCTGCTAGGCTTTCTCTCGATCGCATGCCGTCTGCGGGCGGCGTTAATGTGAAAGATAACATCAGGTTGCGGGAGAGGGTGGATGAGTGTCAGTCTGGGAGAAGGGCAAGCCAATATGAAAGTTTCCGCAGCCACGCCAGTCGCCGTATTAGTCGGCGGCACCGCCATTATCGCGACTCGGGTTTTAGGCCTGTTGCTGCTGGTAGCCGAACTGGGCATGGGCGGAATGCAGCTTTTTATCGCGGAAAATCTGCAAAGTTGGGATTCTGGCCTGATCTTGCTGGCTAGTCTGGGGCTGGTTTTCCTCGAAATTGCCTGCGGACGAGCTGTCATCCGTCGTAAGAACTGGGGTCGTTGGTGCTATCTGCTGTGCCAGATTGTGGTGGTAGTTTATATGCTGCTGGCTTCACTGGACTGGTTGTATGTTGATGTATTCCGCATTGAGGGCGAAAACGAAGCCGAGGTGTTCCACAGTCTGTTAATACAAAAAATCCCCGACGTGGTGATTATGGGTCTGTTGTTTATTCCTTTCCATTCGAAGCGTTTTTTCCGCCAGTCAAAATGAGTGTTTCCCGACGCGGGGTGGTACAATCCGCCCCCATTGGCGGCCGAGAGCGCTGCAAATCTCAACGTAATAAATCATAACGGTCAATATTCATGCATTGCGCACAGTATACGGCGGGCAGCTGCCGTTCCTGTCAGTGGTTGGAGAAAGATTACTCCCAACAACTGGCGGATAAACAACATCATTTAGAAAATCTGCTGGCCGGGCAACCGGTAGCTCAATGGCTAACGCCGGTTTTCGGGCGTGAAAGCGCTTTTCGTAATAAAGCGAAAATGGTGGTTAGCGGCAGCGTAGAGCGTCCGTTATTCGGTATGTTGCATCGGGACGGAACGGCGGTGGATCTGAGCGATTGTCCGTTGTATCCCGCCAGTTTTGCTGCGGTATTTGCCGTTTTGAAGGTTTTTATCGCTCGTGCCGGTTTAACGCCCTATAACGTGGCGCGCAAGCGCGGCGAGTTAAAATTTCTGCTGTTAACCGAAAGCACCGTCAGCGGCGAGTTGATGCTGCGCTTTGTGCTGCGTTCGGAAACTAAGGTAGAGCAGTTGCGGAAAACCCTGCCGTGGCTACAGCAACAATTACCTCTGCTACGGGTTATTTCCGTCAATATTCAGCCGGTGCATATGGCAATACTGGAAGGGGAGCAGGAAATTCCGCTGACGGAGCAACAGGCGCTGGAAGAACGCTTTAATCAGGTGCCGCTGTATATTCGGCCGCAGAGTTTCTTCCAGACCAATCCTGATGTGGCCGCCGCACTGTACGCCACGGCCCGCGATTGGGTACGTGAGCTGAATATTGGTAGCATGTGGGATTTATTCTGCGGCGTCGGCGGTTTTGGTTTGCACTGCGCTACGGCGGAAACTCGTCTGACCGGCATTGAAATCAGCGCTGAAGCTATTGCCTGTGCGCGACAATCAGCGGAAAAACTGGGGCTGAAACAGGTCAGTTTTGCCGCATTGGATTCCACACGTTTTGCCACCGGCGAGACGGAAGTGCCGGAATTGGTACTGGTCAATCCGCCACGCCGGGGCATCGGCGCCGCGCTTTGTGGTTATCTTAGCCAAATGGCGCCGCCGTTTATTCTCTACTCCAGTTGTAATGCGGAAACCATGGCCAAAGATATCGCTGCGCTAGCGGATTACCGCATTGAGCGAGTGCAGTTGTTCGATATGTTTCCTCATACCAGCCATTATGAAGTGATTACGCTGCTGGTGCGGCGCGAGCCAACGGCTTGAGTTTCGAAAAGCTTAAGTGCTGAATCATAGAAAAAGCCGAAAATCATTGTTGAAATCCGGCTTTTTATCTCTGTAATTTCTCTGGAATATCAGGCAATTCTATTGATTGCAGGAATTATTGCGGGAACCATTTGTCATTAATGGTTTTATAAGTGCCGTCCGCCTTCACTGCATCAATCGCTTTATTCAGTTTGCCCAACAGCTCGGTATTCTCAGGGCGTACTGCAATGCCTAAACCTGTGCCGAAGTATTGTGCATCGGTAACGTGCTCTCCTACGGAAGCCAATTCAGGGTTACTCTTCAGCCATTCGTTGACCACGGCGGTGTCACCGAATACGCCGTCGATACGGCCATTTTTCAGATCTAAAATGGCATTCTGATAGCTGTCGTAAGACACGGTCTGAATTTCAGGATGCTTTTCCTGCATGTATTTCTGGTGTGTAGTACCGTTTTCCATTCCGAGACGCTTGCCTTTCAAATCGGCCAGAGAGGTGAACTTGCCTTTATGGGCAATCACAATCGCGGAGTTGGCGTAGTAAGGCTGAGTAAACGCGACCTGTTTGCTCCGCTCAGGCGTGATATCCATTCCAGAAATGACAGCGTCATAGCGACGAAATTTTAGCGCAGGAATCAGGCTGTCAAAGGCCTGATTGGTAAAGGTACAGTTGGCTTCCATTTGTTTACACAATGCTTTTGCCAAATCCATATCGAAACCTACAATCTCATTATTGGCCCCCATAGATTCAAACGGTGGATAGGTTGCCGAGGCGGCAAAACGAATGGTTTCCGCAGCGCTAGCGCTAAAGGCCATCCCGGTCAGAATTGTCGCCAGTAATATCTTTTTCATGCCTAAACTCCTGTCTGAAAGTCTTTAATAGGGTGCAACATTACTTATTGATTTTATTACCGCTAAGGAACTTTTAGCGGTGTGAAATACCATAATCAATTGGAATTACATTGCCACCTTGTGAATTAATATGCAAGAAAAGTGATTAAAAATATAATAAAAAAATCAACATAATCCTCTTCGCCAAAAGCGTGTTAAAAATGCCGCAGTGGGAAAAATGAGCTTGGCAATAATCAGGGGGGGAATTGCGTTTTTGACGTGGGATTTATTCTTGACATGAATAAAAAACCCCGGCAGATACCGGGGTTTCAAAGTGCAGTGATTTAAGGCTTAATTACGACGTTCGAAGGCCAGCGCCCGACGTTCAACCAGACGCATCAGTAGAGTCAGCAAGCCGTTAACGCACAGGTAAACAATACCTGCCGCGCCAAATACCATCACGTCGTAGGTGCGGCCATACATCAACTGGCTGTAACCCATCACTTCCATCAATGTAATGGTGTATGCCAGTGAGGTACTTTTAAACACCAACACTACTTCGTTGGAATAAGACGACAGAGCGCGTTTAAAGGCGAACGGCAGTAAAATCCGCAGCGACTGGCGTTTGGACATTCCCAACGCTTCGCAAGACTGCCACTGACCGGCAGGAATTGCCCGAACCGCTCCATGGAACAGCAGTGTGGTATAGGCCGCGCTGTTCAGCGCCAGTGCGATCATGGCACACAGCCAGGGTTGCGAAAGTACATGCCACAGCCACGGATATTCGCGGATCGCCGGGAATTGGCCGGGGCCGTAGTAAATCAGAAAGATTTGTACCAGTAACGGCGTGCCGGTGAACAACGTGATGTAAATCTTCACCAACTGCGTGGCTATCGGGGTTTTCAGCGTCAGAATGATGGTGAAAATCAACGACAGTACCAACGCCACCAGCAGCGAAACAAAGGTCAGCGTCAGGCTGGTATGCAGCCCTTTTAGGATCTCAGGTAAATAATCAAACATCAGGATGGGCTCCGTTCAAAACGCGTGGTACGGAGTTCAATCAGCTTGATTACATACTGACTTAGCAGAGTCACCACCAGATAAATTGCAGCGGCGATCATATACCAGGTAAAAGGTTCCTGTGTGCGCGTCGCGATGCTTTTGGTCTGCAACATCAGGTCATTTACGCTAATCAACGACACTAACGCGGTGTCTTTCAGTAAAACCAACCACTGATTACCCAGCCCCGGTAGGGCGTGGCGCCACATTTGCGGCATAATCAGGCGGAAGAAGATCGTCGCCTGACTCATTCCCAGAGCCTGCCCGGATTCCCATTGACCGGCAGGAATCGCTTTGAGCGCGCCGCGCAGCGTTTGCGAAGCATAGGCAGAATACAGCAACGCCAGCGCAATCACGCCGCACAGGAAAGGGCTGACCTCAAATGTGTCGATATTCAGCTTCACCGGCAGTTCGAACAGATAGAAATTCAGAGTGAAGCCGTCTGACAGCATCATCAGTAATTGTGATGAACCGAAATAGATAAATAGCACGACCAGAATCTCTGGCAGGCCGCGTAGCAGCGTAACCCAGGCGGTGCCCAGATAGCTGATGACCTTCCAGCGGGAGGATTCCCAAACGGCGAACAACATTGCCAGAATGAGGCCGAGAACCAGTGCGCAAACGGCAAGGCCGACGGTCATGCCGGCGGCGCTTGCTAAAGGTTGAAATTCATTCATGGGTGCTTAAGTTACTGTTGGAACCATTTTTTGTAAATTGTCTGATAGGTGCCATCGGCTTTCACTTTCGCCAGTGCCGCATCTAACTTACCCAGTAATTCGGTATTGTTCTGACGTACCGCGATGCCCAGACCGGTACCGAAATAATCCGCATCGGAAATTTTGTCCCCGACCGGCATCAGTTCATGACTCTGCTTCAGCCACTCGTTGACCACTGCGGTATCACCGAATACTGCGTCCAGACGGCCATTTTTTAGATCCAGAATTGCATTCTGGTAGCTGTCGTAAGGCACTGCGGTGATTTCAGGGTGCTTTTCCAACAAGAATTTCTGATGCGTTGAGCCGTTTTGCATGCCGACGCGTTTACCTTTTAGCGCGGCCAGATCGGCGATTTTGCCTTTCTGAGCGATAAACAGCGCTGAGTTATCGTAATAAGGTTTGGTGAACGCAACCTGTTTTAGACGCTCAGGCGTAATATCTACGCCGGAAATCACTGCGTCGAAACGTTTGAATTTCAGGCTCGGAATCAGACTGTCAAAGGCCTGATTGGTGAAAGTGCAGTTAGCCTGCATCTCTTTGCACAACGCATTGGCCAGATCGATATCAAAACCCTGCATTTTATTATTAGCATCAATAAACTCGAACGGCGGGTAAGACGCTTCCGCCGCAAAACGAATGGTTTCAGCCGCAGAAGCAGACAGACTGATACTGGCAAGGACCGCTGCAATTAATAATTTTTTCATCGAAAATTCCCAATTAGATATCAATGTGACAGATAGCTGGCAAAAGCTTCGGTGTGAGGCTGGGCGAAATGACTGGCATCGCCTTGTTCCACTACGTGACCGTTTTCCATATAAACCACCCGACTGGCAGTTTTACGGGCAACTTCAACTTCATGTGTGACGATAACCTGAGTGATACCGGTCTCGGACAGCTCGCGAATTATGCTAACAATTTGCGCGGTAATTTCCGGATCAAGCGCCGCCGTTGGCTCATCAAACAACAGAACCTGTGGCTCCATCATTAATGCTCGCGCAATGGCCACTCGCTGCTGTTGCCCCCCGGAAAGATGCAGTGGGAAACGGTCGGCAAAGTCGGTCAGCCGTAAACGGGACAGCAATTTTTTCGCGCGCGCCATCGCCTGATCTTTAGATAGACCAAGCACCCGACAAGGCGCTTCAATCAGGTTTTGCACCACGGTCAGATGCGGCCAGAGATTATATTGCTGGAATACCATGCCTACATTCTGACGCAGTTCGCGGATCGCTTTCGCGTCAGGAGCTTGGGTAAAGTTAAAATGGTTACCCGCGATCTGTAATGTCCCAGAGCGTGGCATTTCCAAAAGGTTGAGCACGCGCAGTAAAGAACTTTTACCCGCGCCGCTAGGGCCCAGCAAAACCAGGGTTTCCCCCGCTGGACAGTTCAATGTGATGTCGAACAGCGCCTGATGTGCGCCGTAGTAACAGTTAATTCCGTTAAGTTGAATACTCATGCGCCAAATCTGAATAGCCAATGATGCGGGGAATGTTAACTTCCGCGGCATACTTATGCAATCTTTGTGCGTTAAAATTTATTAATAACCGGTTGGAACCCGCAAAGCTAGCATAACCTCTGGGTTTATTTCCCGTGGAGAGGAATTTGTCGTGTGGTGAATAAAACTGGCAGAGAATTCACTGAGGCGCATAAATGGCTGCCACCAGTGGTGCGATTCTCCGGCCAGTTTATTGTCTGAGCTAGCGCTGACCCAACAGCTGGCGCAGAGAGCTGGCTGGAGCATTGGCCCCCATAAAGCGAATATCGTCTACTACCCAGCAACTGCCTTCTCGTACCATCAAAACTTCATCCTGCCAGCGAGATTCCTTACCGTCCGGCGCGCGGTGTACCAGAGTCACTCGTAGCGGTATATTTTTGGCATCGGTGTTGGGAATGGTGGAGGCGCTGGCCACATCTGCGTCACTGACGCCGGCGTAAACGCTGGCGATGGCCTGATCGGCATGGGTGGTCGAACGGTTAGCGCTCTGCGTCTGGCGCGCCTTTTGAATATCCTGATACAGAGCCTGACTCAGGAAAGGACGCAGTTGTTCTGCGGAATAATTAGCAGACGCAGTGCCCGCAGCGCCCATTTGCTGTACGCGTAAGTTATAGAACTGTTCAGCGACTTGATCCGGGCCGCCTTCCACGCAAGGGCCGTTGCGACTGCCGATATCCTTAAACGCAGGTGTAACGGGAGTGGTACAGGCACTCAGCAGTAACGCCAAGGGTAATACCAGTGCAATATTTTTTTTGTTCATTTTATTACCTATGTGAAATGCCAGACATGCAACTCAATCATGCAGTTAATATAGTATAAATTTATTTTTACGGATGAACTTAGGGTGCGTCTTATTTACTTGGAGTTCATGTTCATGTTGTTATAAATATCTATCTGAAAATGATATGTACCGCCTATTATTTGGGCGATTTAGGGTTTTTATCTTTGGTTTAAGGAATATGCCATGCAGTTATCTACCACTCCGACGTTAGAAGGTTTTACCATCACTGAGTATTGCGGTGTGGTCACCGGTGAAGCCATTCTGGGCGCGAATATTTTTAAAGATTTCTTCGCCGGCGTGCGGGATATCGTGGGAGGCCGCTCCGGTGCCTATGAGAAAGAATTGCGGAAAGCGCGACAAATTGCCTTTAAAGAACTGCAGGAAGAGGCCGTGCAGCTCGGAGCCAATGCCATTGTAGGCATTGATATTGATTATGAAACCGTAGGAAAAGATAGCAGCATGTTAATGGTTAGCGTCAGCGGCACAGCGGTTAAAGTATCCCGTTAGTGGTTAAATTGGCTTGGTAATCCGAATTGTTTGCTGATCGTGTCGGTATAGAATAAAAAGGTAACGAATATTTTACCTTTTTATTCAACTTATTAGGTTAATTCATTTAACGCATTCCTCTTACTCATACCTATTAACGCGAAACGCGAAATTAGTTTTTATTAGGTAAAATCCGGAGGAAACCGATAAGGATATCGAGATGAAACAATGCTTCTGGATGCTGTTTATTATGCTGTTGGTACCGTTTCATGCGCTGGGGGCTGTACAGGAAGACAAGGCTTTGGTTGACCAAGGGAGTTTTATGTTGAATGACTCTCGTCAGGCAATGGGCGTCGATCGGCGGATTCGCTTTTTGGTTTTACATTATACGGCACTGAATTTTCCTGAATCCCTTAACGTGCTGACAACCGAACAGGTCAGCGCGCACTATTTGGTTCCAGCTTATCCTCCCCGAGATCACCATAGTGGTAAACCCGTCGCCTGGCAGCTGGTTCCCGAGCACCTCAGAGCCTGGCATGCCGGAGTGAGCAGTTGGCGTGGGCGAACTAATCTCAATGACACCTCTATAGGCATTGAACAGGTAAACCCGGGATTCACCAGTACCCTGTTGGGGAAGATACATTGGTACCCTTACACACCTCAACAAATTGAACTGGTCACTGCTTTGGCACATAAAATTATCGAACGTTATGAAATAGAGCCACGTAATGTTGTTGCTCACAGTGATATTGCGCCACAGCGTAAAGAAGATCCGGGGCCTTTGTTCCCTTGGGAGCATTTGGCGAAGCAAGGGATTGGGGCGTGGCCGGACGTCGCGGATGTTCAATATTATCTGGGGAAGAGGCGTGCAGATCGGGCCGTGCCAGTAATGCCGCTATTAGCTAAACTCAGCTGTTATGGTTATGAAATCACGCCTGATATGACGCCGGAACAGCAGAGAAGAGTGATTAGCGCTTTCCAGATGCATTTTCGGCCCTCGGATATACGCGGTCTGCCTGATGCGGAAACCGAGGCGATAGCCGATGCATTATTGGTTAAATATCATAAGCCTGAGGAAAATAAGGATGTCGAGCTTCGGATGAGTGAGTCTGCGCTCAATAGCGTGAGTGCCGAGTGCGATAAACTCTAAAAGTGTCGCGAAAAAGCAGCGTAGCCCGTTGGTTTCGCTGCTTTTCAGTATTACCCTCGTAGCTTTCCGTGTTCTTTCAGCCAGCGAGCAGTGCGGTTAATGCTTTCATCCAAAGAAACCAGCGAGCGATAGCCCAATTCTTTTTCTGCCCGGCGGGTATCCAAAGTCAGATCGAAGTTGAGCTTGGCGACGCCGTAGTGGGTCAGAACCGGCTCTTTTTCGCTTTTATTCCCCATTCTTTCCATGGTACGCGCCATCACGTCCAGCATTGGATAGGGAATCGAACGAATGCGGCACGGCATATCCAGCGCGTCCAACAGCTGCTGAACGATGGTGCGCAGCGGGCGCGGCTGCTGATTGGTGATATTGTAAGCGCGGCCAGATTCAGTGGTGGTGGATTGCGTCGCCAGCCACATGGCGTGAACGGCGTTCTCCAGATAGGTCATATCCACCAACGCTTCGCCCCCGCGTGGCAATAACAAGGTGCCGTAGTGCTTAATCATGTGTAATAAGCGCGGTAGCATCACTTTGTCATGCGGACCAAACAGCCCCTGTGGGCGCAAAATGGTAAAGTGGGTTTGCGGGTTAGACAGAGCCAACTGCCGGATCACTTCTTCCCCCGCAGCTTTACTGCGGGCAAATTCGTTAGCAAAACGCGCCGGTCGGAAATCTTCCTGAATATTTCGGTGATGGTGATAATCGAAGTAAATCGCTGGGGAAGAGATATGAATAAAATTCTCTACCCCGTAAGCGGTTGCCCATTCCCCCAAACGGCGAGTCGCGCGGACGTTCGCCAGTTCAAAAGCCTGCTCGGTACCCCAAGGGGAAGTGAAGCTGGAGCAATGCCAGAGCGTATCAACATCGGCCAGCATGGCTTTGGCCTGCGATGAAACCAGATTCGTTAAATCGGCATGAATAAATTCAGCGCCCATTTTTTCCAATAGGCTACCCATGGCCTGATTACGACCGGTTGCTGTCACTTTGATACCTTGACGGCGGAGATATTCAACGGCGTTTCGGCCTAACCCACTGGTTGCGCCGGTGACCAATACCTTCATAACGAATTCGGTTCCCACCAAAAATCAGAGTGCTGGCGGCAATATCATGCGCGCAGCAAATAAGGTGCCATTCTTTCGTGAATTGATGCGCTATGCAATCAGAAAGGGCTGACTAAGGGTTGCAAACTGTGTGGTTGATCGACAAATGCGCGCTATTTGTGCGCTTCCCGATCGTATTGCTCGGCCAGTTGCGCAATTCTCTTCGCCATGCCACGAAAAATAAACAGGTGAGCGGGCATCATAACGAACCAATACAGCAGTCCGCTGAAGCCTGCCGGATGCCACCAGGCCCGAACATCAAAGCGGCGTTTATCCCCTAAATCTTTGATGGTAAAGGTCAGTCGCCCCAATCCTGGCGCTTTCATACCAAACATCATGGCCAGTTGACGCAGTGGTTTTATCGTAATCACCTTCCAGCCATCGACTAAATCACCTAATTCCAGCGTTGGTCGGTCTGGTCGGCCGTAAACGACGCCTCCGCCTGCCAGATCGTCCATCCAGGCGCGGGTTTTCCACAGCGGATTACCGTAAAAATAGCCTTCCGGGCCACCGATTTGCTGCACGACATGCCACAAAGCTTCGCTGGAAGCTGTGGTATTTAATTGGCAACCGGCCTGTTTGGGATAAAAGCCGTAACCGGGACGCCAGCGGGCGCGGGCTTCCGGATCGTAACCCCAATCGGCGGAGTCAACGACTTTGTCTTCCTGCCGCAGGGTTTCCCGCACCGCATCGTCAAAGCTGATTAAATTCTGCGGTATTAATGCCTGTAACGGAGCGCCGTCTGCGGGTAAGTCATGATTCAAGCCCTGAATCAATGCGCTGGCAATACTGGTCGGCACCGAGGTAATCATGCTGATAAAATAGACCGAAATAAAACGGGTCGGCAGCGGAATCGGGATCAGCCAGCGACGTTTACCGCTAATGGCAATAAAGCGCTCAAACAGGGTCTGATAACTGATGTATTCCGGTCCGGCGACGTCAAAAATGCGGTTTTCATCAGAGGGATAATTCAGTATTTCCGTTAGATAAACTAATAGGTTATCCAGCGCGATAGGGGATGACTTGGAGCGAACCCAGCGCGGCGGCGTCAAAATTGGCAGGTTGTACACCATATCGCGCATCACTTCAAAAGCCGCTGAACCGGGGCCGACAATAATGCTGGCACGTAACTCAGTGACAGGTACGCCGCTTTGTCGCAGTAAATCGCCAGTCAATTTTCGGGCGACCAAATGTGGGGAACTGTTTTCCTCCGGTTGCAATGCTCCGAGGAATATCACCTGTTTTACCGAGGAGTTTTTCAGCGCTAGCTGCAAGTTACTGGCGGCCTGTCGCTCCTGTTCTACCAAGTCCTCGCCGTCGCCCATGGCGTGAACCAGATAGTAGAGAACGTCAATATCCTGTAGTGCGTGACATAGGGTCTCCGGCTGATACAGATCGGCAAAACAGCAGCGAACATTCGGCCACTGTTGTTCTTCCAGCCATTCAATTCGACGTGCAGCGGCGGTAACCTGATGCCCTTGCTGGCAAAGGCGTGGAATTAAATGCTGGCCGATGTAGCCACTGGCACCTAACACTAAGATTCGTTGTGGTGTCATGATAGTCACTCGGTAAGGTTGGCGGTAACAGAATCGATATCTTGGGCTGTTTCTGCCGAAATAGAAATGCCCTGGCGACAGAATATCACCAAGGCGACGTAGACAAAAAATATTATTAATTTCAGTTATGTAATGTCAAAAACTCATACCACAGTGCAACCACTCGTTCTAAATCACTTCGGCTAACGTCCAAATGCGTAATCATGCGGGTCACTGGCCCGGCGCTGATTAACACGCCGCGCTCACGCATCCACGGCCCCATTTGGGCCGCCAGCTCTGCCGACTGGCGAATGTACAATATATTGGTTTGAGCGCCGGGAGCGATAATCTCTACGCCGATATCCCGCAACTTTTGCTCCAGCCACACTGCGTTGTCGTGATCCTGCTGCAAGCGCTCCACGTTATGCTGCAAGGCGTAAAGTCCTGCAGCCGCCAGAATACCGGCCTGACGCATACCGCCGCCGGTCATTTTGCGCCAACGTATAGCGCGCTTAACGTATTCTTCGCTGCCGCACAGTAAGGAACCGACCGGTGCGCCCAATCCTTTGGAAAGACAGAGAGTCAGGGTATCGCAATACTGGGTGATTTCCCGTAGCGGAACCTTTAGCGCCACTGCGGCATTCATAATGCGCGCCCCATCAATATGTAAAGCCAGATTTTTTTCGCGGGTCAACGCCCATGCCTGTTGCAGATAACTGATGGGCAGCACGCGGCCGCTGTGCGTATTTTCCAGACTGAGCAGACGGGTTTGAGCAAACAGAATGTCATCAGGTTTGATGGCGGCCAGTACTTTATCCAACGGCAAACTGCCGTCGTCATTGGCATCCAGCGGTTGCGGCTGAATACTGCCTAAAACCGCTGCACCGCCCGCCTCGTACAGATAATTATGGGCTTTTTGTCCCACAATATACTCATCGCCACGCTGGCAGTGCGTTAGTAATGCTACCAGATTGGCCTGAGTCCCGCTGGGTAAGAATAATGATGCCGCTTTGCCGGAGAGCCGCGCTCCCTCGGCTTCCAACGCCTTGACTGTTGGGTCCTCGCCGTACACATCATCGCCCACTTCGGCATTGGCCATTCGCTGACGCATGGCAGGAGAAGGGCGGGTTACTGTGTCACTACGCAGATCGATATACATATCGTGAAAGCTCTTGATAAAGGAAAGTCGCGAGGGCAGGATGAGTAACCTCACAGGGTAGCCGTCGGTTATTTTCCCCTGAAATCGTTAGTATCTGGCCGGATAAAAGTTTACCCGTGCCAGACCTTGATCGCTATCATATGTCACAAGATATATGTCACAAGACAAAGTGTGGTACGGCAATATCTGACATGTGACCGACTCATTGATTAACGTAGCCAGTTGGTTTTGGCCAGCTCAACCACTTCATCCCCGCGGCCATTGATAATGGCGCGCAGCATATACAGGCTAAAGCCTTTCGCCTGCTCAAATTTGATTTGCGGTGGCATGGAAAGCTCTTGCTTGGCGGTAACGACGTCCACCAATACCGGGCCTGGATGGGCGAAAGCCGTTTCCAGCGCGCTGTTCAGCTCGGATGCTTTCTCTACCCGAATGCCTTTTATTCCTGCCGCATTGGCAATGGCGGCGAAATTAGGATTGTGCAGATCCGTGCCGTCGGTCAGGTAGCCGCCAGCCTTCATTTCCATAGCGACAAAACCCAGCACGCTGTTATTGAACACCACAATTTTCACCGGCAGTTTAAGCTGCGCCAGTGATAGAAAATCGCCCATTAACATAGTAAAACCGCCGTCGCCGCACATTGCTACCACCTGACGTTCTGGTGCCGTTGCTTGCGCCCCTATCGCCTGCGGCATGGCGTTGGCCATGGAACCGTGGTTAAACGACCCCAGTAGACGACGTTTACCGTTCATTTGCAGATAGCGGGCGGCCCAGACCGTTGGCGTTCCGACATCGCAGGTGAAAATGGCGTCGTCGGTCGCATAATGGCTGATTTGTTGCGCCAGATACTGTGGATGGATCGGCTGATCGTCATTGGCTGTCGCCAGTCCATCCAGATCTTTACGAGTGGTTCGGTAGTGTTCCAGCGCTTTATCCAGAAAACGCCGGTCGCTTTTTACCTGTAGTTGAGGCAATAGAGCGCGTAGGGTCGTTTTGATATCACCCATCAGCGCCCTATTCACCGGGCAGTGAGCGCCAATGCTTCCAGGATTAATATCGATTTGAATAATGTTAGCGTGAGTAGGATAAAAGGCCCGATAAGGGAACTGAGTGCCGAGCAAAATCAACGTATCGGCATTCATCATGGCGTGATAACCGGAGGAAAAACCAATCAGCCCGGTCATTCCGACGCTATAGGGATTATCCCACTCAATATGCTCTTTGCCGCGCAGCGCGTGTACCACCGGTGCTTGCAGCATTTCTGCCAGTTTCACCACTTCGTCATGGGCGTCGGCGCAGCCGCTACCGCACATCAACGTAATGTTTTTAGCGGAATTTAAGGTTTCAGCCAGCGCTTCCAGTTCGCTCATCGGCGGCTGAATTAGCGGGTGTTTTGGGGTATGCCAGACCATCGGCGCATCTTCCGGCGCGGCTTGCAGTGCTACATCGCCGGGAAGCACAATCACAGAAACGCCGCGATTAAGGATGGCTTTGCGCATGGCGATTTCCAATACGCGCGGTAATTGCTCAGGATTTGTGACTAATTCGCAATAATGACTGCATTCGCGGAACAGTTCCTGCGGATGCGTTTCCTGAAAATAACCGCTGCCGATTTCACTGGAGGGAATATGTGCAGCAATGGCCAAAACCGGGACATGGTTACGGTGACAATCAAAAAGTCCGTTGATTAAATGCAGGTTTCCTGGCCCGCAGGAACCGGCACAAACCGCCAGTTCGCCGGTTAACTGCGCTTCTGCTCCAGCGGCAAAGGCCGCAACTTCCTCGTGACGAGTACCTAGCCATTCGATGGTGCCCATGCGATGCAAACTGTCACTTAATCCGTTTAAAGAGTCGCCGGTGACGCCCCAAATTCGTTTCACGCCAGCGAGTTCCAGCGTTTTAGCCACCAGTGTTGCTACGGTCTGTTTCATACTTCCCCCAAGATTTAATCGCGATGCTTTTATTCCAGGAGGAGAAAGTATGGTCTGTTTAAGAGTTAATGCCCTATTAACCGGGGTTTATATTGTGTAATAGGGCATTTTTTGTTGTCGTCAGGCCAATTGGGTATCGCCCTGCAATTGACAGCTACAGGCCAACACGTAACCCTGAGCGATTTCTTCCGGCGTCAGCGTCATGGTGCTGGTGGTCGTGTAATTACCGGAAATGATTCGAGTTTTACAAGAACCGCAGACGCCAGCACGACAAGCCGCGGAGACAGGCACCTTATTTTCTTCAAGTGCGAACAGTAAAGACGCGCCGACCGGAACTCGCAGTTGGCGTAGCGGGCGATTAATGGTTAATGTCAGTTGGTTGCCTGACTGTGGTTTTTCTTCTTCGATGTGGAACTGCTCTTGCTGGAAACGTTCTGGCGGTACCTGTTGCTCACGGCAATAATTTTCCACCCACATCCTATAAGGCGCGGGGCCGCAGGTCATCACTCGGCATTGTCGAATATCTGGCGCGATTTTCTGCATGATTTCCGCAGAAATTCTGCCGCTGAAAAAACCTTCTTTAGCCCCCGATTCTGCCATCAAAGTAATATGTAACCGCAGCGGGTGGGCTTCAATCAGCGCCTGCCATTCAGCGGAAAAAATAACGTCATCTGGGGTACGAACGTTAAAAATCACCCGAATATCGGCCTGCGGTCGGTGGGCTAACAGCCAGCGACACATCGACATAATTGGCGTCACGCCGCATCCTGCGGCCAGCATTAAATAACGGTCATCCTGATTATCGGCACAGGTAAATTCCCCCTGAGCGTCGGATAGCCACAGGTAATTTCCCGGCTGTACCTCTTGAGTTAGCCAACGAGAACCCGCGCCGTCGGGCAGGCAACGGATAGTCAAACGAATAAAGCGGCTCAGGCCCGGAGAAGAGGAAAGGGTATAGGCGCGCAGGGTATCTTCACTGTTGCGAATACTCACCAACGCATATTGGCCTGGTTGATACGGATAAAAATCGTGGTTGATTAATTGCAGGCTCCAAACATCTGGCGTTTCCTGCACAATAGAGTGCACCTGCATACGATTAGGGCACATTGGTGTTGGCATCGTCATAGCAAACCCTCGTGGTTGCGCGGTAATAGAAACGGTCAGCGCCGGAGGCGAATAGCGCTGACCGCACCGTGGCTTAGGCCACCAGAATTTCGTTCAAATCTTGTTCAACCGAGGTGATCGGGCGCATACCGAATTTTTCATTCAGAATGGCCAGCAGATTATCGGTCAGGAAGCCCGGCGCCGTTGGGCCGGTATAGATATTTTTGACGCCGAGAGACAGCAGCGTCAGCAAAATGACGATAGCTTTCTGTTCGAACCACGACAGCACCAGACTTAAAGGTAAGTCGTTGACAGTACAGCCTAATTGCTCAGATAGTTTTACCGCTAGCATGATCGCGGAGTAAGCATCATTACATTGGCCCACATCCAGCAGACGCGGTAAACCTTCCAGCGTGCCGAAGTCCAGTTTGTTAAAACGATATTTACCACAGGCCAGAGTCATGATTAGGCAATCTTGCGGAATATTGCGGGCAAAATCGGTAAAATAGCTGCGTTCGTCCCGGCTGCCGTCACAGCCGCCGACCAGAAAGATATGGCGCAGTTTTTTACGAGAAACCAGATCGATAACCGTATCCGCCGAATTTAATAGAGTCTGGCGACCAAAACCCACGGTGATCATGTGTTCTAGCTCGTTGTACGGGAATCCGGCCATACTTTTCGCTTGCGTAATAACATCTGAGAAATCATCGCCTTCCAAATGATTGACGCCCGGCCAACCAACAATGCTGCGGGTCCAGATACGATCGCCGTAATTACCCACGTTGGGATCGATAATACAGTTGGAGGTCATCACTATCGGGCCGGGGAATTTGGCAAATTCGATTTGCTGATTTTGCCAGCCGCTGCCGTAGTTACCCACCAGATGCGGGAATTTTTTCAGCTCGGGATAGCCGTGTGCTGGCAGCATTTCGCCATGGGTGTACACATTGACGCCTTGTCCGGCGGTCTGCTCCAATAACATCTGCAGATCTTTCAGATCGTGCCCTGAAATCAGAATGGCTTTACCGGCGACCGGGCGCACGTTGACCGCCGTTGGCTGCGGGTGGCCGTATGCCTGAGTTTCGCCGCTGTCCAGAATCGCCATCACGTTGAAGTTCATCTGGCCGATGCCCATAGCATTATTCAACAGGGTATCCACATCGCGCGGCTGAGTGCCCAGCCATGACATAAGCTCATGATATTGCGCGTAGATATTTTCATCAGACTGACCGAGTACGTGAGCGTGTTCCATATAAGCCGCTGCGCCTTTCAAGCCATACAAACACAGCATCCGCAGACCGTGAATGTCATCGCCAACCTCGGCTTTATCACTGTTTAAAGCGAACTGTTGAGACTGTTGTTGCAGTGTTGGAATGTCGTTAGCTTCCAATTGTAATTCGGCCATCGGGTGATCTACCGAGGCGCTGGCATCCAGCAAGCGGCAGCGTGCGGCCAGAGAATCACGCAGTGCGATAGCTTCCTTGGCATAACCGACGATGCGCTCAGAATCAAAGTTAACGTTGGTCAGCGTTGAGAAAAAGGCTCTGGGTGCGAAGCTATCAATATCTGGATCGATAATACCGAGCTGTCTGGCGCGTAATGCCCAAGCGGAAAGCCCCTGTAATACGGCAACCAACAGGTCTTGCAAATCGGACGTTTCAGCGGTTTTCCCGCACATACCCTGAGCGTAAGAGCAGCCATTGCCTGCCGGGGTACGAATGGTTTGTTCACATTGCACACAGAACATGATTCTTTCCTTTTAAAAGTGCATTTGTAATGCGTGTTTAAAAGCATAGATGTGCCAAGGCATCTTAAAAAGGCTTTTGTAATGCAACTTTAACTTATCTTGATTTGGCGCAATTTTTGTCGCGAATGAGACTTTTTCGCTTTAATGGTGAAATGAATAGAATTTAGCGGGCCAATACATTAGCCCGCTGGGGACGGAGAATATCAGGAGAATAGCGCGATCAGTACTGGAGCCAGTAAGCTCAATATGAAGCCGTGCACGATCGCGGCAGGTACCATTTCCAGGCCACCGCTACGTTGCAATACCGGCAGGGTGAAATCCATTGAGGTGGCACCGCAGAGGCCTAAGGCAGTGGAACGGCTGCGGCGAACCAGCGTTGGAATCAGCATAATGGCGACTAATTCACGGGCTAAATCGTTGAAGAAGGCGGCGCTGCCGATCACCGGGCCAAATGCGTCTGTCAGTAAGATACCCGAGAGTGAGTACCAACCGTAGCCGGAGGCCATTGCCAGACCGGTTTTCAGCGGTAAACCAAGGAATAACGCGGCTAACGCGCCGCCAGCCAGCGCACTGACAGCAACCACGATGGCGACAATAGTGCCGCGGCGGTTAAGCACAATCTGGCGTAAAGTCATGCCGCTATTACGCAACTGGATGCCAACCAAAAATAGCAGGAATATCAATGCTAATTCACTACCTTGAGCGGCAAATTGCAACGGTGGCCATTCGGTCAGACCCAATAGAAAGCCGATGATAACTACGCCGCACAGTTTCAGCGATTCCAGCGCCATATGTAATCGGGAAGGCAGAGCTTCCTGGCGGTGAGTATTTTTCCACGGCCTTTTATGTTCGAGCAAAAATAGCGCCAACAGGTTAGCGGATAAAATGCAGATAAAACATACGCTGGCGTATTGGAAAATAAGCAGCAGGTTTGCGCTAAGGTTTTCCAGAAATGCCAAGCTGATGCCCATAAAAAATAAAATAACGTAAACCATCCAGCTTAATAGCCGGTTAATCGCCTGAATTAAAGATTTACGGCTAAGCGGGATCAAATAACCGATAATTAACGGCAACAGAATGATCAGTAATCCTGAATACATGTGAGTTAAAGCGTCCTTTACGCGTCAGGCTGAATTAAGCAGACGTAAGGCTATAGCCGGTTGGCTATAGCAATGAGATCGGGCATTGTTGAGTGAAGGGGATAAGCTATCTAAAAAGGCGGATAGAGTAAAGGTGGAAAGACCGGCGGATGGCGCTTGACCTGAAAGGATTTTTTGCGCCATTCTCATGAATGTTAACGCGTTAATGACATAGGCTTCGCTGGTAATGATTTAACTTCGCACGGGAGGCGTAAATATGTTCCTAGAACGCGTGGAAATAGTCGGGTTTCGTGGCATTAATCGTATTTCTTTGACGCTGGATGATAATACGGTACTCATCGGGGAGAATGCCTGGGGTAAATCCAGCCTGTTGGATGCGCTCACTCTGTTGCTGTCTCCGGAACCGCGACTCTATCATTTCACCGTGCAGGATTTTTATTATCCCCCCGGTGATGAAGCGGCAAAAGATCGGCATCTTCAGGTTATTTTAACCTTCTGCGAGAAGGATATCGGCCATTGGCGTTCCCCACGTTATCGCCATTTGGCACCGCTGTGGAGCCAATGTGAAGACAGTTTGCATCGTATTTACTACCGAGTGGAAGGCGAACTGGCCGATGACGGCACCGTTTGTACCTGGCGCACTTTTCTGGATCTGGATGGCCAGCCGTTGCCACTCCACGATATTGAAAAACTGGCTTTAGGTATTATTCGTATCCATCCAGTGCTGCGCCTGCGGGATGCCCGCTTTATCCGCCGTTTACGTACCAGCGTGCCGGAAAGTATGCCTGGGCAGGATAAAGTTGCGCTGAATCAGCAGTTGGATCAGTTAGGGCGTGAATTAGTACGTAATCCACAAAAACTGACTAATACCGAGCTACGTCAGGGATTAGACGCTATGCGCCAATTGCTGGAACATTACTTTGCCGAGCAGGGTTCTCAAACGCCTCAGCGCAATCGGCCTTCGCGCCCGCAGCCGGAACGTCAGGCGTGGCAAGCGCTGGACAGCATCAACCGCATGATTGCCGAGCCGAACAGTCGAAGTATGCGGCTGATTTTACTGGGGATGTTTAATACGTTATTGCAGGCTAAAGGCTCGATTCATCTGGATCCGCACGCGCGCCCGCTGTTGCTGGTGGAGGATCCCGAAACCCGCCTGCATCCCATTATGTTATCGGTCGCCTGGGGGCTACTCAATCAGCTTCCTTTGCAACGCATCACCACCACCAACTCCGGCGAACTGGTTTCTTTGGTACCGGTAGAACGGATTTGCCGATTGGTGCGTGAGTCTGCGCGGGTGGCAACTTACCGTATTGGCCCGAAGGGGATGACGCCGGAAGACAGTCGCCGCATTGCCTTCCATATTCGTTTTAACCGCCCGTCATCACTGTTTGCCCGCTGCTGGCTATTGGTGGAGGGTGAGACAGAAATCTGGTTGCTTAACGAACTGGCTCGCCAATGTGGCTATCACTTTGAAGCTGAAGGGGTAAAAGTCATCGAGTTTGCGCAAAGTGGTTTACGTCCATTGCTAAAATTCGCCAATCGCATGGGCATTCAGTGGCATACCCTGACCGACGGCGACGATGCCGGTAAGAAGTATGCCGCTACCGTTCGGGATATTGCGGAGCGCAACGGTGATAATGAACGAGATCGCCTGACCATGTTGCCGGCGCCGGATATGGAGCAATTCCTATATCGTGCGGGATTTGGCCCGGTTTATCATCGAATATCAGCGATACCGATGAATGCCAAAATGCCGCCGCGCCGGGTGATTGAGAAAGCGATACATCGCACTTCCAAGCCCGATTTGGCTATTGAAGTTGCCACTCAGGCTGGGGTGTGGGGCGTGAGTTCGGTACCGCCAATTCTGAAAAAGATGTTTTCCCGCGTGGTGTGGCTGGCTCGGGGTCGCGCGGATTAACCGAGGTATTTTCAGCACAAGGGAAGTGGGCGCTAATCCCGCTTTCCAATTGATCCAATAACTGATAACGGCGGCGATATTCAGCGCGTTTCTTGCTAGGGATATCCTCAATGGCTTTCCGCGCTACGCGGGCAGGCAGCAGAAAATAACCTTCCTCGCTCATTTGGCCGCCCAGAGATTGCCAGAAACCATCATAATCGGCGTGTAACTTATCGCTTTTCCGTTGACGATAGCGCCAGCTTTTATAGATATGAGTATCATTACCCACCGCTATAATCTGAGTGATCCCCAACATTTCGGCCAGACTACAGGCTGCTTCCAGCAGGATACGTTTCGGGAACAGGCCGTGACAGTTTTTGGTGCTGATTTGAATTTCTTCATGAGCTACCTGCGGTGCGGCTCCTTGTAACCCACCAATAAACAACGTTTTTTTCTGTCGATAACTCATCAAACTAAAGGTCATGAGCGCCAGTGTTTCACCTTGTTGATTGGTAAACATCAGCGTGGCTTCCCCTTCTTTATTGAGCATCGGCAACGTACCGAGGTAAACGCGGTACTGGCTGTCATTGCGTCCGCTTAATTCGGCCAATTTATAAGGCTTGGATTGGAGATATCCCGTCGCCAATGCTGATGGCATCAATTCATTGACCAACCGATAGTGCTCTTTGATCGCCTGTAATCCCTGACGTTTACTGAGATTGGCGCTGAGATACGGACGGTGCAGTTTGCAAGGTAAATCCGGCTGAGATTGCAGCAGCGTACCGAGCTGCGGGTTATTCGCCAATTCACTGAGTAGCGCCAGAGTAACCTGAGGATAAATCAGCGTTCTGGCCAGAAACTTAAAGCGAAAAGCCGGTTTTCGCCACACCTCCGGCAGGTTTTCTTCCCCTTTTATCAACTGCGAAATTAACTGCCAGCGACTTAAATGATTCGGCGCTGATGGGGGTGAAGTGAATAAATACATTGGAATATCCGTTTCGTTATCAAACTTTGTCTCTATTGAAGCAAGGGGGAACTAAACAGCGGCTCAATGCGTCTTATGTTGGTATTATTTATATGATTTGATGTTTATATTACGTTTAAATTCGCGCACTCTCAGAGTGATAATTTAATCAGCGCTACGGTATTTTCATTAGCATTTGTCTATTTCAAGCATAAATTTTAATAAGGTAGGTAATTAATTTGACGTGGTTTAGCGGACGTAAACGACGCTGGATTCTGGCGATTGTGATTCTGGCAATTGGCGGTTTTTGGGCGATCAAGCATGGAATGGCACCGGCTGCGACACAGTATCAAACCGTCAAAGTGGTTAATCGGGATCTGCAACAAAACATATTAGCGATAGGTAAATTGGACGCGGTGCGCAAAGTTGATGTGGGTGCGCAGGTGAGCGGGCAGCTTGAACGGCTCTATGTGGAGATCGGCGATAAGGTCAAGCAGGGGCAACTGCTGGCGATGATCGATCCGCAGCAGGCACAGAACCAGATCAAAGAGGTGGAAGCGACGCTGCAAGATCTTAACGCTCAGCTGTTGCAAGCCAAAGCCGAGCGGCAGTTGGCGGAGGTGACGCTGAGCCGCCAGCAACAATTGGCGAAGCTACAGGCGGTTTCTCTTCAGGTTCTGGATCAGGCCGCAACGGATTTGGCGGTAAAAAAAGCAAAAGTTGGCACGATCAGCGCACAAATCAGCAAAACCAAAGCCAGCCTGGATACGGCCAAAATTAATCTGGATTACACCAAAATTTCCGCCCCGATGGACGGCGATGTAGTGCAAATTACTACGTTGCAAGGCCAGACAGTGATTGCCGCACAACAGGCGCCAAACATTCTGACGTTGGCCGATATGCGTACGATGCTGGTGAACGCTCAAGTTTCCGAAGCGGATGTTATCCACCTGAAACCGGGGCTGAAAGCCTCATTCACTGTATTGGGTGATCCGTCGAAGCATTTTGACGGTGTACTCAAAGATATTCAGCCAACGCCGGAAAAAGTGAACGATGCCATTTTCTATTCGGCCCGCTTTGAAGTACCTAATCCGGATGGCCTGCTGCGCCTGCAAATGACCGCTCAGGTATCGATTCAATTATCGAAAGTGGAACAGGCTAAAGTTGTGCCACTCTCCGCTTTGGGTAACGAATTGGGCGTGAACCGTTATGAAGTCGCGGTGCTAAAAAATGGTAAGGAAGAGAAACGAGAAGTGACCATCGGCATTCGCAACAATGTGGATGCGCAGGTGCTTAGCGGTCTGGAAGTGGGTGATGAAGTGATTACCAGCCGCGGCGTAGCGGAGGCTGAATAATGGCGGCTTTGCTTGAGTTAAAAGGCATTCGCCGCAGTTATCAGTCTGGTGAACAAACGGTGGATGTGCTGCAGGACGTTTCGCTGGAAATTAACGCGGGTGAGCTGGTGGCGATTATTGGTGCTTCCGGCTCGGGTAAGTCGACCCTGATGAATATTCTTGGCTGTCTGGATAAGCCAAGCGAGGGGATTTACCGCGTGGCCGGGCAGGACGTCGATAGCATGGACAATGATGCGCTGGCGGCTTTGCGTCGTGAACACTTTGGGTTTATTTTCCAGCGTTATCATTTATTACCTCACCTAAGTGCGGCGCATAACGTAGAAGTGCCCGCGGTCTACGCAGGTTTAGGAAAGCATGAGCGGCGGGAACGCGCCAAAATGTTGCTAACCCGTTTGGGATTAGGCGAGCGCATCAGCTATCGTCCCAGCCAGCTTTCCGGTGGCCAACAGCAGCGCGTCAGTATTGCTCGCGCTTTGATGAACGGCGGGCAGGTAATATTGGCCGATGAACCCACCGGCGCGTTAGACAGCCATTCCAGCGTTGAAGTGATGGTGATTTTAAAGCAACTGCAACAGCAGGGGCACACGGTCATTATTGTTACCCACGATCCTACGGTCGCGGCTCAGGCCGAGCGAATCATTGAAATCAAAGATGGCCGTATTATGGCGGACTCCGGCAGTAAAACACCGCCAAAAACCGCAGAGCCGGATACGCAAAGTCTGACGCCGCCAGCGCCTTCATGGCAGCAATTGACCGGGCGTTTTCGTGAAGCATTGCTGATGGCATGGCGCGCGATGGCCTCTAACAAGATGCGAACTGCGCTAACTATGCTCGGTATTATCATAGGTATTGCTTCGGTGGTTTCTATTTTGGTGGTGGGCGATGCGGCCAAACAAATGGTGTTGGCAGATATTCGCGCTATCGGGACAAATACCATCGATATTTACCCCGGAAAAGACTTTGGCGATGACGACCCCAGTAATCGGCAGGCGCTGGTTTATGACGATATGGTAGCGCTGAAAGCGCAGTCTTACATTAATGCGGTGTCACCGGTGATCTCTGGCAGTATGCGGCTACGCTTCGGAAATATCGATGTGGCCGGCAGTGTATCCGGAGTGAGCGCGCAGTATTTCCGTGTTTACGGTATCAGTATCGAGCAGGGCACGGCGATTACGCAGGATCAGGTCGATCGACAGGCGCAGGCGGTGGTGATTGACCGTAATACTCAGCGCCGACTTTTCCCGCATGTGAAAGATGTGGTGGGGCAAGTGATGCTGATCGGCAATATGCCTGCGACTATCGTCGGCGTGGTGGAAGAAAAACAATCGATGTTTGGCAGCAGTAAATCACTGCGGGTGTGGATTCCCTACACCACAATGGCTAACCGGTTGATGGGTAAATCTTATTTTGATTCGATTACGGTGCGAATCAACGATGGCTATAATAGTAAGGAAGCCGAACAACAGTTAGTTCGCTTGCTAACTTTGCGTCACGGTAAGAAAGATATCTTTACCTATAATATGGACAGCTTGCTGCAAACTGCGGAAAAAATCACTCGAACCATGCAATTGTTCCTGACGCTGGTAGCGGTCATTTCGTTGGTGGTTGGCGGTATTGGTGTGATGAATATTATGCTGGTATCGGTAACGGAACGAACCCGTGAAATAGGTATTCGCATGGCCGTAGGGGCGCGTTCCAGCGATGTCATGCAGCAATTCCTGATTGAAGCGGTGCTGGTTTGTCTGGTCGGCGGCGCATTAGGGATTACGCTTTCCTTTGCTATCGGTCTGGCGGTAGAAATGGTGATGCCCAACTGGCAGGTATCTTTCCCTGCGGTTGCGCTGGTCAGCGCTTTCCTGTGTTCGACAATTATTGGCGTGGTCTTCGGTTATTTGCCCGCTCGCAGTGCCGCCAGATTAAACCCAATTGACGCTTTGGCGCGGGAATAACTTTTACGGACATAGAATTTACGGGCAATAGGATAAACGAGCAGACGCCCAGGCGGTGTTAACGTAATATTATGGCGTTAGCGGGGGCATAAAAAATGATAAAAATGCCAGTCGCAGTTCGGCTGGCATTTTGAATTGCTGTGCTGCCGTAGATAAAAGCTAACGGCCCGACGGTGTGACGTTGATGTCAGGCGAGAGCCAGCATTTCCAGAGGCACAATCAGGCTGGCATGATTGCCTTTGGGGCCCTGGTGGACATCAAAGTTAACCTGCTGACCCGCTTTTAGCGTTCGATAACCATCCATCTGGATAGTAGAGTAGTGTGCAAAGATATCTTCGCCGCCGTTCTGCGGGCAGATAAATCCAAAGCCCTTGGCGTTATTGAACCATTTAACAGTACCCGTCTCCATACTTCTACGTTCCTCGCAAGGCTATTCTAATTTTAGATGAGGTAATCGCTGGTTAAAGTGAGCGCGGATTGGTTAAAACTCCATCAGCTCACAAATTTACACTCTAGTGGAAATGCGATTAACGTCAAGAGGACGGCTTTTCTCAGGCTGAGGAGTTCGCCAAAGTTTGATGCAGATAACGCTATTGCGCTTATTTAGTTACAATTTTGTTGTTGTCTGTGCGAACGTTCTCGCATGCTTCTAAAGCGACACTTCACGGCAAGAGATGTTAAAATAACAATAGAAATCTGTACCAAATGGTCTTATAACCGGAGCTGAGTGTTGCTCCTGTATGATTCAGTGAAACGATGGGTAAGCAATGGGCAATAACAACGACTGGCTTAATTTTGAGCATTTAGTCAAAGATAAACAAATCGATGCGCTAAAACCGCCGTCTATGTATAAAGTTATACTCAACAACGACGATTACACGCCGATGGAATTTGTGATTGACGTTCTGCAAAAGTTCTTTTCTTATGATATTGAACGTGCAACCCAGTTGATGCTGAACGTTCACTACAAAGGGAAAGCGATTTGCGGCGTGTTCACTGCTGAAGTTGCAGAGACAAAAGTGGCGCACGTAAATCAATACGCCAGGGAGAACGAGCATCCATTGCTTTGTACGCTGGAAAAAGCCTGATTAAGGCAATTTATTGGGGAGGTGCCTATGCTCAATCAAGAACTTGAACTCAGTCTTAATATGGCTTTCGCCAGAGCGCGGGAGCACAGACACGAGTTTATGACCGTGGAGCACCTGTTGCTGGCATTGCTGAGCAACCCTGCCGCGCGGGAAGCGCTAGAGGCATGTACGGTGGATCTGGTGGCATTACGCCAGGAGCTGGAAGCCTTTATAGAACAAACCACGCCAACGTTACCGGCCAGCGAGGAAGAGCGTGACACCCAACCAACGCTGAGCTTCCAGCGCGTATTACAGCGCGCCGTCTTCCATGTTCAATCATCTGGTCGTAATGAAGTTTCCGGTGCCAACGTTTTGGTCGCCATCTTCAGCGAACAAGAGTCCCAGGCGGCTTATCTGCTGCGTAAACACGATGTCAGCCGTCTGGATGTGGTGAACTTTATTTCCCATGGTGCACGCAAAGACGAGCCGGGTCAGGCGCCAAATGCAGAAAATCCGGTGAATGAAGAGCAGGCGGGAGGGGAAGACCGTATGGAGAACTTCACCACCAATCTTAACCAACTGGCGCGCGTCGGCGGTATCGATCCGCTGATTGGCCGCGAAAAAGAGCTGGAGCGTGCAATTCAGGTACTTTGCCGCCGTCGTAAAAACAATCCGCTGCTGGTCGGCGAATCCGGCGTCGGGAAAACCGCGATTGCCGAAGGTCTGGCATGGCGAATTGTGCAGGGCGATGTACCGGAAGTCATGGCCGAATGTACGCTGTACTCGTTGGATATCGGCTCGCTGCTGGCGGGAACTAAATACCGCGGTGACTTTGAGAAACGTTTCAAAGCGCTGCTGAAACAGCTAGAGCAGGATAAAGACAGCATTCTGTTCATCGATGAAATTCACACCATTATCGGCGCCGGTGCTGCTTCCGGTGGGCAAGTGGATGCCGCGAACCTGATCAAACCGCTGTTGTCCAGCGGCAAGATTCGGGTGATTGGCTCCACGACCTATCAGGAATTCAGCAATATCTTTGAAAAGGATCGTGCGTTAGCGCGCCGTTTCCAGAAAATTGATATCGTTGAGCCGACGCCCGAAGAAACGGTGCAAATTATCAATGGGTTGAAACCGAAATACGAAGCTCATCACGATGTACGCTACACGGCGAAAGCCATTCGGGCGGCGGTGGAATTGTCGGTGAAATACATCAACGATCGCCATTTGCCGGATAAAGCCATTGATGTCATTGATGAAGCTGGTGCGCGCAGCCGATTGATGCCGGCGAGCAAACGCAAAAAAACCGTCAACGTTTCAGATATTGAATCTGTGGTGGCGCGTATTGCTCGTATTCCGGAGAAAACTGTCTCTGCCAGCGATCGTGACGTACTGAAAAACCTGAGCGACCGTTTGAGTATGTTGGTCTTCGGGCAAGATAAAGCTATCGACGCTCTGACTGAAGCGATCAAAATGAGCCGCGCGGGTTTAGGTCATGAAAATAAACCTGTGGGTTCGTTCCTGTTTGCTGGCCCGACCGGGGTGGGTAAAACTGAAGTCACAGTGCAATTGGCCAAGGCGCTGGATATCGAACTGCTGCGCTTTGATATGTCCGAATATATGGAGCGCCATACGGTTAGCCGCCTGATTGGTGCGCCTCCGGGCTACGTTGGCTACGATCAGGGCGGTTTGCTGACCGACGCGGTTATCAAACACCCTCATGCGGTTCTGTTGCTGGATGAGATTGAAAAAGCGCATCCCGATGTCTTTAACCTGTTATTGCAGGTGATGGATAACGGTACGCTGACGGATAACAATGGTCGTAAAGCGGATTTCCGCAACGTGATTGTGGTGATGACCACCAACGCTGGCGTGCGGGAAACTCAGCGTAAATCGATTGGCTTCCAACAGCAGGATAACAGTACCGATGCGATGGAAGAGATCAAAAAGGTGTTTACGCCGGAATTCCGGAACCGTTTGGATAACATCATTTGGTTCAACCATTTGTCTCCTCATGTGATTCAGCAGGTTGTCGACAAGTTTATCGTCGAGCTTCAGGCGCAGTTGGATGCCAAAGGCGTGTCGCTGGAGGTCAGCGATGAAGCGCGTAACTGGCTATCTGAGAAGGGCTACGACAAAGCTATGGGCGCGCGGCCGATGGCGCGGGTGATTCAGGAAAATCTGAAGAAACCGCTGGCTAACGAACTGTTGTTTGGCTCTTTGGTTGATGGCGGCTCGGTGAGCGTTGGTCTGGATAAAGAGAAACAGCAACTGGCTTACGAATTCCAAAGCGCGCAAAAACGCAAAACGGAAGGCGCGGTACATTAGTCTTAGCGCAATAAGCTAGTTGAATCAGACGTGAAATAAATGGAAGGGCGATAGCGATATCGCCCTTTTTTTTGTACTCAGTCCGACTCATTCGAAATGGGAATGGTGCGGAAGGGGTAAATAACAAAAGGGGTAAATAACAGAAAAAGCAAAACGCCCTAGCCAATAAAATGGTAAGGGCGCCGGAGGGGGGACTACATCCTCAGAGCTCGCTAGCAACTAGCGACTGGGCAGCCGATTAACGGCTACGGAAGACAATGCGGCCTTTGCTCAGGTCGTACGGGGTCAGCTCTACAGTGACTTTGTCACCCGTCAGGATGCGGATATAGTTTTTACGCATTTTACCGGAGATATGAGCGGTTACCACGTGCCCGTTTTCCAATTCAACACGGAACATGGTGTTCGGCAGCGTATCAAGAACGGTGCCCTGCATTTCAATATTGTCTTCTTTGGCCATCGAATCCTCTAGGAGTAACTACCTTAGTTTTTAACCGGCAAGATAATGCCGAAAAACCCACATTATGTAAAGAAGTGTTGGCAGTCATCACACCATTTCTGCAAAATTAGTCTGCTGAGGAGGGGATAAAGCCTAATGTGGGGTGCTTTTGTAACATTGATCTTTACGGCATCGCGATTTCGACATCCAGCGATTGCGGTAACCAGCATTCAGCCGGTAGCGGACTAAACTGGAGTTGACTCAAGTGCTGCAAAAAGTGGCTGCGAGGGATCTCTCTCGCACCCAGCGACGCAGTGTGAGCGTTGAGGACCTGACAGTCAATCAGTTCTCCACCATGACGGGTAAAATGATGACAAAAAGCCATTAATCCGCTTTTTGAAGCGTTCTCCACCCTGCTAAACATTGATTCTCCGCAAAAAAGTGCGCCCATCCCAATACCATACAACCCGCCAACGAGTTCATTATTTAACCATACCTCCAATGAATGAGCGTGGCCCATTTCATGTAATTGGGCGTAGGCCTGCTGTACATCGTCACCAATCCAGGTTCCGTCATCGGGACGATCGGCGCAGGCGGCGACCACTTCACGGAACGCCTGGTTCAGTGTGAACCGAAATGGGCAGCGGCGCAGGAAGCGACGCATGCTACGGCTGATATGTAATTCTTCGGGGAACAGCACCGCTCGCGGGTCCGGCGACCACCATAAAATCATCTCGCCCGGGCTAAACCACGGGAAAATACCGCGCTGATAGGCCGCGAGTAACCGTGATGCCGATAAATCGCCACCTAACGCCAATAGGCCATTAGGCTCGCGCAGAGCCAGCTCAGGTGAAGGGAACGCGTAAGAATGTGATGAGAGGTGGGTAAGACGCATAAATCCCCTTAACGGCGCTTACAGGCGCTTTTGGCTGTAGAGTATTGATAATGCCGCCGTTATCCCAGCGGCATTTGATAACATTAGCCAGAAATCGTCTTAAACTCACAATAAAACTTAGCGGCGCTGACGGAACTGATAATACCGGCCTTTATTTTTCAATAAAGTCTCATGATCGCCCTGTTCAACGATCTGGCCGCCGTCCATCACGCAAATGCTATCCATTTGCTCCAGCCCATACAGGCGATGCGTCACCAGAATCAGACTCTTGTGCTGACAGTGTTGGCGCAGCAGCGCCAGTATTTGTTGCTCGGTTTCCGCATCCAGACCTTCGGTCGGTTCATCCAACAATAACAATGGAGCAGGATGGAGCAGCGCCCGCGCAATACCCAAACGGCGTTGTTCGCCACCGGAAAGTGGGCGACCGCCGTCTCCCATCCAGGCATTTAACCCTTCGTCATTATCCAGAAGATTACCCAGGCCGACTTGTTGTAACGCGGTGATTAGTTGCTCATCGCTAGCGGTTGGGCAGGCGAGCAGCAGGTTTTGTCGCAGCGTACTGCTGAAAACGTGTACTCGCTGGCTGACTACCGTCATCATCTGGCGTAGAGAAGCTTCGTCGTAGCTCGCCAGCGGCTGGCCGTTGAGCCGGATTTCACCCTGATTGGGATCCCAGGCGCGGGTGAGTAATTGTAATAGCGTTGATTTACCACAACCTGTGCGTCCCAGTAGCGCAATATGCTCTCCTGCGGCCAGTGACAGCGTTATATCCTGCAATACAGGCAAAGGCTGGTCTGGATAGGTAAAACTCACCTGTGCGACTTCCAGCGCTGCCTGTGAAGCGATCTCAGGGCCGGTTTGGGGGAAGGTGACTTCCGGCTTCTGTGCAATAAGCTGCGCCACGCGCTCAGCGGAAGTTATCACCTGCCCAAGATGCTGGAAAGCACCTGCAACCGGCAGTAGAGCCTCAAATGACGCCATCGAAGCAAAAACAAACAGGGCAATCAATGCGCCCGGTTGGCTATAATCGCCGACGCCAGCCGCGGCCAGCCACAGCATTAGCGTGACGGTCATGCCGGTCGCCAGAATCATCAATGCCTGCGCCAAACCTGCCAGCGAAGCCTGTTGCTGCTGACGAGTCAACCAACGCCGTTCGATATCTTCCAAAGTATGGCGAAAACGTCCTAACGCGCCGAAGACCAACAGTTCGGCCTGACCTTGCAGCCAGGCGGTCAGTTGTGTGCGGTAGTGGCTACGGAATACGGTGAGATCGGCACCGATAGGTTGACCGGCGCGGTAGAAAATCAGCGGCAGAATTAGCAGCAGCCCCAGTAGAATGGCACCTAGGGTCAATGCCAGCTCGACATCAAGGAAACTCAGACCGAAGGTAACGGCAGCGATGATCGCCAGCGCGGCGATTAACGGCGAAATGACCCGCAGATACAGATGATCCAACGTATCGACATCAGCCACCAAGCGGTTGAGCACTTCACTCTGACGAAAACGGGCAATCCCGGCAGGGGAGAGCGGTAAAATGCGCTGAAAGGTAAATACCCGCAAATGCGCCAGCACCCGGAAGGTAGCATCGTGGCTCACCACGCGCTCGGCGTAGCGTCCGGCGGTGCGTAAAATGGCTGAACCGCGAACGCCCGCGGCGGGAAGCAAATAGTTAAAGGTATACAAACCCGGCGGGCCAGCGAGTGCAGTACCAGCGAGGAACCAGCCGGACAGCGTCAATAGGCCAATGCTGGCCAGCAAAGTAATAATAGCCAGCAAAATGCCGAGGCTAATCAAGAACCAATGACGGCGGTAAAGCGCCAGAAATGGAAGAAGCACGCGCATGATTAAAGCTCCTCACGGCGATAAGACAGCAGGTTGGCGAAAGGCCCCTCAGACTGACTCAGTGTGGTGTAATCCCCTTGCTGAACCAGCAGCCCGCGGTCCATTACCCAGATTTGGTCATAATCTAGCGTATCTTCTAACTGGTGCGTCACCAGTAGCGTAGTCTGCATTCGCGAAGCCTCGTTTAATGCTTTCATCACTAATTGTTCGCTGTGGGCATCCAGACTGGCGGTTGGCTCATCCAACAGCAGTAGCCGGCAAGGATTTAACAAGGCGCGCGCCACGGCGACGCGCTGTGCCTGACCAACGGATAGACGAGCCGAATGATCGCCGATTTCCGTGGCTAACCCGTTGGGCAAATCCCCGAGGAACTCATTGACGTAGGCACGTTCAACCGCCTGTTGCAGCTGCTGTTCGCTGGCGTCGGGCTGATTGAGCAGAATATTGCTGGCCAAAGTCTGCTCCGGCAAATAAGGGTTTTGGCCTACCCAGCTTAGCTGGCTGCGCCATGCCTGAGGGGCAAGTTCGCGCAGTTCAATGCCGTTAACCCGCAGAGAGCCACGATAAGGCAGAAAGCCCAGTAACAGATTGAGTAATGAGCTTTTTCCTGCGCCACTCTGCCCAACAATGGCAATGCGCTGGCCGGGTTGTAGCGTGAAATTCAACGGGCCAGCCAGGCGAGTGCCGTTGGGTGCCAGTATTTCCAGTTCGGCGGCTTCCAGCGTGATTAAACCTTCGTCGGGTAGGTTTTTATCCCCCTGACCGATAGCTTCGCCTTCGCTGGCGAGGAACGTCACTAATGATTCCGCCGCGCCAACGGCCTGCGCTTTGGCGTGATAGAAGGTGCCGAGATCGCGCAGTGGTTGGTAAAACTCAGGAGCCAGAATCAGCACCAGAAAACCGGCAAACAGGGTGACGCCCAATCCGTAGCTGCCAAAATTCAATTCGCCAAGATAGGAAAAACCGAAATAAACCGCGACAACGGCAATAGAAATAGCGGCGAAAAATTCGAGAACCGCCGAGGAAAGGAAGGCCATGCGCAGCACTTCCATGGTCCGGCTGCGGAAATCTTCGGAAGAATCACGGATTTGGTCGGTTTCGGCCTTCGCCCGATGAAATAAGCGCAAGGTGTCCAAACCGCGCAAGCGATCGAGGAAATTGCCGCTCAATCGCGCCAGTGCAACAAAGTTGCGGCGGTTAGCATCTGCTGCGCCCATGCCGACTAGCGCCATGAAAATCGGGATCAGCGGAGCGGTGACGAACAAAATGAGTCCTGCGGCCCAGTTAATCGGGAAAATCGCAATCAAAATCAACAGCGGAATCAGACCGGCCAGATACATTTGTGGTAAATAGCGCGAATAGTAATCCTGCATTTCCTCAATTTGTTCAAGAATAATGGTCGCCCAACTGCCGGCTGGTTTGCCTTTTACCCAGGATGGCCCGAGTTGTTCAAGGCGATCCAGCACGATTTTACGAATCTGCAATCGCACCTTCATGCCGCAGATAAAACCTACCCGCTCCCGTAGCCAACTGACCACGGCGCGCGCTGCGAAAGTTCCAGCCAGCAGCAAGAAGTCGTTGGTCAGAGCCTCTCGCGGCATCTGATCCATAATCAGCGCCTGCAATAATCCGGCTAATAACCAGGCTTGAGCGATGATCAATAACCCGCTGAGCAAACCAAGTAGCATGGAAAGGCGGAGCCAACGTTGCGCGGGGGCGCTTTGTTTTTTCAGCCAACGAATCAACTCATATTGTCTTGTTTTATTCATCAGGCAATTATTCTGCGCAGGAAATGGGATGATAAATTTATCAATAGATGTCTGCTCCCCGAAGAGGGCAAACCGGCGAAAGGCAATGTTACCTTGTCCCTACGCCTTGTGAAAACAAATAAGGGGGAAATAGTGGTTTTAAACAAGTTTAAGAAAAATACAGGAAGAGGTTATTTTGATTTACCTCATTGATTGTAAATCAAAAAGTAGAAATGATTCGTTTTTTGGTTTTTATTTCATCGATTATTACTGAAACCAACCAATCACAATTAAATAACAAGTGATTGACATGGGGAGTGGCGAGTTAAATAGGTTTTTTGCACTGTTATTTTATATTGTTGCCAACTGTATCTTTACTTTTTAATTAAACGGATTGCAGGTAATTCATGAGGCTTGGCCGTTTTGAACGCACGAACAACTCGGCGGAGATATAAATAAAGTGAAGCCACGAATAAAAAGGCGACTCATCTTGCGATTGAGCCGCCTGTTTCTTCGAGCTAGCCTGAGTCGTTCTTCAGGCCGGGTCGATTACTTATCGTTGACCAAGCCGTCCAGATAACGCTCCGCGTCTAACGCAGCCATACAGCCGGTGCCTGCGGAGGTAATCGCCTGACGATAAATATGATCCATGACGTCGCCGGCGGCAAATACGCCAGGTACGGAAGTCTGGGTCGCGTTGCCCTGAATGCCAGACTGCACTTTGATGTAGCCGTTTTCCCGTTCCAACTGATCGCCGAAAATTGCGGTGTTTGGGCTGTGGCCGATGGCGATAAATACGCCAGCAACTGCCAGTTCTTCGGTTTCATCGGTTTGGGTTGAACGCAAACGCACGCCGGTAACGCCCATTTGATCGCCCAACACTTCATCCAAAGTGCGGTCGGTGTGCAACACGATATTGCCGTTCTTCACTTTTTCCATCAGACGGTCGATCAGGATTTTTTCCGAACGGAAAGTATCACGGCGGTGAATTAGATGTACTTCTTCCGCAATGTTTGCCAGATATAACGCTTCTTCAACCGCAGTGTTACCGCCGCCGACTACCGCGACTTTCTGGCCACGATAGAAGAAACCGTCGCAGGTTGCGCAAGCGGAAACGCCTTTGCCTTTAAAGGCTTCTTCAGATTCCATCCCCAGATAACGGGCCGATGCCCCTGTGGCGATGATCAGAGCATCACAGGTATATTCTTCGCTATCGCCGAATAGACGGAACGGACGCTGTTGCAGATCGACTTTATTGATATGGTCGAAAAGAATTTCGGTTTGGAATTTCGCTGCGTGTTCGTGCATACGTTCCATCAGCGCCGGGCCGGTTAGACCTTCTGGGTCACCGGGCCAGTTTTCAACTTCGGTGGTGGTTGTCAGCTGGCCGCCTTTTTCCATCCCGGTAATCAAAACGGGCTTCAGATTGGCGCGGGCGGCATAAACTGCCGCGGTGTAACCCGCAGGACCTGAACCAAGAATAATTAATTTGCTGTGCTTAGCCGTGCTCATGAATACCTCTTTCCCACAATGGCGGACAATGTTAGGGATTGTAGGGAAAATGTGACAGTAAAAAAAGCGAACAAAAATGTTGTTAGCGATTTGTTTGATAGGTGATGACTATTTTCTCAGCGAAATGCATTAAGAATAAGCAGTTAGGAGAGAAACCTATCGGATGGGGCTTTTTTAATCGCGGCTACATTTGCTCTCGGACATGGCTGTCCGCAAGTGGTTGGCCTTAACCCTACGAATTTTGTGCCCTCATCTGTCACTTCCACCCGAATTCAGCGGAATTTTCTCTCTGAACATGAGGTAAAAAAAGCGTAAAAACGAGGGGAAAATGAGCGAGTGAGATTTTTTATCTGGCACGTTCTACTGATTTAACTTCTTTTACTTTGACAATCGGCTGTGCATTTGCGAAAACATCATAGGAAGAAGAAATTATCTGCGCGCCATAATTTCAGAATTGGTATCACTGATATCAATCGAAAACCCTGGAACGTTTTCGATTAATGCTGGGTGGCTACGTGCAGTGATTTCTCGGTATCGTTGGAAAACATCCCATTCGGCACCGCGATGTTTTCATCTCTTTCGGGACGCTAATAATCATCGAGTACCTCGCATGCGGTTGGACAGACAGGGTGTGAGATAGGAACATGTTGATATATTTGCACAAAAACAGGCTGTGGGTCTTTGTCTGTGGCAGGCTCAGAACACCGACTTCCGGTTAGGGCATGTGGCGGATTCAAGGAAATTAAGAGAGACAATAAGATGATAGACAATAAGAAACGCCCGGGGAAGGAGCTTGACCGTATTGACCGTAACATCCTGAATGAGCTTCAGAAGGATGGTCGGATCTCAAACGTAGAGCTTTCAAAACGTGTAGGTTTATCGCCTACGCCGTGTCTGGAACGTGTTCGCCGCTTAGAGCGCCAGGATTTCATTCAGGGCTACACTGCGCTGTTAAATCCGCAATATCTGGACGCTGCACTGTTGGTTGTTGTTGAGATTACTCTGAATCGTGGTGCGCCAGATGTGTTTGAACAATTTAACACCGCAGTGCAAAAACTTGATGAAATTCAAGAGTGTCACTTGGTTTCCGGCGATTTTGACTATTTGCTGAAAACCCGCGTGCCAGACATGTCTGCCTACCGTAAATTGCTTGGTGAAACCTTGCTGCGTCTGCCGGGAGTGAACGACACCCGTACTTACGTAGTTATGGAAGAAGTAAAACAGAGCAATCGTCTTGTGATCAAGACGCGCTAAACGGGCAGGTGCAAAACCTGAGTAATTTGGTTACACTCCTGTTTATTCATACAGTTTCAGCGCCGGGAAGGTTTCTCGGCGTTGTTTCTATTACCAATTCACAGGACCTGGAGAGCCTTTCTTGAGCCAGGAATATACAGAAGATAAAGAAGTTACCCTGAAGAAACTCAGCAACGGGCGTCGTTTACTTGAAGCCGTACTGATTGTGGTAACTATTTTGGCAGCGTACCTGATGGCCGCGCTGATCAGTTTCAACCCTTCCGATCCAAGCTGGTCACAGACCGCATGGCATGAACCTATTCATAATCTGGGTGGCAGCGTTGGCGCCTGGATGGCCGATACGTTGTTCTTCACCTTTGGTGTGCTGGCTTACGCCATTCCGCCGATCATGGTGATGTTGTGCTGGGCCGCATTCCGCCAGCGTGATGACAGCGATCATATCGACTATTTCAGCCTCTCTCTCAAACTGATCGGCACGCTGGCGCTGATTTTGACATCCTGCGGGCTGGCTGCGCTGAATGTCGATGATTTGTACTACTTTGCTTCCGGCGGTGTGATTGGCAGCCTGTTCAGTAACGCGATGCTGCCGTGGTTCAACGGCGTGGGCGCGACGCTGACGCTGCTGTGTATCTGGGCGGTAGGCTTAACCCTGTTTACCGGCTGGTCATGGCTAGTTATTGCCGAAAAAATCGGTGGGGTAGTGCTGGGTTCTTTGGCCTTTCTGACCAACCGTTCCCGCAGATCTGAGCGTCAAAGAGATGAAGATGACGATTATCTGGATGCCGAAATTGCCGATGAACCCGACGCTCAACCCGGCGTAGCCGCATCGGTCGTTGCTGCGACAACAGCCAACGCGAGTGATGACGTTGATGATGTCCTGTTCTCGGCACCATCGCTGACTAAAATCCCAACGGAAAGTCCTGGTGAAAATGCCGCTGTTGCTCCGGTTATCCCTGATGCTGCGCCACAGACGGCAGCAGCGCCTTATGATGATCCGCTTCTGAGCACGATGAGGGCAACAGACGTTGATGATACACAGACTCAGCATCAGCCGTGGGCTTCGACAGAAACGGCGCCGGCTGAAACTGCGTCAGCGCAAAATGTTAGCCACAGCGCATCGCCAATGACCGAGAATCTGGCGACACCGCCGCTATATTCCTTCGAAATTCCTGAAGAAACACCGGCACCGATCCGCCCAACCGCCGAGCCTGAGAAACGTGAGCCGCAAATGGGCACATGGGATGCCGATCCGCAGCCGTCGCCGTTTGATTTTACCGCCGCTCAGCGCCACAGCGATCGCGTGGAATCAACGCCTTATATGAATCCTGGTTTCGGTGACGAGTCGGGCGCTGAAAGCTCACCTTCGGCTGTCACCGGCTCTATTCCTGCCGTGGGTCATGGGGTGTCCACGGCCGCCGCGGCAACCTTTATGCCAGCGTTTACCGCTATAAGTGACAGTAACTCCCAGATTAAACAGGGTATTGGCCCTGAGTTGCCTCGTCCTAACCCTGTGCGTATTCCTACCCGTCGTGAAATGGCTTCTTATGGTATCAAGTTGCCGTCACAGCGCATGGCAGAGCAGGAGCAACGCGCTCGTCAGGGCGATGAGCCTCAGCCTAGCGCGCCGCAAAGTGTGGAAGCGCAGCACGACGAAGATGCGTTGCAACAGGCCATGCTGCGTAAAGCTTTCGCCGATCGGGAAAACCAGCGCTACGGTGAAAATTATGCCGCAGAGCCAGAGCCGCAGATCGAACCGGAAGATGAACAAGCGTTGCAGGACGCGGAGCTGCGTCAGGCCTTTGCTGCTCAACAGCAAAGTCGTTACGGGATATCTTCTGAATCTGAGCCAGTCGTGGTGCCAAGTCGCCCGGTTGATACGCATAATGCATTCACCTTCTCGCCGGTTGCGGATTTGGTCGACGATACGCCGCGCGAACCGCTGTTTACGCTGTCACCTTATACCGAAGAGCCCACGCAGCCGGAACCGCAGTATCAGGCTGAACCTCCAGTGCAGCAGCCAGCCGCACCCGTCTATCAGCAGCCGGTGGCTCCTCAGCCTGCGGCACCAGCGGAGTCGGCCTATTCGACAGCCCAGAATGCGCCGACTTATCCGACGGCTGCTCCGCAGGCACCGGCCGCACCTCAACCGGTACCGCAGCCTGTTCCTGCTATGGACAGCCTGATTCATCCGTTCCTGATGCGTAACGATCAGCCGCTGCAAAAACCAACGACACCACTGCCGACGCTGGATCTGCTGGCTTCTCCGCCAGAAGAGGAAGAACCGGTGGATATGTTTGCCTTGGAGCAAACTGCGCGTTTGGTTGAAGCGCGTCTTGGAGATTATCGGGTCAAAGCCGAAGTGGTGGGAATATCGCCGGGGCCGGTGATTACCCGCTTCGAGCTGGATTTGGCTCCAGGGGTGAAAGCTTCACGTATTTCTAACCTGTCGCGCGATTTGGCGCGTTCTCTCTCTGCCATTGCGGTGCGCGTGGTGGAAGTGATTCCAGGTAAGCCTTATGTCGGGTTGGAGTTACCGAATAAACGTCGCCAGACCGTCTATCTACGAGAAGTGCTGGACTGCGCTAAATTCCGTGATAACACTTCGCCGCTGGCTATTGTGCTGGGTAAAGACATTGCCGGGCAGCCGGTGGTGGCGGATCTGGGCAAAATGCCACACTTACTGGTTGCGGGTACGACGGGTTCCGGTAAATCGGTCGGTGTTAACGCCATGATCCTGAGTATCTTGTATAAAGCGACTCCGGATGAAGTTCGTTTCATCATGATCGACCCGAAAATGCTGGAACTGTCAGTGTATGAAGGTATTCCTCATTTGTTGACCGAAGTGGTTACCGATATGAAGGATGCCGCTAATGCGCTGCGCTGGTGTGTGGGCGAAATGGAACGACGTTATAAGCTGATGTCCGCGCTTGGCGTGCGTAATTTAGCGGGTTATAACGAACGCGTGGCGCAGGCTGAAGCTATGGGGCGTCCGATTCCCGATCCGTTCTGGAAACCAGGCGACGGCATGGATATCGAACCGCCAATGCTGGTGAAACTGCCATACATCGTGGTGATGGTAGATGAATTTGCCGATTTGATGATGACCGTCGGTAAGAAAGTGGAAGAGCTGATTGCCCGTTTGGCGCAGAAAGCGCGTGCCGCAGGTATTCATCTGGTGCTGGCGACTCAGCGTCCATCGGTGGATGTGATCACCGGTTTGATTAAAGCTAACATACCGACTCGGATTGCCTTTACCGTGTCCAGCAAGATCGATTCCCGTACCATTCTCGATCAGGGCGGTGCAGAATCGTTGTTGGGCATGGGTGATATGCTGTATATGGCGCCAAACTCATCGATACCGGTGCGAGTGCACGGTGCCTTTGTACGCGATCAGGAAGTGCATGCGGTGGTTAACGACTGGAAGGCTCGCGGGCGTCCGCAGTACATCGAAAGCATCCTTAACGGCAGTGATGACAGCGAAGGCGGTAGTTTAGGGCTGGATAGCGATGAAGAACTGGATCCGCTGTTCGATCAGGCTGTCAGCTTTGTGTTGGAAAAACGCCGAGCCTCTATTTCCGGGGTTCAACGCCAGTTCCGCATTGGTTATAACCGAGCTGCCCGTATTATCGAACAGATGGAAGCCCAGCAAATCGTTAGTCCGCAAGGCCATAACGGTAACCGTGAGGTGTTAGCTCCACCGCCTCATGAATAATCGTTATCAATGATCGGATCATGACGTATAAAAGGGCCGCATTGCGGCCCTTGAGCTAAAAGATAAAGCGCGTTTAAATTGATAATTAAAGCTTTTCAGCGGTCGTTCTAAGGTTTCAGGCTACGACCAGAAAGATTGGTAACATTGACGCACAATCATTCTTTTAGTGAATGCTGTGCAAAGAAGCGTAAACCATGCTGTTTATCAGATTATTGTGCTATAGCTGAATAATAGGCTTCGGCTAGAGTGCAGATAGTTAATTATTGAATAGTTCCCTATGGCAATATTTGCCGGGGTAATAGCATTTACAAGGTATTTGGAATCATGAAAAAGCTGCTCGTTGCCTGCTGTTTGCTCTCCAGTGTTATTTCCGCCTCCGCTTTGGCCGATGCAAGCCAGGATCTTCAAGGCCGCCTGAGCAAAGTGAACAGTTTCCACGCTAAGTTCTCGCAGTACGTGACCAGCGCTGACGGCGCGGCGGTACAAGAAGGTGAAGGCGACCTGTGGGTAAAACGCCCAAATCTGTTCAACTGGCATATGACTTCGCCAGACGAAAGCGTGCTTATCTCTGACGGCGAAACGCTGTGGTTCTATAATCCTTTTGTTGAACAGGCGACGGCAACCTGGTTGAAAAACTCAACCGGCAACACACCGTTTATGCTGATTACCCGCAATAATCCGGATGACTGGAAACAGTACAATGTGAAACAGAAAGGCGATGATTTTGAGCTGACGCCAAAAGCGCCGAGCGGTAATCTGAAACAGTTCGCCATCAGCGTGACGCCAGGCGGCACGATCAAAGGCTTTACCGCCGTCGAACAAGACGGCCAGCGCAGCGCCTATGTGCTGAAAGGCCAGCAAAACAGCACGTTCGATGCCAGCAAATTCAAGTTTACCCCGCCGAAGGGGGTTACACTGGACGACCAGCGCCAGTGAGGTGTGAGTGAGTAATCTATCCCTCGATTTTTCTCAAAACGAGTTTCAGCCATTGGCCGCGCGTATGCGGCCTTTAACGTTGGCTGAATATATCGGACAGCAGCATTTATTAGCTCCGGGTAAACCATTGCCACGTGCGATTGAAGCAGGGCAACTGCATTCGATGATCCTATGGGGGCCGCCGGGAACCGGTAAAACCACGTTAGCTGAAATTATTGGCCGCTATGGGCAGGCAGATGTGGAGCGTATCTCTGCCGTGACCTCCGGGATCAAAGAGATCCGCGAAGCGATCGAGCGGGCGCGTCAAAACCGTGATGCTGGGCGGCGGACTATTCTGTTTGTTGATGAAGTACATCGCTTCAACAAAAGCCAGCAGGATGCGTTTTTGCCTCATATTGAAGACGGTACTATTACTTTTATCGGTGCCACCACCGAAAATCCCTCTTTCGAACTCAATTCGGCTTTGCTTTCTCGAGCCCGGGTCTATTTGCTGAAAGCGCTGACAGCGGCAGATATCGAGAAAGTGATCGATCAGGCGATGTCTGATAGTACCCGCGGTTTGGGCGGTCAGAATATCAAGTTACTGGATGAAACCCGCCGCATGATGTCGGAGTTGGTGGGAGGAGACGCTCGCCGGGCGCTAAATAGCCTGGAAATGATGGCGGATATGGCTGAAATTGATGCCAAAGGTGTGCGAGTACTGACTCCTGAATTATTGAAAGAAGTTTCGGGGGAGCGTAGCGCTCGCTTTGATAACAAAGGCGACCGCTATTACGATCTGATTTCGGCGCTGCATAAGTCGGTACGAGGCTCGGCGCCGGATGCCGCGCTGTATTGGTACGCCCGTATTATTACCGCCGGTGGCGATCCGCTATATGTAGCCCGGCGTTTGTTAGCCATTGCTTCGGAAGACGTCGGCAATGCCGATCCTCGCGCGATGCAAGTCGCTATTTCTGCCTGGGATTGCTTCACCCGCGTCGGCCCGGCAGAAGGTGAAAGAGCCATCGCCCAAGCCATTGTTTATCTTGCCTGTGCGCCCAAGAGTAATGCGGTTTATACCGCTTTCAAAGCGGCGATGCGTGATGCACGTGAAATGCCTGATTTTGATGTGCCAGAACATCTGCGGAACGCACCAACCAAATTAATGAAGGAAATGGGGCTGGGCGCGGAGTATCGTTATGCTCATGACGAACAAAATGCCTACGCGGCCGGTGAGAACTATTTCCCGCCGGAAATGGCGGCAACCCGCTACTATTCGCCGACTTCACGCGGTCTTGAAGGTAAAATAGGTGAAAAGCTGGCATGGTTGGCTGAGCAGGATCAAAATAGCCCGATAAAACGCTACCGCTAGCCTTGTCGTTGCGGTAAGGTTATCTTTATAACTACTTGGTAAGCGGAGAATACTTCGCTTACGTCAGTAAGATTTCTTCTAACAACCCTTTATTTTTTTAACTACAAGCACAGGACTAGCATGCTCGATCCCAATATGCTGCGCAATGAGCTAGACGCAGTCGCAGAAAAACTTGCTCGCAGAGGTTTTAAACTTGATGTTGATACGTTGCGCGCACAAGAAGCACGCCGCAAAGTTTTACAGACCGAAACAGAAAATCTGCAGGCAGAACGTAACTCTCGATCGAAAATGATCGGTGCGGCAAAAGCTCGTGGTGAAGATATCGAGCCATTACGTCTTGAAGTTAATGCGTTGGGTGACCAGCTGGATGCCGCTAAAGCGGAATTGGAAACGCTGCAAAACGAAATTCGCGATTTGGCGCTTTCTATTCCTAACCTGCCGGATGATTCTGTGCCAGTCGGTAAAGATGAGAACGACAATCTGGAAGTGAGCCGTTGGGGCGAACCGCGCCAGTATGATTTTGACGTTCGCGATCACGTTGCTCTAGGTGAAATGGCTGGCGGTCTGGATTTTGCTGCTGCGGTTAAGCTGACCGGCGCGCGTTTTGTGGTGATGAAAGGGCAAATTGCCCGTATGCATCGCGCATTAGCGCAGTTCATGCTGGATCTGCACACTGAAAAGCACGGCTATCTGGAAACTTACGTTCCGTATCTGGTTAACCACGCCACGCTTTACGGCACTGGCCAATTACCTAAATTTGGTGGCGATCTGTTCCACACCAAACCGCTGGAAGAAGAGTCTGACAGCAGCAACTACGCGCTGATTCCAACGGCAGAAGTGCCAGTAACCAACCTGGTACGCGACGAGATTCTGGAAGAAGAATCCCTGCCATTGAAAATGACTGCCCATACGCCGTGTTTCCGTTCAGAAGCCGGTTCTTATGGTCGGGATACCCGTGGTCTGATTCGTATGCATCAGTTCGATAAAGTCGAAATGGTACAGATCACTCGTCCAGAAGATTCCATGGATGCGCTGGAAGAACTGACCGGCCACGCGGAGAAAGTACTGCAATTGCTGGGTCTGCCTTATCGTAAAATGTTGCTGTGCACCGGCGACATGGGCTTCGGTTCAAGCAAAACCTACGATCTGGAAGTGTGGCTGCCCGCGCAGAACACTTACCGCGAAATCTCCTCATGTTCCAATATGTGGGATTTCCAGGCGCGTCGTATGCAAGCGCGCTGCCGTAACAAAGTTGACCGTAAACCACGTCTGGTTCATACCCTGAATGGTTCTGGTCTGGCTGTTGGCCGTACTTTAGTCGCGGTACTGGAAAACTATCAGCAAGCGGATGGTCGTATTCAGGTTCCCGAAGTATTACGTCCGTACATGGGCGGCTTGGAATACATTGGCGGCTAAGCCATAGATTTCAGCTGTTGATGTTCAAAGCCTCGCATTGCGGGGCTTTTTAATGGCCTAAATTTGGGCGTTTATTTCGGAATATCTCCTGAGATGAGGGAAGTTCCTGAAAGTAAAAGTGGAGAAACTCAACATTTTGTTTGCAGGCTTATTGTTTGATGAGATAGCATAAAAACCACGCTGGTAGCATATCGTGCTATTACCACTGTCAGAGCAATTGACTTTTTTATCACCAGTGGCATGATGCGCTCACTTTCCATCGCGCCAACGGTCCTCGTTTCACTATGTCCGCATACTCTCGCCCAGTGCTATTGTTGCTCTGTGGGCTTTTGCTATTTACAGTTTCAATCGCGGTATTAAATACATTAGTTCCCCTGTGGCTTAGCCACCAGCATTTGCCAGTGTGGCAAGTGGGTATGGTAAGTTCTTCATATTTCAGCGGTAATCTTGCGGGAACCTTGATCGCTGGCCGACTTATTCAGCGTTTGGGCTTTAATCGCAGCTATCACTACTCTTGCCTGTTATTTGCGGCGGCGACCTGCGGGCTGATGCTGTCAGTCGATTTCTGGAGCTGGTTGGGCTGGCGTTTTATGGCCGGTGTAGCCTGCGCGTTGATTTGGGTAATTGTAGAAAGCGCATTGTTACGCAGCGGCACGCCAACTAATCGTGGACAGCTATTGGCGGCGTATATGACGATATATTATCTGGGCACCGTGGGTGGCCAACTGCTCTTGGGCATGGTCTCTACCCAGTTGGCCAGCGTGATTCCTTGGGTGAGCGCGTTGGTGATTACTGCGATGTTGCCACTTCTATTTGCTCACTTCGCTAATCAGTCGGCTGAAACCACCCATGTGAAGGTTTGGCCGATGTTTAAGCGTCGTAGCGCTCGCTTGGGTATCAATGGCTGTATTATCTCAGGTATCGTGCTGGGATCGCTCTACGGGCTAATGCCGCTGTATTTATCCCATCAGGGGATGAGCGATGCCAACGTCGGATGGTGGATGGCGCTGCTGGTCAGTTCGGGGATCTTCGGACAATGGCCGGTAGGGCGCATGGCCGATCGCTATGGTCGCCTGCTGGTGCTGCGTATTCAGGTATTTGTCGTGATATTGGGCTGTATCGCGATGCTCAGTAACTATGCGATGGCGCCAGCGCTATTTATTCTGGGGGCGGCAGGTTTTACGCTCTATCCAGTCGCTATGGCCTGGGCCTGTGAAAAAGCCAGTTCCGATGAGTTAGTGGCGATGAATCAGGCTTTATTGATGAGTTACACCATCGGCAGTCTGGCTGGGCCGACCATGACATCAATGCTGATGCAGAATTTTTCTGATAATTTATTATTCGTGATGATTGCGGGAGTGGCATTGGTGTATCTGATGATGCTGCTGAAGAAACCGGATCAGCAACACACGCCTTTTGCGGCGGTGTAACGCTCTCTGCCAGCCGGTTGCGAAATCCCGGCTGGCAGAATAAACGATAAGTCAGTAAATCACTTTGTGACCGTAACTTTCCAGGATACCTTTCACTCGATCCATAATTTCTTTGGATGGTGGCTTAACGCCGTCCAGCTTATATTCTTCGCCCATGGCTACCCATTTATGCTTGCCTAACTCATGGTAAGGTAGCAATTCGATTTTCTCGATGTTAGTCATATTTTGGGTAAACTCACCTAACATATGGGCGGATTTATCGTCATCTGACCAACCCGGAACCACAACGTAGCGAATCCAGGTTTTCTGGTTGCGTTTCGCCAGATAACGAGCGAATTCCAGAGTACGATGGTTAGACACGCCGACCAGATTTTGATGAATGGAATCATCCATTTGTTTCAGATCCAACATCACCAAATCGGTTTCATCCAGCAATTCATCAATCACCGGATCGTAACGGCGAACAAATCCGTTGGTATCCAGACAGGTATGAATGCCTTCTTTATGACAAGCGCGGAACCAGTCACGCACAAATTCAGCCTGTAAAATGGCTTCGCCGCCGGATGCGGTCACGCCGCCGCCGGATGCGTTCATAAAGTGTCGGTAGGTCACGGCTTCTTTCACCAGCTCTTCAACCGTCACTTCCTTACCGCCGTGGGTATCCCAAGTGTCGCGGTTGTGACAGTACAGGCAACGCATCAAACAGCCTTGAAAGAATACGATAAAGCGGATGCCGGGACCATCAACGGTGCCACAGGATTCAAATGAGTGAATGCGACCAAGTACAGACATTGCAGGGGGTTCTCCAAATTGACCGTTCAATAGCAGTCGAAATCAACATAACGGCGGCAGGGCAGGAGGAAGGGGATGCCCTTGTTAGCTCGGTGATTCGGGCGATCACAACGTCTGAGCTGGCACTCCTGCTGCCGACGCTAGGTCGGATAAAACTGTTTTGCCGGGCACCCACTCAGGGTAGATGGCTGGCAAAACAGACTTTTCTGGCAAGTACATCGTGCGGTGGTTGGTGAAAATAGCTGTGCTTGATAAGTAAAGGCCCCACAGTCGTGGAGCCTTTAAGTTTATACCCTTCGGACTTGAAGCAACAGGGTTGTTAGCGGATACACGAGCCTAAATCAGCGACTTAAGTCAGTTCATCGGGCTTTGTTTTCTTGCTACCTGTCCGTCACTCCAAATTCTTTGCGTATCGGGTTATTAAATCGACTGAGTGAAAGTACGAGTAATAACATCCTGTTGCTGTTCTTTGGTCAGCGCGTTGAAGCGTACTGCGTAACCCGATACACGGATGGTCAGCTGCGGATATTTTTCCGGATTTTCCATCGCGTCTAACAGCATTTCACGGTTCATCACGTTCACGTTCAGGTGTTGACCACCTTCGATGGACGCTTCGTGATGGAAGTAACCGTCCATCAGACCCGCTAAGTTAGCTTTACGCACTTCGTCATCTTTACCCAAAGCGTTTGGTACGATGGAGAAGGTATAAGAAATACCATCTTTCGCATAGGCAAACGGCAGTTTGGCAACGGAAGTCAGAGAGGCAACAGCACCTTTCTGGTCACGACCGTGCATTGGGTTAGCACCTGGACCGAATGGGGCACCCGCGCGACGACCGTCTGGGGTGTTACCGGTTTTCTTACCATAAACCACGTTAGAGGTAATGGTCAGAACTGACTGAGTTGGTACCGCGTTACGGTAGGTACGCAGCTTCTGAATTTTCTTCATGAAGCGCTCAACCAGGTCACAGGCGATGTCATCAACGCGAGAATCGTTGTTACCGAACTGTGGATATTCGCCTTCGATGTTGAAGTCGACTGCCAGACCATCTTCATCACGAATAGTCGTTACTTTCGCGTATTTGATAGCAGACAGGGAGTCAGCAGCAACGGACAGACCTGCGATACCGCAAGCCATGGTGCGATATACATCACGGTCATGCAGAGCCATCAGCGCAGCTTCGTAGCTGTACTTGTCATGCATGTAGTGAATGATGTTCAGCGAAGTCACGTATTGTTTAGCCAGCCAATCCATGAAGTGGTCCATGCGTTCCATGACTTTGTCATAGTCCAGCACTTCGTCCATCATTGGCGCTTCTTTCGGGCCTACCTGAATTTTCAGTTTTTCGTCAACGCCGCCGTTGATTGCGTACAACATGGTTTTCGCCAGGTTGGCACGAGCGCCGAAGAACTGCATTTGTTTACCGACGATCATTGGGCTGACGCAACATGCGATGGCATAGTCATCGTTGTTGAAGTCAGGACGCATCAAATCATCGTTTTCATACTGTACAGATGAGGTGTCGATAGAAACTTTCGCTGCGAACTTCTTGAAGTTCAACGGCAGTTTCTCAGACCACAGAATGGTCATGTTCGGCTCTGGAGATGGCCCCATGGTGTACAGGGTATTCAGGAAGCGGAAGCTGGTTTTAGTTACCAGAGTACGACCGTCAACGCCCATACCAGCCAGAGACTCAGTTGCCCAGATTGGGTCACCGGAGAACAGCTCATCGTATTCAGGGGTACGCAGGAAGCGAACCATACGCAGTTTCATCACCAGATGGTCAATCAACTCTTGCGCTTCGATTTCGGTCAGTTTGCCGGCTTTCATGTCGCGTTCAATGTACACGTCCAGGAAAGTAGACACGCGGCCGAAGGACATCGCTGCACCGTTCTGGGATTTCACCGCGGCCAGGTAGCCGAAGTAAGTCCACTGTACCGCTTCACGGGCGTTAGTCGCAGGACGAGAAATATCGCAGCCGTATTTAGCTGCCATTTCTTTGATTTGACCCAGTGCACGATGCTGTTCAGCAATTTCTTCGCGCAGTTGGATGGTCATTTCCAGATCTTCGCCGTTTTCCAGACGTGACTGTAATGAATTGAACTGAGCCAGTTTGTCTTTCATCAGGAAGTCGATACCGTAAACGGCTACGCGACGATAGTCACCGATGATACGACCACGACCATAAGCATCCGGCAGACCGGTGAGGATACCGGATTTACGGCAGTTCAGGATGTCTTTGGTGTAAACATCGAATACGCCCTGGTTATGGGTTTTGCGGTATTCGGTGAACACTTTTTTCAGCTGTGGATCCAGCTCACGACCGTAAACTTTGCAGGAGTTTTCAACCATTTTGATGCCGCCGAATGGAATCAGGGCGCGTTTCAATGGTGCTTCAGTCTGCAAACCAACGATGGTTTCCAAATCTTTGCTAATGTAACCAGCGTCGTGGGAGATGATGGTTGATGCTACGTCGGTATCGAAGTCAACTGGCGCATGAGTGCGGTTTTCCAGTTTGATGCCTTCCATGACCTTGGCCCACAGCTCATCGGTTGCTTTGGTAGAGCCGGCCAGGAAGGATTCGTCACCTTCATATGGGGTGTAGTTCTTCTGGATGAAGTCACGAACGTTTACTTCGTTCTGCCAGTCACCCTCGGTAAAACCTTGCCATGCGTTGGCCAATTTTTCATTAAGTTCGGTCATAATGCATCTACCTTTTAATGTGAATTTCTTCGAAAACCAGACGTAGCGGCCACACTTTAATGTTGCTGGTCACCGCGCAGATAAATTACCCAATAAGTTAACCCTACCAATAACCCGCCACCAATGATGTTACCGATGGTAACAGGAATGAGGTTGTCGATAACAAAGTTACTTACGGTCAGATTAGCAAATTGCTCAGGTGTTGCTCCTATGGCTTGCCAGAACTCAGGCGAAGCGAAGTTTTTAATCACTATGCCCATAGGAATCATAAACATGTTGGCGATGCTATGTTCAAAGCCGCTGGCGACAAACATACCGACTGGCAGAATCATCGCGAACATTTTGTCCATAATGGTACGGCCGGAGTAACTCATCCATACCGCTAAGCACACCATCAGGTTAGCTAAAATGCCCAAACATACTGCTTGAATAAAAGTATGGTGCAATTTGTGATCTGCGGTTTGCAGCACATTCAAGCCCCATTGGCCGTTGGCAACCATGTATTGACCGGCAAACCAGATCAGGGCGACAAAAAACAGCGCTCCGGCCAGGTTTCCAACGTAAACATTCACCCAGTTAGTCCCCAACTGACGCCAGGTAATCCGGCCGCTGGCTTTCGCTACGGTGGTTAATACGGTGGAAGTAAAGAGGTCGCCGCCGCATACCACGACTAACATCAAACCCAGTGAGAAGCAGATACCGCCAACTAATTTCGCAAAGCCGAAAGGAACGCCCGCGGTGCCAGTAGTAGCTGTAATGTAAAATACAAAAGCGATTGAGATAAACACGCCCGCAGTAATTGCCAGATAGAAAGTTTTCATCGGATGCTTGGTGGCTTTGTAGACACCGGCATCTTCGGCTACTTTCGCCATGGCCGCGGGTAGTAATGCATCGAAGGGGTTGTCAGCTTTCACACTAACTCTCTCTTTAGGGTTAATAAAGCACAACGAGATACTAGCAAAGCAGTATAGCGTGAAAATTGACGTGGATCATATTGGGCCACTTTAATCAGCCATAAACACCTGTAATCTCAATGGTTAATCATGTTATTTCATTGATATTTAAAGAGAAAAAATATTTTAAGATTTACAAAAAATTTTGATTAAACGTTCAATTCGATGAAGAAAAGGTTAATAAATAGCGTAATTTGTAGATTATCGCCTTCAACCACGCTATTAAAAATTAACTATTTATTTACCTGCCCATAAGAATGCGAGCTTTAGGCGGAATTATTTGTCTAAAAGTGCCATTTTCTCCCAAAAATAATAACTGTTTTTTGATGAAAAAATAATTCTGGCGATGGGAATTTCTGCATAAATAATAATTCAGGCGCTGAGATGTCTATTTATTAAGCGCACAGTTTATATAACTCGGCGCTTATAGAACATACAGCGATAAAAATGAGGATAGATAAATGTAGGGTAAAAAAACGGCGAACCCATAGGATTCGCCGTCGCTTGATGAGATAGCAGTTTTCAGAACTGGAACAAAGCTATTAGTTTTTTGCCCAGTAACGACGCTTGGCCGCTTGCAACTTCTCATAGGCTCCCAACAGCGCCTGATGTGCCGGTAATGCTTTCAAATCAGGATCGATGCTAAACAGCCCGTGGAAGCGAACTTCGCCACAAAGGGCGGCAGAAGCGGCATCCACAGCATCTTGACCGTACATTTTCACGAATGCGCCATGATATTGGGCAGGATCGCGATCCGGCTCTTGAGTCAGCAGCAGCAAGGTTTGCAGGCAACGGTAATAGTTAGCCTGTTCAGGAGTAAATACGGAGGCGTTGAAATCCTGCGTCCACTCAACCCAAATCAACGCTTGCTCCAAATCACCACCGGCTAGCGCCAGCATGGATTTCAGCTCGCCAACGCGCAGGGTATACCAGCCGTTGTCTTTCCCAGAGGCGATGCCCAGCAGTTCACGCACGCGGGCAAAATCATCCAGACCTTCATCGTCCAGCTGTTCGATCAATTGCAGATACTGCTCTGGCTTCCACTCGGTGCCTGGCAACGCCAGCAGAGTGTCACGCAGATGTACGCCCATAGTGTTATTGGCCATCAGCAAATCTTCTGCCGGATAGATGTCGGACATACCCGGTACCAGAATACGGCAGGCGTAAACGCCCAAATGCTCATAATCTGCAATGTAAACTTCAGCATCTTCCTGTTTGAAGATCGCCATCAGCGTAGCGAATTCTTCTTCGGTTGTGCCGCTGAAATTCCAGTCAACGAACGGATAGTCTGCGTCCTGCTTGAACATATCCCAGCTAATTAAACCGCTGGAATCGATAAAGTGAGTTTCCAGATTGGTGTGTTCGGCCACTTCTTCGTCATCGAAGGTTGGAGCGGTGAAAACATCCAAATCTTTCAGGCTGCGGCCTTGCAACAATTCGGTCACGGTGCGCTCCAGCGCTACGCCGAAGTCAGGATGCGCGCCGAATGAAGCAAAACAAGTTCCGTTAGAAGGGTTGAATAAGACGACGCAAATAACCGGGTAAGCGCCGCCCAAAGAGGCGTCATAAGAAAGGATTGGGAAACCTTCCTCTTCCAGTTTTGCAATGGCTTCAACTACGCCAGGGTAGCGGTTCAGCACCTCTTGCGGGATTTCGGGCAGGCTGATGGATTCCGCAATAATGCGGTTTTTCACATAGCGTTCGAAAACTTCTGACAAACCTTGGACACGTGCTTCATTGGCGGTATTACCAGCAGACATACCATTAGACACATAAAGATTTCCTATGATATTCATAGGAATATATACTGTCTCCAGGTCAGATTGACGGGTAAAGGGCAGGGAACAGATTCCGCGCTCAACGTTACCTGACTGTAAGTCCACCAGATCATTGGCATTTAGCTCTTTGTCTGGGTCATAAAAAGCGTGCAGCCGGGCATCGAGAATGCCTTGTGGCAGGGAGCCATCAGCCGGAATAGGGAACCACTTCTCATTGGGATAATGAACGAACTCACCGTTGGCGATTTCTTTACCCAAATAAAAATCAGCGAAGAAATAGTTAGTTGATAAACGCTCAAAATATTCACCCAGAGCGGAGGCCAGTGCGGCCTTTTTGCTCGCGCCTTTGCCGTTGGTAAAACACAGCGGACAGTCGCGATCGCGGATATGCACTGACCAAACATGAGGAACCGGATTGAGCCAGGAAGCTTCTTCAATATTAAAACCGAGATCGCTCAGTTTTTGCTGAAAACGGGAAATGGAGTCTTCCAGCGCAGCGTCTTTGCCGGGGATAAAAGTTTGCGTCATGTTTTTCACTTTTTGACCGTACTAAAAACGCGCAATCATACGGGGTTTTGGCCGATAGCTCCATGTATTCCTAAAGCACAATATATGTCACAGTATTTGTGTGGATTTACCGGATAATTCATTCATTTATAAAAAAGGGAGTTGGCAAGATGAAGTCTTTAAAATTAACCGTTTTGGCAGGGATTTTGGCAGGGATTAGTGGTTCGGCCTTGGCTATGCCGAATATTACGCTGTTAGCGACCGGCGGCACCATTGCTGGCGGCGGCGATTCAGCCACCAAATCCAACTACACCGCGGGGAAAATTGGTGTGGATGCCTTGGTTAATGCAGTTCCGGAAATCAAAAACATTGCCAACGTACACGGCGAGCAATTGGTCAATATCGGTTCCCAAGACATGAATGACGATGTCTGGTTGAAACTGGCTAAGAGAATCAATGCAGACTGTGCAAAAACCGATGGTTTTGTGATTACTCACGGTACCGATACTCTGGAAGAAACGGCTTACTTCCTCGATTTGACGGTAAAATGCGATAAACCTGTGGTTGTGGTTGGCGCAATGCGCCCAGCTACAGCAATGGGCGCTGATGGCCCACTGAATCTTTATAATGCAGTGGTTGTTGCCAGTGATCCGCAGTCAGCCAAGCGCGGCGTCTTGGTGGCAATGAACGATGTGGTATTGGATGGCCGCGATGTGACCAAGACCAGCACCACTTCAGTACAGACCTTCCAGTCACCAAACACCGGTACCGTCGGCTTGATCCATGACGGTAAAGTGAATTATCTGCACGCAAGCGAACACAAACAAACTCCGTTTGACGTCACCAAACTGACGACCTTGCCGAAAGTTGGCATCGTTTATAGCTATGCAAACGCGTCCGATCTTCCAGCCAAAGCCTTTATCGCCGATGGTTATCAGGGCATCGTCAGCGCCGGTGTGGGTAATGGCAACATGTACCACAGCGTCTTCGACACTCTGGCAACTGCGGCACACAATGGCGTCGCCGTGGTGCGTTCTTCTCGCGTACCAACCGGTTCTACCACGCAGGATGCTGAAGTTGACGATACCAAGTACGGTTTTGTGGCTTCTGGCCTGTTGAATCCGCAAAAAGCTCGCGTATTGCTGCAATTAGCCTTAACGCAGACCAAAAATCCGCAGGAAATTCAAAAAATGTTCCTGACTTACTAAGTCGTTCATTTTATTAATTCGGGGGCGGCTCGCTGCCCCTTTTTATCCCGAATCCTTTTTCGCACCAAAACCCGCCGCTAACGCGCACCTGACGTCATTCAAGCTCAAATTGAGTTATCTATCGCGTAGTGAGTCGCATAGTCATTAACTTTCAGCGAATAATTCTGCATGAAATGCCAATAGGCGGGCGAACCGCTATAAAACGCCGGGACGCTTTCGACCTTCTGGATGAATAAGCGTTGCAGCCGTTGAATGCGAATGATAAAACCGATGTATGGGTTAAAACGATGATTATCTCAGTGAAAGCGGTGAGGGGAAATGACACAGGTTTACAATTTTAGCGCTGGCCCAGCAATGCTGCCGGTGGAAGTTCTGCGTCGTGCACAACAAGAATTATGCAACTGGCATGGCATTGGCACCTCAGTGATGGAAATCAGCCATCGCAGTAAAGAATTCATTCAAGTGGCCGAGCAATCCGAACAGGATCTGCGGGATCTGTTGAAAATTCCTGATAATTATAAAGTGCTGTTTTGCCACGGCGGAGCCAGAGCGCAATTTGCCGCAGTGCCGCAGAATCTGCTGGGTGATAAAACCTCGGCAGATTACATCGATGGCGGCTATTGGGCACACAGCGCCATTAATGAAGCTCAGAAATATTGCGAGCCAAATGTTATTGATATTAAAGCACAAATTGATGGTCTGACCGGCGTTCTGCCTATGAGCCAATGGCAGTTAAGCGCGGATGCAGCCTATGTGCATTATTGCCCGAACGAAACCATCGACGGCGTGGCGATCCATGAAGATCCCGATTTTGGCGATAAAATCGTGGTGGCCGATTATTCCTCATCGATTCTTTCCCGTCCTATTGATATCAGCCGCTATGGCCTGATTTACGCTGGCGCACAGAAGAATATCGGGCCTGCGGGTTTGACGTTGGTGATTGTTCGTGAAGACCTGCTGGGCAAAGCGCACAAACATGTGCCGTCTATTTTGGATTATCAGGTATTGGCGAAGAATGACTCGATGTTCAACACGCCGCCAACCTTCGCCTGGTATCTTTCCGGCATGGTCTTTAAGTGGTTGAAAGAGCAGGGCGGTCTGGTGGAAATGGAAAAACGTAACCGCGCCAAAGCCGAATTACTTTATAGTGCTATTGATAGCAGCGATTTTTATCGCAATCAGGTGGCCACGGCCAACCGTTCCTGGATGAATATTCCGTTCCAACTGGCTAAACCGGAACTGGATAACGTTTTCCTCAGTGAAGCCGAAGCGTTGGGCCTGCAAGCGTTGAAAGGCCATCGGGTTGCAGGCGGTATGCGGGCGTCCATTTATAACGCTATGCCGATTGAAGGCGTTAAAGTATTAACTGATTTTATGGCTGACTTTGAACGTCGCCATGCCTGATAGCGTTTCAGGGATTTCCTGCTTTATCGGCAGTTATTTTCCCAATGTATTTAGCGGTATGTGCCGCCATTTTTTGCCTCAAAACAGCCCCGTTCATGCGGGGTTGTTGATTAATAGAAGACTGGAGAGTGTTTTTCCCATGCTGGAATCCCTGACGTTACAACCCATCGCGCTGATTGACGGCACCGTTAATCTTCCCGGCTCCAAAAGTGTGTCTAATCGCGCCCTGCTGCTGGCGGCACTGGCTGAGGGGACAACCCGGCTAAACAATCTGTTAGATAGCGATGATATTCGCCATATGCTGAATGCCCTGAAAACGTTGGGCGTTAATTATCGTCTTTCCGCCGATCGCACCCAATGTGAGATTGACGGGCTGGGGAGCCCGCTGTTGGCCGCTGAGCCGGTAGAGTTATTCCTCGGTAACGCAGGCACCGCAATGCGCCCATTGGCTGCTGCTTTGTGCCTGAGCCACGGCGACGTGATATTAACCGGCGAGCCACGTATGAAAGAACGCCCAATAGGCCATTTGGTGGACGCATTGCGTCAGGGCGGCGCGCAGATTGATTATCTGGAACAGGAAAATTATCCGCCGCTGCGTATTCGCGGTGGTTTCCGCGGCGGCGAGCTGACCGTTGACGGCAGCGTATCCAGCCAGTTCCTGACGGCGCTGTTGATGGCAGCACCTTTGGCTGCGCAGGATACGCAAATTCGTATTCAAGGCGATTTGGTTTCCAAACCTTATATCGATATTACTTTGCATTTGATGCAAAGCTTTGGCGTTGAAGTGACGCACGAAAACTATCAGATCTTCTATATTGCGGGCGGCCAAACTTATCGTTCGCCGGGTGAATATCTGGTAGAAGGCGATGCGTCCTCCGCCTCTTACTTCCTCGCTGCGGCAGCGATCAAAGGTGGCACTGTACGTGTGACCGGAATCGGTAAGAAAAGCGTGCAGGGCGATACCAAATTTGCTGACGTATTGGAAAAAATGGGTGCAATCATCCGTTGGGGTGATGATTATATCGAATGTAGCCGAGGGGAGTTACGAGGCATCGATATGGACATGAACCATATTCCCGATGCGGCGATGACCATTGCTACCACCGCGCTGTTTGCCGAAGGGCCAACAATCATTCGCAATATTTATAACTGGCGGGTAAAAGAAACCGATCGTCTGGCAGCCATGGCCACCGAACTGCGTAAAGTTGGAGCAGAAGTGGAAGAAGGCCACGACTATATTCGCGTGCTTCCACCTGCGCAGCTGATCGCGGCAGAGATCGGCACTTATAACGATCATCGTATGGCGATGTGTTTCTCGCTGGTGGCGTTATCGGATACGCCGGTCACTATTCTCGATCCGAAATGTACCGCAAAAACCTTCCCTGACTATTTCGAACAGTTGGCTCGCTTAAGCCAAACCGCATGATTCTGCTGGTTTAAGCATGGTTTGTATTAAAGTATGCTTTTTATTAATAAATGGGCGGGATAACCTTCCCATTTATACAAATTGAAAATATGTTCAGCAAAACACATCAATTTTCCCTAAACTTATTCAACGTGGTGTGGTTTTATTTTCAGCAACTACACCTCGCAGGGTAACAGTTCTCGCAGATGCGGCGTATAATGTCGCACCTGTGTTTACCCGATGGGGTAGACAAGAGGTTTTGCCTACCGAAAGGAGAGAGAAATGACGGCGATAGCCCCGGTGATAACCGTTGATGGACCGAGTGGTGCAGGCAAAGGCACGCTGTGTAAAGCACTGGCTGAAACGCTGAAATGGCGTTTACTGGATTCAGGTGCAATCTACCGCGTTTTAGCCTTGGCTGCGTTGCATCATCAGGTCGATATCAGCACCGAAGAGGCACTGGTTCCACTTGCCGCCCATCTCGACGTCCGTTTTGTCGCAGAAAACGGAGAATTACGCGTTATTCTTGAAGGTGAGGATGTCAGCAATGCTATCCGCACTGAAACAGTGGGTAATACCGCCTCTCAGGCAGCCGCTTTCCCGCGTGTTCGTGAGGCGCTGTTGCGCCGTCAGCGGGCATTTCGCGAAGCGCCGGGTCTGATTGCCGACGGCAGAGATATGGGAACCGTAGTGTTTCCCGATGCGCCAGTGAAGATATTTCTTGATGCCAGTTCGGAAGAACGAGCACACAGACGCATGCTACAGTTGCAGGAAAAGGGCTTTAATGTTAACTTTGAACGTCTTTTAGCCGAGATACAGGAGCGAGATGATCGCGATCGTAATCGGTCTATAGCGCCTTTAGTACCCGCAGCCGATGCGTTAATACTGGATTCAACCAGTATGTCCATCGAGCAGGTGATTGAACAAGCGCTGGCGTATGCCCAAAAAGTTTTAGCGTTGCCGTCGTGTTAATAACGTCAGCGTAGCAAGAACCGAGCTCTTAATAACTTGTTATTAACGGGCAAATTAACCTTACTGCCAAGGATGGACGGCGAGGCATGTGAAACAACCCCATTAGGCAGGATGCCCGATGGACGTTAAACTTAAGAATCCTGAAGATTATTAACATGACAGAATCTTTTGCTCAACTCTTTGAAGAATCCCTGAAAACAATTGAAACACGTCCGGGCTCTATCGTCCGTGGTGTTGTTGTTTCTATCGATAAAGATATCGTACTGGTTGACGCCGGTCTGAAATCCGAATCCGCAATTCCAGCAGAACAGTTCAAGAACGCGCAAGGCGAACTGGAAATTCAGGTTGGCGACGAAGTTGACGTTGCACTGGACGCAGTTGAAGATGGCTTCGGTGAAACTCAGCTGTCCCGTGAGAAAGCTAAGCGCCACGAAGCATGGCTGACTCTGGAAAAAGCTTTCGAAGTTGCTGCAACTGTAATCGGCGTGATCAACGGTAAAGTGAAGGGCGGCTTCACAGTCGAACTGAACGGCATCCGTGCGTTCCTGCCAGGTTCACTGGTTGACGTGCGTCCAGTTCGCGATACTCTGCATCTGGAAGGCAAAGAGCTTGAGTTCAAAGTCATCAAGCTGGATCAGAAACGCAACAACGTAGTTGTTTCTCGTCGTGCCGTTATCGAATCAGAAAACAGCGCAGAACGCGATCAATTGCTGGAAAACCTGCAAGAAGGCATGGAAGTTAAAGGTATCGTTAAGAACCTGACTGACTACGGTGCATTCGTTGATCTGGGCGGCGTTGATGGCTTGCTGCACATTACTGACATGGCTTGGAAACGCGTTAAGCATCCAAGCGAAATCGTCAATGTGGGCGACGAAATCACTGTTAAAGTGCTGAAGTTCGACCGCGAACGTACTCGTGTATCCCTGGGCTTGAAACAGCTGGGCGAAGATCCATGGGTTGCTATCGCTAAACGTTACCCAGAAAGCACTAAGCTGACTGGTCGTGTAACCAACCTGACTGATTACGGCTGCTTCGTAGAAATCGAAGAAGGCGTTGAAGGTCTGGTACACGTTTCTGAAATGGATTGGACCAACAAAAACATTCACCCGTCTAAAGTTGTTAACGTAGGCGACGTAGTGGAAGTTATGGTTCTGGACATCGATGAAGAACGTCGTCGTATTTCTCTGGGCCTGAAACAGTGCAAATCTAACCCATGGCAGCTGTTTGCAGAAACTCACAACAAAAACGACCGCGTTGAAGGTAAAATCAAGTCTATCACTGACTTCGGTATCTTCATCGGCTTGGACGGCGGCATCGACGGCCTGGTTCACCTGTCTGACATCTCCTGGAACGTTGCAGGCGAAGAAGCAGTTCGTGAATACAAGAAAGGTGACGAGATCGCAGCTGTTGTTCTGCAAGTTGACGCAGAGCGCGAGCGCATCTCCCTGGGCGTGAAACAACTGGCAGAAGACCCGTTCAATAACTACCTGTCTATGAACAAGAAAGGTGCTATTGTTACTGGTAAAGTAACTGCAGTTGACGCTAAAGGTGCTACAGTTGAATTGGCAGGCGGCGTAGAAGGTTACCTGCGTGCTTCTGAAGCAACTCGTGACCGCGTTGAAGATGCAACGCTGGTACTGAACGTAGGTGATGAAGTTGAAGCCAAATATACTGGCGTTGACCGTAAAAACCGCGTAATTAGCCTGTCTGTTCGTGCGAAAGACGAAGCTGATGAGAAAGATGCAATCGCTACTGTTAACAGTAAGCCAGAAGAAAGCAACTTCTCTAACGCTATGGCTGAAGCGTTCAAAGCTGCAAAAGGCGAGTAATAACGGGGGGCGGTTTCTCCGCCCCTATACGGTAGTTTAGCTGCAAAGCTTGGAGGTAATATGACCAAGTCTGAACTTATTGAAAGACTTGCTGGCCAGCAATCTCATGTACCGGCGAAGGCCGTTGAGGATGCAGTGAAAGAAATGCTTGAACATATGGCTGGAACATTAGCCGAAGGTGAGCGCATTGAGATCCGCGGATTTGGCAGTTTTTCTCTTCACTACCGTGCTCCGCGTGTTGGTCGTAATCCGAAAACTGGCGATAAAGTAGAGTTGGAAGGTAAATACGTTCCGCACTTTAAGCCGGGTAAAGAATTACGTGATCGCGCTAATATCTACGGTTAAGTTGTTCGCAACCAGCCGGGTTATTGCTTGTGAAAATATGAAACGGTGCCTTTATGGCGCCGTTTTTCTTTTTATAATCATCGAATTCTGATAAAAACCTCTTTGCCAAATAACGCCTTTATTTCCAGCTCACTTATCCTGCACTGAATTAAAAACTCGTTTTTTAAGTTAATCCTTCCCCCTGTATTCACTTTCACTCTGAGTTAAACCAATCATCCGCTGTTTTCCTCACGTTATTTCTTTCTAACTAGTCACTATTTTTTGAAGTTTGTCGCAATTCCATTTGGGTATTTGCAACCGCTGAAACTCGCTTTCGAGGCTCCTCGGAGGATTTAGTCTTGATGCTGGTAAAGCACGCTTTAATACTGAAAATACGCTTAGCGGCAGGATGCTGTGAAAAGACCAATAGCTAATTATCAAAGGATGATTTTTTACTGTGTTATCAATCGATCGATGTGCTGGGGCGTTAATTATAGGTTTGCTACCACTGATGTTTATCCCACGCTTACCGGGTACTGTGCCAGTTTTATTATTGCTGTTTACCGCCATTATCCTGTGGCTTAGCGGTTATAAAAACGCTCGGTTTGCGGCTTTGCCAATATTGAGCTTTTTATGGGGAAACTGGCAGGCTGCCGGTCTGGTGAATCAAATAGAGTATATGGTTCAGGGAGATAAGTTGATCGTTGCTACTGTCGCCAGCATTTCTTTAATTAGCCATAGGGAGGAGAGCGCCAGAATGCTATTGAAAATCGAGCAGGCAGATGGTCGTCGAGTCTTTCCACCGGTTTCCGTTTCGGTCCATTGGCCAAAAAAATGGCCTGCATCCTGTTCTGGCCAGCGCTGGCAGCTAAAGATCCGCATGAGGCCAGTACACAGCTTGCTTAATGAAGGCGGATTCGATAGCCAACGTTGGGCAATGGCCAATCGACGGCCTCTGACCGGGCGAATTATCACTGGGCGGATGTTGGAGGGGAATTGTCATTTACGGCAGGACATCATCTCTAGAACAGATCGGCAATTGCAGTCCTATAGTCAGAGGTCCTTGCTATTAGCGCTGGCTTTTGGCGAGCGGGGGGAATTATCACTACAGCAGTGGGAGACTTTGCGAAAAACCGGCACTGCGCATCTTATGGCTATTTCGGGTCTACATATTGTTATGGCGGCGTTATTTGGCCGTTTATTAGCGAGAGCGATTCAATATTTATTTCCGACGCGCTGGATAGGCCCCTTATTGCCATTACTTTGCGGGTGGCTGCTCGCATTAACCTATGTTTGGCTAGCGGGTGCTAACCCACCGGCATTGCGGGCAGGATTGGTTTTAACGCTGTGGTTAGCTTTACGGCTGTTTGGCGTTCTATCCAGCCCTTGGCAGGTTTGGCTATGGGCGGTGGCACTGATACTGCTTAGTGAGCCTTTAACACTGCTATCAGACAGTTTTTGGTTATCCTGTATGGCAGTACTGAGTTTGCTGTTTTGGCTGCACTGGGTTCCACTACTTTCCCCATTTCTAACGAAAAATCGCTATGCCTGGCCACTCCGCCTGGCGCATTTACAATTTGGGATGATGTTGTTACTCATGCCGTTGCAAATGCTCCTATTTCATGGCATTAGCCTATCCTCGTTTCCCGCGAATTTATGGGCGATGCCAATAGTGTCATTTATCACCGTTCCCTTGGTGTTAGTAGCATTGGTATTTTCATTTTTCTCCTCATTTGCGGAAGTCTTCTGGTCGTTGGCCAATAGCTCGCTAGAGATCGCTATGCTGCCTTTAAACAACTTAAAAGCAGGCTGGCAGCACACTGGCGAAACGGCGATGGCGATTGGCTGTCTAGGCTGGCTGGGCGTAGTGATATGGCGTTTTCGGTGGTGGCGTTTATATCCTTTCGCCGTTATTGCTCTCTGCATCAATTTGATTCTTATCGCTCAACGGCGAGATACCCACCGATGGCGAGTTGATATGCTGGATATTGGACATGGTTTAGCCATCGTTATAGAGCGGGAACGCAGGGCGGTGATATTTGATACCGGTAATCGCTGGAGGACGGGCAGCATGGCGGAAAAAGCGATTTTGCCGTATCTCAAATGGCGAGGTTTAACGGTGGATCATATTATTCTGAGTCACGATCATTTGGATCATTCCGGCGGGTTAGAGTTGATTCGCGCTGCCTTTCCTATGGCTAAAGTGAGGGCACCTTTTCCCATAAAGAATATTGAACCCAATAGGGGGTTATTACCCTGTCGGCGAGGGGATCGCTGGCAGTGGCAGCAGCTTGATTTTGAGGTGCTCTGGCCGCCACAATTGACCGAAAATGCGCAAAACGACGATTCCTGTGTCATTCGCATTTCAGAGGGCAAGCATAGTCTGCTGCTTACCGGAGATATTGAAAGGAAAAGCGAGCGACAGCTGGTTAAAACATCCCGCCATAAATTGCGGTCTACGTTGCTACAGGTTCCACATCATGGGAGCAATACCTCGTCTATCGCTCCTTTTCTCCGCGCGGTACAGCCTGAATTAGCTATGGCATCGGCATCACGTTATAACCAATGGCACTTGCCAGCGAAAAAAGTCATCAATCGTTACAAAGAAAATGGGATTATCTGGCGTGATACATCGCGCTCTGGGCAGCTCAGTATCTCTTTCTCAGACCATGATTGGCAGATTAAAGGTTATAGAGAACAATTATTTCCCCGTTGGTACCACCAGCGATTTGGTGTTGGGGGCCATAATGAGTAGAATAGGCCGCTATTTCTTCTGGTACTGGTATTTGAATGATGAATGATAAAGATCTCTCCACCTGGCAGACCTTCCGTCGCCTTTGGCCGATGATCGCTCCTTTTAAAACCGGTCTTATCGCTGCGGCGATAGCGCTAATTCTGAATGCGGCCAGCGATACCTTTATGCTGTCGTTGTTAAAACCGTTGCTGGATGATGGTTTTGGTAAGTCGAACAGTTCTATCCTGATGTGGATGCCACTGGCCATTATTGGATTGATGTTGGTTCGCGGGATCAGCGGTTTTATCTCCAGCTACTGTATTTCATGGGTTTCGGGCAAAGTGGTGATGCATATGCGCCGCCGCCTGTTTAGCCATATGATGGGCATGCCAGTATCTTTTTTCGATCAACAATCTACAGGCACATTGCTGTCGCGGATTACTTATGATTCCGAGCAGGTGGCTTCTTCTTCTTCCAGCGCGTTGATTACCGTAGTGAGAGAAGGTGCGTCGATTATCGGCCTGTTTATCATGATGTTTTATTACAGCTGGCAGCTGTCGCTGATTTTAATCGTTATTGCGCCGATCGTTTCCATCGCTATTCGCATGGTATCCAAGCGCTTCCGTAATATCAGTAAGAATATGCAAAGCACCATGGGGCAGGTGACGACCAGCGCTGAGCAGATGCTGAAAGGGCATAAAGAAGTATTGATCTTCGGCGGTCAAAAAGTAGAAACCGAACGTTTTGATACCGTGAGTAACCGGATGCGTCAGCAGGGCATGAAAATGGTTTCTGCCTCTTCTATTTCCGATCCTATTATTCAGTTGATTGCTTCATTTGCGCTGGCATTTGTGCTTTATGCTGCCAGTTTCCCAAGCGTGATGGAAACGCTGACTGCCGGTACTATTACCGTGGTTTTCTCTTCCATGATTGCCTTGATGCGTCCGTTGAAGTCTCTGACTAACGTCAACGCCCAGTTCCAACGCGGTATGGCGGCCTGTCAGACGTTATTCAGTATTCTGGATATGGAACAGGAAAAAGACGACGGCAAATTAGAAATCGATCGCGTAAATGGGGATATCGATTTCCGTAATGTGACCTTTAAATACCCAGGCAAAGAAACGCCAGCGCTGATAGATATCAATATGCATATCGAAGCCGGTAAAACCGTAGCCTTGGTAGGGCGTTCAGGCTCGGGTAAATCAACGATTGCTAACCTGATTACTCGTTTTTATGACGTCAGCTCCGGCAGTATCCTGATGGATGGCCACGACCTGCGGGAATACAAACTTAGTTCTCTGCGTAATCAGGTGGCGCTGGTTTCGCAAAACGTACATCTATTCAACGATACCGTCGCTAATAACATTGCCTATGCCAGAGATGAACAATATACCCGCGCAGAGATAGAAAAAGCGGCGCGCATGGCCTATGCCATGGACTTTATTGAGAAAATGGATAACGGTCTGGATACGGTGATTGGTGAAAACGGCGTGATGCTTTCTGGTGGTCAGCGCCAGCGTATTGCTATTGCCCGCGCATTACTGCGTGACTGCCCGATTCTGATTTTGGATGAAGCGACTTCGGCTTTGGATACTGAATCTGAGCGAGCTATTCAGGCGGCGTTGGATGAATTGCAGAAAAACCGCACCTCGTTGGTGATTGCTCACCGTCTGTCGACGATTGAAAAAGCCGATGAAATTCTGGTTATTGAAGACGGCCGCATTATCGAACGTGGGGAACACAGCGAGCTGCTCGCTCGTCAAGGCGCCTATGCTCAGCTTAGCCGCATGCAGTTTGGCCAATGATTGAGCGTATCTGGTCAGGCGAATCGCGACTGTATTGGCTGTTATTACCGCTATCCTGGCTGTACGGTGGGATTAGCTGGTTGATAAAAAGCAGTTATCGACTGGGTTTGCGTACTAGCTGGCGTTCCCCTGTACCCGTCGTGGTGGTGGGGAATCTGACTGCTGGTGGCAACGGCAAGACGCCAGTCGTTATCTGGCTGGTGGAGCAACTGCGGCTGCGGGGTCAACGCGTTGGCGTTGTTTCTCGTGGTTACGGTGGAAAAGCCGATAGCTACCCGTTGGTGCTGAATGAAAATACACCAACGACGCAGGCTGGCGATGAGCCGGTGTTGATATTCCAACGTACCGGTGCGCCTGTAGCCGTTGCGCCGAAACGCTCGGAGGCGATTCAGGCTCTGCTAAAAAACCATGCTCTTGATGTGATTATCACTGACGATGGTTTACAGCATTATGCTTTGCAACGAGATTTCGAAATTGTGGTGGTGGACGGCGTTCGTCGATTTGGTAACGGCTGGTGGTTGCCTGCCGGGCCAATGCGTGAAAGGCCTGAGCGATTGGCATCCGTGGATGCCATTATCACGAACGGCGGAACCGCGGCTGCGGGAGAAGTGCCAATGCTGCTAAAAGCGGGGCATGCGGTGAATATTCTGACTGGTGAGCAATTGCCTGCTGAACAGCTAAAGAATATCGTTGCCATGGCTGGTATCGGGCATCCGCCACGCTTTTTCCGAACCTTACGTCAATTAGGGGTTACGATAGAGAAAGAACACGCTTTTGCTGATCATCAGGATTTTTCGCTGTCCCAGCTCCAGAGTCTGACCAGTGATAGTCAAACCCTGTTAATGACCGAGAAAGATGCGGTTAAATGCTGCAAGTTTGCTCAGCCTAATTGGTGGTATCTGCCGGTAACGGCAGAATTACCGCCAGCACAGACCGAGCAATTATTGGCTCGGATTATTTCGCTACGTAGCGCTGACGATTAGCGCATCACCTAATCCGATAAAATCTCAGGCAAACCTAGAATCTGAGCACAGGCCGCTATCGAGCGGCGCTGTGTATCTTCATACAGTGCCAGTTCATCGATAACCGGCGTGCCTAAATCTCGCTCAAACGCTTCCCGACTGGAGTGTTCGCTAAAGTGCGTGCGCGCTTTATCTCCCAGGTTCGACTGAAATATTCCTGCGGCACTGACTGGCAGAAAATCCTCATACACCAAAGGTTCAAAGTCGATATAACCGCTATTGATAAGATCGTCGAGAGAAGCACTGTTGCGGTTTTTTAGCTCGATATCTGGCATTTTCCCCGTTGGAAAATAGCGGTAGAAGGCCAGTTTCTGCGAGCGCATCGCCTCGTGATCATCAGGGAAGGCGCTAAAGTGATGAGACAGCAGTGCCATATACCTATTGGCATTTTTCTCACAGGCGGGCTGTTGCAGTTCATCCTGTGCGGCTTGTAATAAGCGATCGTATAATGCACGCCCTTTGGCGGTTAGAGCGGAGCCACGCTGTTCGATTTCGCCGAAACGTGCAGTATGCTTACCCTGAATGCTCTGTCCATTTGCTTGTGGGAAAGCAACCTGCTCTTCCAACGCTTTGAAACTGGTTTGGCGCAGCAAAATAGGGCAGCGGCGGGCTGGCGGGCCTTCGATTACCGCTTTAGGCGTAATACTATGCTCCGGCATTGCTCGTTGAACGGCGTCGATATCCAGCGTTCGTGGCGTTAAATGATTAATGTGCGGCCCTTTAAATGCGACTACGTCGGCAATCAGGCGGTGCTGGTCGTGCAGGCGTTGATATATCTCGGCGCTCACGGTCGCAGCATTGTGCCAGCGGAAAGTTTCTAAAGCCTGAGTGATAAAGTCGTCAGCTTCTTGCCGAGTCAAACCGCCAGCGATTTCATGACGTTTAATCAGCTCAAGAGCGCGTGGAGTAAAAATAGTGCGGCGCGCCAGTATTTCCGCCGCTAGCTGACGTAATTCCGGTTGTTCGATCAGTTCCAGCCGCAGCAGGGAAGTGAATACCCTAAACGGGCTGGCCTGAAGCGATGTCTCGTGGATGGCGCGAAACGCGGTGGAATGTACTGGCACTCCCGCTGGAGCCAGATCGTAATAGGCCACAGGAACCATGCCCATCACAGCAAACAGGCGGCGTAACATCGCTAGTTCGGCGGCGGTTCCGACGCGGATTGCGCCGTGCCGCTCCATATTCAGCCGCTCAATTTCGCCAGTGCGGGCTAAGTGTTTTTTCAGTTCCGGATGTTCAGCTATCGCCTGCTGATTGGTTTGGGCAACAATCTGCAATAGGGTGCTGTAAAGAGGAACTTCAGTTTGGTACATCTCGGACATGGCACGAGAGAATCCAGCGCGAATCTGATCTGGCTGAATCAGCTGTGGGGTGTTCATAATAGGGTAACTCCTTTTATCGTCTATATTTTTTACTGTTTTTCTTAGTACGAAAATGGCTTAGAAAAAATAGGGATACATCAACGCTAAGCTGCCTTTTAGTCTAGGCAGGAAACGCAGAGTCGAGGACAACCCGCAGGAGAATATTGAGGAATTATGCGCCAGCTCTCATTGATTCTTATTTCGGCAATAAAATAGAAGAGAAAATAGTTGCGCGGCTATTTATTTTATGCGTTAATAGCCGCTGCCTGTGATGCAGACCTATTTATGTGTAAGCGTGTGTAGTGAGAGTATAAAGAGTACTAGCAGTTCCTCCCAAGCCGTTATCATTTGATTCCGCTTCAAAGACGAACCTTCTAAGAATCTCCGGTAAACAACTTCCATAAGTAACGTTCCTGAATACAGTCCAGCTATTTTAGATAGCAATAAGTGCCTTATGGCGAGTTATAAATATTTTTGAAGGTAAAGTTTATGTCTAAGAAGACTGGTCAAGTTAAATGGTTCAACGAAAGCAAAGGTTTTGGTTTTATTGAACAAAACGACGGTGGCAAAGATGTATTCGTACATTTCTCTGCAATCGCCACTGACGGATTCAAAACTCTGGCTGAAGGCCAGCGTGTAGAATACACCGTTGAAGACAGCCCGCGCGGGCCGGCTGCTGCAAACGTTGTTGCTCTGTAATTCAGAGATTAATAATGTTTAAAATATTTTAGGATAAAAAATGGTAAAGCAAATGCGCTAACCGTTGACCTGAATATTTAAAAATTCTAAGACCCGCATTATGCGGGTTTTTTCATTAATTCAAGCTCATAGAGGTTTAATCAAAAAACTTTAGGATGGGCAACTGCATCTAAACAATAAATAAAAATGAGTTGTTAGGATGCCCAGTAAAAGGAAATTTATTATGACGTTAAAAATGGGTCGGGTGAAATGGTTCAACCAGCTGGAAGGCTACGGTTTTATTTCGCCACTCGATGGTGGGCTGGATGTTTATGTCAGCAAAATGGCAATTGCCAACACCAAAAATAAATCACTAAGTGAAGGACAAAACGTAGAGTTCTCCACTTACAAAAGTATTCACGGGCCTTCTGCGGCCGATGTGATTGCTTTCTAAAGCAAACGGCTACCAAGGTAGCCGTTTGTATTTTACCGATACTGCGATATGCGATGGTAATACAGGTGCTCTTTATTTGGTTAATTAAAATCTGAATTTTATTCGATTCTTAACGACTAAAGTTAGCGAACATCGCGATGATTTTATGAAACAGTTTCATCTTCAATCCAAGAAATACATTGTGTGATGTAAGTCACAAAATTCTACTCCCCGTATTTCAACATATCAATAACATTCACCGAAAAATGCCATTTTTCTTTGTTGCCGTTCTTGATGAGTTATCGCTCGCAGTAATGGAATATTGAGTTGGTTAACCTGCCTGAGTGGATATGCTATTCTCTTACGCTTTCCTGCTGTCGATAGCTCCACGTCCTCGGAGGGTGTATGGATCACCGTTTACTCGAAATCGTTGCTTGCCCAGTGTGCAATGGCAAACTGTATTTTAATAAAGAAAATCTGGAGTTGGTGTGCAAAGCCGACAATCTGGCTTACCCCGTTCGCGATGGCATTCCGGTTTTGCTGGAGAATGAAGCGCGCGCCCTTTCCGTTGATGAGAAGCACGCATGAGTTTTATCGCGATTATTCCTGCTCGTTATGCTTCAACCCGGCTGCCGGGTAAACCGCTGGCGGACATTGGCGGTAAGCCGATGGTGGTACATGTGATGGAGCGCGCACTGGAGTCTGGTGCCAGTCGGGTGATTGTCGCCACCGATCATGATGACGTGGTTCGTGCCGTGCAGGCCGCAGGCGGCGAAGTTTGTCTGACTCGCGCCGATCATCAGTCCGGTACTGAGCGGCTGGCCGAAGTGATTGAACGCTACGGTTTCGCTGATGACGATATTATTGTCAACGTACAAGGCGATGAACCGCTCATTCCTCCGGTGATTATCAGCCAGGTAGCTAGCAATCTGGCGGCTTCCAGCGCCGGTATGGCGACATTGGCGGTGCCAATTGAAAGCAGCGAAGAAGCTTTTAATCCCAACGCAGTGAAAGTGGTGATGGATGCTCAGGGCTACGCGCTGTATTTCTCCCGCGCGGCGATTCCGTGGGAAAGAGAGCGTTTTGCTCAGTCTAAAGACAGCATCGGTGACTGCTTCTTACGTCACATCGGGATTTACGCTTATCGCGCCGGTTTTATTCGCCGCTATGTTAATTGGGCGCCAAGTAAGCTGGAACAGATCGAGCTGCTCGAACAACTGCGGGTTTTATGGTACGGAGAGAAAATTCACGTTGCCGTGGCGAAAGCCGCGCCGGCGGTGGGCGTAGATACCCAGGAAGACCTGCAAAAAGTACGGGATATTCTACTCAATAAATCAAGTAGATAGAAAGTCGCGCTGAAACCCTAGGTCGATTGTAAAACCAAAATTGTAAAAAGATAGCAAAACCAAACGCCGGAGTGCTGGTCACCCGGCGTAATTATTTCCCCGCCTTTTTGTTGTTTGCCCGCTTTTGTTTGATCTGCATTCTGGAAATATCCCCAAGCTCATCTCATTATGGTGTTCTACCGCAATCGTCATTCTGCTGTCAGTCATAATGGGCAAACCTAGTATGGAACAGTTAAAGGCCGAATTAAGTATTGTATTGGGTGAATCCATTACCCGGCTTGAATGTGTCAGTGAGCAGCCTTATGCCCATTTGTTTGCAATTTATGACAAACAGGGGCACGCGATCCCGTTATTGGCGAAAAGCTATGTTTGTCAGGGCATTGCCCAGCAGGAGGCCTATAAACTGTCGATGCTGGCGCGGGACGGAGATATTCGTTTACCTACGGTCTATGGTTTGGTGATGACCCATCAGACTCCTTACAAAGAAATTCTGCTAATGGAACGACTAAGGGGCGTCTCAGTGGAAGCGCCCCCACGGACGCCAGAACGCTGGAATGTATTGATGGATCAAATCGTTGAAGGCGTACTGGCCTGGCATCGCATTGATAGCCACGGCTGCGTCGGCAATGTAGACAGTATGCAGGAAAATGATTGGTTTAGCTGGTATCAACAGCGGGTAGAGGTGTTATGGTCCAGTTTAAGCAACCTCAGCTCACCGCTAGTCACTCTGGACGACCGTGCCGTTTTATACCGTTCTAGGGCGGGATTATCTCAGCTTTTTGCCGATTTTGACGACAGTTGCGTGCTGATTCACGGTAATTTAACTCTGAGAAGTATGCTGAAAGATCCCCGTAGCGATCAGTTATTAGCGATGTTAAATCCCGGCTCGGTGCTGTGGGCTCCGCGCGAATACGATCTTTTCCGTCTGAGCGAAGAAGGGATGCCAAGCCAGCTATTGTACCGCTATTTGCAGAAAGCCCCGGTTTCTGAGGCTTTTGTCTACCGCCGCTGGCTGTACACGCTTTGGGAATTAGTCGGACGATTTATTCACACCGGCTATTTCGACCGGCCACTGTTTGATCGCGCAGCCAGCCAACTATTGCCTTGGCTTGCCTGATTTCCCTTTCCTTAGGGTTAATGACTTGGAGCGTCGGCGGGGGATTTCACCCATTGCCAGAGTTTCCCTAAGGTTTCGTACCAGGCACGTTCACTGTGATAAAGATAGCTGGCGGCGGGAATAGCGCGTTCCCAGCTGTGTAACGGGCTGGTAATGGCTAATTGATTTGCTGGGGCGGGAATAGGATGTAATCCCTTGGCAGTAAAGAAATTAATGGCGCGCGGCAGGTGATTAGCCGAAGTGACCAACAGGAAAGGTTTATCTCCCACCAGAGTGGCCACGTCTGCCGCTTCTTCTTCGGTATCTTTCGGTTTTTCCAACATCACAATATCACTGCTCGCTACGCCCAGACTTTGAGCAACCTGCGCAGCGGTTCGGGCGCTGCTTTGCGAAGCGGGGCCAAAGCCGCCGGTAAATACCAGTTTGCTGCCCGGATGCTGTAAATACAGTCGAATACCTTCAGTGACTCTTGGCAAACTATTGGGAAATAAATTCGCGCTGGGTGCCCAATTCGGATTAAAGGTATAGCCGCCACCGAGGACAACAATGTAATCTACCCGATCATTACCCTGATAAGTGGCATACTTATTTTCGATAGGTAGCAATAAACGATCGGCCACGGGTTGCAGGCTAATAAGCAATAATACTAACCAGCTTAGGGTGAGCAGCGCCTTGCCACTTTTTTGCCAGTGGGTAAACCATAATAGGATTAAAGCCAAACCTATTAATATAAGTAAAAGTGGTAGCGGCATTAATAACCCGCCAAGGAACTTTTTTAGGGTGAATAGCATGAAAAAGTGAACCTTTTGGCTGAAAAAACGGCATCCGGGCGGGATTACTGCCCAAGAAGATTTATTCTACGTCTGGCTGTGCCAAAATAGCATATTTGGGGCGAACTCTTTTTCCCCTGTCGTTATATACCCGCGAAGTTTCGTACCCTGGCTTACAGGCGATAGAGCGAAAGTGAAAAGGTATAGATTTCATTAACGGAGCAGTTGTCCATGCAGCAGGATCGCAATTTCGATGATATTGCCGAAAAATTCTCGCGTAATATCTACGGCACGACGAAGGGAATGATTCGTCAGGCCGTGGTTTGGCAAGATATCACCGAGCTGTTGACACAGTTGCCGCAGCGACCGCTAAGGATTCTCGACGCGGGCGGTGGTGAAGGACATATGGCCTCTCAGTTGGCTGCCCTTGGACATCAGGTAATGTTGTGCGACCTTTCCGGCGAGATGATTCAGCGCGCGCAGGCGGCTGCGCAGGAAAAAGGTGTGAGCCACAACATGCAATTTATACAAAGTGCGGCTCAGGATATCACCCAACATTTGGAACAGCCGGTTGATCTGGTATTGTTTCACGCGGTGTTGGAGTGGATTGCGGAACCCGAAGAGGTTTTACAGGTACTTTGTGATGCATTAACCCCCGGCGGCGCCCTGTCCCTGATGTTTTTCAATTCAAACGGCCTGGTGATGCGAAACGCCGTGTTGGGTAACTTCCAACTGGCTACGCCTGATGTGAAAAGACGCCGCCGACGTTCTCTGTCGCCGCAGTATCCTTTGGACCCGCCTAAGGTTTATGGCTGGCTTGAGCAAATGGGGATGACCATTAGCGGCAAGACGGGAGTGCGGGTGTTCCACGATTACTTAAAGAACAAACAGCAGCAGGTGGAAGAATTTGCTGAGCTACTGGCGCTGGAACAGCGCTATTGTCGGCAGGAACCCTTTATTAGTTTGGGGCGCTACGTGCATGTTATGGCGTTTAAGCCGAACCTGAAGGACCAACTATGAGTGAATTTTCCCAGACAGTACCCGAACTGGTCGCCTGGGCGCGAAAAAATGATTTCTCGATTTCGCTGCCAACGGAGCGTTTGGCATTTATTCTGGCCATTGCCACCTTAAACGGTGAGCGGTTGGACGGCGAAATGAGCGAAGGCGAGCTGATCGATGCGTTTCGTCACGTCAGTAAAGGCTTTGAACAAACCCACGAAACCGTTGCCGTACGGGCCAATAACGCCATTAATGATATGGTTCGGCAGCGTCTTCTTAACCGATTCACCAGCGAACTGGCGGATGGCAATGCCATTTACCGACTAACGCCGCTGGGCATCGGCATTACCGATTATTATATTCGTCAACGTGAATTCTCTACGCTGCGTCTTTCCATGCAGTTATCTATTGTGGCGCAAGAGTTACAGCGCGCGGCGGAAGCGGCAGAAGAGGGCGGCGACGAATTCCACTGGCATCGTAACGTCTTTGCCCCGCTGAAATATTCCGTCGCAGAAATCTTCGATAGCATCGATATGACCCAGCGCCTGATGGATGAGCAGCAAAACAGCGTGAAAGAAGATATCGCCGCTTTGCTCAATCAGGACTGGCGCGCGGCGATTGCCAGCTGTGAGCTGTTGTTGTCTGAAACTTCCGGTACCCTGCGCGAGCTGCAAGATACGCTGGAAGCCGCCGGGGATAAATTACAGGCTAATCTACTGCGTATTCAGGAAGCTACTATCGGTAATGCAGGTTTGGATCTGGTTGATAAGCTGGTGTTTGATTTGCAAAGCAAACTGGATCGCATTATTAGCTGGGGACAGCAGGCCATCGATCTGTGGATCGGTTACGATCGCCACGTGCATAAATTTATTCGTACCGCTATCGATATGGATAAAAACCGCGTATTCGCTCAGCGTTTACGTCAGTCGGTACAGAATTACTTTGATAACCCGTGGACACTGACCTACGCCAACGCCGACCGCATGCTGGATATGCGTGATGAAGAACTGGCTCTGCGTAGTGAGGAAGTGACCGGGGAACTGCCGCCGGATCTCGAATTTGAAGAGTTCAACGAAATCCGCGAACAAATTGCCGCCATGATTGAACAGGCGCTGCTGGTGTATCAACAACAGCAGATACCGCTTAATCTGGGGGAAGTGATGCGCGATTATCTTGCGCAATATCCGCGTGCTCGTCATTTTGACGTGGCTCGTATCCTGGTCGACCAGGCGGTTCGCCTCGGTGTGGCCGAAGCCGATTTTTCAGGGTTACCGGCGGAATGGCTGGCGATTAATGATTACGGAGCCAAGGTGCAGGCACATGTCATCGACAAATATTGAGTTAGTAATGCCAGTTAAACTGGCGCAGGCATTGAGCAATTCGCTGTTTCCTGCATTGGACAGTCAGCTGCGAGCTGGCCGACATATTGGCATAGATGAGTTGGACAACCACGCCTTCCTGATGGATTTTCAGGATCAGTTGGAAGAATTTTATACCCGCTATAACGTTGAGCTGATTCGTGCGCCGGAAGGTTTCTTCTATTTGCGTCCGCGTTCAACCACGCTGATCCCGCGTTCGGTCTTGTCCGAACTGGACATGATGGTGGGTAAAATTCTGTGCTATCTCTATCTCAGCCCGGAACGTCTGGCTCACGAGGGGATTTTCAGCCAGCAGGAAATGTATGAAGAGTTGCTGAGTCTGGCGGATGAGAGCAAGTTGCTGAAGTTTGTTAACCAGCGCTCTACCGGTTCCGATCTGGATAAGCAAAAGTTGCAGGAGAAAGTCCGTACTTCTCTCAACCGCTTACGTCGTTTAGGTATGCTCTACTTTATGGGCAACGACAGCAGCAAATTCCGTATTACTGAAGCGGTATTCCGTTTTGGTGCCGATGTGCGCAGCGGCGATGACCCGCGGGAAGCGCAGTTACGTATGATTCGTGATGGCGAAGCGATGGCGGTGGAAAACAGTCTGTCGCTGCAAGACGATAACGACGAGAACGAATCAACCCAGGCGAATGCCGCGGAAAGTGCAGAGGATGAACAGGAATGATTGAACGCGGTAAATTTCGCTCACTCACGCTGGTAAACTGGAACGGTTTCTTTGCCCGCACCTTCGATCTGGATGAGTTGGTTACTACGTTGTCCGGCGGTAACGGAGCCGGTAAATCCACCACCATGGCGGCTTTCGTGACGGCATTGATTCCCGATCTGACTTTGCTGCATTTCCGTAACACCACCGAAGCCGGTGCCACCAGCGGTTCCCGCGATAAAGGGTTACACGGGAAACTGCGTGCCGGGGTGTGTTATTCCACGCTGGATGTGATCAATTCCCGTCACCAGCGCGTGGTGGTCGGGGTGCGCTTGCAGCAGGTGGCCGGTCGCGATCGTAAAGTTGATATCAAACCTTTCACCATTCAGGGCTTGCCAACGGCGATTCAGCCGACGCAGATCCTCACCGAAGTGGTAGGCGAGCGTCAGGCGCGAGTGCTTTCTCTGCAAGAGCTGAAAGAGCGTGTGGAAGAAATGGAAGGGGTGCAGTTTAAGCAATTTAACTCCATCACCGATTATCACTCCCTGATGTTTGATTTGGGTGTGATTCCAAAACGCCTGCGTTCTTCTGCCGATCGCAGCAAGTTTTACCGATTGATTGAAGCCTCTCTGTATGGCGGGATTTCCAGCGCCATTACCCGCTCGCTGCGCGACTATCTGTTGCCGGAAAACAGTGGCGTGCGTAAAGCCTTCCAGGACATGGAAGCCGCGCTGCGGGAAAACCGCATGACGCTGGAAGCGATTCGCGTGACTCAATCGGATCGTGATCTGTTCAAGCATTTGATTTCCGAAGCCACTTCCTACGTGGCGGCGGATTATATGCGTCACGCCAACGAGCGCCGGATTCACCTGGACGGCGCGTTAGTGCTGCGCCGCGATTTACTTAGCAGCCGCAAGCAGTTGGTGACTGAGCAGTATCGTCACGTAGAAATGTCCCGCGAGCTGGCGGAACAAAGCGCCGCTGAATCCGATTTGGAAACCGATTATCAGGCCGCCAGCGACCACCTGAATTTGGTGCAAACGGCGATGCGTCAGCAGGAAAAAATCGAGCGTTATCAGAGCGATTTGGAAGAGTTGACTTACCGCTTGGAAGAACAGAACGAAGTGGTGGCCGAAGCCAGCGAACAGCAGGCGGAAAACGAAGCCCGTGCGGAAGCGGCCGAGCAAGAAGTGGATGAGCTGAAAAGCCAGCTGGCAGATTATCAGCAGGCGCTGGATGTGCAGCAAACTCGCGCCATTCAGTATCAGCAAGCTTTACAGGCTTTGGAGCGCGCGCGCGCGCTGTGTCAGATCCCGGATTTGACTGCTGACAACGCCGAAGATTGGCTGGACACTTTCCATGCTAAAGAGCAGGAAGCTACGGAATCGCTGCTGTTGCTGGAACAAAAGCTCAGCGTGGCTGATGCGGCGCACAGTCAGTTTGAACAGGCTTATCAGCTGGTGGTTAATATTGCCGGTCAGGTGAGCCGCAGCGAAGCCTGGCAGACCGCACGGGAATTATTGCGTGATTGGCCGTCGCAGCAACATCTGGCGGAGCGAGTACAACCGCTGCGTATGCGTTTGTCTGAGCTGGAGCAGCGCCTGCGTTCTCAGCAGGATGCCGAGCGTCTGTTGCAGGAGTTCTGTAAGCGTCAGGGCCAGGTTTATCAGCCTGAAGAGCTGGAAGAATTACAGCGTGAGCTGGAGCAAAAAGTTGAGGAATTGTCCCTCAGCGTGTCCGATGCCGGTGAACGCCGCATGGAAATGCGCCAGGAACTGGAACAGATTAAGCAGAAAATTCAGACGCTAACCAGCCGTGCGCCCATCTGGCTTGCGGCGCAGGACGCACTGAATCAACTGAGTGAGCAAAGTGGGGTATCGCTGGAAGACAGCCGTCAGGTGACGGAATACATGCAGCAACTGCTTGAGCGCGAACGTGAAACTACCGTTGAGCGCGATGAAGTCGCGGCACGTAAACGTCAGATTGAAGCGCAAATTGAGCGTCTGAGCCAGCCAAGTGGTGCGGAAGATCCGCGCATGGTGGCGTTAGCCGAGCGTTTCGGCGGCGTATTGCTGTCTGAAATCTATGACGATGTCACTATCGACGATGCGCCGTACTTCTCCGCGCTCTACGGTCCATCTCGCCACGGTATCGTGGTACCGGATCTGTCGCTGGTTCGCGATCAGTTGGTGGGGCTGGAAGACTGTCCGGAAGACTTGTATCTGATCGAAGGAGACCCGCAGTCCTTTGATGACAGCGTATTTGCCGTCGAAGAACATGAAAAAGCGGTGGTGGTGAAAATCGCCGATCGCCAATGGCGTTATTCCCGCTATCCGGAAGTGCCGCTGTTTGGCCGCGCGGCGCGGGAAAATCGTCTGGAAACCCTGCACGCCGAGCGTGACAGTCTGGCGGAACGTTATGCCACGCTTTCCTTCGACGTACAGAAAACCCAGCGCGCCCATCAGGCATTCAGCCGCTTTATTGGTTCTCATCTGGCGGTGGCTTTCGATGCGGATCCAGAAGCTGAAATTCGCCTGCTGAATACCCGTCGCGGTGAAATTGAGCGCGCTCTGAGTGCTCACGAAGATCAAAATCAGCAGCAGCGTCAGCAGTTTGAACAGGCTAAAGAAGGCATTGCGGCGCTGAATCGACTGATTCCGCTGGTGTCTTTGCTGCTTGACGACGCTTTGCAGGATCGGGTGGAAGAAATCAGCGAAGAGTTGGCTGAAGCGCAGGAAGCGGCGCGTCATATTCAGCAGCACGGTAATGCTCTGATCAAGCTGGAGCCTTTACTGGCGGTGCTGCAAAGCGATCCGCAGCAGCATGAACAGCTGAAAGAAAGCTATATTCAGGCGCAAAACAGTCAGCGTCAGGCCAAGCAGCAGGCCTTTGCCTTAACGGAAGTGGTTCAGCGCCGGGCTCACTTCAGCTATACCGATTCTGCCGGTATGCTGAATGAAAACTCCGATCTGAACGACAAACTGCGTCAACGTCTGGAGCACGCGGAAGCCGATCGTACTCGCGCTCGCGAGCAATTACGTCAATACCAGACCCAGTTCACTCAGTACAGTCAGGTACTGGCGTCACTGAAAAGTTCTTATGATGCTAAGCGGGATATGCTCAAAGAGCTGACCCAGGAATTGCAGGATATTGGCGTTCAGGCCGATGCGAATGCAGAAGCGCGTGCGCGAGCTCGTCGCGATGAATTGCATGCGGCGCTCAGCACCAACCGTTCACGTCGTAATCAGCTGGAAAAACAGTTGACCTTCTGTGAAGCGGAAATGGATAGCCTGCAAAAGAAACTGCGCAAACTGGAGCGAGATTATCACCAGATTCGCGAGCAGGTGGTGAATGCCAAATCCGGCTGGTGCGCGGTGATGCGCATGGTGAAAGATAACGGCGTCGAGCGTCGCTTACATCGTCGTGAACTGGCGTATATGGACGGCGAAGAACTGCGTTCGATGTCGGATAAAGCCCTAGGCGCACTGCGTCTGGCAGTATCTGATAACGAACATCTGCGCGATGTGCTGCGTCTGTCGGAAGATCCGAAGCGTCCGGAACGCAAAATTCAGTTCTATATCGCGGTTTACCAGCATCTGCGCGAGCGTATTCGTCAGGATATTATTCGCACCGACGATCCGGTTGAAGCCATTGAACAGATGGAAATCGAGCTGGGTCGCCTGACCGAAGAACTGACTGCCCGTGAACAAAAACTGGCAATTAGCTCCAAAAGTGTGGCGAATATCATCCGCAAAACCATTCAGCGCGAGCAGAACCGTATTCGTATGCTGAACCAAGGCTTGCAGGCGGTTTCCTTCGGACAGGTGAAAAGCGTGCGGTTGAACGTGAATGTACGAGAAGCCCATGCCACTTTACTGGATGTGCTGTCTGAGCAGCAGGAGCAGCATCAGGATCTGTTTAACAGCAACCGTCTGACCTTCTCGGAGGCGCTGGCCAAACTGTATCAACGCCTGAACCCGCAAATGGATATGGGGCAGCGTTTGCCGCAAACCATCGGTGAGGAGCTGTTAGATTACCGTAACTACCTTGAGCTGGAAGTTGAAGTTTTCCGTGGCGCAGACGGTTGGCTACGCGCGGAGAGCGGGGCGTTGTCTACCGGTGAAGCTATCGGTACCGGTATGTCTATTCTGGTGATGGTGGTGCAGAGTTGGGAAGAGGAATCTCGTCGCCTGCGCGGGAAAGATATTTCTCCTTGTCGCTTGCTGTTCCTTGATGAAGCCGCACGACTGGATGCGAAATCTATTGCGACGCTGTTCGAGCTGTGTGAACGATTGGAAATGCAATTAATTATCGCTGCGCCGGAAAATATCAGTCCGGAAAAAGGCACCACCTATAAACTAGTGCGTAAAGTTTTCCAGAATCATGAGCATGTTCATGTGGTTGGATTACGCGGTTTCGCCAATGATTTACCGGCTATCGCGACAACACAGACAGAAATACTGCAATAACTTCGGAATTAACTGAGGCGTAAATAAATGAAAATGGCCGCTAACAGACGGCCATTTTTTATAGCTTAAATAAAATGAGCTTCCATTTTATCGATGTGAGAAATCTGTTAGCGTAAAGAATCGATTTACTTTGTCGTATAAATAAGTCAAATATCATTTCTGTTTGTATAATAAAACTTATTAGTAATGGTCACGACAAACTATGACGTACTTAGATGAGCATACCGGGGGCATAGAATGTCGCTAGAAAAGAGAAATTCACTACGGCCATTAGCCCTATATTGCGCACTTATCTGTAGCCAGATACCTATGTTCAGCGCTTCAGCCACTGCACCGACTTTGCCCGTCGACTCTGCGGCTTTGCCCGTGGAGACAGGAACCATGTCGGTAGCGCAGAGCCGCTCTAAACTGCTGGCCGTGCTGCCAAAAAATATCACGCCTTATTACGCTTCCAATCTGGCGGAGCTATATGCGTCTAACCAGATGCGGCCGATGTGGCAGGATCGTCTGGCGGTAAAGAGATTTCAGCAGCAATTAGCTGAACTAGCGATGTCCGGCATTCAGCCGCAGTTTATGCAATGGGTAAAATGGTTGAGCGACCCGGAAGTCAAAGGAATGGCGCGAGATGTGATTCTGTCAGACGCAATGTTGGGCTACCTGCACTTTGTGTCAGGCGTTGGCGCCAACGGCAGCGTTTGGCTCTATAGCAACGTCCCTTACAAAATGGCCATGCCGCCTGCCACGATACTGAACCGTTGGCAGCAAGCCATACGCGAAGGCAATACTGCCGCCTACCTTTCGACTTTGGTACCACAGCATCCGCAGTATGAAAAGATGCATCAGGCGCTGAAAACCATGCTGGCCGACAATCGTCCTTGGCCGCAGTTTACCGGCGCGGCGACGTTGCGCCCTGGTCAGCTTAGCGATGATATTCCTGCGCTGCGAGAAATACTGGATCGCAGTGGCATGCTAAACGCCGCTCCAGCCGCTCCGGTTAAGTCGCCGGAAGTGATTCCGATGGATAATCCTTCGGTCGCCGCAGTTAACGACGATTTATCCGTCGATGAAGAAAAAACTCGTGCGCAGGCTCATTCGCTGGTAGTTAGCCCGGCGGCGGCCCCGATCTCTGAAATGGTCACTTCTCCGCAGACTCCGGTAGCTAAACATTCCGGCAGTGCGCTGAGCGTGACCGACAATCAATACACCGAAGATCTGGTCGCGGCGGTAAAACGCTTCCAGCAATGGCAAGGTCTAACCGATGATGGCGTGATTGGTCCGAGAACCCGCGAATGGCTCAACGTTTCTCCGCAAATGCGAGCCAGTCTGCTGGCGTTGAATATTCAGCGGCTGCGTATTCTACCGGGGCAGATCGACACGGGCATCATGGTGAATATCCCGAACTATTCGCTGAGTTACTACCAGAATGGTACTGAAGTATTGTCGTCACGCGTGATTGTCGGCCGACCTAGCCGTAAAACGCCGCTGATGAGTAGCGCGCTAAATAATGTGGTGGTCAATCCGCCGTGGAACGTGCCAACCTCACTGGTGCGTCAGGATATCGTGCCGAAAGCGCGCAATGATTCCAGTTATTTCCAGCGTCACGGCTATACGGTGTTATCTGGCTGGAGCAATGATGCGGAAGTTATCGTTCCTTCAATGATTGATTGGAGCACGATCTCGCCGAATAACTTCCCGTACCGCCTGCGTCAGGCGCCAGGAGCGTCTAACTCCCTGGGGCGTTATAAATTCAATATGCCAAGTTCTGATGCCATTTATCTGCATGACACACCGAACCACGGCCTGTTCCAGAAAGATATTCGGGCATTAAGCTCCGGCTGTGTGCGCGTGAACAAGGCCTCCGATCTGGCCAATATGCTGTTGCAGGATGCGGGTTGGAACAATGCGCGGATATCATCCACGTTAAAACAAGGGGATACCACTTACGTGAATATTCGTCAGCGTATTCCGGTGCAACTGTATTATCTGACGGCGTGGGTTGCGGACGATGGTAAACCTCAATTCCGCACAGATATTTACAATTATGATAAAACGGTGAGATCGGGTGCACAAATCACACCACAAGCAGAGCTTTTAATACAATAAATGCAGTAAAACTCAATAACTAATGGTCTGAATACTTGGTTGTCTGACAGGCGCTCATTTTTGCGAGCGCCTAGGAACCTTCGCCTCACGCGGGTTGACTGGTTTTCCGCGGGCGGTTATGGTTCGGGGCGGTGCGTTTTGCGCTTACTTTTGACATTATTGCCGGGTAGAAACGATCATGGATAAAATCGACAATCATCGCCGCAAGTGGCTAACCTTAGGCGGGACAGCGCTGGGCCTTTCGCTGTTACCAGGGCACGCATTCGCGACCCTTTCTACTCCCCGCCCACGGATCTTGACCTTAAATAACCTGAATACAGGTGAGTCTATCAAAGCCGAATTTTTTGACGGCAAAGGTTACAATAAAGAAGAATTGAGTCGCTTAAATCATATTTTCCGCGATTATCGTGCCAACAAAGTTAAGCCCATTGACCCACGCCTGTTTGATCAACTCTACCGCTTACAAGGTCTGCTTGGTACCACCAAGCCGGTACAGCTTATTTCTGGCTACCGTTCGCTAAATACCAATAATGAAATGCGTGAACATAGCCGAGGCGTCGCCAAACATAGCTTCCACACCTTGGGTAAAGCGATGGATTTCCATATCGAAGGTATTCAGCTAAGTAATATCCGTAAAGCGGCATTAAAAATGCGTGCAGGTGGTGTAGGATATTACCCACGTAGTAACTTTGTGCATATTGATACCGGGCCGGCGCGGACCTGGTGATCAGCAATATTCAGCCAGTGGGATAGCTTTATCGGTTAGGCCACTGGAGTTGGAGCCTTATGAAATATCATATTATTCCGGTAACGGCGTTCAGCCAAAATTGTACTTTGATTTGGTGTGATGCAACATTGCAGGCTGCTTTGGTCGATCCCGGTGGCGACGCCGAAAAAATCATTGCTGAAGTGCGTCGTTTGGGCGTCACGGTCACGCAGATCCTGTTAACTCACGGCCATTTAGATCACGTTGGCGCGGCGGCAGAACTGGCCGAATTCTATCAGGTGCCTATCATCGGGCCGGAAAAAGAAGATCGTTTTTGGCTGGAAGGCTTGCCAGCACAGAGCCGTATGTTCGGTCTGGGGGAGTGTCAGTCGTTTGAGCCAACGCGTTGGTTGGAAGAAGGTGATGAGATAAATGTGGGCGAAATGCGGTTATCGGTGCTTCATTGTCCGGGGCATACCCCGGGGCACATTGTCTTTATCAACCCGCAGGCGAGGTTAGCCTTAACCGGCGATGTGATTTTCAAAGGCGGCGTTGGTCGTAGTGATTTCCCACGCGGCGATCATCAGCAGTTGATCGACTCCATCAAACAGAAGCTACTGCCTTTGGGTGATGATATGGCGTTTATTCCCGGTCACGGCCCGATGTCTACCCTTGGCCATGAACGGCAGAGCAATCCGTTTATTATCGACGAACCGGCCATTTGGTAAATGGTTCTACCCTGCAGTAGATGTTCTAAAGGCGCCGATTGGCGCCTTTTTAAATGTGTTTTGATCGAATAAGGTAAACCCGAGTATTTTCCTCAAGAAACGATAAATAAATTTGTGTAATATCCGCAGCGAACAATACTAACAGTAGTATGGTCTCGAATGATGTTGGGCTAACCTCGAAGATTAATTTATTAGCCAGCTTTACCGTAGAGGAAATAAATAACAATCATTTTTTCTTATAGCAGCTTTATAGTCGTTTCATGGAATTTACTATGCCATTTCGTCGTTCCAGTTTAAGAAAGTTGTTGCCCCGATTGGGACTATCCTTTTTGGTGTTGCTGCTGTTTATCCTATTTGGTGCTGGCGTTATTTATGTGCAGACAGTTAATAATATGCACTCAGACGCCGAAACTAAGTTAAAGCATGCTCGGCAAATGATTGACCGTATTTTTGATAATGCTCATCTTGCCGCGACTCGGGTACAGGGCAGTCTAGGGCAACCTTGCTTACAGGTAGTTCAAAATTTACGCGATCAGGTGGCTACAATTCCCGACGTCCGCTCGGTAAATTTAACTCGACGGGGCAATCAGATTTATTGCACTTCCCTTTATGGCCCTTATGACGATTACGTCAATTCATCGGCTTACGTTGATGGTCAGTTATACCTGATGTCGGGAAATAAAGTGACGCCTTCACGACCGGTGGTGATATACCGGCAGGTGGCCGGGGACTACAGCACCCTGGTTGGCATTGATGGTTATTACTTACATAATATTCTTAACCTGCTGAGCGGGGATATACAGCTCAGATTGATTATCGGCGATCGTTGGATGGATGCCGCGGGAAATACCCATGCAGGTAACCCATTGCATAAAAACATGCCGTTGACTCTTGCTTCGGAAAAATATGCGTATTCCATCTCAACTACCCTGACTCATGGCCAGTATCTAGCCTATGCCTGGCAATATGCCACCGGCAGCTTAATATTTTTCCCTCTGTTAGGTTTTATTTCCGCGTTTCTGGTATTCCGTTTGTGCGGAAAATCCTCTTCGCCGATGCAGATACTCAATCTTGCGTTGGAAAACGGGGAGTTCGTGCCTTACCTGCAACCGGTAGTGACTGGGAAAGGGGAGCACTGTATCGGTTGCGAAGTGCTAATGCGTTGGCATAACCCAACTCATGGCATGATTCAGCCAGACCGTTTTATTCCTCTGGCAGAAGATAGCGGATTAATTGTGCCGATGACACGCTCTATTATGCAGCAGGTCAGCAGTATGTTTGCTCCTTATGCCAGCCAGCTACCGGATGATTTCCATTTTGGTTTCAATATCAGTGCCGACCATTGTCGTGATTTAAGTCTGGTAGATGACTGCCGCGCATTTATTGCCGCCTTTGCAGAAAAGCCTATCAATATTACGCTGGAACTGACCGAGCGGAAATTGATTGTTGCCGATGAAATTACCGATCGTTTGTTCGCTGAACTGCATGCCTTAGGCGTATTTATTGCCATAGATGACTTTGGTACCGGCCACTCTAGTCTGGTGTATCTGCAAAAATTCAAAGTAGACTTCCTGAAAATTGACCAGAGCTTCGTTGGAATGATCGGTTCTGATGCGTTATCCAGCATCATCGTGGAGAATGTCATCGATCTGGCAACGAAAATGGGGTTGATGACGATAGCGGAAGGGGTGGAAAACGAAACGCAGGCGCGTTATCTGCAAGCGTGTAATGTTGACTATCTACAGGGTTATCTATTTGGCCGGCCAATGCCTATGGCTGAGTTTATCGAAAAAAATATCAATCAGGCGACCTTCGAAGAAGCGGCGTCGGAGCTAAAACCTAAAAAGGGTGCCTAAGGCACCCTTTAACCACAATCCACTGAAAATTGAATCAGAGTACCGCGACGATGGCTTCACACAGTGGAGCCATGTTGTCTGGTGTCATGCCAGCTACGTTAACGCGACCTGAATTCACCGCATACACGCCAAACTCATTACGCAGACGCAGCACCTGTTCTTTGGTCAAACCACTGAACGAGAACATGCCGTTCTGGTTAATGATGAAACTGAAGTCCTGTTTTGCCCCTTTCTCTTGCAGGGTATTAACAAACAGTTGGCGCATCCGATGGATACGTTGACGCATATCGGTCAGCTCTTGTTCCCAGATAGCACGCAGCGCGTCATTACTCAGAATGGTAGCAACGACTGAGGCGCCGTGAGCCGGTGGGTTAGAGTAGTTAGCGCGGATAACCGCTTTGACCTGGCTGAAGGATTTCTCCGCGATATCGCTGTCTGCCGCAACGATGGTGCAGGCGCCGACGCGTTCGTTGTACAGGCCAAAGTTTTTAGAGTAAGAGCTGCAAACGATCAGTTCTTTATGGCTAGCGGCGAAAATACGCAGGCCCTGAGCGTCTTCTTCCAGACCACGAGCAAAACCCTGATAGGCGAAGTCGAACAGCGGCAGCCAGCCTTTAGCCACAGACAGTTCGGCAAGTTTAGCCCACTGTTCGTCGGTTGGATCGATACCGGTCGGGTTATGGCAGCAGCCGTGAAACAGCACTATGTCACCGGCTTGGGCTTCTGACAGGCTTTTCAGCAGGCCATCAAAGTCCAGCGCGTGGTTGGCTGCGTCATAATAATTATATTCAACCACTTCCAGACCGGCAGCGGAGAATACATTCTTATGGTTTGGCCAGCTTGGGTTACTGACCCAAACGCGTTTAGCTGAAGTTTGGTGAGCAATAAAGTCGGCTGCGATACGCAATGCGCCAGTGCCGCCCGGAGTCTGCGCAGTGCGCGCACGTTTTTCCGTTACGATTGGGCTTTGTTTACCGAACAGCAATGCCTGAGTGCAGCTGGCGAAGACCGGCAGGCCGTCTATACCCAGATAGTTTTTTGTTGTTTCGTTTTCCAGCAAATACTGTTCAGCTTTTTTCACGCTGGTCAGCACCGGCGTTTTACCGGTTTCATCTTTATAAACACCAATACCCAGATTGATTTTATTTGGGCGGTCATCGGCGCGGAAAATATCGGTCAGACCCAGAATAGGATCGGCAGGTGCAGCAGTGATTTTTTCAAACATGTCAGATGCTTCCATGGCTTAGAGTTAAGCGGACAGAATCATCAGGGTAGCGCCAGTTCAGGGCTTTGCCAACCGTTTGCGAGAAAAAGAGATCAATCTTGTGAGGCGGGGTGATTACGGGTGAAAAATCGTCAGAATTACTCAGGAAGTAGCAGATTATGCACAATGTAAGTCAGGGTTTAAAAGTAAAATACAGAAAGCAAAAGGCAGAGCCGAAGCCCTGCCTTTTTTACTTACACCAACCGAGTTGGCATTAAGTCGGACAACTTAGAACTGGTAAACCAAGCCAACACCCACTACGTCATCAGTGTTGATGCCGTTAGCAACGGTGAAGTCATTTTTGTCCAGCATGTTGATTTTGTAATCAACGTAGGTAGACATGTTTTTGTTGAAGTAGTAGTAAGTAGCAACAGAAGCATATTTCAACAGGTCTTGGTCATTACCGTAAACGCTGTTCAGATCCTTACCTTTAGACTGGACGTAGGCCAGGGAAGGACGCAGACCGAAATCGAACTGGTATTGCGCAACGATTTCGATGTTCTGAGTTTTGTTAGCGATAGTGTTGCTAGCTGAACCGTATGGCGTGGTGTTCAGCGTTTCAGCATACATTGCAGCCAGGTATACGTTGTTTGCGTCGTATTTAGCACCTACGTTCCATGACTGAGCTTTGTCGCCTTCAGCAGTGGTGAAGCGTTTCTGGGTATCAGTACGATTAGAAGAAGCATAAGCTGCACCGAAGCTTACGCCGTAACCGATATCATAGGTAGAAGAGATACCGAAGCCGTCACCGTTTTCAACTTTAACGTCGTTACGGCCTTCTTCGTTTTTGCCTTGGTATTGCAGAGCGAAGTTCAGACCATCAACCAGACCGAAGAAGTCATTGTTACGGTAAGTCGCCAGACCGGTAGAACGGGCATTCATGAAGTTGTCAGTCTTAGCGACAGAGTCGCCGCCGAATACTGGCAGCACATCGGTCGCTGAGCTCACGTCATAGAGTACGCCGTAGTTACGGCCGTAGTCGAATGAACCGTAGTCAGCAAATTTCAGACCAGCAAAGCCCAAACGGGTTTTGTTGCCTTTGTCGCCCTGAGATTCGGCGTGGTTAGCCTGAATGTTGTATTCCCACTGGCCGAAACCGGTCAGTTGGTCAGTAATTTGGGTTTCGCCTTTGAAGCCGAGACGAACGTAAGTTTCGTCGCCATCTTCGCCTGCGTTATCGGAGAACTGATGGCGGGCATCAACTTTACCGTACAGATCCAGTTTATTGCCGTCTTTATTGTAGATTTCTGCCGCATTTGCTGCACCAGCAGCCAACAGAGCAGGGATTACTACTGCAAGAATATTGCGCTTCATCATTATTATTACCCTCATTGGTGTTATTCGGACACCTGCCACTGCCGCCAATAATTTTTTTGGAACTATTGTTGAGAGTTTGGTGTCGTCTGTGTCTGAGACGCAGTGTTCCATTCACAGACCGGTTAATCCACACCGAAAATGCTACTAATTGACAAAAACTGTTTCATTAAAAGACAAAGTGTTACTAAATGTAAAATAAAGGGAACTTTGTGACTAATATCAAACTTTAAAAAATGACAAAAGCCAGCATAAGCTGGCTTTTTTTTAGACAACTAACAGAAATCAATTGGAAATGATTAATTTAGAAGCTGGCGTTTCTGGGGGTACGTGGGAACGGGATCACGTCACGGACGTTTTGTACGCCGGTCACATAGGCGATCAAACGCTCAAATCCAAGACCAAAACCAGAATGTGGCACGGTGCCGTAGCGACGAAGATCACGATACCACCAGTAATCTTCTTTATTCAGGCCCATTTCTTGCAAACGTTGGTCCAGAACATCCAGACGTTCTTCACGCTGTGAACCCCCGATGATTTCCCCAATACCCGGCGCTAATACGTCCATCGCGGCTACGGTTTTACCATCTTCGTTCATACGCATATAGAAAGCTTTGATGTCTTTCGGGTAGTTTTTAACCACTACCGGCGCTTTGAAGTGTTTCTCAGCCAGATAGCGTTCGTGCTCGGATGACAGATCGATACCCCACGACACTTCGTTTTCAAAGGTCTGGCCAGATGCGAGCAGGATTTCAATTGCGTCGGTGTAATCTACCTGCGCAAAGTCGGAGCTTACGAAACGTTGCAGACGATCGATCGCATCTTTATCTACACGTTGAGCAAAGAAGGCCAAATCGTCAGCTCGCTCGTCCAGAACGGCCTGGAAGACGTACTTAAGCATTTTTTCAGCCAGAGCTGCAACATCATCTAAAGAGGCGAAAGCGACTTCCGGCTCAATCATCCAGAATTCAGCCAGGTGGCGGCTGGTGTTGGAGTTTTCCGCGCGGAAAGTCGGGCCGAAGGTGTAAACCTTGGATAACGCACAGGCGTAGGTTTCACCGTTTAGCTGACCCGATACGGTCAGGAAGGCTTCTTTACCGAAGAAATCTTCGCTGAAATCGATTTTGCCTTCGTCAGTACGCGGCAGGTTTTCCAGATCCAAAGTCGATACGCGGAACATTTCGCCTGCGCCTTCGGTATCGGATGCGGTAATCAGCGGAGTAGAAACCCAGAAATAACCGTTTTCATGGAAGAAACGGTGAATCGCCTGCGCCAAAGTGTGGCGAACGCGCGCAACGGCACCAATCAGGTTGGTACGTGGGCGTAAGTGAGCGACTTCGCGCAGGTATTCGATGCTGTGGCGCTTGGCCGCCATCGGATAGGTATCCGGATCGTCCACCCAGCCGACAACCTTCACGCTGGTCGCCTGAATTTCGAAACTCTGGCCTTCACCCGGAGAGGCAACGACGGTGCCGGTCACTTCAACCGAGCAACCGGTGGTCAGATGCAGCACTTCGTCCTGATAATTCGGCAGAGTATTATTAACGACGGCCTGTAACGGATCAAAGCAGGAACCGTCATAAACGGCGACGAAGGAGATGCCAGCTTTAGAATCTCTCCGGGTACGCACCCAACCGCGTACGGTGACTTCACTGTCAACCGCAGCACGGCCTTGCAGTACGTCGACTACAGGCACTACGCTCATAGATTTCTCTCTTTATAAGTTTTGGTTCAGAAATAAATTAAAACCCAAAATATGGGGATGTTGCTATGTTACTTGCGGCAGTGCAGGACACAAGAGGAAATCATCGGATTAGTGCAAGATTTCTGCGGTTAAGATAAATAAATCGGCGGATGGCGAAGATCGTGGCTCTGTATCTGATGCTATATAAAGGAGGGAGAGTGAAATAGGCCGGATGAGGGAGACTCACCCGGCACCCTGCGGTTAGCTAGCCTTTTGTACTAAAGGCAAATCAAAGGCTTCACGCAGTTCATCAACGAAGGCTGGATCCTGGCAAATGGTTTTTCCAGGGCTGTCTGACAATTTGGCCACGGGCTTTCCATTGCATTCCACCAGCTTAATCACGATATTTAGCGGTTTGACACCCGGAATATCACAGGTCAGGCGGGTGCCAATACCAAAGACCAGATTGATCCGCTGATAGAAATGGCGATATAAATACAGCGCCTTCTCCAGATCAAGATTATCGGAAAACACCAGCGTTTTGCTCATTGGGTCAATTCCCAGCTTGATAAAGTGAGCAATGGCTTTTTCACCCCATTCTACCGGATCCCCGGAGTCATGGCGTAAACCCTGATAGCGAGAGGCAAAAGGCAGATCGAAATCGCGCAGGAAAGCATCCATGGTAATGCAATCGGTTAGAGCAATCCCCAGTTGATCCGGATATTCATCCAGCCAGGCTTGTAAGGCAACGCGCTGACTGCTCGCCAGCTCGGGGCTGATTTGCTGATGAGCCTGGAACCATTCGTGTGCTTGAGTGCCCACCGGCGTCAGAGATAATCGGCGAGCCAGATCGTAATTGCTGGTGCCAACCAAATAAGGAAACTCTGCTTGTAAGGTGCTGACAACCGCCTGCTGCACTTCACCGGAGAAACGGCGACGGGTGCCGAAATCCATCAATTTGAAACGGGAGATATCCACATCACCGCTTAATTGATTGAATTGTAACAGCTTGGCGCGGAGTTTCTCGATAGCCATCTGCGGGACGATCTGCGGCGAGCGGTGGCGATGCACCACTTCGCTGATAACCGCCAGCAATGGTACTTCCCACATAATAACTTCACACCACAGACCGGAAATTCGAATATCCAGTTTCCCCTCGCGGGCGGATACGGTGACCTGCTGCGGGTTGAACCGAAAATCTCGTAACCAATTCAGATAATCGGATTTGAAGAAGGGGAGGCCGGACAGATAGGCGAATTCGTCCTTGGTTAACGCCAGTTCACTCATAAGAGCGATCTGACGACGAATTTCATCCACATAGTCGCCCAGCAATTCGTCACCGCGGCAGCGGAATTCCGCAGCAACGGTAATATGGCGATAACGATGAAACACTGCTTGTTGCATATGAAGCTTGTAAGCATCCGTATCAAGCAATGAAGTCAAAATCGGAGAGGCGTCTTGAGTCATGGCGCGTTACAGCATCCTCGTAGGAGCATTTTCCAGATTCGGCATAATCAATAAAGTTGCAGGAGTATACCGGTATTATCCTGTGATTGAACCCTCATAACACCATAAATGGCGTAACAAGATCTAGAGTTAAACGTGCCATCAACTTTACTCGTCGGCCTTTTAGTCTATGGAAAATAAAATAAGCTAAATATTTTCGTGACTTAGATGCAGGGGTTATTTATTGGTCACCCGAAATGTAGGGTTATTATTTGTCATTTTTTATTCTTAACAGAAACAAAATACCTGGTTGATTTATCGTCAGAAACTGCGCTATTCAGATAAATTTTATTACAGTTATTTTTATAAGGAATTAATTGTGTGGGAAAACCACAATAAAAACGGCGTGGTTGTTCTGTTATTAGGCTAAATAAAACCGTTTGCGGTATAAAAACTGACCCGATCTTTGCCATTGCCTTTGCAATAATACAAGGCTTCATCCGCTTGCTTAATAGCCCTTTTCATTTCTGAGTAGTTGTTTAGCATGGCAATGCCGCAGCTGATACGGAACATAACCGTGGTGCCATCTTCTAATTTCAGCGTCAGTTGTTTCACTTTTAACCGTAGGTTATTCATGATTCGAATTGCGTCCTCCGGCGTACAGTTACTTAATACAATGGCGAACTCTTCTCCGCCGTAGCGTGAAAAGATATCGGTGGAGCGGAAATGGGATATCAGGAGCTTACTGAATTCAATCAGCACCTTATCACCTACATCATGGCCGTAGGTGTCATTAAGTGACTTGAAGTTATCGATATCGATCAAAGCGAAAGCCATCGGATAACTAGCGGCAGGCATGGCTTCACACAGGTTAAACAGTTTTCGACGATTATAAATATTGGTCAGCGGATCAATAAAGGACGCTTTTTCCAGCTCACCAATCAGGTTTTGTTTTTCAGATTCAAGAAGGACTTTATCTAACTGATAACGGCGCAGATCTTTAATTGCGTCGGTAATAGCAATAAGATCCTGACTCAGATAAACCCCCTGATTCTCAATATTCATATTTCCCTGAGAGAGCTTTTTGATATTCGTTGTAGTTTCAGATAACCATTTATTGATATTAACGCAAAATATCAGGCATGGGACGATAATAAATAGAGCTAATAACATTCCGATGGAAAGGGTACTCTCTACTCTTATGTTACTTTTTAGGATGTTACTTTTGAGTGATTTTATTTCTTTTTCAAATACTTGGCTATTAAATCTTTGGGAAATTGAGTCAATATAATTTACATACTCATAAATATCTCTGACATTGTACTTTTCGTTTTTGGTCATAGAGAGATATAAATCATTGGCGATTTTTTCGCTGTTTTGCAGCGATATCTTGCCTTGTAAATCGTTGACTACGTGACTCATCTGATTGAGTCTGTATGTTTTTTCGATAAAACCGAAACGAGGTTGCAGCGAGTAGAGCACGCCGGTAAGTTGGATCGCTTTAAGATAGGGCTCTGGTCGCTGAACTTTGGCTAAATTGATATCAACGATCTGATCGACTAAATCGGTAAGGGTCATAACCAAACGGCTATTTATTCTGATGGCTTCTAGGAAGATATATGATTCAGATTTTATCAGACGGTTGTCGATAGTATAAAGCGAGTATTTCTGTTTGACCTCAGAGATATAAAATGCATTATTCAGGTCATAGAGATAACTATTGACCAAAGGCATTCCTGAACTTGCACGCAAATCATTGGCTATTAATTTATCCATCAGTTGAACCGAAGAAATTACCAGGTATTTATAAGTGGCTCCCAGTTTTTCAACCATAATTGAATTGGCATTTTTTTTAAATATCGCTATTTTCTTAGTGGCAGTTATTACTGCCTGATTGATTTCTTCCTGGTTTATATCGGTTTTGATTAAACTGATTTTTTTTAAGCGATGCATGTGCAATACGGCCTGAAATGCCTCGGTAAATTCTTGTAATCGCTCAATTTTATACAGGTTTAATTTATTGTTTTCTGCGATGGCGCTATTGCGAGATATGTTGGTGTAAACGAATACAGAGAAAAATAGCATTAATGAAAGTGTGAAAAAATAAATAAGATATTTTACTCTCATAGCCGTATTGTTCCCGATCAGCCTTCGTTGTGCATTACACCACTTACTCCGTCATATCCATTCGAATCAGCTTGTTGGTGATGAGCTATTGCGTGAATGATACCACTCTGAGATTAAACTTAACGAGAGATATTTCTGATACTGTCAGTCGTATTTTTACACTCTATTTCTATTCTAGTTCATTTTGTCCACATACCTTGGAGCCGACACATATTCCGCAACAAAAAACACCAACGGCAACGAGTGTTATGCTGAGTAATAGCCAGACAATAAAATAAACAGAGTATTTGGTTTTCAATTACCTGACGGCTATCACCTTGACCAATTGGGGTCATCGTAGTTATCCCTGCGATACCTGTTGTTCATAGAAATCCTTCAGGTTCTCAACTGGGTTTTTTTTACAGCTGTGATACATTTAAATTCACTCTGAGTCTGGATGGAAAGTCTCTGTAGTACAGAGATTCCGCCATCTGAGTACAAAAACACCAGACCGGGTAATCATATTCACTGATGACGTCAAAAGGGTTTTTATGACACAACAGCCGCAAGCCAAATACCGTCACGATTATCGTGCGCCGGATTACACCATTACCGATATTGATTTAAATTTCGAGTTGGACGCGCAGAAAACGACGGTAACGGCAGTCAGTAAAGTAAAACGTCAGGGAACCGCAGGTGCCCCACTGATCTTGAATGGCGAAGACCTGACGTTATTAAGCGTCAGTGTAGATGGTCAGCCGTGGCCTCACTACCGTCTACAGGACAAAACTCTGGTTATCGAAGAATTACCGGAGCAGTTTACTTTAACCATCGTTAATGACATTCACCCGGCGACCAATACGGCTCTTGAAGGGCTTTATCTTTCCGGCGAAGCGCTGTGCACTCAATGTGAAGCCGAAGGTTTCCGCCATATTACTTATTATCTGGATCGTCCAGATGTATTAGCGCGTTTTACCACGACTATTGTGGCAGATAAAGCTCGCTATCCTTATCTGTTATCCAATGGCAATCGTCTGGAACAGGGCGAATTGGCTGATGGCCGTCATTGGGTTAAATGGGAAGATCCGTTCCCGAAACCAAGCTATTTGTTTGCTCTGGTGGCAGGTGATTTTGATGTATTAAGAGACACCTTTATTACCCGTTCAGGTCGGGAAGTGGCGTTAGAATTGTTCGTCGATCGCGGCAATTTGGATCGCGCCGATTGGGCTATGATTTCCCTGAAAAATTCCATGAAATGGGACGAAACTCGTTTCGGTCTGGAATACGATCTCGATATTTATATGATCGTTGCCGTTGATTTCTTCAATATGGGCGCGATGGAGAATAAAGGGCTAAATGTCTTCAACTCCAAATACGTTCTGGCTAAAGCAGAAACGGCTACTGATAAAGATTATCTTAATATCGAAGCGGTTATTGGCCACGAATATTTCCATAACTGGACCGGCAACCGCGTGACTTGTCGCGACTGGTTCCAGCTCAGCTTGAAAGAAGGGCTGACGGTTTTCCGCGATCAGGAATTCAGCTCCGATTTGGGTTCTCGTCCAGTAAACCGTATTGATAATGTTCGTGTGATGCGAGCCGCGCAGTTTGCGGAAGACGCCAGCCCAATGGCTCATGCTATTCGTCCGGATAAAGTTATCGAGATGAATAACTTCTATACTCTGACGGTGTATGAGAAAGGATCGGAAGTGATCCGCATGATGCATACATTATTAGGCGAAGCTCAGTTCCAGGCCGGAATGCAGCTGTATTTCGAGCGCCATGACGGCAGTGCTGCCACCTGTGATGATTTTGTGCAGGCGATGGAGGATGCGTCCAATGTCGATCTTTCGCTATTCCGTCGCTGGTATAGCCAATCCGGTACGCCGTTAGTAACGGTACGCGATGACTATGATGCGGAAAAACATCAATATCACCTGCATATTAGTCAGAAAACCTTGCCGACTGCCGATCAGGCCGAGAAGTTACCTCTACATATTCCGTTCGATATTGAGCTTTACGATAGCAAAGGCGAAGTCATTCCACTTCAGCGAAACGGTTTGCCGGTTCATCATGTGCTGAATGTGACCAAATCCGAAGAAACCTTTACCTTTGATCAAGTGCCTTGCAAGCCAACGCCTTCGCTGCTGCGGGAGTTCTCTGCGCCAGTGAAACTGGATTATCCGTATAGCGATCAACAGTTAACTTTCCTGATGCAGCGTGCGCGCAATGAGTTTTCTCGTTGGGATGCGGCGCAGACCTTGCTAGCGACCTATTTCAAGCTGAACGTAGCGAAATATCAGCAAAAACAACCGCTTTCCTTGCCTCTACATGTGGCAGATGCCTTCCGCGCGGTATTGTTGGATGAGCAGCTGGATCCGGCGTTAGCTGCGCAAATTCTGACTTTGCCTTCAGAGAACGAAATTGCCGAGTTGTTGACGACTATTGACCCAGAAGCGATCGGGGCGGTTCACGAAGCGATTACTCGTTGTCTGGCGCAAGAATTAGCCGACGAACTATTGGCAGTATATCTGGCTAATCAGACGCCGGAATATCGGGTTGAGCATGCAGATATTGCTAAACGTGCGTTGAAAAATACCTGTCTGGCTTATTTAGCGTTTGCTGACGCCGAGTTTGCTAACAAGCTGGTTTCTGCCCAATATCATCAGGCTGATAATATGACTGATTCGCTGGCAGCGCTGTCTGCGGCGGTTGCGGCGCAGTTGCCGTGCCGTGATGAGCTGTTGGAAGCCTTCGATGTACACTGGAATCACGATGGTTTGGTGATGGATAAATGGTTTGCCTTGCAGGCATCCAGCCCAGCCGATGACGTTCTGGAACGGGTTCGCGCGTTGCTGAAGCATCCGTCCTTTAGCCTGAGCAACCCGAACCGCACCCGCGCGCTGATCGGGGCGTTTGCTTCAGCTAATCCGGCGGCATTCCACGCTAAAGACGGCAGCGGTTATCAGTTCCTGGTTGAGATCTTAAGCGATCTGAACACTCGTAACCCTCAAGTCGCCTCACGTTTAATCGAGCCATTAATTCGATTAAAACGTTATGACGCCGAACGTCAGGCCAAGATGCGTCAGGCGTTGGAACAGCTCAAAGGACTGGAAAATCTGTCTGGCGATTTATTCGAAAAAATCACCAAGGCGCTGGCAGCGTAATGCGATAATCAGCGATTGACGGGAGTTAAACTCCCGTCAAAGCAAGGATGTTTATTTCTTGAACCTGATGATGAATTTTGCCGATTCTACAGTGATACTACCTACTTATTTCATACACCGTTTTTATTTACAGCGCTGAGTTGATCTTGTTTTTCTTGCCTGTGCTCGATTTAATTTAAAGATATAATATATTACTACTCATTTGAAATGCCGAAACGTGTTTAAGTTTCTGTTATTCTGATGCGGAATAGTGGCCATATTTTTAAATAATGGAATTGAATTAACCTTCATAATAGACTTAAATATGGCAAATAATATTTTCTTGACGATAAATGGAACTGCGCAGGGGTTAATATCTTCAGGTTGTTTGACGCAAGACTCCATAGAACATAAGCAACCAAATTGGTCATGAAAATGATATATTTGTTTACTAGTTTTCGCATAGCATAAAATGAATTATTTCATCTTAAGTTTGATTTCTAGCGCACATCGCCAAACGGCGCTCAAGAAAAGTAGGCTAGCATAGAGTGGAGGGATGCGATACTGACAGGCCTAAACGTTAATTATCCGAACAGCTTGAGTCATGGGCATCGCAGCCAGAAGAGCTTACATCCGTTCAATATTAAGATATTATTTGCGAATATCATGCGGCTGGCATATCAGGTCATGGCTTATGGTAAAATAAAAACCACTGATTTATAACGTATTTTCTCAATAGGAAAATGCATAAACGCCAATGCCGAGAAATGCCAGGTTTTCTCAAGGTCAGTGTACCCATTCTGTTAAGTCTTTAGCGTTTTTGACAAATATCATTGGCCTGTTTGGTCTCGATTTCCAATATGTCCCATACCCTTGAGTAGACAAAGTTGTGGTGAGGTGAAAATGAAAAATAGTCACGAGTGCAAGAAGAAATATCGTCATGTAGGCCAATAAAAGCATATGTTTTAAATTCTATGACGTTACTCTTTCCTGTCATTAATATATATGCAGATATTATCATAATACATATAAGTGAATCCGCAACCATATAGTTGGCAAGGCGATATAACGACGCGAAAACGGGGTGTGACAGATACGGGAATATTTCTTTATTTAAAACATAGAGAATCATCCATAAACCTAATAGAGCAATTCCTAACAGAACAATGAAAGAAAAAAAAGACTCACTTTATCTGTAATGGATTATTTTCTACTTATACTGTTTTTCATATTCTTTTATTCAGCAGTATTTCCGCTATAGGTAACAGCTTGGCGAATCTAATCTATCACTAGCTTCGCTAGCATGATTACCTCTAAATCGTCAGCTTAGGTGGCATTGAATCGACATTACCCTGAAGAGAGACATTGTTTTTAGGCATGAAAGGAACCCTTGGCGCGGTTGGTTTTACTCATTCCTGACCAATAAATACACCCGACATTAACAAGTGATGATCAAAATAAGCCTCCGGTAGCATTCTTTTCAGGGCTTTACTTAGCAAACGTTTACTTTGTGAAAGGATATATTTACCATTCGTGCGTTTATCCACTCGGTGGAGAGTTCGTCCCGCTTGCCGCTGGCGAACGTTGCCGATAGAAAACGTTATCGATAGAAGAATAGGCTGAAGAACTCGCGTTTTCATTCCATTTTCCTCAGTCACTTGCTTGTCACCGGGAGCATAGGAGATCACATGTTTTATCCGATCGTTAAAAAGGCACTGTTCCAGTTCAATCCAGAGCGCGCTCATGAACTCACTTTCCGTCAATTAAAACGTATTACGGGTACGCCGCTGGAGTTTTTAGTGCGTCAATCGGTGCCGACGAAGCCAGTGAGCTGTATGGGACTGTCATTTAAAAACCCAGTAGGTTTAGCGGCGGGTCTGGATAAAAACGGTGATTGCATTGATGCCTTGGGCGCAATGGGATTTGGCTTTATTGAAGTGGGGACGGTAACGCCGCTGCCGCAGCCGGGAAATGATAAACCGCGCTTATTCCGCATCCTTGAAGCTGAAGGCCTGATCAATAGGATGGGCTTTAATAACCTTGGTGTGGATAATCTGGTCGATAACGTTAAAAAATCACATTTTGGCGGAATTCTTGGGATTAATATCGGTAAGAATAAAGGTACGCCGGTAGAGAATGGTAAAGATGATTATCTGATCTGCATGGATAAAGTTTATCCGTACGCCGGTTATATTGCGATTAATATTTCGTCACCAAATACTCCAGGGCTACGTTCATTACAGTATGGGGAAGCGCTGGACGATCTGCTGGCGGCCGTTAAAAATAAGCAGGCGGAACTGCATCAGCGTCATCATAAATATGTGCCAGTCGCCGTTAAGATCGCTCCGGATCTTACTGAAGAAGAATTGATCCAGGTTGCGGATAGTCTGGTAAAACATAATATAGATGGCGTTATTGCTACTAATACCACTTTAGATCGTTCTTTGATCCAAGGTTTAAATTATTGTGAACAAAGTGGTGGATTAAGTGGCCGCCCATTGCAATCTCGCAGCACCGAAGTGATTCGCCGTTTGTCGCAGGAATTGCGGGGACGTTTGCCTATTATTGGCGTGGGCGGAATTGATTCTCTGATGGCAGCCAGAGAAAAAATGGCAGCAGGGGCTTCACTGGTCCAAATTTATTCCGGCTTTATCTTCCGTGGGCCGGGTTTGATTAAAGATATTGTTACTCATATCTAATTATTTCTCTTGATTTTCGTCTGGGGGTTTATTTATTCCCCCAGCTCGTCTATATTTTATCCGTTAGTTTAAATAAACATCGATAAATGTAAATGAATTGAGTTTGATTAGATAACCGGACAACTCAATTATTGAGCGGTAAATGTTGGCAGTGGGATGGGAAGGAATAAAATATGCGGATTAAACCTGACGATAAATGGCGTTGGTATTTTGATGCTGAACACGATCGGCTGATGCTGGATTTAGCCAATGGTATGATATTTCGTTCTCGCTTCCCTGCTAAAATGTTAACGCCAGATGCATTTAGTGAATCCGCATTTTGTGTGGACGATGCTGCTCTTTATTTTGAATTCGAAGATCAATGTCGCCAAATTAAATTGAGCCACGAACATCGTGCCGAACTGGTATTAAATGCGCTGGTGGCATTCCGTTTCCTGAAACCTTTAATGCCGAAAAGTTGGTATTTTGTGCAACAGGCAAAAGTTTTAACGCCAGAAAATGGCAGCCTGGCGTTAGTGAAACTGATGGAAACCGGGGAAGAGGTTAGAGTATTAGTGGTTGAGTCCGGTGATTCCGCTAGCTTATGTTTATTGGCTCAGCCTCAATTACAGCTGGCGGGCAGAACCTTGATACTAGGCGATGCGATTAAAATTATGAACGATCGTTTATTACCATTAGTGGTAGAAAATACCGATATTCAGGCGTTTGACCGGGCGGTCTGATTGATAATGACTGCTTGATAAGATTAATGCCATCCGCCCAATTTCGGTTTGTTCTTTCGAGGCTATTTCCCCGTCAGTGAGATATCACCTTTTGGCACACAGCTGCACGCCAGAATAACGCCATTTTCTGCAATAGCACTTTGTTTTAACGGTGCCACTTCACCCTGCAACAATGTCACTTTGCAGCTACCGCATATTCCAGCCCGACATGAATAAGGAATGCGAATACTTTGCTGTTCCAGTTGCTCCAGTAATACCTGCTGATTATTACCAGTAAAACGAATACCGTTATATTCAATAGTGACGGCGCGAGTACTATCCTGCACCATCGGTAAAGCCTCCGCCACGACGCCAGCGCCATAAGGGCGGGGCGGTTTGGTCGCCAGAACTTCAATATTATCGCCGACGCGAATAATGCCGCTATTACGTGCAATCATATTCTGACCAAAATCCACATCGCCATTATCTGCAGTTCGGAATTTCTGTAGTGTAGTTAAAGGTTCGGCGGTAGGATGCTTTTTTCCACGCTCAACGCTGACGGTGGTCAAAATACAGCGGCTGCATGGTTTCACCAGATCGAAAATCACATCGCCGACGCGAATCACCTGCCAGCTATCTTCCGCAAAAGCGCTGGCGCCGGTGACGACTAAATTCGGCCGAAACTGTTCAATCTTAATGCTGCCGGGGCATCGTTGCTGTAATTCGGCAAAAGAGGCTTCATTAATCAGCAAATAGGGATAGCCATCGGCGAAGGAAAGCGGAATTTCTGGCTGGCGTTTCACCCGACGAGTCAGTTCCGGCCCAAGCCAGCGTAATTGAACTTCGCGTTGGAAATAGCCGCTGAGCCAGTCATTTATTTCCGCAGGGGCAATCAGAGCGGTAAAATGATTTCCCCATACTTCGGTGGGTGCCGCAGTGGGGGAAAAATCATTAAAGCGGATACTGGCGCTTTCGCCGTCTGGCGCGGTAAGAAATAAACCGTCAACCAGCAGCGCCGGAGTAAAAGTCACCATCTTCGGATTATTACGAGCTGTAATAAAAGTGCCATCCGGTTCGGTGATCATGAATACCCGGTCAAAAGCCAGGCCGCTACTGCCGACCTGAGCATGGGAAAGCTGTAATCCACGCATGGATTTTACCGGGTGAATGTAAAGTTTAGAGAGTGTGATCACCATGTGCTCCATGCGTGTATGAAATTAGAAGGGAGCAACTTTATGACAAGCGGACAGGATTAGCTATAATGCGCAACAATTTTATTTTTGGTGATAGTGCGATATGAACTCTTTGTTTTTGTTTGCCAGCACGGCGCGTGGACTGGAAGAACTGTTAAAAAGCGAACTCGAAGCGCTGGGTGCCCACGACTGTAAAATAGTGCAGGGTGGGGTACATTTTCAGGGTGACGATCGGCTTATGTACCAAAGTTTGCTGTGGAGTCGTTTGGCTTCTCGCATTCTGCTGCCCCTGAATGAATTTAAGGTTCACAGCGATCTGGATCTTTATCTGGGTGTGCAAGCTATCGACTGGCCGTCGATCTTTGGCGTGGACAAAACTTTTGCCGTGCATTTTAGCGGCGTGAATGAAGAAATCCGCAATAGTCAGTACGGCGCATTGAAAGTAAAAGATGCGATTGTGGATAGCTTCACTCGCAAGATCGATCAACGCCCAACGGTTGCCAAGCAACAGCCGGATATTCGGGTGAATGTGTTCCTGCAACGTGACACCGCCAGCGTGGCGTTGGATTTGAGCGGCGAAGGCCTGCATCAGCGCGGTTATCGCGATCTGACCGGGCAGGCACCGTTAAAGGAAAACTTGGCCGCAGCGATTATTCTGCGCTCTGGCTGGCAGGCAGGAACGCCAATGGTCGACCCTATGTGTGGTTCCGGCACTTTGCTGATCGAAGCGGCGATGATGGCTTCGGATCGTGCTCCGGGACTGCATCGCCACCATTGGGGCTTTACTGCCTGGAATAGTTTTAACGAAGAGTTGTGGCGCGAACTGACGGCGGAAGCACAGGTGCGTGCTCGCCGTGGCCTACAGGAAACCACGTCCCGCTTCTTTGGCTCCGATATCGATCGTCGGGTTATTGAAATGGCGCGTGCCAACGCCCGCCGCGCCGGTGTAGCGGAATTGATTACGCTGAATGCCAATGACGTCAGCAAACTGGTTAACCCGCTGCCGGAAGGTCCTGTAGGGACGGTGATCAGTAACCCGCCGTACGGGGAGCGTTTGGAAAGTGAGCCAGCGCTGATCGCCTTGCACAATATGTTCGGCCGTATCATGAAGACGGCGTTTGGCGGCTGGCGTTTATCGCTGTTCAGCGCCTCTCCAGAACTGTTGAGCTGCTTGCAATTGCGTGCCGAGCGTGAATTTAAAGCGAAAAACGGCCCGCTGGACTGTGTACAGAAAAACTATCAGCTGGCGGCTAACCCGCAGGGCGCCAGCGGCGTTCAGGTGGCAGAAGATTATGCCAACCGTCTGCGCAAGAATGTGAAAAAGCTGGATAAATGGGCGAAACAGCAGGGTATCGAATGTTACCGTCTGTATGACGCAGATTTGCCGGATTACAACGTGGCGGTAGATCGCTACGGCAGTAAAGTGGTGGTACAGGAATATGCGCCGCCCAAAACTGTCGATCCGCAAAAAGCCCGTCAGCGCCTGTTCGACGTGATCAATGCCACTCTGGCGGTGCTGAATTTACCGTCTAACCAATTGGTATTGAAAACCCGCGAACGTCAGAAAGGGAAAAGCCAGTACGAGAAACTGGCGCAGAAAGGCGAGTTCCTGCTGGTGGAAGAGTATAACGCCAAGCTATGGGTGAACCTGACTGACTATCTGGACACCGGTTTGTTCCTCGATCACCGTCTGGCGCGCCAGATGCTGGGCAAAATGAGCCAAGGTAAAGATTTCCTGAATCTGTTTGCCTATACCGGTACCGCCAGCGTGCATGCCGGCTTAGGTGGCGCGCGCAGTACGACTACGGTCGATATGTCCCGTACCTATCTGGAATGGGCGGAGAAAAACCTGCGGGTTAACGGTTTAACCGGCCAGCAACATCGATTGATTCAGGCAGATTGCCTGTCTTGGTTAAGTAATACCGACGAGCAGTTTGACGTGATTTTTATCGATCCGCCAACCTTCTCAAACTCCAAGCGTATGGAGACCACGTTTGACGTACAGCGCGATCATCTGGTGCTGATGAAAGAACTTAAACGGTTACTGCGTCGTAAGGGAACCATTATGTTCTCGAACAATAAGCGTGGTTTCCAGATGGATTTGGCCGGGATTGAAGCCCTGGGGCTGGTGGCAAAAGAAATCACCGCTCAAACGCAATCCGAAGACTTTGCCCGTAATCGTCAGATCCACAACTGTTGGCTGGTAACCCATGCCAACGAGGAAAAGTAGAAACTATGTCGTTAATTAGCATGTCAGGTGCCTGGCTGTCGTTCAGTGATGCACCTTTGTTAGACAATACCGAATTACATATTGAACCGAACGAACGCGTCTGTTTGGTCGGTCGTAATGGCGCGGGTAAATCCACACTGTTGAAAATCCTGAGCAAGGAAATTGCACTGGACGACGGGCGCATTGTGTACGAACAAGATCTGATCGTGGCGCGTCTGCAACAGGATCCGCCGCGTAATGTGGCTGGCACCGTGTTTGACTTCGTTGCGGAAGGGGTGCAGGAGCAGGCGGAGCATTTGAAAGCCTACCATGCCACTTTGCATCAGGTTGAGCTGGATCCAAGCGAGAAAAATCTGAATCGTTTGGCGGCGTTACAGGAAATTCTTGATCATCAGGGCCTGTGGCAGTTAGATAGCCGTATTCATGAAGTGCTGGAACAGTTGGGTCTGAACGCTGACGCCGAGCTGTCCTCCCTTTCCGGCGGCTGGCTGCGTAAAGCGGCGCTGGGTCGAGCGTTGGTTAGTTCGCCAAAAGTATTGTTGCTAGATGAGCCAACCAACCACTTGGATATCGAAACGATCTACTGGCTGGAAGGTTTCCTGAAAGAGTTTCAGGGTAGCATCATCTTTATTTCCCATGACCGTTCATTTATCCGTGCGATGGCAACCCGTATTGTGGATCTGGATCGCGGTAAACTGGTGTCCTGGCCGGGTAACTACGAGCTGTATCTGGCGAGCAAAGAAGAGGCGTTGCGGGTTGAAGAACTGCAAAATGCTGAATTCGATCGCAAACTGGCTCAGGAAGAAGTGTGGATCCGTCAGGGGATTAAAGCGCGCCGTACTCGTAACGAAGGCCGCGTGCGTGCCTTGAAAGCGTTGCGCCAGGAGCGTTCTGAGCGTCGTGAAGTGATGGGCACCGCCAAGATGCAGGTGGAAGAAACCGTGCGTTCGGGCAAGATTGTCTTCGATCTGGAAAATGTCAATTATCAGGTTGGCGATAAAGTGTTGGTGAAAAACTTCACCGCGCAGGTACAACGCGGCGATAAAATCGCCCTGGTTGGGCCGAACGGCTGTGGGAAAACCACTTTGCTGAAGCTGATGCTCGGCCAGTTACAGGCCGATAGCGGTAAGGTTCACTGCGGTACCAAGCTGGAAGTGGCTTACTTCGACCAGCACCGCGCTGAATTGGATCCAGAGCGCACCGTGATGGATAACCTGGCGGAAGGTAAACAGGAAGTGATGGTTAATGGCCGTTCACGTCACGTTCTGGGCTATTTGCAGGACTTCTTGTTCCATCCAAAGCGGGCAATGACGCCGGTGAAAGCCTTGTCCGGTGGAGAGCGTAACCGCCTGTTATTGGCTAAACTATTCCTGAAACCTAGCAACCTGTTGATTCTCGATGAGCCAACCAACGACTTGGACGTCGAAACGTTGGAATTGCTTGAAGAGATGGTGGATGGCTATCAGGGCACCGTATTGTTAGTCAGCCATGATCGTCAGTTCGTCGATAACTCTGTGACCGAGTGCTGGATTTTCGAAGGCAACGGCGAAATCAGCAGCTTTGTGGGCGGTTATTACGATGCTCATAAACAGCGCGCTGAAGCCAAGCCGATTCGCCAGGCTGCGCCGAAGGTAGAAACGCCTAAAGCCGCTGCCCCGGAAAAGAATACAGCGTCGGCTAAGCGTTCGACAGGTAAACTCAGTTATAACTTGCAGCGTGAACTGGATCAATTGCCGCAGCAGCTTGAGAAACTGGAAGATGAAATTAGCGCATTACAAGCTCAGGTGAGCGATGCCAATTTCTTCTCCCGTCCTCATGAGGAAACCCAGCAGGTGCTAAAAGCGCTGGCCGCCGCAGAACAAACGTTGGAAGTGGCTTTTGCTCGTTGGGAAGAATTGGAAGCACAGAAAAACGGCTAATTAAAGCGGGGGAGCGTAGGGCTATTGCTGCACTCCACTGACTTAACGGCTGCCATACCGTTCTGTTGCCAATGCGTAAAACGAATTGTGTAGCAGAACGGTATTTTTTGGCGCTGAAATATTGCCGTGAAGGAGAGTTCTATTGTGTTCTGTTAGCCATCACGATCACGGCCATCATCATGTTGAAAGTAATGACGCGATGCTGTGCCCGCAGTGCGATATGCTGGTGGCATTGCCGAAGTTATCTTATGGCACCAAAGCCGTTTGCCCGCGCTGTAAAACAACACTGAGTATGCGGTGGGAAGAACCGCGTAAACGGCCTATAGGCTATGCGCTCAGTGCGTTATTTATGCTATTGGTTGCTAACCTGTTCCCCTTCGTTAATATGCGGGTGGCAGGGATTACCAGTGAAATTACGCTGATTCAAATTCCTCGCGTTATGCTGAACGATAATTACGCCAGCATGGCGACGCTGTTCATGGTGCTGGTGCAGTTAATCCCCGCATTTTGCATGATGGCGATTATCCTACTCTGTTCAGGTACTCGCCTACCGAAACACCTGAAAACCGTGATGGCCAAAGCGCTGTTTATGTTCAAAACCTGGTGTATGGTGGAAATTTTCCTTGCCGGTGTTTTGGTTAGCTTCGTTAAGCTGATGGCCTACGGAGATATCGGTATCGGCAGCAGTTTTGTGCCTTACTGCCTGTTTTGCCTGCTACAGGTGCGAGCTTTTCAATGTGTGGATCGCCGCTGGCTGTGGCAGGATATCGAACCGGCTCCGGCGATAAACTGCGAGCTGACCTTTGGCCGCACGGGGATCCGTCAGGGCGTGCGTTCTTGCTCTTGCTGCACCGCGATTTTGCCGGTCAATCAACGAGAATGTCCGCGTTGCCACACCCGCGGCTACGCCCGTCGCCGCCATAGCCTGCAATGGACGATGGCGCTGCTGATAACCTCTATCCTGCTGTATATTCCGGCAAATCTGATGCCAATCATGATCACCGAAGCGCTCGGTAATGAAATGACTTCGACCATTATGGCCGGTGTGATTTTGCTATGGGGAGAAGGTTCCTATCCGGTGGCAATGGTGATCTTTATCGCCAGTATTATGGTGCCTTCGCTGAAAATGCTGGCCATCGGCTGGTTGTGCTGGGACGCGAAAGGGAAGGGCAAAACTGATAGCGAACGGATGCATTTTATTTACGAAGTGGTCGAGTTTGTTGGCCGCTGGTCAATGATCGATGTTTTTGTTATTGCAGTGCTTTCGGCGTTAGTCCGCATAGGCCAGCTCATGAGTATTTATCCGGCTATAGGCGCATTACTATTCGCAATGGTGGTGATTTTAACCATGCTGGCAGCATTGACCTTTGATCCTCGGTTAACCTGGGATCGGATGAGTGAAACAACCAAGAAGGAGCCGCAAGGTGACGGACAGTAACCCAAGCCATGGTGTGGCAGAGATAGAAAAAATCAAACGCTGGTCTCCGGTGTGGATCATTCCGATAGTGACCGCCCTGATCGGCGCGTGGATATTGTTTTACCACTTTAGCCATCAAGGGCCTGAGGTGACTTTATATACGCAAAATGCCGAAGGCATCGAAGCGGGTAAAACCAAAATCAAAAGTCGCAGTGTCGATGTCGGCACGGTAGAAATGGTGACTTTGAGTAACGATCTCAATCAGGTCATCATCAAAGCGCGTTTGAATTCAGGCATGGAGAAGTTACTGCGTACCGATTCAGCGTTTTGGGTGGTTAAGCCGCAAATTGGCCGGGAAGGCGTGTCAGGTCTGGGTACTTTATTATCTGGTGCCTATATCGAGCTACAGCCGGGCCGCACGGATAAAAGCCATGATGAGTTCCATCTGCTTGATTCACCGCCGTTAGCTTCTCCGGATGCCAAGGGGTTGCGTATCGTGTTGGATAGCGATCAGGCAGGGCAATTGAACGCCGGCGATCCGGTGCTGTTCCGTGGTTATCGCGTGGGTTCGGTAGAAACCGGTTCTTTCGACCCAACGTCTCGCTTAATGCAATATCAGCTATTTATCAGCGCACCTTATGACAGTCTGGTGACTTCCAACGTCCGCTTCTGGAAAGATAGCGGCGTGGCGGTGGATTTATCCTCGCAGGGAATGCGGGTGGAAATGGCCTCGCTGGCGACCTTATTCAGCGGCGGCGTCAGTTTCGATGTGCCGGAGGGGGTCGCTTTAGGTAAGCCTGTTACTCAGGATAAAACTCAGTTTAAACTGTTTGATAATCGCAGCAGTATTCAGAATTCCTTGTTTACCGAACATGATGATTTCCTGCTGTTCTTCTCTGACTCTGTGCGCGGTTTGCAGGCTGGCGCGCCGGTTGAATTCCGTGGTATTCGCGTCGGTACCGTAGGCGATGTGCCGTTCTATGCCGAAGGCGTGAAACAGCGCCTGGATAACGATTTCCGTATTCCGGTATTAATTCGCATCGAACCGGGCCGTTTCCGTAACGATCTGGGGCCGGATGCCAACTTTGAGCAAATTCTAAAAACCGCCAAAGAGCGTGGTTTACGCGCATCACTGAAGTCTGGCAATTTGTTGACCGGCGCTTTGTTCGTCGATTTAGACTTCTATCCGGATGCTAAACCGTGGAAAGGGCCGCAGGACATAGCGGGTTATTCTCTGATACCAACGGTGAGCGGCGGGCTAGCGCAGATTCAGCAAAAAGTCATGATGACGCTGGATAAGATCAATAATCTGCCGTTAACGCCGATGTTGCATGAAGTCACGCAGACACTGGCCGAAAGCCAGAGAACCATGCGTGAAACCCAGAAAACGTTGGCGTCGCTGAACGAGATCACCTCCAGTCAGGCGATGAAAGATCTGCCGCAAGATCTTCAGAAAACGTTAACCGAGCTGAATCGCAGCATGAAAGGCTTCCAGCCGGGTTCACCTGCCTACAATAAAATGGTCGGCGATATGCAACGTTTGGATCAGGTATTACGCGAACTGCAACCGGTACTGCGTACCCTGAATGAAAAGAGTAACGCGCTGGTATTTGAAGCCGCCGGCAGCCAAGACCCTCAGCCTAAGAAGGCCAAAAAATGATGAAATGGATGATGGTATTTATGGCGCTGGTACTCAGCGCCTGTAGCAGCAGCACGTCTAAAACCTACTACCAGTTACCTGCGTTAGGTACGCCGGTTGCCGTCAGCAGCGACACACAAGGTGTGACTCGGCAACTGTGGCTGGAACATGTCAGCGTCGCGGATTATCTGGCCGCGTCCGGCGTGGTTTATCAGACGAATGATGTGCAGTATGTCATTGCTAATAACAATCTGTGGGCCAGCCCGTTGGATCAGCAATTACAGCAAACGCTGGTTACCAACCTGAGCAGCGCATTGCCGGGCTGGCTGGTTTCAGCTCAGCCACTGGACAGCGATCAGGCGGTGTTAAATGTCACGGTGACCGGTTTCCATGGCCGTTTTGACGGTAAGGCAATAGTCAAAGGGGTTTGGGTGGTGAAATATCAGGGCAAGCTGATTAAGCAGCCATTTGATCTGGAAGTGAAGCAGAGCGAAGATGGCTATGACGCGCTGATTCGTACGTTGGCACAAGGCTGGCAACAGGAAGCTCAGAACATCGCTACTCAGTTGCAACGTATTCAGTAATATTTTGTACTAATTCAGTCTAAGCCCCTTTTCCTTCTCATTATTCTGATGACATGGCAAGGGGCTTTTTATTTAAAATCATAATGTTATCTCTCCCCTTTAAATCAATCACTTAGTCAATTAAACGGGCGTAGCTCACAAATGTGACATTGGCGTGAATATTGCGCATTGATTTTCCCTGTCAAAAGGACTATTTCTTAATCGTGGTTGTACATAAAACAGCCACTGTTTTCTTTCCAGCAGACAAGAAATGAGGGATAAGAGGCATGAAGAGACAGAAAAGAGATCGTCTGGAACGGGCATTATCAAGAGGATATCAGGCAGGTATTTCAGGGCGTTCAAGGGAAATTTGTCCCTACCAATCGTTAGACGCCCGGTCTCATTGGCTAGGAGGGTGGCGACAAGCCATGGCTGACAGGGCTGTGACCGCTTAAGCGGCTCCCTGTGATTCGAGGATAACCTCCGCTTTAGGCGGAGGTTTTCATTTCAGAGACAAGACTACTCAGCATAGTCTTGCTTATCGCGACAAAAAACTAGCCCTGCCAACGTTTCAGCAAAATACTGGCGTTAACCCCGCCAAAACCAAAACCGTTAGAAAGCGCATAAGTCATCTGGTGAGGGCGAGCTTTGTCGCTGACAATATCCAATCCGGCACTGGCAGGATCTGGATGGGTCAGATTCAAGGTGGCGGGAACGATTTGGTCTCGCAATGCCAGTACGGTAAATACCGTTTCCAGGCCACCCGCGCCTCCGAGTAAGTGGCCGGTTGCTGATTTAGTGGAGGTGACGGCTAGCTGACTGTTTGTGCCAAACAGGTGCTTGATCGCGTTGATTTCCCCCAGATCGCCTACCGGCGTTGAGGTTGCATGAGCATTTAAGTGCTGAACCTGATCGGGAGTCACACCCGCCTGCCGTAATGCGATTTTCATCGCTCTGTAAGCGCCGTCACCGTCTTCCGCCCCGGAAGTCATATGGTAGGCATCAGCGCTGGTACCATAGCCCACAATCTCCGCCAGCGGCGTTGCGCCACGAGCCAGAGCGTGCTCTAACTCTTCCACCACTAGCAGGCCAGCACCTTCTCCCATTACAAAACCATCACGAGCGCTATCGAACGGCCGTGATGCCTGTTCCGGGTGTTCGTTAAAACCATGAGAAAGGGCGCGAGCCGCCGCAAAACCGGCCAGGCTGACCTTATCAATGGCCGCTTCGGCACCGCCGCACAGTGCGACGTCGGCCTCGTGGTTGCGAATCATACGTACCGCATCGCCAATGGCCTGAACACCTGCGGCACAGGCGGTAACCGGCGCGCCGATTGGCCCTTTGAAATGGTGTTTAATGGAAACGTGGCCAGCGGCCAGATTGACCAGAAACGACGGAATGGTGAAAGGAGACAGCCGTTTGGGGCCGCGACTGTCGGTGGTGCGAACCGCATGCGCAATCGCGGGGAATCCGCCAATACCTGAACCAATCACGGTCGCGGTGCGCTCTTGTTGATCTTCGGCGATTGCCTGCCAGCCTGAATGGGCAATGGCTTCATCGGCTGCAGCCATGGCAAACTCGATAAAACGGTCCATTTTCTTTTGATCTTTCGGTAAAACGGCGCGGTCGGGATCGAAACCGCCTTCTGGATCTGCTGCCAGCGTAGGAACCTGTCCACCGACTTTGGTTGCCAGCTCTCCCACGATCTCATCCGGCAACCGGCGGATACCTGATTGCCCGGCTAGCAAGCGCTGCCAGACGATTTCGAGACCTGTTCCCAATGGGCAAATCACGCCCATACCGGTAATCACCACGCGACGCATACTCATACAATTTCCTTATTCGGATTCAATGGAACGGGCAGACGCCTTTTCTTGCATCAATGCAAGGCGTCGCTTCACGATATCACTGCTTACCGGGCCTGCGGCGATGGTGACATCCTGATAAAGGATAGGCCGTTGGGTCCGTTGATCAAGCAACTGGGGCTGAATCGGCTCACCGCTGTGGCAATCGACCAGAATCACTGCGGCCCCATCCGGAGCCAGATGCTTATTACCCCAATCAAACATTGCCACCAATACCGGAAAAAAATCGATTCCGCGTTGAGTCAGGCGATATTCATAGCGAGCGGGGCGGGCGTGATACAAATGTTTGTCTAGAATGCCACTGGCGACCAGATGTTTCAGTCGGCGAGTTAGCATGGTAGGCGAAAGCTGTAAACTTTTCTGAAACTCGTCAAAGCGCGACAATCCCTGAAAAGCATCGCGGAGGATTAATATGCTCCACCACTCCCCAACGCGCTCTAGGGAACGGGCGACCGGACAGGGCATATCGTCAAAATGGGTTCGTTGCATTAGCTGCCGGTAACCTCACGAGTCGAGTAAAACTAAAATGAGAAGCAAAACGTCAGTCACTACATTTATAGTAGTAACTATGGTTCAAAAAAATGCCGTTTGACTGGCACTGTTTTCACTTTACTGGATTACGCAGGGATTGAGATGCTCTCTCCCTGCGCAGAAACGTTTAGAACGCGTTAGTGTCTTTAAACAAGCCCACTTTCAGATCGGTCGCGGTATAAATCACCTTACCGTCAACCAATACTTCGCCGTCCGCGACGCCCATAATCAGTTTACGCATAATGACGCGTTTGAAGTTAATGCGGTACGTTACTTTCTTCGCTTCAGGTAATACCTGGCCGGTAAATTTCACTTCGCCTACGCCCAGCGCACGGCCTTTACCTTCACCACCCAACCAGCCGAGGTAGAAGCCGACTAACTGCCACATAGCATCGAGGCCGAGACAACCTGGCATCACTGGATCGCCTATGAAGTGGCAACCGAAGAACCATAGGTCTGGATTGATATCCAGTTCCGCTTCCACATAACCTTTGTTATGAGTACCGCCGTCTTCGGTCATCTTCACGATACGGTCCATCATTAACATATTACCTGCTGGCAATGGTGGTCCACCGGCGCCAAACAGTTCGCCGCGGCCAGATGCCTCAAGGTCTTCTTTTGTATAGGATTCGCGTTTATCTACCATGTTCTCAGTAAGCCTTATTTTATTGAAGGTCGCAGATTAGCGTACACTTGTACGCTGAACAAGTCCGATCAGCCCTGGTTAAACCAGTTGAGCCAGCGTAATGGCCAAGGTCGGCGTCGATCCTGTGGATTCATTTGGGCAATCCTTTCCTGAATTATACCTAACAAACTGGTTTGTTGTTCATCGGCATAAGGCAGGCCGGTCAGAAGTGGTAACGCTTCAGTGACGGAATCCACGGCCCACAGATGGAATTGCCCGTTCTGTACTGCTTCAACCACTGACGGGTGCAGGCAGAGATGGCGCACATTGGCGCTCGGTAAAATCACGCCTTGGCTAGCGGTTAATCCACGACGTTGACAAACCTCGAAGAAACCTTCGATTTTTTCATTTACGCCGCCAATAGGTTGCACATTCCCAAACTGATCGACAGAACCGGTCACGGCAATTTGTTGATTAATTGGCTGTTGTGAAAGAGCACTGATCAATGCACATAACTCTGCCAAAGAGGCACTGTCGCCGTCAACTTCACCGTATGATTGCTCAAAAACGATTGATGCGGAGAATGGCATCGGCTGGTCAAGTTCCAGCTCCGCATTCAGGAATGCCTGCATAATCATCATGCCTTTAGCATGCAGATTACCGCCTAACTCGGCTTTGCGTTCAACGTCGACAAATTCGCCGTCGCCCATATGTGCCACGCAGCTGATGCGCGCGGGTTCGCCAAAGGCTCGCGGATGGCCAGGATATTCCAGTACCGAAAGACCATTGATTTGGCCAACAACCGCACCTTCGGTGTCGATCAGAATCTGGCCCAGTTCGATTTCGTCCTGCATCCGCTCGGCCAGATAATTCTGCCGCCAATCGCGATTATTTGCGGCTACATCCAGCGAGTTACCGGTAATTTCATCTTCTTCAGCATACATGGCGGCTTCGGCTAACTGGCGAGTTAACCATTGCGGGCAGAGTGGTAAACTGCCCTGATCGCCACTGTGACGAATGGCTTGTTTAAACAATACTGGCCAAGCGTCTGCGGACAAAGGCGGCAAATTATTCTGCTGTACTAACCCGTTGATATAACCGCACCACAGCGCCATGCCTTCTTCGTCCAGCAGGGGCAATTCAGCTTCAAACTCGCCGTAAATGGCCAGCTCACCCAGCTCCGGTTCCATATCATGGAAATCCCCTAGACCGAGGCGATCGCCAACCAGAACCAAACGCAGATCGAGAGGCATAGAGGGAATATGTAATGGTAAAGGCTTGGTTTCATCGGGAGAGAGCCACTCGAAACGCTGCTGAGTCACCATTTGCTTTAGGCGTAGCCACATTAACGGCTGCGCCAGCAGGGAACGTACCGACAGAATCAGCACGCCGCCGTTGGCCTGATGGACCAACCCCGGTTGCAAGCTGACCGTATCTTTATGGATTCTAACGCAACCAAATAATTGCTCTGGCTCAATCCATTCCTGACATAAACAGGTAGATTTGGCAGCAAAAGCCTCATTGCCATGCTGAGCTGGCTGCCAGCTCACTTGATGGCCATGTACCAGATAATCACCGCCCGCTAGCGTCGGCGTTTCATTTGCCAGCAACTCATTAATTGCCTGGGAGAGCAGGTTGAGATAGTCGCTACTCTCTTGCGCCTTGATCAGCATAAAGCGCGGCTTGGAAAGTGGGTGACAGAATAGCGTCAGGCCATTTTCCAACCGGGGCTGATATGCCGCAAAAGATACGGGAGCCAACTGAGTGGCGGTAGCAAACAACGCCTCATATGGCGTTGTGTTTGGCAGCAAAGACTGCCATTCAAGTCGGTTATTGGTCAAAGTGTTAGATGCAATCGTCAAAAAGGGAAAGGGCGATTATACAAGAATAACGCAGGCTGCATATACGCAGAGTGGCTGTTGTCGACAAGGAGTGTGACATCCTGATATTTAAGTACAAAAAACAGCCAAAATGAACGCGATTTGCAGGGGGAAATTTCCTATAAAGCTGTTATGCTTACTGAAGTTACGCGGTCACTGAAGAGATCACGATGAAATATCAACAATTGGAAAATCTTGAGAGCGGTTGGAAATGGGCCTATCTGGTGAAAAAACACCGTGAAGGTGAACCTATCACTCGCCACGTTGAAAAAAGCGCAGCTCAAGATGCGATTGAACAACTGCTGAAACTGGAAAGCGAGCCGGTTAAAGTCCTTGAGTGGATCGATGCGCATATGAATGCGGATTTGGCTAATCGGATGAAGCAAACCATTAGGGCTAGACGTAAACGCCATTTTAATGCCGAGCATCAGCATACGCGCAAAAAATCTATCGATCTGGAATTCCTGGTTTGGCAGCGTTTGGCGGCATTGGCGCGCAGAAGAGGACATACTTTATCCGAAACGGTAGTGATGTTGATTGAAGATGCCGAACGGAAAGAGAAATATGCCAATCAGATGTCATCGCTGAAACAAGATTTACAGGCAATTTTGGGTAAAGACGATTAGAAACTGAATGAGAAGCAGGCGTTATTTGTTGGCGTTTCTTGCGATTCTGGTTTTTGGTTTTAGATGACGAAAACGGTTAAAAAAAAACCCCGCAATGCGGGGTTTTTATTAAGAAGTAAACTTAAGCCTGTGGCTGAGTTACAACTTCTTTGATGCCTTTCACTTCGATCTCTACGCGACGATCTGGTGCCAAGCAGTTGATCAGTGCAGCACGTGGTTTCACGTTGTCACAGGTGTTGCCTGTAACTGGATCAGCTTGACCCATGCCACGAGCAGAGATCTTGTCTGCTGGGATACCTTTAGATACCAGGTACTCTACAACGCTGCGAGCGCGAGCTTCAGACAGTTTCAAGTTAGGAGCAGCTTGACCGATACGGTCAGCGAAGCCCAGAACTACAACAGAACCGTCTTTAGGATCGATAGAGCTCAGCTGAGAGTACAGTTGGTCCAGAGCTTGCTGGCCTTCTGGTTTCAGAGTTGCTTTGTTGAAAGCAAACAGCACGTCAGATTTCAGAGTGAAACGCTTAGTATCAACAACTGGAGCCGGAGCTGGAGCTGGAGCTACTGGAGCGACTGCGTCATCTTGACCGAAACGGTAAGAAACACCCAGGCTCAGCATGCCGTTGTCTGGACGAGCACCAACGGTAGCAGCATCACCAATGTTGTTAACCCATTGGTAATCCAGGCGAGTTGCCCAGTTTTTGGTTACTGCGTATTCAAGACCAACGGCTGCCAGCGGAGAAACGCCAGTGTCGTGGTTGCTAGCGTGGAAGTTTTCGCTAGGCACGTTTGCTTTAGAGTCTGCACGCCAAACCATACCACCCAGACGAGTGTACAGATCCAGATCCTGAGCAATTGGGTAGCTCAGTTTAGCGGCTAGCTGAACGCCTTGTGCTTTAAATGCGCCGTTAGTAACGTCGCCTTTGTAAGGCATACGGCCAAGCCAGTCATATCCCATTTCGAAGCCAAGGTATTGGTTCGCTTGGTAACCTACGAACGCACCTGCACCCAGTTGGTCCTTGTGAGTTGGGCCGTCGTTGCTTTCGTTGTAGATACCACTGCCGGTACCGACATCATGGTACTGAGACCAGCCCAGTTTACCACCGGTGTACCAGGTATTATCTTTCGGTGCGGCTTGCGCTACTGTAGCGAAACCAGCCAGTGCCACTGCTAATGCGATAGCTGTCTTTTTCATTTTACGCCTCGTTATCATCCAAATAGGCAATGAGCTTTTGTAAAGCCAAGCCCTTGGTTAAAATTCTTCGTTAAGGTTTTAACGCTCCCGTTGATTCACGCTGCCAGTTTAATTTGGCGTTTTAGAGCAACCTTAGCGATGTAAAGTCTACAACGTGGCGAGAAAGTTACAAGTGTGATGTGATAAACCGCCTGAAAAAAAAGCAAAAATGAGCAGGTTTTTTAACACTTTTGGCATAAAAATGGTCATTTTTAGAACAATATTTTATGCTGCAAGCCGCGTAATGACTCGCTTTGCACTGATATTCAGAGGTTCCCATGTAATTCACGTTAAATTTCATGGGATAAATCCTAAATTTACTTAATGATACAAATAAGAATGAATTTTTAGCGTTGGACACTGTCCTTGGTTCGATTTTGTGTCACTTTGCGGACGCATAATGAACCCATATGCATTTCCCTGCTCGGCAGCTAAGCGAAGCCTTAGTCGGTCTTCATCCGTTAAATCAGGCAACCAACCGAGCACCACGCTGTAATTTCCTGTCTGTAGCGCTTTTTCCATAGCTTCAACGGTAGATAAAGAATCTATCTGGCTTAGCTGCACCACTTTATCTACGGGTAAACCGGATTTCTCAAGCCATAAACGGCTAAGCTTCTGCTGTGGTGTTAACCATAGCAACCAGCGGGATTGTTTGCCCAATTGTTGCAGCAGGGGAACGAGCAGTTGAACCACTGCGGACTGATTCTCACTATAAACAATTTCACTGATAAGTCCGCTACCCACAGGGGAAATGGTTCTTGTTGCTAATGTATTAGCAGCAAAAGTATGACTGTTGGAATTATGAGGTTTAAGTGAATGTGTGCGCATGTGATTTCCTGCCCGTAGTGATACTGTATGAATATACAGTAATGGGTGTTTGATGGAAGATCAACCTAATTTTTCAAACTGCTTCGCAAATTTGCGATGAAATTTAATGCAAATTAATTTTGTAATTGGATAGTCGATTTATATTGCGTATTTTTGCAATTAGTTGTTCCTCTTACACTTATTGCATCAAAATTAGGACTATAGGCTAATCATTTGCTAAAGGAGTAGCGATGAAGCATTTATCAGAAAAAAGGATTGCCCAGGCTCAGGATCGTTTTGCTTTTCTCGGCCCGATTACATTTCGTTCTCAATTTGGCGGGTATGGTTTGCTGGCTAACGGCATCATGTTTGCGTTGGTTTCTGAAGGCGAAATGTATTTACGTGCAAACGAACGTACCGAATACACATTCAAAACCTACGGGATGTGCTGTTTGGTTTATTCCAAACGGGGCATTCCCGTCACGTTGCGCTATTACTGGATTACGCCCGAGTTATGGCAGGATGAATCCAACCTTTCCGCATTTGCTCAATTGGCCTATCAAGGAGCAGAAGAAGATGTCGTTACCAAAAGCAGGGAAACCAATCGACTGAAAGATTTGCCTAATGTGACCATTGCTCTTGAGCGTTTACTGTGGAAAGTCGGTATAAAGAATGCGGATGAATTGAGGAGTGAAGGAGCAAAACGCACTTATCTTAGGCTCAGGGCCTTGAGGAAGTCCTTGGGGATCAATGTCCTGCTCTCATTAGCCGGCGCTATTACAGGCAATCATCATGCCGTTTTACCTCGTCGAATTCGCAATGAGCTGATGGAATGGTTCGATGATGTAGGAATGCCGGTCAGCGCTTGTTATAAAAACTGAAGGCGATGAACGTTCAACCAACGATGAGTAACGCGATATGCCTTTAAGTCGTAACCGAGTGAAGGGAGTCACAGGCCGCTAAAATATCAACAACCTGTGACTGGCAGGTGAGTATCACCGCATTATTTTTATGAATTACGAATTTCTCTGGCCAATTTGTTTATTTAATACGGCAAGCTCAGGTAGCAGTTCCAGTAACAATCCTACCTGCTGTAATACCAGCGGTTCTTTGCTTTCAGGATCGGGGCTGAATTGCGCGCTACGTGCCGAAAGGGCAGCCAGCGCTTTGTTCATGCGGATATCGTCCACCGGTTCTTCGCTAAGCGCCGCTTCTACATAACAGATAGCGTCATTTAGTAGCTCCAGAATGGCTGGATTGGTCAGTTTCTCGCGGTGCGCGCCTAGCGCCGAGATGTAGCTCAGCATGGTGTGATTCAGGCACAGCAGTCGGAATGCCGCCTCATGTGTTTTGCGGTCATTCTTAGGCTCTGCGGACATATTGGAAATAACCGAAGCTAACTCAGCATCGCTATTGTGCGCATCGCGGCGGGCAATCCTATAGGTCAGGCTGTTGTCCTTTCCCTGATGGTATTGCAGCAGGATGGCGTCCAGATAGCGGCAGTTGGCGTTGAAGGTCTTGTTCACCACCGCCGGCAGATGGCGGAATTTCCAATCTGGCCAGATAAAGGAAACGGCGACCCAGGCAATGCCGCAGCCGAGTAAGGTATCAATCACACGTGGCATGGCGACCTCAAAGCCTTCACCTAACAGGTTGAAGCACAGTAACACCAAAAGGGTAATAAACATGGTGGCGTGGGCGTACTGCACATTACGGAAGGCAAAGAACAGTACCCCGGTAATGACGATTAAAATCAACTGCCCTTCCAGAGAAGGCACAAAGTAAAGAATAGGTAAGCCGATCAGAATACCAGCGAGGGTTCCGATGATCCTAAGAGCTAAACGGCGGCGGGTGGCGTTGTAGTTAGGCTGGCAGACAAACAGGCTAGTCAGCAAAATCCAATAGCCGTGCTGCATGCCGGTGAATTGGATAAATGCGTAACCAATACAGAGCACTACGGACATGCGAACCGCATGGCGAAATAGGGCTGACTGCGGCGTCAGGTGGCGGCTGATTCGGAGCCAGATATCGCCCCAACCGGTAATACGGTCGTCGGCCAGACGATTTTCCGGCTTAGCTTCTTCGGCCAGTACTTGCTCTGATTCGATACCAGCAAGCTGGGCGTCAATGGCACGCAGATTTCTAAGTAAATAGGATAATGCTTTAACCTCTGGAAGGTTTTTATGTTTTTCCGACATTCGCAGAAGCGTAGCGTCCAGATGAGTAAACGCTCGCTCAAAGCGCGGGTCGTGCTGATATTTTTGACGCAAGAGGATGGATTGCGATAATTGCTGGCAGGCTCTGGCCTGCATAGTTAGCAGCCGCTGGAAGCGGAACAGCACATCGCTAAAACGAAATTTCTCCCGCAGGCTTTGGTATTGTACATGGGAGGAACTGGCGCGCTCATGAATATCCTGTGCGACGAAATAATAGTGCAGTGTACGGCGGGTGCCCCGTTGCCCGCGATCTCCTTTCAGACGGGTTACGAGGGAAACCTTGGCCTGATTCAAGGTCGAAACCAGTTCGCCGTTGGCCATGGCGACAGCGATCAGCGGCTGATTGTCATTCGCTTCGATATCAGGATCAAACAGATTGGCTTTGGCTTCCAGATAATACGAAAGCTGCTGATAACAGCGTGCCATATTGTCCTGTAGTGGGCGGATAGGGAAAATCAGATGGCCAGCTAGCGTCAGCAGGTTGTACCAAACAGCCCCCAGCAGCAAAAGCAACGGTTGTTCATACCAGATAGCGTACATCGATGTACCCAGCATGGTGTAAATCGCGATCAGTAAAGCGCCAAAGGCAATGGTGGCGTAGCGTTGTCCAAGCGCGCCCAGCAGAATGAATCCGCAGGTCGAAAAAGTCAGGCCAATAGCAAATAGCCAGGGATAGGGAAAGAGCAATTCAATGGAGGCAGAAGCGGTAAAGAAGCAAACCAATGTAATCAATAAATTGCGGATGCGTCCTACCAGCCTGTCGTCCAGATCTGCCAGAGCCGCGGCTACGACTCCCAGAGTCAGAGGAATAGTCAGTGTGGGTTGGCCAAGCCACCAAGGTAGCGCCGTTGCGCCAGTCAGGGCGATAAAAATACGAACGTAATACAGGAAGCTGCTGTTATATGCATAGCGACGTAAATCAGAAACAAAAGTGAGCACAAAAGACCCCTAAAACGAACAAAACAGCCTGACCGAATTGAGCATTACCTAGGCTAATCAACATAGCTTTTAGGCAAAAAACGAACCTTACACTCGGGCAAAACAGATTCACTCGAGCGTAAGGCATCATTCTTAATCAGCGTTGCTGAAAGCGGCGTTTAGCATTCTCGGTTCTGGCTTGTTGCGCCATTTCAACCGAAACCACCCGGCGGCCGACTGGCCATAAGGCTATCGCTGCTATTTTAAAGTTAGCGATACCGACAGGAATACCGATGATGGTTAAGCACTGGGCAATCCCAGCCAAAATATGGGAAATGCACAGCCACCAGCCAAACAGAATAAACCAGATAATGTTCAATACTGAACCTCCGGTTGTTAGCAGAGCATTACTTTTTTCCGGGTATAATTCATTGACATGGATCGCCTCATTGCCATAAGGCAGAAAGGAGAGCTTGGTAATTTCCCAGCAAGAGCGGGTTAATGGTAAGGTAACGATCAACAGGGCGCTGACCAGCGTAGCCACCAGCCAGGCGAGCGTTGTGAAGAAACCACCTAAAACAAAATTCAAAATGTTCAATGCAGTACGCATAATGATTAATCTGCCTGATAAAATTGAAGAGCCGCCATGCGGGTGAATCTAGAAGTGATCTTCCTTTTCCCATTATTACGCGTTTTTGACAATAACCCGTAAACTATCTGATAGCTGTTGTTTAAACTCAATTATTTTATTTACACTCCATTTTGATACGTAAACTCCCTCAATACTAGTTTTGGCGCAGGTATATGGAACTTAAAGCGACATCTTTCGGCAAGCATTTGGCTCAACATCCCTACAATCGGGTGCGATTATTGAATGCTGGCATCGAAGTGAGCGGTGATAAACATCAATATCTGATTCCGTTTAATCAATTGGTCAATATTCAATGTAAACGCGGCATCGTATGGGGAGAACTGGAGTTTGAACTGCCACAGCAGCAGGTTGTCCGGTTACACGGCACCGAATGGCAGGAAACTCAGCGTTTCTATCAGTATTTGTTAGGCGTCTGGCAAAAATGGAGCGAGGAAATGAGCCAGATTAGCGCAGAAGTGCTCCAGGCCCAGGTGGCTTCGATCCGTAAAATTGAACAACAAGATAAATGGTTTAAGCATTCGGATTTGGCGCAATTGCAAGAAAGCATCAAGCAAGCATTTGGCGCGTTGCCAATGCCGATAGAGCGATTAAGTGAATTTGAGCTGTGCCGCGACGATTATGCCCTGTGCCTGCGTTGGTTACAGCAGGGTGCCCGGAGCGTTGCGATGCGTAACCGACAATGGACCGACCGCGTGCTGGAACAACACCGCGACTTCTTCCAGCAGGTTGAAACCTCTCCTTTGAACGATTCCCAGTGTCGGGCAGTAGTGAATGGGGAAGATTCGGTATTGGTATTGGCTGGAGCGGGTAGTGGTAAAACGTCGGTGCTGGTGGCGCGTGCCGGTTGGCTGTTACATCGCCAGGAAGCGCTGCCGGAGCAAATCTTGCTGCTGGCTTTCGGGCGTCAGGCTGCCGATGAAATGAATGATAGAATTAAGCAACGTTTGGGGACAAAAGATATTCAGGCCAAAACCTTCCACGCGTTGGCGCTGCATATTATTCAGCAGGGCAGTCGTAAAACTCCGGTTATCAGTAAGCTGGAATCAGACAGTCAGGCGCGTCGCTCGCTATTGATCAAAAACTGGCAACAGCAGTGTGAAGAAAAGAAAGCGCAAGCCAAAGGCTGGCGGCAGTGGCTGACCGAAGAGTTGGAGTGGGACGTGCCGGAAGGCAGTTTCTGGCAAGATAAACGTCTGGCGGCGCGTTTGGGAGGGCGTCTGGAACGTTGGCTTGGCCTGATGCGGATGCACGGCGGTAGCCAGGCTGAAATGATTGAACAAGCCGATGAGGAAGTGCGCGACCTGTTCCAGAAACGCATTCGCCTGATGGCTCCGTTGCTGAAAGCGTGGAAAAGTGCGTTGAAGGACGAAGGTGCGGTTGATTTCTCCGGCTTGATTCATCAAGCGGTGAATTTATTGGAGAAAGGGCGTTTTGTCAGTCCATGGAAATACATTCTGGTGGATGAGTTTCAGGATATCTCGCCGCAGCGCGCAGTGTTACTTTCCGCTCTGCGTAAGCAAAATACCCAAACATCTTTGTTTGCCGTAGGGGATGACTGGCAGGCCATTTATCGTTTCAGCGGAGCCGAACTCTTGCTGACCACCGCCTTTAGTCATCATTTTGGTGAAGGAGCGGAATGTGCTTTGGATACCACCTATCGTTTTAACGATCGCATTGGTGAGATAGCCAATCAGTTTATCCAACAAAATCCTCATCAGTTAAAAAAACCGCTAAACAGCCTGAGTAAAGGCACGAAAAAATCCGTGGTAATCCTGCCGCATGAACAGCTTGAGGCGCTGCTGGATAAGCTGAGCGGCTATGTTAAACATGATGAGAGAATCATGATTTTGGCTCGCTATCATCATTTACGTCCGGATATTTTGCAGAAAGCCAAAACGCGCTGGCCCAAACTGAATATCGATTTTATGACCATTCACGCCAGTAAAGGGCAGCAGGCTGAGTACGTGATTATCGCTGGTTTGCATGAAGGCAGCGATGGATTCCCGGCGGAAGCCAGAGAGTCGGTGTTGGAAGACGTACTCTTGCCGCAACCGGAAGATTTTCCCGATGCGGAGGAACGGCGTTTACTGTATGTCGCCATGACGCGGGCTAAACATCAAGTGTGGTTATTACAAGACAGCGATCGCCCTTCAGTCTTTGTCAGCCAGTTACGCGATCTTGGCGTGTCAGTACAGAAGAAACCCTGACAGGAAATGGTTGCCCCCGCAGGCTTTGGCCCGCGGCGGGCGGATTATTTCAGACGATCTTGCAGGTAGCGCTGGTAATCGGGAATAGCAATCTCAATCTCCCGATCGAATAGCGGCGAGCAGACGAGAAAATCAGCGGTAGAACGGTTTGTGGCGACTGGAATATTCCACACTGTGGCCAGACGCAGCAGCGCTTTTACATCGGGATCGTGCGGCACCGCATTTAACGGATCCCAAAAGAAAATCAACATATCAATTTTCCCTTCTGAAATCAGCGCGCCTACCTGCTGATCGCCACCCATTGGCCCGCTGAGCATACTGCGTACCGGAATCCCCGTGGCACGTTGCACCAGATTTCCAGTGGTGCCTGTGGCATAAAGTTCGTGTCGCGCCAGTAGCTCTTTGTTGCCTTCAACCCAGGCAAGCAGCGATTTTTTACAGTGATCATGAGCCACGAGGGCGATATGTTTCCTCGCCGCAACGGTTCGTGTAGTCAGTTCCATGAAAATCCTTAAATAACTGAGGTTTCCCGACAGATTACTGAAACTGGAATTTGGTGCATAGAGGGAGCGCAAGAAATTGCGAGAAGGGATTGAAAAATACGATATTCACATCAGATTCTGCCGCATTCGACTTTTGGCCGCTTTCATTGGCGAGCCTGCGCGAGAGAATAGGGGGTTATCCTGACAAACACGTGAGTCAACAGCGCCTATTGTTTTGCCGCGTGTTTCCTGGCCCAAAGCAAAAACCGCTGTTGGGTTTCTTTATCTGCCTGCAAATACCAATACTGTAGCATTTGCTCAGAAACGTTCTCACCGTTCAGGCGCGTAGTTTTGTCGGCGATGCCGTTGCCTGCTGCGGGTAGCGTTGTACCGGGCACCGCGCTAACGGTTGAAGGGGGAATCGCGGCGAAAGAGGGAACCGAGGCTTTATGATTGCCTAAGTTATAGATTGCCATGATGTTTTCCAGAGAAGCGCTACTGGTTAAATCATCCGGATGCAGCATATCAGAACGTACCGGCAGAATATGAGCATTGTGATCAATCAGTTGATACAGCGGGTGATGAGAAAATTTCTGTCCTTCTTGCGTATTAGTAATCGTTGGAAGGTGGATGGCGACAGATTTCACGTTTTGGGTATTAAACACCACGATCAGCGGCGGTGAGGTGTAAAACATTTGGGCAGGTGTGCTGGACGGAAGATTTTTAGTAACTTTAAACAGTATTTGATGCTGGCCGCTGTTCAGCTCCAGACTTTCCGCGCCTTTTAGCAAAGAACCGGACATGTTTTTACCGTCAACGACCAGCAAGTCAATCTCAGGCGACAGTTTTAACGTCGTTGCCAGCGCCGAACCGCTAGCGCAGGCGATTAAAACTGCGATAACCATAAGACCGATTTTCATGTTCCACTCCTTTTGCCCAATCTTTGTATTGTCAGATAAGCAAGATAATGCGCCAAAGATTATCCCTCACATCATTATAATTACATTTCGACACTTTTTGTATTATTTGCTTATGTTTATATTTTTGAATTTAAAAGGAAAAAACAATGTAATTTAACAGAAAATACATTGATCAAGGTTAAACGAAGTCAATTGTCGGCTTTCTTTTCAGCCTCTTTGGCTGATGATATACACTGAGATAATCGACCCGATCCCGCGCTCTTTTGGGACACGAACCGGTGAAATAAGTTCTATTTATTATGCACATCAGAGGAACTGAAATATGCATGACAATGATATTGCTGAGGTACTCAAAAAAACCAAAACTATCGCATTAGTCGGAGCCAGTAATAATCCTGGTCGCCCAAGCTATGGCGTGATGGCTTACCTGCTTTCTCAGGGATATCAGGTGATTCCCGTGAGTCCGAAGCTGGCGGGGCAAACTTTATTGGGGCAAACGGCCTACGGTCAACTGGCGGATATCCCTCATCCGGTTGATATGGTGGATGTGTTTCGTAACGCCGAAGCGGCTTACGGCATCGCGCAGGAGGCCATCACCATTGGCGCCAAGGTGTTGTGGTTGCAGATTGGTGTGATTAATGAACAAGCGGCGGTGCTAGCGGCCGATGCGGGTCTTAAAGTGGTGATGGATCGTTGCCCGAAAATTGAGATTCCGCGCCTGGGTTTGGAAAAAGCCTAAAATCATTGCATGCGCTATCTCAATAAGCTGTCTTGGCGTCAGGGCAAGGAAATGGAAAGAAACGATAAAAAAACCCAACGCTGAGGTTGGGTTTTCATCAGGTTTAACGTTTAGGCGATAAGCCTTAGTTCCGTAATCTCGGTGCCTGTAACTGATCGCGAATAGAAACCGCCAATTCGTCTAATGAAGGTTGATCAGGATGAGCTTCCTGTACTTCATAGGCCAACTGAGCCTCTGCCAGATAAGTATGTATCGCCTGACCGCGATCGTCCTCCATAACAACGTGATACCAAGGCGCTAATCGCAGAGTATCGCTATTAACGACGTCTTCAGGTTGAGGTTGATCCAAGGAATATTCGGGATCTATATCGATAACAACACCCAAATAACCGAGTAGTTTATGGCGAACTTGCTGGCCAATACCGAATTTGCTGGCGATCATAGTAACCTCCTGAAAAACATTTCGCTGCCTTCTGATATGAGGGCAGCGCAGGACATTTCAAGTTACATCACCTTCACGTTACATCACTCGACAGGCAAAACCTTTCAGATACAAACCTTCCGGATAGGTTGCGATAACCGGATGGTCGGCCGCCTGACGGAACTGCTCTACAAATTGTATATCACAACCTGCATCTAGCGCGGCATCGGCCAGAATTTTTTGGAACAAATCATTTGGCATTAATCCTGAACAGGAGAAGCTCAGCAAAATGCCGCCTGGACGCAGTAACTGTAGCGCTAACATATTGATGTCTTTATAACCACGGCAAGCGCTGGCCAACTGATTTTTATTTTCGACAAACTTCGGCGGATCCATAATGATCATGTCGAATTTTTCCCCTTGCGTGCGGTAATTCCGCAGCAGTTGGAACACATCATCACGAACAAATTCGGCTTTGCTCAGATCAAGCTGGTTCAATTCCACGTTTTGTTTAGCGATATCCAGCGCCGCCTGTGAGGTATCCACGCTGATAACCTGCTCGCATCCGCCCATAAGGGCTGAAACGGCGAACGCGCCAGTGTATGAGAAACAGTTGAGTACGCGGCGGCCTTTGGCATAATTGCGAGCGGCCAAACGGCTATCGCGCTGATCCAGATAAAAACCGGTTTTATGACCCTGCTGGATATCGACCAGCAGTTTCATGCCGTGTTCCTGAATCGGTAGCAGTGCTGGTGGAATATCCCCCAAAATAGGACCTTGGGTCAGTTCCATACCTTCTTTTTTACGAACCGATACGTCGGAACGATCGTAAATGGAACACTCCGGATAGCAATGCTGTAGCGCGTTGATCAAGGCACCACGCTGGTATTCAGCACCGGCAGACAACAGTTGTAGAACAAAGAAGTTTTGGAAACGATCGATGGTGACGCCAGGCAAACCATCAGATTCACCGGCAATCAGGCGATAGCTGTCCAGACCGTCGCGCTTCGCAATCCAGTCCCGCCAGCTTTGCGCTTGCTGTAAGCGGCGGATAAAGAAATCGTTGTCAACGGCTTCGTCCTGTTGGAAAGTCCAAACGCGGGCACGCAGCTGTGACTCTGGCGAATACGCGCCACGGGCCAGCCATTTACCTCGGCTGTCCATAATATCAACGGTTTCCCCAGGAAGCGGTTTGCCTTCAACACGTTCAACGGCGCCAGAAAATACCCAAGGATGACGGCGGAGCAGGGACTTTTCGCGTCCCATAGCGAGAATTACACGGTTCATAATAATCTTTTATAATCAATTCGTTGGGATTGATAACATATTATCAATCAAAAATTAGGCCACAATCATATAGTAATATGAGATGAGTCACTACTTTGGCGGATGGGAACGCTATGAGTGTGGATGTATTAAATTTTAATATAGAAATATTAAAATGGTGAGATGAAAGCGTAATTTATCACTCAAGCCGGTGTAAAAGAAATGTATTAACAGATTTTTATTCCGGCTTAAGCCATTTATTTTTATGATAAATCACCGCAGGATTGCCTTTTTGCTTCTGATAACAATCGGTGGTTTTATCTATAGGCTTTGGGTATTAAGGAATATGTTCCCATTTGATATCCACCACAACGCCGATAATTTTACAGTTTCCGTTGATAATAGTCGGCGGATGATGCGGGTTTAATGCCTTAAGGTACTTACGTCCAGCATCGGTCATAAACTGTTTGAACGTCGCTTCGTTTTCATTTTCCAGCTTGGCCACCACCAGTTTTCCGCTGACCGGCTCCTTCTCTGGATCGACTAAAATAATCATTCCTTCGGGCACGGTAAACCCCGTTGGCGCGGTCATGGAGTCACCTTTCACCCGTAGCCAGAAAGAACCGGGGCTGGCATTTACCGTGGTGTCAGGCCAAATATCAATTTCATCTCTGCGATAGGGTTCTACCGCTTCCAGCCAGCTCCCGGCGCTCACCCAGCTAATCAGCGGGAAGGTGCCAACCGTAGATTTTTGCCCAAGATAACTCACGTTATTCGAATTGGCATTCTCTCCAAGCAGGGCGGCCTCTTTGGCTAACGTAGGACTGAAATCGGCAATAGAGACCTGAAGATGTTTGGCAAATGCCGCCGCGACCTTGGTGTTTAATGGATTCCGGCCGTTCAGGTAATGGCCAATCGCGCCCTGGCTGACGTCAAGGTCATCGGCTATCGCCTGTTGGGTGATATGCAGCGATTTTTTCTTTGCCTCATAAAGAGATTTCAAACGCATCGCGTCTTCGATCTGTTCGGGCGTGAGCGGTTTTTTCTTTTCCATTCACTCATTCTAATACCAGAGCTATTAAAATAACAATACCGCAGATATTGATTTGATAAATACTTGCGGTATTATTAATGGGTATTTATTCATACGGAGAAGACCTGTGAAGCAAACAGCGTCTGGCGATGATGCAAGTGTCGTGTGGTTTCATAGGGTCGAGCGGCGTTTAAAATGGGTAGGCGTGTTGTTCAACCAGGTTAGCGACGTGATACCGACATTGCTGGATTCCAGAGTGACGGAGCCAAATAGCTATGGACGATAGTCTGCGAGGCAAGGTGATTGGCTGAGCTAACGCGACAAGAGCGTTGCCAACACAAGGGGTTACGAGGAGTAAGGATAGGGAACCCTGACCGCTAGTAAGAACTGAGAACGTTGCGGTCCGGCGTAGGGATACGTCAAGGAGCGGCATAGATTTTTATTTACGTCTATCTACGGATGGGCGTGCAGGCGAGGAAAGCAATATGAACCTGGAATCAGCGACAAAGTATCTATTCTGTAAATCACAATCTTTCACCGATAGCCCTGGTGCGACGGGCGATATCTTGACCGGCGCCGATGTGATGGGAGCTTTCGGCCTGTGTCAGTCCAAGGCTGAACTCGGGTTTAAAGCCTATTCAGGGAAGCTGGGTTTAAGTGCTGGTGATGCCAAAGATGCGATTCAGTTACTCACTCAATATGGCATGACCCAATGCGATAAGGTGGCAGCCTTACGTAAGCTGGATGGCAGGGTTAAAGTGAAAGTCGTACAGAAACTGGCGGGTTTTGCCTATCAGGATTATTGCCGCAGCGCCTCAGGCGTTGAGGAATGTTCTTGTTGTAAGGGGAAAAGGTTCGTTATCGACAGGGTAGCAACGGCGAAAGATCGGGAAAAGAGGGCCTATAGCCAGCCTACTCAGGTTATTTGCAGCCAGTGTCGGGGAAAAGGCGTGGTTTCCGTTGCCTGCCGGGATTGCCGTGGCCGCGGTGTCGTTGTGGATCAAAAAGAGACCGAGAAACAGGGCCTTCCAGTAAAGCGCGATTGTCAGCGTTGCCGCGGTCGCGGGTACGAGCGAATTCCGGCATCAACCGCATTTCGGGCAGTGAGTTCGCTGACTAACGCCATCAGTGCCGCAACCTGGGATAAAAGCATTAAGCCATTTTACGATTCGCTGATTGGCCAGTTGGAGCAGGAAGAAGTCCGCGCCAGTAACTTATTGAGTAAAGCAATTAAATAGCTAATGAAAAAATAGTGAATTATTTTATCGTTAGCTATTTATTTTTCCGAAAATTGGGGTAAACTGCTTCTCATAGTGGGCTACTTATAAAGGCTCATCAGAGAAAGGCCTCGGGTTAACCACCGGGGCTTTTTGCATTTATAGGTACTTAGTGAATATCATTGTATCTCGCAGCTCATCTGTTTTCCTGATGCAGACTGAGGTAGATATATTAAGTAAAGCGGTGATCACCCTGATTCACCCCAAATATCAAATCCAGCATCTCCAACGGATGCCAGGATGAGTCAATCAAGGCCTCGCTTCTGCGGGGCTTTTTCGTATCTGGCTCTCCGTCAAACTCCAACGTCTACACGCCCCCGTAACGCGAGGAGCCGTGGCGGAGAGCTATTCCTGTTGACACCTGAATCTTACAAATGCCCAGCCAGACCGGCAGGGGGAGGAGGCTATGCGAATGGATAAATATGTCAGTGAGTTGTCTTGCTGGCTTGGTGGTTTGACGGCCGCGTTGGGCGAGCTTTCGTTGAACGAATGGGCAATTATCATCGGAATTGTCTGCAAGATTGGAGCCGTTGGCGTGAACTGGCACTACAAGCGAAAAGAATTTCAGTTAAAGGAGAAATCTAATGGCTCCCGCTCTACGTAACAAACTTCTGGCGTCCTCCGCTGGCGGTGCGGCGCTGACTCTAGCTTTGGTGGGCGGTCATCACGGACTGGAGGGGCTTGAATATACGGCTTATTTTGACGTAGTTGGCGTGCTAACGCTCTGTGATGGTGATACCGGTAAGAAAATGAGCGCTACAGCGATGGGGAGTGCGATAAGCGGCGAATGCTGCGAATAAATAGGTGTTTAATTAATACCTTAGGATAACAACCGCTGGAGGCGCAGGAAGCCCTCTGTTCAGATTTGCTCATGCAAGTCTTACTCAACGGTTAGGGATGAGCTAACCAAAATCGCAGGGATGAAAACCCTTCTCAAGGAATTGAGATTTCGAACTTTATCACTCATCTCTGCTGGCTTAGACCGGTTTTTTTATAGCTAAAATTGGAGTATTACCCTGGTTTCGATTTACGAAATTGCGCAGGGATCTATTGTACATCAACGATGGCCAACCGTTCGATAATCCCACAGGGCGTTGGATAGATCTGCGCTTGACTATGCCGGAATTGGATCTGGGAATACGTCAATAATATTAATTGTTCTGACTGTATTTGGCGTGAGACGAGCCTAAGGCCATAATGAGATGGTTGCGGTGAGATAACAGAAAAGTAGCGATAATAAGTTTGGTATCGGAATAAAGTTTGGTATCGGAATATATGCACTAAAAATAAAAATGAGGGAATAAATATGCCAAAAGTCTGTATCGCGGCCTATGTTTACGGTGTGGTTCAGGGCGTGGGGTTCCGTTTTTGTACCCAACATGAAGCGGTTAGTCGCGGTATCACCGGTTATGCGAAAAACATGGATGACGGTAGCGTTGAAGTGATTGCCTGCGGTGAGTCAGAATCAGTGGAAGAGCTGATGGCGTGGCTGCGGCAGGGCGGGCCTCGGGGGGCAAGAGTGGATCGGGTGTTGACGGAACCCAGAGCGGTTGAAGTATTTGAAGGCTTCAAGATTCGTTATTAAACCGCCGGCCATTAGGCCGGTCAGTTTATGCAGTGAGTAACAGATCTGAACGATCAAATACATTTTACCGGTTTAGGTAAACCTGCAATCTTGGTGGCCTGTTTCGCCGGGCCTTTTGGAAAAAGGCGGTAGAGGTAGCGGCTATTGCCTTTCTCCTCGCCGTATTTTTGCGCCATGGCTTTGACCAACATGCGAATTGCTGGCGAGGTATTAAACTCCTGATAAAACGCTCGGACAAAGCGAACCACTTCCCAATGCGGCTCGGTTAGGGTGATGTCTTCCTGCGCGGCTAAAATAGGAGCCAGACTTTCAGACCAGTCATCGCTATTCTTCAAATACCCCTGAGCATCGGTATCAATTATCCGACCTTCAAACTCCAACATACGGCCTCAATTATGCAAAAAACCAAATCAGCGGTTAATTTAGCAAATATTCGTCGGTATCCCAAAAATGTCTGCGATAAACAGGAAAGTGGCAGTGGACTGCAAAGATAAACCGCAATGCGCCATTTTTCATCAAGCTGACGATAAATTCGGCTTTCGTTGCCGTGGTGACGGATTTTTGTCCAATTAAACCAAATCAGGCTTTACAAGCCAGGTCGCGCTGTTTATAGTGCGCCTCATTGCGGAGGGGTGGCCGAGTGGCTGAAGGCAACGGTCTTGAAAACCGTCGACGGGAAACCGTTCGAGAGTTCGAATCTCTCCTCCTCCGCCATTCACTTCTTGGTTATCTCTTGGTTTTACTCTTTATTGACCTCTCTAAAATCCAATATTTCCTGATTGAACGTTACGATCTATTTTTACCGTAAACGCGTGTTTGCATTTCATCATTTGTTGTCGCTATGCACAAATATTCCCTTCAAACAGAAGACTGTTTTATTTGCTTAGCGGATAATCTCGCTATCAATACCTGCAATAAAACATTCACAATAACATTTTCACAATAAAAGAACGCTACTGCCTGTTTGAAGGGAAAGCGTCATGCGGCTGTTATATCTGGATAAAATCGACTGCCCCGCCGTCTAATTGGTACATGGCTCCGGTAATCTTGATTTTTCCTTCTTTTTCCAGCTTATTCAAAATATCGCTGCGCTCACGAATAGTTTTTATCGTGTTCTCTACGTTAGTTTTCGCTACCGCATCCACGAAAGCGGCGTTATTGCCCGAGCGGTCGCCGCTATATTCCGTTGCCGCAATGGCCGGTTTTATTTGTGCCAGTAACCCGGTTAAATTCCCCAGCTCAACATTATCAATGGCTCCGCGGATAGCACCGCAGGCGGTATGCCCCAATACCAGAATCACTTTGGCACCGGCTACAGCACAGGCAAATTCCAGGCTACCGAGGAGATCGTTATTGGCAATGTTGCCGGCGATTCGTCCATTAAATGTTTCACCAATTCCGGTATCAAAAACAATTTCAGCCGGAGCGCGGGAGTCAATACAGCTTAATATGACCGCCGAGGGAAATTGCCCACTGGCGCTGGCGCGTTTTTGCGCTAAATAATCGTGTTGCTGCATTTTTCCGTGTCGGAAACGGATATTACCGTCTTTCAAACCTTGAATAATCTGGTCTGGAGTGAGTTTATCTCTTTCTTCTTTGGTCAGCGCTGCGGCATAGGTTACTCCGGGGCTGGTTAAACCAATGGCACCGGTGATGCTTAGTGCTGACATGCCAATGGCCGCTTTTAATAATGAACGTCGTTTATTTGGCGGGCCGTTCTCAGGATCTCTGGTAGGAAGTGATTCCATTTTTATTACCTCAGGGCGAATAAAAGCAGAGAAAAAATCAGATGTAACTGTATGTCACCCAGAATGGGCTCCTATAAATGTAGCTCATTATTTGTACGGCGCTGTCATGTCAGTTTACTGGCTCATCAATTGCACAAATTCCCGCGCGGCTTTATTTAGCGACTGATTCTTTAGCCAAACGGCGTGAATCGGTAATTTCAGCTCGTTTTTGGTATTTTTAAAATGCAGTTGTTTCAAATGTCCTTGTTTTAGTAAGGGTTCGATCAATGAAAAAGGTAGATTGCCCCAACCCAAACCGGCTTCTACCATGCCCAATGCCATAGCCAGCGTGTCGGTTCGCCAATAGCTGCCTGCAACCAGCGGACGAGTATCGCTGATAGGGTGGCTCATGCTGGCAACGATGATCTGGCGAATGGTGACTAAATCTTCAATATAAAGTGCATCATTGGCATTTTCTGCCGCCCAGTGGCGAGCTGAAATAGTGGCAATCAATGATTCACTGCCCACGTATTGAAATTGTTCCTGCACGTTGATGCTTAGCCCGCCGAAGGCCAGCGCCACGCTGACTCTGCCGCAGTGCAACATATGTAACACATCATCCTGCGGCGCGCTGAGCACCTCGATATTCAGCAGAGGATAACGTTGAGACAGAATTTTCAACGCCGCCAGAACCGGTGTTTTATCCACTTCCGCCGCCATAGCTAAAGCAAACGTGCTTTCCAATCCTTGAGATAATTCGACGGCGTGAACCCGTAGCTGCTGAAGCTGCTGAGCGATTATTCGCGCCTGTGGCTCCAGTGCTAATGCCAATGGCGTCGGGATTGGTTCGCGGGAGCGACGGTCGAACAGCGGAAACCCAAGCTCGGCCTCCATATTAGCAATGCCCATGCTGACCGCTGACGGTACGCGGTGTAAGGCTCTGGCCGCCGCCGAGAAGGACCCTCGGTCGATAACGGCTAAAAATAACTCGATATTTTCACTCGAAAAATTCATTCGTCCTCCTATCAGTAAAACTGATAATAGCTAACTTTTAATGTCAGTACGAATGACGATATCTTGGCGGCCTTAATCGATGGGCGACGGAGATTGCTCATCAGCGAATAATAATGAGGTGGTTATGCAAGGGTTAAAAAGAAAGCTGGTGTACGTCACGGCATATGAAATTATTGGGCTGGTGATTTCGGCTTTGGGGTTGGCTTTGCTATCAGGGACTTCGCCGGGAAATACAGGCCCGCTTTCGGTGATGATTACGACTATCGCGGTGAGTTGGAACTTTGTTTATAACTATATTTTCGAGTTTTGGGAAAGCCGCCAGCTCAGCCGGACGCGCACGGTTAAACGGCGGGTGCTGCACGCCATTGGCTTTCAACTGACGCTGGTGGTGTATTTGATTCCGTTAATCGCCTGGTGGATGAACATCAGTTTGCTGGAAGCTTTCTATCTGGATTTGGCGCTCATTGTGCTAATACCTTGCTATACCTTCATTTTTAACGGGTTGTTTGATCGGATTTTCGGTTTGCCAAGTTCTGCCATTTCTATTGAAACGGCCGCGGCAAATTAGCCGAATGATATAAAAACCAACGGAGAGAAAAGGGCAGGGTTTGCAAATGACCGCTGGCGACAACAATCACTGCCAGCGGCGTTAAGATTTTTATCAGATAGAATTGGCGGCTGAGAAAATATCAGCCGCTAAAATAACGGTCAGGCTTTCTCGGTGATAATTTTTACGCCAACTTTAGTGACGCGGTCATTATCCATTTCAGCAATAGTCCAGGTCAGGCCATCCCATTCGATCTGGTCACCGATAACCGGTTCTCCGCCCAATAAATAGATCACAAACTGACCCAAGGTTTGCTGGCCATCAATTCCGTCTTCCAGATTTAATCCATAAATATTAGAGATATCATTGAGTCGTGCATCAGCTTCCAAAATGAAGTCACCGAAGAAGCGCTCATCCAGAGTGATAGTAGGCGATTGGCTAAATAACTTACCCAGCGCTGGCAAATCGTGTTCCTGACCGATTACACACAGAATATCGCCTTCTTTCAGTCGGGTGCTACCGGTTGGGTGCAGTAAGTCTTTACCGCGAAATAACGCTGCAATTCGAGTGCCCCGCGGCATTTTCAGATCGCGCAGCGCCGCACCAATGCACCATTTTTCCGAGCTAAGCTGATAGATGAACTGTTCCCATTGACGGTTCATATCAATATCTAGCCCGACGCGGGAAATCGGTGCCAGAGCTGGGGGAACCACCAGTTTGGTTTTCCTGGCCGCAAAGGACAAACTGGTGCCTTGTAATAGCAAAGAAACCAGCACCACAAAGAAAGCGACGTTAAAGAATAAATGGGCGTTTGGCAGGCCAGCCATCATTGGGAATACCGCTAAAATCACCGGCACAGCACCGCGCAGACCTACCCAAGAGATAAAAATACGTTCACGTAGGTTAAAGCTACGGAAAGGCAGCAGCCCGATAAATACCGACAGCGGGCGAGCGAACAAAATCATCCACAGGGATAAAATCAGCGCCGGAATGGCGATCGGCAGTAAATCACTCGGATTGAGCAGTAGCCCCAATACCAGGAACATCCCAATCTGACTGAGCCACGCTAGACCGTCAAAGGTTTGCAAGATCCCGGAACGGTTGCGGATAGGGCGGTTGCCCAGCATCAGCCCACACAGGTAAACGGCCAGAATGCCGCTACCATTTAGCGCAGTGGTTAACGCAAAAATCATGATACCGCCGCTGACGGCCAGTAGCGGATATAGACCGTTGGCTAACTCAATGCGGTTAATCAGCAGCAGCAGCAGACTACCGCCCAGCAGGCCCAGGATAATGCCCAGCCCGAACTGTTGCAGTAAATGTATGATGAACATCCAGCTTAGGCTGGTTTCGCCGGCGGAAATCATCGCTATCAGCGTGATGGTCAGGAAGACCGCCATAGGATCGTTGCTGCCAGATTCGATCTCCAGCGTAGCGCTGACGCGTTCGTTTAACCCTTTTCCCCCTAATAGTGAGAAAACGGCCGCTGCGTCGGTAGAACCTATAATTGCGCCAATTAACATCCCCTGGATGATATCCAGATCAAATAGCCAGGCCGCGGCCAGACCGGTTAATCCCGCGGTAATCATCACTCCAACGGTCGCTAAAGATAACGCTGGCCATAAAGCTACGCGGAATGATGAAGCTCGGGTGCGCATCCCGCCGTCCAGCAAAATCACCGCTAGCGCCAAGTTACTGACCAGATAGGCGGCCGGATAATTATCAAAAGGAATACCGCCGATACCGTCACCGCCGGCCAGCATGCCGATGGCGAGGAAGATAACTAAAATCGGGATACCTAAACGGGATGAGAGTGAACTGAGTAAGATACTTGCGCCCACCAGTACTGCGCCGATTAAAAAGAGACTGTTAATAGTGGTCGCGTCCACGGTGGGGGATCTCCTGGTTTATGCATAAATGGCGGGTTATGGATGAAACAAGTTAATTATACACAGAAAAGCGCAGTTAAAAGCTAAGATATGACCTAATTCAAGGTGTTAAATTTGTATTTTTGAACTATCTCTCTGGCCCAATCGGGAAAAAAAAGTGTTTTATCCCATTGAGGAAGAATTAAGCGGAGCTGAGCGAGGAAATCAGGAGCAGAAGCGGCTCACCCGTGCCGATGGTGCAGCGGGTGAGCACAGGCAAAGCGTTATGCCCGATCGAGGGTGACCAGAGTGCGTTTGACTAATTCGGTCACTATGGCGCGTTCGGGGTTCGGCACTTCTGAAAAGGTCAGTTGTGAAAGCTCATTGACCAACACGCTGCGATCTTTTCCGTTAATGGAGCCGTCCAACGCGCTGCTGAGTCGATTGACCAAGGCAAAAAGGGTGGAAAACTCGGCGCTGATATCGGCATCATTCGTCAGGTTTTTCCCGGTAGTGTCTGGTGTACTCATCACAAATCCTCTGTCATATCACTGCGAGCGAAGCTTATCCCAATGATTGTTGCTCGGTAAGAATGCCCGATTAACGGGCATACAGTGAGGTGTTGCTGCCCCATCTTGTTTTGCAAGGGGTAGACAGTGTAATGGTTTTAAGTGGTTAACGATATTGCCACAACCATATTACTTGGTAATAACATTATGCTGTGAGGAAACAGTGCTGGCTGTTTTACCGGAAAACAAGAATTTTAGCAGCGGAATACGTAGATGAATTTCGTACAGCAAAAAGGCGACAGGGCAGACAAACAGCAGGCCCACTAGGAAGCCCAAAGCGTTATTCTGAATATGCGGCGCGATAAGAGCGCCGTAGATCAAGGTTAACGGATGATGCACCAAATAAATGAACAACGACGCGTTAACCAGATAGGTAATGCCGGACGATGAGGCGTTAAGCAGACGATAACCCAAAGAAAACACCACGTTAGTCATGGTGATCCCCATCAGCGCTTTGATAAGGATATCCAGCTCGAAGGAAAAATAATCCGGGTTAAACACTTGTTGATTAATACAATAGGCAGCCAATAGGACAACGGAAGCGATTAATGCCATCGGTGAAAACTTTAGAAACACTTCTTTTAGCCAAAGGTATTTAAAAGTCATGGCCCCGAGAATAAAGAAAGGCGCATAAAACAGCGTTTCCATAACCACAAAATTAAAAACACTATTAAAGAGTAATTCTGGGGAGAGTATAAATATTATTCTACGAACCACAGAATATAATAAATAGAAGAGAAAGAAAAACAGTGAGATTCTTCCTAAACTATTCAATTTATTAATCCTACCGTTAAGTGATTGGTTGATATTTTTAATCTTATTGAACAGGTAAAGGCCAGCTAAGGTCAGTAATGCCAAAGTTAACAAAAACCAGAGGTGGGAAACGCCTTCCCAAATAGCAATATTTATTTTTTGATAAAGTGTAAAAGAATTCCACTCCTGTAATTTATTTGTATAGTGTTTAAGCAAAAAAAATTGCGGCAGGGTAATCAATGGAATGGCGGTGATTAATGGAATAGCCACGCGTTCTAGGCGAACTTTCAGCCAGCGCCGCCGCTCATAGCGCTGATACAGCATAAAAGAGAAGTAACCGGAGATAACGAAGAACACCTGCATGCGAAAGGCGTGGATAAAGTCATTCAGCAAGGTTAGAGACGGCGACGAGATACTGCTGTTTACTGCCCAATGGTGGCTGGAGTAAATCAGCGAAAGATGAAAAGGAATCCCCAGTAACATCAAATAGGCGCGAATAGCGTCCAGGAAATATTCTCGTTGTTTAGTACTTTTCTTCATAGATATTCGCTAGTTGTTATAATTGAGAGAATAACGCGCTTATTTTATCGGCACTGGATAAGGCGGAATGTAAAACCCTACTATAAGGTTTATTATTTTTCCATAGCCTATTGCAATGAGGCTTGCTAGGCTTAATGATTAGTTCGTCGTTTAAACAATAGCCACAAACATGAAATCAGGATTTATCATATTGTCGCCAGACAGGATAATCCATTAAAATGGCTTTAAGAATTTAATTACCCGTAAAGGGGGAATTGTGCCAGTTAATATTTTATCGAAAGGCCAGAGTGTGAATCGCGCTAAATGGCTGAGTGTTGCTATTTTGTTATCTTTATTCTCTTGTTCGGTTTCAGCTTTTACTTTGGATGACGTGGCAAAAAAAGCCCAGAATCTGGCGGATAAAAGTTTTGATGCTCCCAAGAGTAACCTTCCTTCGCAATTTCGCGAGATGAAATTCGCCGATTATCAGCAAATTCAGTTCAATCACGATAAATCCTATTGGAATAAGCTGAAAACACCTTTTAAGTTAGAGTTTTATCATCAGGGCATGTACTTCGATACGCCGGTGCAAATCAATGAGATTACCGCCAAAAGCGTCACACCGATTAAGTACAGTCCGGATTACTTTAATTTTGGTTCGGTAAAACACGATCCTGACTCGGTGAAAAACCTCGGTTTTGCAGGTTTCAAAGTGCTTTATCCACTGAATAAAGCCGATAAAAATGACGAAGTCATGAGTCTGTTGGGTGCCAGCTATTTCCGGGTGATTGGGAAAGGGCAGGTTTATGGCCTGTCTGCACGCGGGTTGGCGATTGATACCGCTTTGTCATCCGGTGAGGAATTCCCTCGTTTTCGCGAGTTCTGGATTGAACGACCTAAGCCTAACGACAAACATTTGGTGATTTACGCGCTGCTGGATTCCCCGCGCGCTACCGGTGCTTACCGTTTTACCGTTTATCCGGGCCGAGATACCACAATCGATGTGCAGGCTAAGGTATTCCTGCGCGACAAAGTCGCCAAACTGGGCATTGCACCACTCACCAGCATGTTCCTGTTCGGGCCGAGTCAGCCTTCTAAGGTATTGAATTACCGTCCGGCGCTGCATGATTCCAACGGCTTATCTATTCACGCGGGCAATGGTGAATGGATCTGGCGTCCGCTGAATAATCCAAAACATCTGTCTATCAGCACCTATACCGTTGAAAATCCGAAGGGGTTTGGTTTATTGCAGCGTGGCCGCGCTTTCTCTCAATATGAAGATTTGGACGACCGCTACGATCTGCGCCCAAGTGCCTGGGTAGAACCGCGGGGCGATTGGGGGAAAGGCAAAGTCGAGCTGGTGGAAATCCCAACTGCGGATGAAACCAACGACAATATTGTGGCGTTCTGGACGCCGGACGTACTGCCCGATGCTAAGCATTCGCTGGATCTTAATTACCGTCTGCACTTTACCCGCGATGAAGACAAACTGCATTCTGACAACGTGGGTTATGTCAAACAGACCCTACGTTCTACCGGTGATGTGAAACAGTCGAATTTGATTCGCGAACCGGACGGCAGCGTGGCTTTCCTGGTTGATTTTATCGGGCCGGTATTAAGCTCCTTAGATCCGAATATGCCGCTGGCTTCTCAGGTCAGCGTTGGCGATAACGGTGAGCTGCTGGAAAACAGCGTACGTTATAACCCGGAAACCAAAGGCTGGCGCTTGACGCTGCGGGTCAAAGTAAAAGATGAGAAGAAACCGATCGAAATGCGCGCAGCGCTGGTCAACGGCGACAAAACCCTGACAGAAACCTGGAGCTATCAGCTACCTGCCGATGAATAAGTCAACTCAGAGTCCATTACAGGATTACCTCGCCGCCTTGCCCCTGACTGTTGAGCAGCAGAAGGCATTGCGGGCGGCGTTGCCTGATAACGATAAAGACGCGCTGGCCCAGTTGCATCACCAACTGGCGGCGGGTCAGCCGGAACCGCACGGCGCGGCGGATAACGATGCCGCACTGTCGTCGGTTAAGGCTCGCCTGTTGGCTGGCTGGCCAGATGCATTGCAGGGCGGTAAAAAACTGTCCGTGGATGCAGAAGGGCGTACTGTTATTAGCGCCACGCCGCCGATCGTGCGCTCGCGCATGTTCCCGGAGGCCTGGCGCACCAATCCGGTGGCACGCTTTTGGGATTCGTTGCTCGGTCGCACCACGGTTTCACGTTCGGCTACGCCGGAACAGGCAGACGCCGAGCGGAAATGGCGCGCGGTGGGTTCAATCCGTCGTTATATCCTGCTGGCGCTGATATTGGTACAAACCAGTATTGCCACCGTGTATATGAAAAGTATCTTGCCTTACCAGGGCTGGGCGCTGATCGACCCGATCGAAATCTGGAATCAAAACTGGCAACAATCGGTGATGCAGCTGCTGCCTTACCTGTTGCAAACCGGCATTCTGATTCTGTTTGCCGTCTTGTTCTGCTGGGTTTCGGCCGGTTTCTGGACCGCTCTGATGGGCTTCCTGCAGCTGCTTATTGGCAAGGATAAATACAGCATCTCTGCCAGCGTAGTGGGCAATGAACCGCTGAATCCATCCCATCGTACAGCGTTGATCATGCCGATTTGTAATGAAGACGTAGAGCGGGTTTTCGCGGGTTTGCGAGCGACTTACGAATCGGTGGCGGCGACCGGGCAATTGGAACATTTCGATATTTACGTATTAAGTGACAGCTACGATCCGGATATCTGCGTGGCCGAACAAAAAGCTTGGCTGGAGCTGTGCCGGGATGTCGATGGCCACGGCAAGATTTTCTATCGTCGCCGTCGCCGTCGGGTGAAACGGAAAAGTGGCAATATCGATGATTTCTGCCGTCGCTGGGGTGGTCAGTATAGCTATATGGTGATTCTGGACGCCGATAGCGTAATGAGCGGTGAGTGCCTGACGGGGCTGGTTCGTCTGATGGAAGCTAACCCTAACGCCGGTATTATTCAGTCTGCGCCAAAAGCCTCTGGCATGGATACGCTGTATGCGCGGGTGCAACAATTTGCGACTCGGGTTTATGGCCCGCTGTTTACCGCCGGCCTGCATTACTGGCAACTGGGGGAATCGCACTATTGGGGCCATAACGCCATTATCCGTGTGAAACCCTTTATCGAGCATTGTGCCTTGGCACCGTTGCCGGGGGAAGGTTCGTTCGCAGGTTCCATCTTGTCCCATGACTTCGTTGAGGCCGCTTTAATGCGTCGGGCTGGTTGGGGCGTGTGGATCGCTTACGATTTGCCGGGTAGCTATGAAGAGTTACCGCCCAATCTGCTGGACGAGCTAAAGCGCGATCGGCGTTGGTGCCACGGTAACCTGATGAACTTCCGCCTGTTTCTGGTGAAAGGTATGCATCCGGTACACCGGGCGGTATTCCTGACCGGCGTGATGTCTTATCTGTCTGCGCCGCTGTGGTTTATGTTTTTGGTTCTGTCCACTGCGTTACAGGTGGTGCATACCCTAATGGAGCCGCAGTATTTCTTACAGCCGCGCCAACTGTTCCCCGTGTGGCCACAATGGCGGCCTGAGCTGGCGATTGGCCTGTTCTCTACCACTTTGGTATTGCTGTTCCTGCCGAAATTGCTGAGCATCATTCTGATTTGGGCCAAAGGGGCGAAAGAATACGGTGGCAACATTCGGCTGCTGTTTTCGATGCTATTGGAAATGCTGTTCTCGGTGCTGCTGGCTCCGGTCCGTATGCTGTTCCATACGGTATTTGTGGTCAGCGCTTTTCTCGGCTGGTCGGTTCAGTGGAATTCACCGCAGCGGGACGATGACGCCACGCCGTGGAGCGAAGCGCTGGTGCGTCATGGGCCGCAGCTGTTGTTGGGGCTGATTTGGGCCGGTGGTGTGGCTTGGCTGGATCTTCGTTTCCTGTGGTGGCTGTCGCCGATTGTGTTCTCGCTGATTCTGTCGCCGGTGGTTTCTGTGCTGTCTAGCCGCAGAACGCTGGGTATGGCCAGTAAGCGTGCCAAACTGTTCCTGATACCCGAGGAATATAATCCGCCGCGTGAATTGGTCGCGACCGAGGAATATCTTCAGCTTAACCGCCAGCGAGCTTTGGCCGACGGCTTCCTGCACGCGGTAATGAATCCGTCTTATAACGCACTGGCAAGCGCAATGGCTACGGCGCGTCATCGGGCGAAAGAGATTATCGAGCACGGGCGAGAGTTACAGGTGAATCAGGCGTTGAGTCAGGGGCCAGCGAAGCTTGGGAAGCTGCAACGTTTGGAGCTGTTGAGCGATCCGGTCATGATTGCCCGTCTGCACCAGAAGATTTGGCAGCAGCCAGAGGCTTACGCACAGTGGGCTGATTTTTATCAGCACCTGCCGCGTAACCCGCAGGCCATGCCGAGCTAATCCTGCGGAATATCTATAAGTTATAATAACGGGCAATGTGTTAGGCGCATTGTCCGTTTTGCCTTATAAATACGCGCTGATTTTTGCGCGGATATGCCAACCGAAATGTGGTTAAAATGAACGACCTTAGACAACCATTGACTACCTGAAGAGCCTGATACCGTCGTGAAGAAAACATTAAATATTGGACTGAAGAAAAGCCTGCGTTTGCTGCTGATTCTCACGGGTATTGTGACGCTCTCCGGTTGCGGCAGTATTATCAGCCGCACGGTGCCGGGAGCCGGGCACGGCAATCAATATTATCCGGGCGTACAGTGGGACGTCAGAGATTCAGCATGGAAATATATTACGGTACTCGATGTACCTCTCTCCATGATTGTTGATACCTTTATGCTGCCTTTCGACGCCCAGCACGGCCCTTACGAGTAACGTCAACTCTAGCTTCTTGTTGAGAAAACCAGCAAGTTATAGCCTTTTTGGTGACAGGTAAAGTTTGTCACCGGCGTCATATGTAACCCTTTTACATGCACCGCTAATGAATGTGGATTGGCATCGTCTACAAAAGCCGCTCCGACGTCATAATTAGCCTGAGTGTGTTGCTTTACCTCGGCTAATAGTTGGCTAACGATGCCCTGACCGCGTTTATTCTGAGCGACGCACACCGGCCCATAGAGAAACACTCGCAGCTCGGTTAGCGGTTTACCCTCAAAACGTTGCTGCCTCAGGGCTTCCAGCATGGCGTCGACCACCGGCGGTCGCGGTCGGGCATCGGTTTTCATCATGCAGACAAAACCAGCTACTTCGCCATTATCATCTTCTGCTACCAATATGCCCAAATCATTATTTATCGCGGCTAACTGTTTCTCATCCATGCGGGAAACGATAAATCCCTGCTTTTTTTGCTCGTCACTCAGGTTTTCAGGGATGTTTTCCTGCTGTAATTGCAGGATTGCCGAATAGTCATTAAGGTGAGCCAGTCTGATCTTCATCATTAACCACGCTTTTTAAGTTATTTGAGTTAACTATGCTGTTTGGGGGCGGGAGAAAATCATGTTACCAAGTGATGCGGTCATGCGCGTAGCCAGACCGACAGATAATCTTGATATTATCACTGAAATGTATCGTTTGGGGTTGGGGTTGAACGTGCTGGGCAGTTTTGCAGACCATCAGGGTTTTGATGGTGTGATTTTGGGTCATCCGCATCACGGCTATCATCTGGAGTTTACCCATCATCGCAGCACTTCCGTTGGGCGTGCGCCAACGGCAGACAATCTGCTAGTCTTTTATCTTCCGGATCCGAACATATGGGCGACACAATGTCAGCAAATGCTCAAAGCCGGTTTTCAGGTGGTGGAGTCCTACAACCCCTATTGGGACGAAAGTGGGCAAACTTTTGAAGACGTTGATGGCTATCGCGTCGTGTTGCAACAACGGGCGTGGCCGCTGTAAACGGTGGTGCAGGTGAGCGGGCAGTAAAAAGCCAGCCGAAAATAAGGCTGGCTTTTTATCAAGTCTATTCCGACAAATTACGCAGTTTTTTCAGCGCCTTGGGTGTTATTCATCATGCGACGAATCGGCACAATCAGCAGAATCAGGATGGCGGCGCAGATGACCAGTGCGATGGAGCAACGGGCAAACAGCGTTGGCAGCATATCCAACTGATCGGCTTTTACGTGTCCACCAATCAGGCCTGCGGCCAGATTACCCAGCGCGGAAGCGCAGAACCACAGACCCATAACCTGACCACGCATTCTGTCCGGTGCCAGCAATGTCATCGTCGCCAGCCCGATAGGGCTAAGGCAGAGCTCACCTAGCGTCAACATCAGAATACTGCCTACCAGCCAGAATGGAGAAACCCCTTCACCAGTGGCCAGCACATGCTGCGCTGCCAGCATCATCACACCAAAACCGGCGGCGGCGCATAAAATACCGATGACAAATTTGGTAATGCTGCTTGGGCGAATGCTTTTCTTCGCCAGTGCGGGCCATGCCCAGCTGAAGATTGGCGCTAACAGAATAATAAATAAGGCGTTAATTGACTGGAACCATACGGTTGGGATTTCAAAGCCCATGACCATACGATCGGTGTAATCATTGGCGAACAGGTTGAAAGACGTCGGTTTTTGCTCGAAGGCTGACCAGAAGAACGCGGCGGAGACCAGCAGGATAAAGCACACCAGCAGCCGAGCTTTGTCTTTGCGGCTTAAACCGGCAAAAGCGAAAAGATAGACGAAATACAGCGTTACCGACGCGGCAATCAGGTACACCAGACTGCTGGCGACCAGTACCGGATTGATTTCAATCACGCCTTGAGCCACCAGTGTGACTACCGCCGCCAATGCCACCATCGCCGCGCAGACCCATTTACCGACGTTTTTACGTTGAACGGTCGGGCTGTTCCAACTGGAGTCCATGCCAACTTCGGCATCGTAGCGAGTCATTGATGGAATCACGAACATGCGGAAGGTCAATAATGCCACCAGCATACCGACGCCGCCGATACCGAAGCCCCAGTGCCAGCCGTGGGTGCGTAATAGCCAGCCAGAGAGCAGCGGGGCAATAAAGGAACCCATGTTGATTCCCATATAAAACAGTGAGAAACCGCCGTCGCGGCGCGCATCACCGGGCTTATATAAGGTTCCGACCATCACGGAAATACAGGTTTTGAACAGGCCTGTTCCTAATACGATAAAGACCAGCCCAATAAAGAACATGTCATTACCGAAAAATGCGGATAAAGCGATGGAAAGGTGGCCCATGGCAATCAGGATAGAGCCGTACCAAACGGCGCGCTGTTGGCCTAGCCAGTTATCGGCTAGCCAGCCGCCGGGCAATGAAGCTAAATACAGGCTACCGGCAAAAATACCGACGATAGCGGAAGCATTTTCTCGCGGTAAACCTAACCCACCGTCATAAACCGTAGCGGCCATAAACAGAATCAGCAGCGGACGGATGCCATAAAACGAGAAGCGCTCCCACATCTCGGTAAAGAATAGCGAACTCAGAGGATAAGGATGGCCGAAGAAAGTCCGGCTATTGTTGGTATTAGAGGATTGCATAAAGTCTTCCCATAGAAATCGCCTGTTAAGGTCGGGCTGTTGTGCTGTGGTATGAGTGATTCAATACGCCTTATTCTCCTGTTAATGCCGTCCGTTATCGTTAGGTTATCGGGCAGTCACTAATTTCATGAATAATCGATTTAACACTCTCTATAATAGGATTTAACTCCATAATAACGTCATTTTGGTTTTCTACCGTGCTTATATCCCATTATTTAGACGAAAAGTCGATATACATCTCGTTTTTTAGATTTATATCTGTGGGTGGATGTGGATTTTTATGACGAAATTATAGTGCAAATTTCGAGGCTGATAATGAGATTTATCTATTTATTTTCAACTAGTTAGTCTTTTTTCTTTAGAGTGAGCTTACCCCTTTTTTTGAACGGGTAAATTATTTTTTACTGGAAAGAGAGGAAAATGACAGTTTTGGGGAGAATAAGGATGATAGCCACTTTTTAAGTGGGTATAAGTGACATTTATAAGAGAAAAGTCAGCGATAAACTGTGATTTTAATCACAGCAAAATTTTGGCATGGAGGAGGGAAGATTTGCGCTTATCCGGGGGGAGTTTTAGCTATCTTCCTGACGATTGGCCGATTGTTTCAAAGCCTGAGCCGGTCGCCGTCGCAGGCACCAGTATGAGTAGAATGTGTTAAATAACACCACCACGGCGGTGACGCAGAATACCGCCCGGAAGCCATAACTGGCGGAAACGGCGGCGCCCAGCAGCGGGCCGCTGACGTTGCCAACGTCCCGAAATGATTGGTTGTAGCTGAAAATTCGACCAGCCACCTGATTTGTACAATTATAAATCAATAATGTTTGCACTGCGGGCAGTAGCGCGCCGTCGGTAGCACCGAGCAAAAAGCGTAATACTGCCAATTGCCACGGCGTCTGTACCAGCGCCATTGGGATCAACAACAACACCGACAGCGCCAGCATAGCGATAAGAATACGTTCGGGGCCGATTTTATCGCCTAATTTTCCCAGTCTGGGGGCACTGATTAACGCCGCAACGCCAGGCACCGAGGCAATCATTCCGCTAACAAATGCCAGATTGTGAATATCTCCCGCCAGCTCGCGTACGTACAGCGTCAAAATCGGTGCGATTGAACCGGTTGCCACCTGAATAATCATGGTAGTAACAAACAGGCTAAGCACCAGTTTAGGATTTTTCAGCGATTGTAAAACCTGCCGTCCGTTGAGCATGTCTTTTTTCAACACCGGCGTAAATTGCTCTTTAACGCACAGTAGCGTCATAACAAAGCACAGGAACAGTACGGCGGCGGTAATAAAGAATACCGGACGTAGGCCGTAGCTATCTGCCAGTAAACCACCGATCAGCGGGCCAATTAACGCGCCGCTGACGCCGCCGGTAGACAACGTGCCCAGCGCCCAGCCGCTTTTATGTCGTGGCACCTGAGTGGCAATCAGCGCATTGGCGTTGGGAATAAAGCCACCGAGCAGACCCAGCAGGGCGCGTAACGCCAGAAATTGCCAGATATTCTGCGCCATTCCCATTAACACCATCACGATCCCCATGCCTAATGCCGATCGTAATAGCATAATTTTTCTGCCTTTACGGTCGGCCAGACTGCCCCAAAACGGCGACGCAATGGCTGAAAACAGGAAGGTAATACTGAACACCAGCCCTGACCACATATTCAGCGCCTGATGACCAGTCACGCCGAGGATTTCCACGTATAAAGGCAGAAAAGGCATAATCAGACTGAAGGCGGCACCGGTCAGAAAACAGCCCAACCAAGCGACAAATAGGTTCCGTTTCCAGTGAATAGGTTCTGGTGACGAGGTCATAAATTACCGATAGAAGAATGTGTTAGCTCTGCGGCACGGTTTAGCGTCATGGTGAGGGGCGTTAATATGGCAAAGCACAAAAGCAGATGATTAGCCTGTTAAGTATGCGCCTGTTGAATAGATACATCAACCATTTGGTTAACGGTTTTTATAAAAATGAAAAGCAGGTTTATTATCTAGGAATAAGCATATAAATTTTTTGAATAAGACGATGAGGAAGATGAATGAGTACGGCGGAAAGCGGGAAGGTTAACAGCTGTTAGCAAAGTACAGCGATGTCTGAAAGCGTGAGGGGCTGAGCAGGGTCAGAGAAAACAAAAGCGATAAAATAGCCGCGGGGTCTTGTTCACCCCGCGGGAATAGCGATCAAATCTACTAGATTTCCCGACGTTTACCCGAATTAACGGTAGGCTTCGTTTTTGGTGATCGAGTAACGGCCGCTGCCCAACAGCATAATGATGATACCGCCGAAGAAATACAGCGCTTCGTTTTCCAGCCCCCAGGCACCCACGTCGGTCAGAGTAAAGAACTTACCGGTGCCAACCATCAGAGTGGCCACCAGCAGGTTAACGGCATAAATAAAGGCCGCCGGACGGGTAAATAGCCCCAGAATCATCAGAATAGGCACAATGATCTCACCAATATAAACGCCGTAGGCAACAAAGCCAGGGATGCCCTGAGCCTGTAGCATATCGGAAATCCAACTGGTGCCATGTTGGATTTTTGCTACCCCGTGGAATAGCATCAAAATACCAAAAGTCAGGCGTAACAGTAGCTTACCGCCGTCTTGATGATCGGTTAATCGTGTGAACCACTGATTTGCACTCGCCAGCATGGTGTATATCCTTATAGAAATTGAAGAAATAACCTGATAATAACTCTTATTAATTACACACAATTATGTGTAGTTAATAATCATTCTCATAGTGGATAAAACTGACAGAATAGTTCAAAAATATTGAATCTGCCTGATTCATTTCTTATTTCTTTTCGTTTCCTACCTTAATTTCTGACTTTCATTCCCTGTTTTGGCAAATTGATGTCTTACAAACCTTTCAGAGCAGTTAGCGAGTCTGACGTCATGGTTGGAGTAAATTCGATGACTTCATATCGGGCAACAGCGTTGAAAGAATCTTCAGCCAGAATGGCATCCAGTTCGTCGCGGGGTAAGGCGATGGCAAAGATAATGCCGCCAGTGCGCGGGTTTTTACGCCCGGAAGCGATGAAAATGCCCTGATCGTAGTATTTGCGTAACCAGGCAATATGGGCATCGAGATGAGTATCGACTTCTTCAACGGGACGATGATAAGTGAGATTAATGATGTACATAGCTAAGCCATATGGAAATAAGAGAAAGATAAATTCCCATGTTGATTACAAATTAACAAGGCTTGGCTCGGTATTTTTGTCGTTAAAAAAGGGCTAGCGTTGAATAACCAGAGGGATGCAGCGTTGATTTACGCCGGTGCAGAGAAAGCCCCGGCGTGATATTGCGAAAGGCGTCAGAGCGCTAATCGTACAGCGAGGGGGCGCCTTCCGGACGGGTTTTGAAGCGGCGGTGCAGCCACATATATTGATCCGTTGCCAACTGAATTTCTTCTTCGATCACTTTATTCATAAAGGCTGCGGCAGTGACTTCGCTTTCCAGCGGGAAGTCTTCTACCGCCGGTTGCAGAATCAGTTCGTAACCTTTGCCATCGGGCAGACGGCGCGGGGTGAAGGGAATCACCGCCGGTTTCGCCGTGCGTACCAATAAATAAGTGCCGGTGGTGGTGGCCGCATCGTCAACGGCAAACAGCGGAACAAACACGCTGCTGCGTGGGCCATAGTCATGATCCGGCGCATACCAGATGATTTCGCCTTGTCTCAGGCTACGAATCATCCCTTTCAAATCTTTGCGATCCAGCATGGATTTATTGGAGCGCATTCGGCCCCAAGTCTGCATCCAATCCATTGCCTTATTATCGTGGGGGCGATAAACCCCGATTCCTGGGTTATGAATGCCGAAAATGCGGGCACCCAGCTCCAGCGTTAGAAAATGTAGACCGATCAACAGTACGCCCTGACCATTCTCCCGAGCTTTCTCAATATGTTCTAGTCCGCTGACTTTACACCAACGATTGATGCGCCAGTCTGGCCAAAACCAAGCCATACCGGTTTCAAACAGTCCCATACCGACAGATTCGAAGTTTTTGACCACCAGCTGCTCGCGTTCCGCTTTGGACATTTGCGGAAAGCACAGTTCCAGATTACGTTCTGCGATATAAAGGCGGCGTTTGAGGAAACGCATTGAGAAACGGCCGAGGGAAGTACCCAGTGTATAAATCACCGGATAAGGCAGTAAAACCAGCAAGTAAAGGATACCCAGGCCTAACCATGTCAGCCAGTATCTTGGGTGCAGTAACGAGCGATTAAAAGAAGGAACTTGCATCATGTGTTCTCAGCTTCAGAGTAGTAATTTAGGACAGTTAACTTTTACGTTATGGCGGCTAATCTGGGGCCGCTAATCATGCTTTCAATATGTTTATCTGTCATTTAAGGTAGTTCTATTGTGGCACTTTTAGGGAAAAACGCGAAAACAGACCGCATTAAAAAACTATTCTTAGTAACATTTGCTTTATTTTTGAGCAAAATAAACCGGTTTTAGTTGATAAAATAAACACGCCTAGCTTATGCCGCTACGCTTATTCAGCAAACTGACTAATTCTGCCAAACTCGCAGCAGCCATTTTTTCCATGACTTTAGCTCTGTGAACCTCAACGGTTCTTACAGAAACACAGGCTTTATTGGCAATGTCGCGGTTGATCAATCCTTGCGCTACCCATTGTGCAATCCGCTGCTCTTTTGGCGTCAGGCTGGCGTAGCGCAAATTGACCTGATGGCGTGAAACCGCCTGTTCGGAATGTTTCAATGCCTGCTGGAGTGCATTAACCAAAGGCTGAGTGGCGACGGGTTTTTGCAGGAAATCGATAGCACCTTGCTTCATTTGTTCAACCGCCAGCGGAACATCCCCATGTCCGGTAAGAAAAACTACCGCCAGCGTGCTGCCTGCTTCACGTAAACGCCGATGGATTTGTAGGCCGTCCAGCACTGGCATACGAATATCCAGCAGTACTACCGCGGTTTGAAACAAATCGGCTTCGTTTAGGAAACTCTGGCCCTGATGCCAGATACAGACTTTATAGCCCAGACTTTCCAATAAAAAACGACAGGCATCGGTCACGGCCAAATCGTCGTCCACTAAATGTATGACTGACACTAACTTGTTCCTTTTAGTGAGGAATTTAGAGGGAAGAATAATCGGACCTCTAACCCAGCTGCGCCGTTAGCGGCAAGGGCGTTGGTTAACGTCATTTTCCCACCCTGGCTGCCCATCAGCCGTTGGCAAATCACCAAACCTAACCCCAGGCCATCTGGTTTTCCCGATTTGAATGGCATAAATAGCTGATTGAGCTGCGAAACCGTTAATCCGCCACCATCGTCCTGCAAACTGAGTTCTGTTCCTTCGGGCGTTTGATTGCCGTTCAGACATAGTCTCCGCGCGCCGGCCTGTAGGCTGTTGGTGAACAGGTTGCAAAATATCTGGTCGAGCAAGGTTGCAGGGAGCATCAGCTGTATTTCAGCCGGAAGGTCAATATTCAGCCTGCTATCAGGATAATGATGTGGCGCGCCGATAAGTTGCCAAACGTGCTCTGCCACGTTCCTAGGTGACTGCGGAATACGCGTGGACGTGGCTGGCGCTTTGTCCACCCAAAGACGTAGGTTGGCGATAATATCCGCCCCTCGCTGCGCCTGGGCGCTGATTTGCTGTAACACCGGTAGCAGCGGATGATCTGGCTGTTCACGTATTAAACGGATATCGCAGCCTTCGGCGTAGTGGCGAACCGCCGAAAGTGGCTGGTTGAGTTCATGAGCAAAGCCGGACGCCATTTCCCCCAAAATACTGAGGCGTTGAGCTTGCTCCAGTGCGGTTTCCCGCTCTCGTAGCTGCTGGTGGGCCAGCTCTAACTGCTGGCTGCGACGGCGCACTAAAAAGGCCACCCAAATATGATTCGCACCCAGCAGCAGCAATATTGCCGCGATAATCCCGAGCAATAGCCGGTTTTGTAGTGCCCAGGAAAGTATCGCCTGCCATAGCTGCGGCTGTTCTGGATGCTGATTTATCGAGCGCAACAAGGCTTCGACCTGGCTGGTGGAGGAAGGCGCGCCCCATTGCGGCTCCTTGCTGACCGTTGGCGTGAGCAGCATCCGCGTTACTTGGTCAGCCAGCGAATCCGGTACCTGCGCCAACGCGGCAAATGACCAGTTGGGGTATAAATCACTGCTGGTCAGACAGGGCACTGTGGTGGGTTTAGCCAGTAATGCTCTGAAATCAGAGGCCTGCAATAATCCTTCGTTTTGTAAATCTTCCAGCAAGCAGGTGGGGACTATCGCGGCATCCAGAGCGCCATCTCGCAGCAAATACATCAATGTATCCACCGGGAAGCCGGAAAAGTGCAGATTAAAATCCTGCCCAGGCCGTAAGCCAGCGTCCCGCAAGGCTTTGTAACCTAAAAGATAACCGCCGAATGCATCCGCTGACACCGCGCCAACCTGTTTGCCGCGTAACTCATCCGCTTGAGTGATAGGACTGTCCTGACGGACTAAAATCACGCTGCCAATCACGTTGCGGCTGGCGTTGTTCGGCTCATGGCTGGATCGCAGTGAAACCAGCCAGCGTAGCGGATAGTGGCTATCTATTTGCACGTACTGCGCTGGATTGGTGAGCAGAAAATCCACGCGCCCATGTTGCACGGCGGTTTTCATCGCCGTGAGATCCAATGGCAACAAGCGAAAATGCTGATCGGGCAAGCCTTGATTGAGGCTATCCGCCAGCGGCTGCCAGCGTTGCAGCGTTTGGGCATTGCCGCGTAATGCCAGTACGCCAATCGTCCATTCTTTGCTGTATGCCGTCAGCGAAACACCGTAACACAGCAAGATAATCAACAGGTTTCGCAACGTGCCTTCTCCTTTTTATGACCCAGATCGCCCCGGTGAATTGTCCTGGATCAAGTCCCTAAAGGGAATGTGGAAAACCACAATAGGGCTTCTGTTTGGCAATTTCTACACTCCTCACCATCAACTCGTCACATCTTCCTATCAATTAACCGACGGCGGGTTTGGAGAACACCATGGATCGAGGGAAAAGAGAGTTTCTACAGCGATTGGGCGTGCTAACCGCCGGCGCAGCTTTGGTTCCGCTGGCTGAAGCCGGTTGGAAACTGGAACCGAGCCGTCGCAACGGCAACCCCCAGCGTCGCTATGCCATGCTGATCGATCTGCGTCGCTGTATCGGCTGTCAGGCCTGTACCGTCAGTTGTGCCATTGAAAATCAGTCACCGCAAGGCCAGTTTCGCACCAGCGTTAACCAGTATCAGATCGCGCTAGAAGGCGAGGGCAGCGTAACCAACGTGCTGCTGCCTCGATTATGCAATCACTGTGATAACCCGCCCTGCGTACCGGTGTGTCCGGTACAGGCAACCTATCAGCGGCAGGATGGCATTGTGGTCATCGATAACACGCGCTGCGTAGGCTGCGCCTACTGTGTGCAGGCCTGTCCTTATGAGGCGCGGTTTATCAATCACACCACTCAAACGGCGGATAAATGCACTTTCTGCGTACACCGTCTGGAGGCCGGTTTATTGCCAGCCTGCGTGGAATCCTGTGTCGGCGGGGCGCGTATTATCGGCGACTTGCACGATGAAAACAGTGAACTGCGCCGGATGCTCAAACAGTATGAGGGCGAAATTAAGGTGCTGAAACCGGAGCAAGGTACGCAGCCACAGGTGTTTTACCTCGGTTTAAATGAAGTGTTTACTCGGCCGCTACAGGGGCAACCGGCGCTGTGGCAGGAGGTTCACCCATGATTCGTGAAATTCTGGTGCGTCCGCAGGAAATCAGTTGGTTACCTTGGGCAGTGCAATATTTTTTCTTTATCGGGCTGGCCTGTGGTGCAGTGTTGCTCGGCTGTTGGCAACGCTGGTTCAGGCGAGATAAAGGGCCACAGCTAGAACGAGCGGCGCTGATGTTGGCTACCGCGGCGGCTATTGTGGCACCGTTGGCTTTGAGCGCGGATTTACATCAGCCAGCGCGCGCCTGGCATTTTTACCCTTATTTTACGCCCTGGTCGTGGATGTCATGGGGTTCGCTGTTCTTGCCGCTGTTTAGCGGGCTGGTGGTGACCTATTTTCTGGTCTTAATCTACGGCCAACGGGAAAACCGGCCTTTGACTGGATTACTGCGGCTGTTATCGATTCTGACGGCGTTATCGGCACTTTCGATTCTGATGTATACCGGGCGGGAAGTGTCGGTGCTACGCGCTCAGCCGCTGTGGTTCACCCTGTGGCTGCCGCTGTTTATTTTCCTGACGGCGATGCAGGCGGTGCCTTCGTTGCTGGCTTTGTGGCTGTGGCGTCAGCCGCAGGTTCAGAGGTATCTGGCGCGTTGGCAACTGGTTTCTCTACTGCTTTTGGCCTTGGTGACGTTGCTATGGGCCGGCGGCGCGACGCTTTCTGCTGCGGCGTTACGTCTGTGGGCCAGCGGGCACCCGTTAACCGCGGCTGCGCCATTATTGATTGGATTGATGTTATTGGGAATGGCATTGCTGAATCTGAAACGTCGCTTACCTATCGGTGTGGTTATCCTGCAAAGCCTGCTGGCGATGGTGCTGTGCTGGATGGTGCGTTGGCTATTGCTGATGCAAAGCCAAACCTTGCCTAAATATAACGTGCTCGCGAACCCTTATCAGTTATCGCTGGGTACCGACGGATTGCTGGCGATTATCGGTACGTTCGGTTTATGGGTGACATTAATTATTGCGCTCCGTGAAGGAGTCAGATGGTGGGAAGGGAGAGTGCAACATGGCTAAAACGACGCGGCGGCAATGGTTAAAAGGCGGTTTGGCTCTGGGGGGATTAGTGGCCTTTGGCGCAGGTTATCACGATGTGGTGCGTAAAACGCTAATTGGGCTGCGGGACGGCAGCGCCGGAAAGCTGCCGCGAGACCCCATTAACGGCAACTCACTCACGCCGGAAGGCCATGCCGGGCAAGAATGGCAGGCTACGCCGCATCAGGCGGTTTCGATGACACAATGTTTTGGCTGCTGGACGCTGTGTGGGCTACGAGTGCGAGTGGATACGCCGCAAAATCGCATTTTGCGAATCGCAGGCAACCCCTATCACCCGTTGTCTCACGACCACCATTTTCCCTACGGATTACCGGTGAGCGAAGCTTTGCGCCGCATGGGCGGTGAGCAAGGGTTGGCGGACAGATCTACCGCATGTGCTCGAGGCGCGACGCTACTGGAAGGCGTGACCAGCCCTTATCGCGTTCTTGAGCCGATGAAACGAGTGGGGGCGCGTGGTGAAGGTCAGTGGCAACGTATCAGTTTCGAACAGTTAGTGAAAGAAGTGACGGAAGGCGGCGATCTGTTTGGGGAAGGCCATGTCGACGGCCTGCGGGCGATTCGCGATCTGGATACGCCAATCGATCCGGCTCAGCCGTCCTTGGGGCCGAAGGCCAACCAGTTGCTGATGACCAACGCCGGTGACGACGGGCGGGACGCGTTTATCCAACGCTTTGCTGCCAAAGCCTTTGGTACTAAAAATCTTGGTAGCCACGGCGCTTACTGCGGGCTGGCTTATCGCGCCGGTTCTGGGGCATTAATGGGGGATTTGGATAAAAATGCACACGTAAAACCGGATTGGGATAATGTGCGTTTTGCTCTGTTTTTAGGAACCTCTCCGGCGCAATCGGGCAACCCGTTTAAACGGCAAGGCAGGCAATTAGCCAATGCGCGCCAACGGGACGATTTTAATTACGTGGTGGTGGCTCCCGCGTTGCCGCTGACGACCACGCTGGCAAATCAGCATAACCGTTGGGTGCCCGTGCTGCCGGGCAGTGATTCGGCGCTGGTGATGGGAATGATTCGCTGGATTCTCGAACAGGAACGTTTTAACGCGCCATATCTGAAAGTACCGGGAGAGGCGGCTATGACTGCCGCCGGAGAGCGCAGTTGGACTAACGCTACCCATTTGGTGATTGTTAGCCCGCAACACCCTCTGGCCGGTCAGTTTCTGCGGGCGGCGCATTTGAGCGGTGAAATCCTTGCGGAAGGGGAAGAAAGCCCGGTACTGGTGGCGCAGGGCGATGGGGCTTTGGTGGCGGCACCGGTTGCGATGGACGCGGAGCTATATGTCAGTCAGAGCGTTACGTTGGCGGACGGGCAGCAGGTTGACGTGCAATCGGGGCTGAGCCTGCTGCGTGCGGCGGCTAATCGTTTTACGCTGGAGGAATACAGCCAGCAGTGCGGTGTTCCGGTGGCGACCATCAGCGGGTTGGCGAAAGAATTCACCGCCTATCAGCGTCAGGCGGTGGTGATTTCCCACGGTGGAATGATGAGCGGCAACGGTTTTTATACCACTTGGGCGGTTATGATGCTGAACGCGCTGATTGGTAACCTGAATCTGAAAGGCGGTGTTTCCGTCGGCGGAGGCAAATTTGACGGCTTTGCTGATGGCCCGCGCTACCAACTGGCCAGTTTCCCCGGGCAGGTTAAATCTCGCGGTTTGTCACTATCCCGCAGTAAACAGCCTTACGAAAAATCTGAGGAATATCAACAAAAACTGGCTGCCGGTGAACCGCCGTATCCTGCAAAAGGGCCGTGGTACCCCTTTGTCGGCGGGCAGTTAACCGAGCAATTGGCTCCGGCGCTTTCTGGCTATCCTTACCCGCTAAAAGCCTGGATCAGCCATATGACCAATCCGTTGTACGGTGTCGCTGGTTTACGTGGTCTGGTTGAAGATAAGTTGAAAGATCCTAAACATTTACCCCTGTTTATTGCCATCGATGCTTTTATCAATGAAACCACTGCGCTGGCTGATTATATCGTGCCAGATACGCATAATTTCGAAAGCTGGGGGTTTAGCGCGCCTTGGGCTGGCGTATTGGTTAAAGCCAGCACTGCCCGCTGGCCGGTGGTGGAGTCACGCACGGCGCGCACTGCCGACGGACAAGCGGTGGCGATGGAGAGTTTCCTGATCGCCGTTGCGAAAGCGCTGGCTTTACCCGGTTTTGGTGAAAATGCGATGCAGGACGTACAGGGCAAGGGGTTACCGCTCGATCGTGCCGAAGATTTTTATCTGCGCGCCGCAGCCAATATCGCCTATCTGGGTGAAAACCCCGTGCCCGCAGCGCAACTGGACGAATTACAACTCACCGGCGTGGTACGTTTACTGCCGGAAATTCAGCGCAGTTTGTATCCGGATGAGCAAATGCGGGTTGCGTATTTACTGGCGCGAGGCGGGCGTTTTGCGCCGTATGAAAAATCGTGGAACGGCTACGCTACTGGGCCGCAGTGGAAGAAACCGCTACATATCTGGAATGAAAATGTGGCTAAACATCGTCATGCCATGACCGGAGAGCGTTATTCGGGTTGCCCGACTTTCTATCCGCCGCGGCTGGCCGATGGCTCCAGTATTCACCAGCATTATCCCGTGCAGAGTTGGCCATTCCAGTTGATGTCGTTTAAATCACATTTGATGAGCAGCTCTACGCCGATGATTGAGCGTCTGCGGGCAGTCAAAGCCAGTAATCTGGTGGCGATTAATCCGCAGGATGCCAAAGCGCTGGGCGTGGCGCACGGCGATTGGGTCAAACTGGAAACCCCCGGCGGCAGCATGAAAGCGCAGCTCAGTGTATTAGATGGAGTGATGCCAGGAGTTATTGCAATTGAGCACGGTTATGGTCATCGCGAAATGGGTGCGAATCTGCATCAGCTTGACGGCGTGGAAATGGCGAGTGACAGCCGAATCGGCGCAGGCGTTAATCTTAATGACCTCGGATTTATCGATCCTACCCGAGAAGTGCCAAATACCTGGCTGGATTGGGTGAGCGGCGCGGCGGTGCGGCAAGGGCTTCCGGCTAAACTGACGCGCTTAGCCTGATATCAGTTTGTTGCTTTGCGTGCGGAACCCCTTCCGGAAAGAAGGGGTTTTTCTTTTTATAGCGTATTATATATGCAGCTAATTAATCGCCATAAATGGGATAGACAACGGATGATGCGAGCAGAAAAAGTCAGCGTCGGGTTATTGTTCGGTGGCGTCCTGCTCGGTTATGCAGGTGCACACTGGCAACACAATTTTTTACTGGTATTGGCCGGAGCCTCATTGCTGGCTGGCATTATAGCCTCTGGTTTCACCGATTGTCGTCGCTGCAAAAAGCCTTAACTCCGTGCCGTAGACGACGATCGGCGCTGTCCGATAAAAGGCGCTACGCTGTGGATGATCATCCCGATAATGACCAGCCCAATTCCCGCCAGTGATAAACTGGTGGGTAATGGAGCCGCCAGCCAGACCATTTCCCCAAGCAAAGCGAAGAGCACTTCTCCAGATTGAGTGGCTTCCACCGCTGCTAAACGGGAATAATCCTGTTTGACCAGATTGGTTGCGGCAAAGAACAGCAAAGTGGCAATCACGCCGGAGAACAACGCCACCAGCAGGGATTGCTCGACCTGCCCCTGAGAGGGCCAGCCGACCTGATACACCCCAACGGCAGACAGCAGAATCCAGAATGGCAGACTGGCCAGCGTCATATTTAGCACCCGCTGGAGGGTATTTACCTCACCCTGACAAATAGCCATCATCTTGCGATTGCCTAACGGATACATAAAAGCAGCCAATGTTACCGGCAACAAACACCACAGCGTTTGTTGCAAGTTCAACGATTGAGCGTGCTGCCACTGCATTAACCCAACGCCGATCAAAATCAACAGCGACCAGCGCAATCCTTTGAAGGGGATTTTACCGCGACGCGTCTGTAACCCCTGTTCCGTGGCGATTTGCTGTTTAAACAGCGGGATCAGCAGTGAGCCTGCAATAATGGTAATTTGCCAGGAACCGGCCACCAGCCAGCCTTCGCCATAAGATCCCGCCAGACTCAGCGGCGCGTAAAACAGGCCAAACCCAACGGTGCTCCACAGCAGATAGCCTGACCAGTATTGGCGCAAATGGCTCAGACTTTGCCGCAGTTGCCCACGCATCATTACCAGCAACCACAGCATGGGAGCCATAAAAATAAACCGCAGCGCGGCACTCCAGATCCAGCTGCCGCCGGATAAATCCATGGCTCGATTAAGAATAAAAGTAAAAGCGAAAAAGAATGACGCGGCGAGGCCATAAAATATAGCGCGCATGATTTTCCTTTTTAAAGCAGTCGCCAAAATCCCTGAGTAAAATCTGATAATGAACAGAATAGAGTCGCGGGAGTCGATAGCCATCAGGCGGAAAGCGGAACAATAAAACAGGAATACAGATCTACGTCGCTAACGTCAAGTCTCTGCCAATTAACCGGCCCCTAAAGATGTGACCGCGCTCAGTTTCGGGTATGATGTGCGCCGCGCGGGTAAATGCTCGCCGCAACCGCAGTTTCGCTGCATAAAAATCTCTCAGAAACCTCTTCGAAAGACAGGAAAGTACACCATGCCAGTGTTACATAACCGAATTTCTAATGAGGAACTTAAAGCACGGATGTTGGCCGAAACCGAACCCCGTACCACAGTTTCTTTTTATAAATACTTCAATCTGGATGACGCCAAAGCATTCCGTGACAGCCTTTACAGCCAATTTGTGAAATTGGGCGTATTTGGCCGGGTTTACGTGGCGAAAGAAGGTATCAATGCGCAAATCAGCGTTCCCGCCAACCGTTATGATGAGTTTAAAGCGGTTTTATTCGCTTCTCATCCGGCGTTGGATCAGGTTCGCCTGAACGTAGCTCTGGAAGACGACGGAAAATCCTTCTGGGTGCTGCGAATGAAAGTGCGTGAGCGCATTGTTGCCGACGGTATTGATGACGACAGCTTTAATCCGGCAAACGTCGGCCAGTATCTGAAGGCCGATCAGGTTAATCAGATGATTGACGATCCGGATACATTGTTCGTTGATATGCGTAACCACTATGAATATGAAGTGGGGCATTTTGAAAACGCGATTGAAGTTCCGTCCGATACTTTCCGGGAACAGCTGCCGATGGCAGTAGAAATGCTACAGCAAGACAAAGACAAAAATATCGTCATGTATTGCACCGGCGGTATTCGCTGTGAAAAAGCCAGCGCCTACATGTTGCATAACGGCTTCAAAAATATTTATCACGTTGAAGGCGGCATCATTGAGTACGCCCGCAAAGCCAAGGAACAGGGTTTACCGCTGAAATTCGTCGGTAAAAACTTTGTCTTTGACGAGCGCATGGGCGAGCGGATTTCGGACGATGTGATTGCGAACTGTCATCAGTGCGGCACGCCTTGCGATGCTCATACCAACTGTAAAAATGACGGTTGCCATCTGCTGTTTATTCAATGTCCAAGCTGCGCTGCCAAATTTGACGGCTGCTGTAGCCAGATTTGTCAGGACGAATTGAAACTTCCCCGTGAAGAGCAGCGCGCCCGTCGTGCTGGCCGCGAAAACGGTGTGAAGATTTTCAATAAATCAAAAGGATTACTGCAAACCACTATGCATATTCCTGCGCCTGAAAAATCTGACGACTAAAGCTAAGCTTAAAGGGTTAGTTTCTGCCTCAACCCTCTGGCTATATTCGGAAAATTAAGTTTAAGTTGAGGGATCGCTCTGTTATTTTCGATCTCTCACTATTTCTATCATCGTTCTCGATGACGACCTCGATGCAAGGACAGATTATGGTAACGTCGGCAGTCAGCAATAAAGGTTTACGTATTGTCGCCATGTTGGCCATGCTGGTAGTGATTATGGCCGGAATCAAGGCGGCGTCGCCCATCGTGGTACCTTTCCTTTTGGCGGTATTTCTCTCCATTGTATTGAATCCATTGGTGAGTTTGCTGCAAAAAATCAAAATCCCCCGCACACTGGCAATTGTACTGTTGGTGGTGGTTATTATTTTGCTGATGTCATTCCTGTTAGGAATGCTCGGTAATTCTTTAAATGAGTTTGCCCGCTCATTACCGCAATATCGCGGCATGATGCTGGAAAAAATTCGCGATCTACACGGTTTTGCCGTGCGTTTCAATATTGATATGTCCGTGGATGACGTAATGAAGTTCGTCGATCCTGGCGCGGCCATGAATTTCGTCACTCGCTCGATTAGCCATCTTTCCGGCGCGATGACCGGTATTTTCCTGCTGTTGATGACGGTGGTGTTTATGCTGTTTGAAGTTGAGCGCCTGCCGTACAAATTGCAATTAATGTTCGACGATCCGGTAAAAGGCATTGCTATCTTGCAGCGTGCGGTAAAGGGCGTCACTCACTATCTGGTGATTAAAACGATTATCAGCCTTGCTACGGGGCTGGTGGTTTGGATATTCCTGGCATCAATGAATGTTCGCTTTGCTTTTATCTGGGGTTTGCTGGCATTCGTACTCAATTACATACCCAATATCGGCTCGGTGCTGGCTGCTATCCCACCGATTATTCAGGCTTTATTGTTTAATGGCTTTGCCGACGCGCTGGCGGTTACTGGCGGCTTTATTCTGATAAACCTGATTGGTGGCAACATCATCGATCCGCGCATGATGGGCCGTGGACTAGGACTTTCTACGCTGGTGGTGTTTCTGTCATTGATATTTTGGGGATGGTTACTCGGGCCGATAGGGATGCTGCTGTCGGTGCCGTTGACGATCATCGCTAAAATTGCGTTGGAGCTGACGCCAACCGGCCATAAATTTGCCGTATTGCTGGGGGATGGTAAACCGGCAACAGATGAAAAAGAGTCGTAGAGTTAGGCCATAGCAGTGCGATGCGGCATCAATGTATGCCTCATCGCGCATTTTCAGCAACAAATACGCAAAGATAATGATTCGGAAAGCGGGATAGACCGTCGTTGGGAACGACGTTAAGCGTAGAAAAAGAAGTAGATATCCAGCGCCAATAAAATTAGCCATAGGCAAATGTAGAACACTAAATGTGCGCGTACGTTGTTGATCAACATCGAAAATAATTTATTGAACATGGATGCCAACGGGCTGCTGAGCTTTGTGATTATTATAGTTATATTTATTATTAAAACAATAAGTTACTACTAAGCCCTCAACGGATATTGTCCAATAGAGTTTCTCTTTTACGGTATTTATCATTAAAAATAAAGGGTATTACTTTCTAAAAATAAGGAAGGTAGCAGGTAAATCCGAAACTCTGACTCAATAACGATAACAATTAGTGTTAGGGGGAAAGCTGACATGCAATATAAGAATAGTTAATTAATTAAAGTTATCTTCAGTGAGATCCCCATTGTAGATTCCGGCTATATATTCTCCATGATATCGAGCGTGGTTAATATTAGCCGGATTTTTAATTTTACTAGTAAGATATTGCTGCCATTAATTTTATCCTTAAAGATACGGTTAACCAGTATCTTCGGAGGCATTATTGATGGAAATAAAGCTTACCAAGAAATGTGTAGCTAAAGAGGCGCTGACCGATGGAGAAAACAGTGAGCCATCTTCAATACAAATATTTAAAAACGTTATAGATAAAGCATAGCTCCAGACGATTCCTAACTTTTATTTTTTCGGTGATATGTCTTTTATGCGAATATACGGTGCTATCACTGATATTTAGCTTTTTTGCTATGCGATAATTTGGCATTTCTGTCATCCAGTAACACATCACTTTATGTTCTTGCGGACTAAATAAGGACGAATGCGTTGTCCCTTGCTGCCAGCCTTCCTGACTACCAGCATCCTGCAAGTGTGTCAGTGAGTGCAATAAATCGGGTAAGCGCCGCTTGGCTAATATTGATACAGTCTCCGTTAAAGGTATTGGTGTTTCGCTAAAGGGATAAGATGCATCCAGATAAATATAGACTCTGGCGCGTGTACAGCGGGTAATAAATTCCTCCAGCAATGGACAATGTCCGCCGTAGCGACAATATTGGGTTAAATTGACCATTATTACCGCAGGATCGAAACTCTGAATTACCAGCGTTGCTTGCTCAACAGTTGCTACATCCATTAAATTTACAGATGACATGCTATTTAAGTATTTATTTACACCAGAGCGAGTGTAATAACATTCGTCGATGATTAATATTCTCATGGTGTTACATCCTTGTCATACGGGCAACCATACCCGGCCGCAAACGCGAATAAGTTAATCCTCAGGTAGCTTTAGCGTCAATTCGGGATTCGCGATGCTAATAGACGGCATTTACGAATGGATAATTATAAATAAGCAGGAAATAGCAGAAATAGCAGTGGGATAATCGAAGATGAACAGAATAATAAAAAAATGCAGGAGATTCTAAAACTATCAGAATATCCTGCGATAAATAGCCCGATTACGCTAAGACGATCAGTTAAATCGACTCAAAGAAAAAGGTTTAATATCAATAGGAGACGCCTTATCTTGCGCAAACAGCGCGGCGATTTCGCCCAGAGCAGTCGCGAACTTAAAACCGTGGCCACTTAGCCCGCTAAATACCATAATTCTTTGACTTTCTGGCAGCGTATCGATAATAAAATCTTCATCAGGACTCATATCGTAAGTGCAGGATGAACCCCTTAAACACACGCCAACGCCGGGCAAATAGTTGCGTAAAAAGCTGAAAACTTCGGTTCCATCCTCGGCAAAACCGCCAAAAGGCTTGCGTTGATCCGCAGATTCAATGAGTTGACCGCCGTTATGTTTACCGATTTTCAGTTCTTCCTTCTTCGACGGGAAACCATAGTAATGGACGTTATCTGGAGTTTCTACGGTGAAGGCGGGGAAGTGATTTTCTTCGCTGTAACGTCCGTCTGCGTGATGCCAGGCAAAGACTTTACGCACGGCGGAAATGGGGAGCGTAGGAAGTAATTTTTTCACCCAGGTGCCAGCGGTGACCACCACTTTCTTACCGCGGTAGGTACCATCGATAGTCACCACATCCACGCCATTATCGTCAGGGTGAATAGCCGAAACCGGACAGTTGAATAGAATCCCGCAGCCAGCGGCGGTGACTTCTTTAATCAGGGTGGAGACGGCCAAATCAGATTGCAGATAGCCTGATTTCGGCTCAAATACGCCGATATAGTCGTCAGGAACGGTGAAAAGCGGCCATTTTTGCCTCACTTCGCTCCCGTTCATGACCTGAATCGGCAAATCGTACTTGCGGGCACTTTCCTGTACGTTTTTCAGGAATTCGGAGTCTTGCGGGCCCAGGTTAATCACGCCGCTGGCATGAAACAGCTCCGCGCCAGTCGCTGTGGACAGGCCATCCCACAAGGTTTGCGCACGAAGAATCAGTGGCACATATTTTTCCCCTTCGCCATAAGCATGACGAATCAGGCGAGTGTCGCCGTGGTGACTGCCGGATTGATGTGGCGGCATACCGCTGTCGATCATCAGAACCTTTAATCCAGCCTGCGCCGCGTAATAACCCGCAGCTGAGCCAACGGAACCGCTGCCAACCACAATCAAATCATATTCCATGCTCTGTGACTCCAGGAAATAGCGTATATGCCTGATAAACCTTCAGGCCATCGTATAAAGGCAGGCTACGCAAAAGTAATAATTATGTGTATTAGTAATAACATGAGTAGAAGACTATCTAAAGGGGCGAAACGAGCGTGAGGGCGGGAGTGGCGAATAAAAAGGCACCTGATGAAGACTCATCGGTGCCCTGGGGTTTAGCTTTGAAATAACTAGTGTTTTCGGTGGTCAATGTCTACATAATCCGTTGATTCGATCTTAGCAATGCCTGCTTCTAGAATATTAATTAATTGGCGTGCTACATCGGTGGTCAGCCAGAGCGTTCTATCGACTAAGGCGTTCTCTGTGGGTTGATCCACGGAAGACAGGTAATGAAGACGAATCATCATGGCATTGTACGCGTCTACAGTGCTGATATCCCAGCCTACGAGCGGGTGAGTCTGAATAACTTCATCATTTCTGTCCATATAGACCCCTTATTAAGTAGTAACTAATTGAAGTAACTAATGAGGATCATTCGGCTCATAATTGAGTGAGCTTTTTCAGTATACGCAACTAGATATTTATTTGGCGAATAACACAACATCTTTACAAATTTGTTTAATAACGCTGAGAAAATGCACAATAACGCGATTCAGCTTCAATATGGGCATAGAAAGAAAGAGGACAAGGGGCTGAGAAAAAATAATCAGAGAACATGATGTGAGGACAAAAAAGCCGAGGAGCGACTCCCCGGCAAAAACTGCATAACAGTGAGTTATTCTGCGTCAAACCAATCGTCGGCGCTTTCCCAAATTTCTTGCAATATTTCAGAGATCCGATCTTTATCGGTTTTGGCTCCGCCAAGTACCGAAAGATCGTTAGCTCCGGCATAACGAATCCTGACGGTCGTATCCGGGAATTGAGCATTGAGCCTTTTAGTGAGCTCCCCGGTTAAGGCTTCAATCGCGCCCGCGGGTAATGGGTTTTTTCTATCAATGCTGACTTCAACACGCATGTTTCATCCTCCGAATATTGATACTGTATGTTTATACAGTTAAATGTAATGTGCGACAAGAGGGAGAATGAAAAAAATGAGAAAAATAAGGGAAGAGAATAACGCTTCCCCTTGAAAGACATTAGCTTTTTACTGACCAATTCAGCGTTTGGCCTGCCAGATAAGGCACAATAGATTCGTTACCAAGCGAAATTTCTTCCGGCTGGGTGAAGGGCTGGCGCACCAACTCAACAAAATCTTCATTGACTGGCAAACCGTAGAAACGCGGCCCGTTCAATGAACAGAAGGCTTCAAGATGTTGTAAAGCCTCCATTTCTTCAAACACGGTAGCGTAGGACGGTAAGGCCGACGGCGCATTGAATACGCCCGCGCAGCCACAGGAAGACTCTTTGCGGTGTTTGGCATGCGGCGCTGAGTCGGTACCCAGGAAGAAACGCTCGCTGCCGCTGGCAACGGCTTGACGCAGAGCCTGCTGGTGGGTGCCACGTTTCAGGATTGGCAAACAGAATAGGTGAGGGCGAATACCGCCAACTAACATGTGGTTACGGTTAAACATTAAATGCTGTGGCGTGATGGTCGCGGCAATAAAATCATTACCTGCAAGCACATAATCAGCCGCATCTTTGGTGGTGATATGCTCGAAAACGATTTTCAGCTCAGGGAATTTTTGGCGGATAGGCTCCAGAATCTGATCGATAAAGCGGGCTTCCCGATCGAAGATATCGACATCGGCATCGGTTACTTCCCCGTGAATCAATAGCGGCATACCTAATTTCTGCATCTGCTCGAACAGCGGATAAATCCCTAAAATATCGGACACACCGTGGGTTGAGTTCGTGGTGGCATTGGCAGGGTAAAGTTTGGCCGCGGTGAATACGCCTTGCTCGAAACCTGCGGTCAACTCTCTTTCGGTCAACTGGTTGGTCAGATAACAAGTCATCAGCGGAGTGAATGTCTGGCCTTTAGGCACCGCCGCCAAAATACGTTCCCGATAAGCAATGGCGCTGCTAACGGTGGTAATGGGAGTGGCCAGATTTGGCATCACTATCGCCCGGCCAAATACCTCACTGGTATAAGGGAGTACCCTGGCTAACATTTCGTCGTCACGCAAGTGGATGTGCCAATCGTCCGGGCGGCGAATTTTCAGGGTTTGGGATTGTGCAGTCATTTGGCTAGCTCCACTTTGATGAGAATTTCGAGGTTTTTTGCTGGTACGGGAGTGTTTCCGGCGGGGTGTAAGGATAAGCGGAAAGTGCGACAGATGCATCTGATTGTTCGGGTTAAGTTGAAAACAATTAGAAAAAGGCATCTTATAGAGACAGGTATTGCGTCAGTGAATTCGATGCAATAAACAGCTATCGGTCGTCAGGCCGACAGAAGATTGAAACAGGAGAGGGTAAAATGGAAGTTCGCGTCATCGCCAGCTTAGTGGCGAAACCAGAGTTTATTGAAGATGTTAAGGCTATTGTGCATCAAATTATTGAGCCAAGTCGTGCCGAAGGCGGCAATCTGCAATACGATCTTCATGCGGAAATCGGTCAGCCGAGTACCTTTGTGTTCTTTGAGCGTTGGGCCTCCGATGATGCGCTGCAAAAGCACAATAAAACCGCTCATTTCCAGGCATTTGTCGGCCAGTTAGACGGCAAATTGGATAATCTGGATATCAAAACGCTGAAACAGATTGCCTGATTGACTCGGTTTAATGCTCAGAAATTACGGTTTTCAGTCGTAAAAAAACCCGCCGTGTGGCGGGTTTTGTCGTTAAGGAGCTCGCTGTCAGTTACTTGACTGGCTGAGGCTTGGTAGCCGGTGCCGTAGCCTTGTTCACTGCCGCGTGCGCGCCCGCAGAGCCTTTACCTGCAAAGTCGAACGCAGGGCGTTGCCATTCACTGTGAGCTGACGCTTGCGTAGCCTGAGTTGAGGCAGAAGCCGGTGCTTTGGTCATCGGAGCGAATGCATGATGTTTGAAGCGCACGCCTTCCGGATGAACAACCGCTTCGGTCACTACGGTAGCGGCCACTTCAACGGTTTTCGGTGCATCAACTACTGGCGTTTCCGGCGCTGCTTGCGTCGCAGTCACTTCAGCAACAACGGTTTCAGCCACATTCTCTTCTACCACAGCTTTTGTTGTTGGCGCGGTTTCTTCAACTGCGTCAGTTGCGCTGACAATGGTTTCGGTATGAGCTTCAAACGGTGCTTCAACAGCCAGGGTTTCGGCAACAACGTCTTCTATAGTGACCGCTTTCGCTGCGATTTCTTCAACCGCAGGTTGAGCCGTCACTTCTGGCTGAACAACCGCTTGCGCTGCTGGCTGGTTAACCGGAGTTTCAGCTTTCGTCGTTTCAACGCCAGCAGTTTCCATTTCAACAGTTTTAACTTCAGCAGTTTCAACTGCAACAGTTTTGACTACAGGCGCCTCAACGACTGGAGCAGCAACTGGCGCGCGGCCCGGTACGGCAGCAGCTGATGAAGATGAACCACCTGGCTGATGTTTGTAAGCCGCAGGCGCTGGCGTGAACGCTTCAACCGGTTTTTCAGCTTTAGGCGCTTCAATCACAGCAGGTTCAGCGACAACGGCTGATACCGCCACGGTTTGTTCAATCGCTGGCGATGCAGCAACCGAATTCGCCTGACCGGTGGTGACTGCCGGCGCTGCGATCACAGCAGGTGTTTCAGCCGCTTGGGTATTCAGGTTTTCTGCGATATTTTCCGCTGCTGGCTCAGCAACTTGCTGTTCCTGCGGCAGTGCAACCGGATAACGAATAAACACCTTGCCTGACGCCATTTCCGGAGAGGCAAACGCCCCGGCCAGAGGCATAGCGGATTGGGTTGGATAACGCTCGTCACGATAGCGACGACGACGTTGACCACTGACACGCAGGTGACGTGGTGAACGGCGTGAACGACGTGGCATACCATTCTCGTTATTGGCAGAACGATCGTTACCGTTGTCTTCATCCGCTGCTGGTGCTAACAGTTTCACTTCTTCCTGTGCAACAACCGGAGCCGCGGTTTGCTCGGCGATTTTAACAACAGGAGTCTTTTCACTGGCGGTATCCGCTGGGTTCAGTTCATCATTGGCCGATTGAATACGTACTTTTTGGTTCAATTGACGACGCTGACGACGCTGCATCACCTGTTGGCGTTCTTCCTGCTCAGGCTGGACTTCTTCTACCAGATTTACCGCTACAACGCTTTCAACCACTTCAGCCGCTTTCACTTCCTGCGGATTCTGACGTTGACGACGTTGACGATCGCCACGTTCACGACGCGGTTGCTGTTCTTCCCGTGGCGCTTTGTCGTTGTCGCGATTTTCTACCGTAGCTTCAACCGCGGTATTTTGCTGGTTAGAACGACGGTTACGACGCTGATCTTCACGGCCTTCACGGCCTTCACGGCCTTCACGGATGTCACGATTATCGCGGTTTGCATCCCGATTGCCGTTGTCACGCGCGTTTTCACGCGTATTTTCGCGACCTTCACGCGGCGTGCGGTCACCGCGATCTTTGCGGCCATTGTTCTGACGGCGCGGATTACGACGATCTTGACGACGATTATCGGTATTTTCGGTTTTTTCGACGACAGCCGGTTTCACTTCCGCTTCAGCTGGTGCGGCGAACAGGCTTTTCAGACCGCTAATCAAGCGACTAAACAGACCCGGCTGTGCGGCACTGACGGCTGCTTTTGCTGGCTGCACCGCAGGTTTGGCCGCTGCCGCAGGTTCAGCTTCCGGTGGCACTTCCGTTGGCAGAGAGAAGGTCGCCAGCGCCGGTTGTTCCGGACGTTTGCGTTCCATTGGCGCTTCTTCCAGTGGCTGAGCCATCTCTTCTTCATGCAGTTTCGGCAGCAGGTAGCTCAGGGTCGGAACTTCTTCACCTTTACGTACGCGCAGCACCGAGTAATGCGGGGTTTGCATCTGGTCGTTAGGTACGATAACTGCACGCACGCCGCCTTGACGCTTCTCAATGGCATTAACCGATTCACGTTTTTCATTCAGCAGATAAGAGGCAATCTGGACTGGAACGATAGCGTGAACTTCATGGGTATTCTCTTTCAGCGCTTCTTCTTCAATCAGACGAAGAATCGACAGCGACAGAGATTCATTGTCACGCACGGTGCCGGTGCCGCTGCAACGCGGGCAGACGTGGTGGCTGGATTCACCCAGTGACGGGCTAAGGCGCTGACGGGACATTTCCAGCAGACCGAAGCGAGAAATCCGGCCGATCTGAATACGGGCGCGGTCTTGACGAACGGCGTCACGCAGACGGTTTTCTACTTCACGCTGATGGCGAACCGGCGTCATATCGATAAAGTCGATAACGATTAGGCCGCCGAGGTCACGCAGACGCAATTGGCGAGCGATTTCGTCCGCCGCTTCCAGGTTGGTATTGAAAGCCGTTTCTTCGATGTCGCCGCCGCGAGTAGCGCGTGCGGAGTTGATATCAATCGCGGTCAACGCTTCGGTGGTATCGATAACGATAGAACCGCCGGAAGGCAAACGCACTTCGCGCTGGAACGCAGATTCAATCTGAGATTCAATCTGATAGTGGCTGAACAACGGGATTTCGCCGCTGTACAATTTGATTTTGCTGCTGAAATCCGGGCGACCCAGAGCGGCAATATGCTCTTTGGCCAGATCGAGAATTTTTGGATTGTCGATCAGGATTTCGCCGATATCCGGGCGCAGGTAATCGCGGAAGGCACGCACGATAACGTTGCTTTCCTGATGAATCAGGAACGGAGCAGGGCGGCCTTCGGCGGCTTTTTTAATCGCATCCCAGTGTTTCAGGCGGAATGACAAGTCCCATTGCAGCGCGTCGGCAGATTTGCCTACGCCAGCCGTACGGACAATCAGCCCCATGCCGTCAGGCAACTGGAGTGAAGACAGGGCTTCTTTTAGTTCAGTACGGTCGTCACCTTCGATGCGGCGAGAAATGCCACCGGCACGCGGGTTATTAGGCATCAGAACTAAATAGCTGCCAGCGAGACTGATAAATGTGGTTAAGGCTGCGCCTTTATTACCACGTTCTTCTTTATCAACCTGAACAATAACTTCCTGGCCTTCGCGCAATACATCTTTGATGTTTGGACGGCCATGAGAGGAATAATTACTTGGGAAGTACTCGCGAGAGATTTCTTTTAAAGGAAGGAAACCATGTCTTTCTGCACCGTAATCAACAAAAGCAGCTTCCAGACTTGGCTCAATTCGGGTGATTTTACCTTTGTAAATATTCGCTTTTTTTTGCTCATGGCCCGGACTTTCAATATCCAGATCATAAAGCCGCTGTCCATCTACAAGGGCAACACGCAACTCTTCCTGCTGAGTTGCGTTAATCAACATTCTTTTCATCTTAACTTACTCGTTATTTTTACATTGGCGTTAGAACTGCGGGCAAAATAACCTCATGGCCGGATAAACCGATGACCCCGAGTCTTCTAGCAAAGCCGTCAACCTCACGGTTGTCGCCTGCATAGGGGCGCATTATCTCGGTAAGCCTGTGTTTCTTTCTGAAAAACAGCGCTTTTAGTAGAGGGCAGCTTCTGAATTTATGACAACAGATCTGATCCCATTTGCCGGCCAAGCTGCAACCCGCAGCCCGCTAATTGCTTGATTTCACATTACGTCTTACGCCATTGCTGCGTTTTTGTGCGATCAGGCAAACTTATTATTCCACAAGTTCCTTGATCTAACGAGAATCAACGCGGAATTAACTGCATTATTCCATTGCTGATACTGATATAGCAAGGTGACTTTAGCTGTCTAAGTAAAGATTATTTTACTGTGTTCACAGTGTTGGCGAGTATTGATGTGTTATTAAACAAAAATAATGCGCAAACGTTCTCTTCAATAGCCAGACTCACAGTTAAGCACATAAAAAGGGGTGGCGCTAATTCCTCTGTATAATTAGAATCGCGCACCATGAAAACAGATAATCCAGTAGTACAATTAATCACCATTTCTGCCGACGAAGCCGGTCAGCGGATCGATAACTTTTTGCTCGCTAAATTAAAAGGCGTGCCAAAGAGCATGATCTACCGCATCGTGCGTAAGGGTGAAGTTCGCGTCAATAAAGGACGCATTAAACCAGAATATAAGCTGGCGGACGGCGATGTGGTGCGTGTACCGCCGGTGCGCGTGGCCGAGCGTGAAGACGCACCCGTTTCGGCAAAACTGGATAAAGTCGCGGCGTTGGCCGACTGTATCCTGTTTGAGGACGATTACCTGCTGGTGCTGAATAAACCTTCGGGAACCGCGGTACACGGCGGAAGTGGTCTGAGTTTTGGCGTAATTGAAGCGCTGAGAGCGTTGCGTCCGGAAGCGCGTTTCCTCGAATTGGTGCATCGTCTTGACCGCGACACTTCCGGCGTTCTGTTGGTAGCGAAAAAACGTTCGGCGCTGCGCTCCCTACATGAACAGCTGCGGCTGAAAGGTATGCAAAAAGACTATCTGGCGCTAGTTCGCGGCCAATGGCAATCTCATTGCAAGGCGGTTCAGGCACCGTTGCTGAAAAATATTATGCAGAGCGGCGAGCGAGTCGTGAAGGTGAGCAGCGAAGGCAAACCGTCGGAAACCCGCTTTAAAGTGGAAGAGCGCTTTGAACACTGCACGTTGGTAAAAGCTAGCCCGATTACTGGCCGAACTCACCAGATACGCGTTCACGCATTGCATGCCGGCCATCCGATCGCTTTTGATGACCGTTACGGTGACCGTGATTTCGATGCGCAACTTAAAGGCACTGGCTTACATCGCCTGTTCCTGCATGCGGCAGCTTTACGGTTTGAGCATCCGAATACCGGCGAAACCATGCGGCTGGAAGCGCCGTTGGATAATCAGTTACGCCACTGCCTGTTAATGCTGCGGAAAAACTTCCCGGCAAAATAATCGTGCTGTCAGCTTCGAATAGCATCGGTAAGGCGCAAAAGTGCGCCTTACTTTGTTATATCACTCTTTTTATTGTCTTATTATTAGCGCTTATCTGCGCTGTTCTGACTTAACAACGCATTCACCCCTTGTTCCATCAGCATCTCATTAAGCGCAATCAGCGGCAGACCAATCAAGGTATTGGGATCGCGACCTTCTAAACGGTCGAACAGACTTATTCCCAATCCCTCACTTTTAAAGCTACCAGCACAATTCCAAGGCTGTTCTATGCTTAAGTAGCCGTTTATTTCGTCATCGCTTAGCGTTCTGAAATACACCTGAAAAGTTTCGCACTGGATATTTATATGACCGCTAGCGGAATTGAGCAGCGTCAAACCGGTATAAAAAGTGACACATTGGCCGCTGGCCTGGCGTAATTGTTTAAACGCATTCTCATGATTGTGCGGTTTGCCGGTTATTTTCCCGTTCAGCACGCACACCTGATCAGAGCCGATAATCAAATGCTGCGGATAGTGTTCAGCCAACGCAGTAGCCTTGGCGCTCGCCAGTCTCTGCACTAAGGTTGGAGCGTCTTCCTGCGGCAACGGGCTTTCATCGATATCTGGCGCTGCGGTAATAAAGGGCAATTGAAGTTTTTCCAGCAATGCTTTGCGATAAGAAGAAGTTGAAGCCAAAACTAACTGAGACATAATATTTTCCATAAACCGTGGCGTAATTTAATCAGTCATTTTAAACTGTCCGCCGCTGAGGAAGCGAATATTGGTGAAAGGTGCGGTTGAATGGCCTTTTTCTTTGACTCTATGTCGTTACAAAGTTAATATGCGCGCCCTATGCAAAAAGTAAAATTACCCCTGACCATTGATGCGGTTCGTACTGCCCAGAAGCGATTAGATTACGCAGGTATCTATTCCCCTGAGCAAGTGACACGCGTTGCCGAATCCGTGGTTAGTGTGGACAGCGATGTCGTGGCCTCCTTATCGTTTAATATCGATAATCAGCGCCTGGCGGTTATCACAGGTCATGCGGACGTCGACGTTACGTTGATGTGCCAGCGCTGCGGTGGCACCTTCGCACACCATGTCCACACAACATATTGTTTTAGCCCGATCGTCAATGACGAGCAGGCTGAAGCATTACCGGAAGCGTACGAACCGATCGAAGTCGACGATTTTGGCGAAGTTGATCTGTTGGCAATGATTGAAGACGAAATTATTCTTTCGCTGCCGGTCGTTCCGGTACATGAATCTGAACACTGTGAAGTGTCCGAGGCGGACATGGTATTTGGTAAACTGCCTGCAGAGGTGGAGAAACCGAATCCATTTGCCGTATTAGCCAGTTTAAAGAAAAGTAATTAAGGAGTAAGGTCAATGGCCGTACAACAGAACAAACCAACTCGTTCCAAACGTGGCATGCGTCGTTCACACGATGCTCTGACCACTGCCACTCTGTCTGTGGACAAAACTTCCGGTGAAACTCACCTGCGTCACCACATCACAGCCGACGGTTTCTACCGCGGCCGCAAGGTTATCGGCTGAGTAGTACTTGCTAATCTTTAGCAAGGCGATACCTTGACTTGTCTAACCCTAGCGTTAGATGCAATGGGCGGGGACTTCGGTCCCTGCGTCACAGTGCCTGCTTCATTGCAGGCACTGGCCTTTAATCCACAACTTAAGCTTCTGCTGGTCGGAAACCCCGACGCCATCACTCCATTACTTGCCCACACCGATCCTTTGTTGCTGGAAAGGTTGCAGGTAATTCCCGCTGAGCATGTTATTGCCAGCGACGCTAAACCCTCACAAGCAATTCGCGCCAGCCGTGGTACATCGATGCGTATCGCATTGGATTTAGTTAAGAACGGTGAGGCTCAAGCCTGTGTGAGTGCCGGGAATACCGGAGCGTTAATGGGGTTGGCAAAGTTGATGATTAAGCCGTTAGAAGGGATAGAGCGCCCGGCCCTGATGACGGTGATCCCGAACCAACGCCGTAGTAAAACCGTGGTGTTGGATCTGGGAGCAAATGTGGAATGCGACAGCACCATGTTGGTGCAATTTGCCGTGATGGGCTCAGTCATGGCCGAAGAAGTCGTGGGGATTACCTCCCCGCGTGTCGCGCTGCTAAATATTGGCGAAGAAGAAACCAAAGGTTTAGATAATATCCGCGAAGCCGCCGCAGTATTAAAAAATACACCGGCGATAAATTATATTGGTTATCTGGAAGGCAATGACTTGCTGACCGGGAAAACCGACGTAATGGTTTGTGACGGCTTCGTGGGTAACGTCACCCTTAAGACCATGGAAGGCGTGATAAGAATGTTCTTGTCGTTGCTTAAATCATCGGGCGAGAACAATAAACAGTCCTGGTGGCTTAAACTACTGGGGCGTTGGCTGCAAAAACGCGTGGCCAAGCGGTTCGGGCATCTGAACCCCGACCAGTATAATGGCGCATGTCTGTTAGGATTACGGGGCATCGTAATCAAGAGCCACGGCGCTGCGAACCAACGTGCGTTTGCAGTTGCAATAGAACAGGCTGTGCAGGCGGTGCAGCGGCAGGTTCCTGAAAGGATCGCCGCGCGCCTTGAAGCTGTATTACCCAAGAGTGACTGAACGTACATGTATACAAAGATTCTCGGCACGGGGAGCTATCTGCCCGTACAAGTGCGCAGCAATGCTGATTTAGAAAAAATGGTGGAAACCAGCGACGAGTGGATCGTGACTCGCACCGGTATTCGTGAACGTCGTATTGCAGCACCGGATGAAAATGTGGCCACAATGGCTTTCCGTGCGGCAGAGAACGCGCTGGAAATGGCTGGCGTCAGTAAAGACGATGTTGGGCTGATTATTGTCGCCACCACCTCTTCAAGTCACGCTTTCCCAAGCTCTGCCTGTCAGGTGCAGCAGATGTTAGGAATCAAAGACGCCGCGGCGTTTGATTTGGCTGCTGCCTGCGCTGGTTTTACCTATGCGCTGAGCGTGGCCGATCAGTACGTGAAAAGTGGCGCAGTGCGTCATGCGCTGGTGATTGGCTCCGACGTATTGTCTCGCGCGTTGGATCCGGAAGATCGCGGCACGATTATTCTGTTTGGCGATGGCGCTGGTGCTGTGTTGCTGGGTGCGTCTGAAGAGCCGGGTATTATGTCAACGCACTTACATGCGGACGGCACCTATGGCGGGTTATTGACTCTGCCTTACCAGAATCGCGAAACCCAGGATCAGCCTGCTTACGTCACCATGGCAGGTAATGAAGTGTTTAAAGTGGCCGTGACCGAATTGGCGCACATTGTCGATGAAACGTTACAGGCTAACGGCTTGGATCGTTCAGAACTGGACTGGCTGGTTCCGCATCAGGCAAATTTACGCATTATCAGCGCTACGGCGAAAAAATTAGGTATGGGGTTGGATAAAGTGGTGATCACTCTCGATCGTCACGGTAATACCTCTGCCGCATCAGTGCCTTCAGCTTTAGACGAAGCGGTACGTGATGGCCGGATTCAACGCGGTCAATTAGTCCTGCTGGAAGCGTTTGGTGGCGGCTTCACTTGGGGCTCTGCGCTGGTTCGTTTTTGATTTAACAGAAAGTCTTTTGATTTAATAGAAAGTCTTTTGATTTCACAGGAAGGCAAGATGTCGAAATTTGCAATGGTTTTTCCAGGTCAAGGGTCTCAGACCGTGGGTATGCTGGCTGATTTAGCTACACAATTCCCGATAGTTGAAGAAACTTTCACCGAAGCCTCTTCGGTTTTAGGCTACGATTTGTGGCAGTTGGTGCAGCAGGGTCCGGCAGAAGAACTGAACAAAACCTGGCAGACTCAGCCTGCGTTGCTCACCGCTTCGGTAGCCATCTGGCGTGTTTGGCAGCAGCAGGGCGGAAAAGCGCCTGCGATGATGGCAGGCCATAGCCTGGGTGAATACTCAGCATTGGTATGTGCTGGCGTTCTGGATTTCAAACAGGCGGTTAAGCTGGTTGAATTACGCGGCCAACTGATGCAAGAAGCGGTACCTGAAGGTACTGGCGCTATGTCTGCTATTATTGGCCTGGATAATGAATCTATTGCCAAAGCTTGCGAAGAATCGGCACAAGGTCAGGTGGTTTCACCGGTTAACTTTAACTCGCCGGGGCAGGTTGTGATCGCCGGGAACAAAGAAGCGGTAGAACGTGCCGGTGCGGCCTGTAAAGCGGCTGGCGCCAAGCGTGCACTGCCTTTGCCGGTTAGCGTGCCTTCCCACTGCGCATTAATGAAACCCGCGGCGGATAAAATGGCCGTTGCTCTGGAAGACATTGAATTCCGGGCACCGTTGTTCCCTGTGGTGAATAACGTAGACGTAAAAGCCGAAGTGTCACCTGAAGCTATCCGTAGCGCGCTGGTACGTCAGCTATACAATCCGGTACGTTGGACTGGAAGCGTTGAATTTATGGCGGCAGAAGGCGTTGAACTGCTGCTGGAAGTTGGCCCAGGTAAAGTTCTGACTGGCCTGACCAAGCGTATCGTGGACACTCTGTCAGCAGCACCGGTAAACGATGTTGCGACCTTGACCGCAGCGCTTGAACAATAATAAAGAGGATAGCATGAGCTTTGAAGGAAAAATTGCGCTGGTAACTGGCGCAAGCCGTGGCATTGGCCGCGCTATTGCAGAATTATTGGTCGAACGTGGTGCCGTTGTAATTGGTACTGCGACCAGTGAGAAGGGGGCTGAAGCTATCAGCGCCTATTTGGGTGACAAGGGTAAAGGTTTAATGTTGAACGTCGTGGATCCCACGTCGATCGACAAGGTACTGGCAACTATTCGTGCTGAATTTGGCGAAGTCGACATTTTAGTGAATAATGCCGGTATCACGCGTGATAACCTGCTGATGCGTATGAAAGACGATGAGTGGCAGGATATCCTGGATACAAATCTGACTTCCGTGTTCCGTCTGTCAAAAGCGGTAATGCGAGCTATGATGAAAAAGCGGTTTGGCCGTATCATCACAATTGGTTCTGTTGTTGGGACCATGGGCAATGCAGGGCAGGTTAACTACGCGGCCGCTAAAGCTGGCGTTATTGGTTTTAGCAAGTCTTTGGCGCGTGAGGTTGCTTCACGTGGCATTACTGTCAACGTCGTGGCACCTGGCTTTATTGAGACGGACATGACTAGGGCGTTGACAGATGATCAACGCGCAGGCATTTTAACCCAAGTACCAGCTAACCGGCTTGGGGAAGCTAAAGAAATCGCCAGCGCTGTTGCATTTTTAGCCTCTGACGAGGCCAGCTACATCTCTGGTGAAACATTACATGTCAATGGCGGCATGTACATGGTTTAAGCACTGGCAGAACTTTTTGCATTATTTGAGGTGAAAACCGCAAAATAATGCAAAATTGTGGTTCGACCAGCCGAGATTTAGTTGCATCTTTTTCAACATTTTATAAACTACGAAAACCATCGCGAAAGCGAGTTTTGATAGGAAATTTAAGAGTATGAGCACTATCGAAGAACGCGTTAAGAAAATCATCGTTGAACAACTTGGTGTTAAACAGGAAGAAGTACTGAACGACGCTTCTTTCGTAGAAGATCTTGGCGCTGATTCTCTTGACACCGTTGAGCTGGTAATGGCTCTGGAAGAAGAGTTTGATACCGAGATTCCAGACGAAGAAGCAGAAAAAATCACTACTGTTCAGGCAGCTATTGATTTTATCAACGCTAGTCAGCAGTAAGCGAACATATCTAGGCGGTCACTCGACCGCCTAAGTTTTTGTCCCAAAGTGTTATTTTCCCTCCTTGGAGGACAAACGTGTCTAAGCGTCGAGTTGTTGTGACTGGACTGGGCATGCTGTCTCCTGTCGGTAATACAGTAGAATCCACATGGAATGCTGTTCTTGCTGGGCAGAGTGGCATCAGCCTGATCGACCATTTCGATACTAGCGCCTATGCAACCCGGTTTGCTGGCTTAGTAAGAAATTTTGACTGTGAAGAATTCATTTCGCGCAAAGATGCACGAAAAATGGATGCCTTCATTCAGTACGGTATTGCGGCAGGTATTCAGGCGATGCAAGACTCCGGTCTTGAAGTGACTGACGCTAACGCTGACCGTATCGGTGCCGCTATCGGTTCTGGTATTGGTGGCTTAGGCCTGATCGAAGAAAACCACACCGCGCTGGTTAACGGTGGGCCACGGAAAATCAGTCCGTTCTTCGTGCCTTCAACTATCGTGAATATGATCGCAGGCCACCTGACCATTAAGTTTGGTTTACGTGGACCGAGTATTTCTATCGCGACTGCCTGTACCTCTGGTGTGCACAATATCGGCCATGCCGCCCGTATCATTGCTTATAATGATGCTGACGTGATGGTCGCCGGTGGCGCAGAAAAAGCCAGTACGCCATTGGGCGTTGGCGGTTTCGGTGCTGCGCGAGCCTTGTCAACCCGTAACGACGATCCACAAGCGGCTAGCCGCCCATGGGATAAAGATCGCGACGGTTTTGTATTGGGCGATGGTGCCGGCATGATGGTACTGGAAGAATATGAACACGCGAAGAAGCGTGGCGCTAAGATCTATGCAGAAGTTGTCGGTTTTGGTATGAGCAGCGATGCCTACCATATGACCTCGCCGCCGGAAAACGGTTCGGGCGCAGCTTTGGCTATGGTGAATGCGTTACGTGACGCGGGTGTCACTACTTCGCAAATCGGCTATATCAACGCGCACGGCACTTCCACGCCAGCGGGTGATAAAGCGGAAACGCAGGCGGTTAAATCGGTGTTTGGCGCTGATGCAGAGAAAGTCATGGTTAGCTCAACCAAATCCATGACCGGTCACCTGTTAGGTGCTGCTGGCGCGGTAGAATCTATCTTTACCGTTCTGGCACTGCGCGATCAAGCTATTCCACCGACCATTAACTTGGATAACCCGGATGAAGGCTGTGATTTGGATTTCGTTCCGCACACCGCGCGTCAGGTTTCAGGCATGGAATACACCCTGTGTAACTCGTTCGGCTTCGGCGGCACTAACGGTTCATTAGTTTTCCGTAAAGTGTAACAGCGACCGATTAGTAACACAGATGATAAAAACCCGGTTATCCGGGTTTTTTTATAGCTATTGTTTGCCAATGTAAGTGAACAGAAAAAGATAAATCCGAAAGTAGTGGAATATCCGGTTGAGAAAACTTTGGGATGTAAACTCAATGAGAGCTTATTAATATGTTTGCTCACTAGATAAACCACCGAATAAATAAAAGAGAGTTGGATATGATGTTGATAAACGGTATGGCGCAAAACCAGCTCTCTGCAACCGACAGAGGCTTGCAGTTCGGGGACGGCTGTTTTACTACGGCGCGAGTGCTTAATGGTGAAGTTTGCTGGCTGCCTATGCATATACAACGCTTGCAGCAAGGCGCGGAGCGTTTACTGCTGCCAACTATTGACTGGGCGCTATTACAGCATGAAATGACCGAACTGGCGTGGCAGGCTCAGCAGGGCGTACTGAAAGTGATTTTGACCCGGGGCAGCGGTGGGCGGGGTTACAGCGGTGAGGCCTGCGAACAGCCGACGCGCGTATTATCGATTAGTGGTTATCCGGCACATTATTCATTATGGCGCGAGGAGGGCATCACGCTGGCGTTAAGTCCGGTAGCGTTGGCGCGTAATCCGCTGCTGGCGGGGGTTAAGCATCTTAACCGTTTGGAGCAGGTACTGATTCGCGCGCATCTTGAGCAGACAACGGCGGACGAGGCTCTGGTGCTTGACACTGCAGGCCAGCTGGTGGAATGCTGTGCGGCTAATTTATTCTGGCGCAAAGGCGAGGCAGTATTTACGCCGGATCTCAGTCATTCTGGGGTGGCGGGTATCATGCGTCGTCGTATTATGGCGCGACTGTTTGCTTCCAGATACGCGTTACACTGCGTATCCGAACCCTTAGAGACGCTAAGAGACGCAGATGAGGTGCTGATCTGCAACGCGTTAATGCCGCTGGTTTCGGTTAATCAAGCGCATGAATGGACTTATAGCTCGCGAGAGCTGTATGAATTCATGCGACCACATTGTTAATATCGATTTAATCGCTAATATCAATTCCAAATTTTAAAGATGGCCGATAGATGAAAAGAAAAAACCTCAGAATACTAACCATCCTAGTGGGGATCTGCTTGGGTTTGCTGTTTTTTGGCTATCAGAAAGTGCAAAATTTCGCCGGTTCCGCGCTGGAAATCAAGCAAGACACCATTTTTACCCTGCCTGCGGGTACTGGCCGAGTAGGGCTTGAAACTTTATTACTGCAAGATCATATCGTTGTGGATACGACTCTGTTTCCGTGGTTACTGCGGATCGAACCGGAACTCGCCAATTTCAAAGCCGGAACCTATCGTTTTACGCCGGGTATGACGATACGTCAGATGTTGAAACTGCTGGCCAGTGGTAAAGAAGCCCAGTTCAGTATCCGCTTTATTGAAGGCTCTCGTTTGAGTGACTGGATGGAAACCTTGCAGCAGGCGGATTACGTCAAACATGAGCTGGCGGGTAAGAGTAACGCTGAAATTGCTAAACTGATCGGCCTGAAAGATACCGAACATCCGGAAGGCTGGCTGTATCCCGACACCTATTCTTATACCGCAGGTACCACGGATCTGGCTTTGCTGAAACGGGCGCATAAAGAAATGGAAAAAGCCGTTGCCCAAGTGTGGGAAGGGCGGGATAGCTCGTTGCCATATAAAACGCCGAATGATTTGGTCACTATGGCTTCTATCATTGAGAAAGAAACCGCGATCAACGATGAACGAACCAAAGTGGCTTCGGTATTTATCAATCGCCTGCGTATCGGCATGCGGCTGCAAACCGATCCTACGGTGATTTACGGTATGGGTGATAAATATGCCGGAAATATCACGCGTAAGGATTTAGACACCCCAACGCCGTATAATACCTACGTGATCGCGGGAATGCCGCCGACGCCGATTGCCATGCCGGGGCTGGCATCGTTACAGGCCGCAGCACATCCGGCTAAAACGCCATATCTCTACTTTGTAGCTGATGGTAAGGGCGGACATACCTTTACCACCAATTTAGCCAGTCATAACCAGGCAGTACGCGTTTATCGTCAGGCGTTAAAGGATAAAAATGGACAGTAAATTTATCGTTATCGAAGGTCTGGAAGGTGCGGGTAAAACCACCGCCAGAGATACCGTGGTTGCCACACTGCGCGAGCAGGGTATTAACGATATCGTGTTTACCCGCGAGCCGGGCGGTACGCCGTTGGCCGAAAAATTACGCGACCTGATTAAACAAGGTATTGATGGCGAAGTGCTAACAGATAAGGCCGAAGTGCTGATGCTGTACGCCGCGCGGGTGCAATTAGTGGAAAACGTGATTAAACCGGCGTTGGCACGCGGTGCCTGGGTGGTAGGGGATCGTCACGATCTTTCTTCGCAGGCTTATCAGGGCGGCGGTCGCGGTATTGATAGCCAACTGATGACATCGCTGCGCGATACGGTTTTAGGCGATTTTCGCCCGGATTTAACGCTGTATCTGGATTTATCGCCGGCGATTGGATTGCAGCGCGCTCGCCAGCGCGGGGCGTTAGATCGTATTGAACAAGAATCTTTGGCGTTCTTCGAGCGCACCCGGGAGCGATATCTGGCGCAGGCGGCAGCAGATTCAACCATTCAAACTATTGATGCTTCTCAGACACTGGAGAATGTCAGCGCGGATATTCGTCGAACGCTGACTCAGTGGTTAAACGCGCGGGAAAGCGCGTAATGAATTGGTATCCGTGGTTAAACGCACCTTACCGCCAACTGGTCGGGCAACATATCGCCGGCCGTGGCCATCACGCCCTGCTGATCCATGCGCTGCCGGGCAACGGTGCCGATGCGCTGATTTACGGATTGAGCCGCTGGCTGATGTGCCAGAAACGTCAGGGAGAGAAAAGCTGTGGCGAATGTCACAGTTGCCGCCTGATGCTGGCTGGCAATCATCCGGACTGGCACGTCCTGTCGCCGGAAAAAGGCAAAAGCAGCATTGGCGTTGAACTGGTTCGGAACCTGATTGATACCCTTTATTCCCATGCTCAGCAGGGTGGAGCGAAAGTGGTCTGGCTGCCTCAGGCTGAATCCCTGACCGATGCGGCGGCCAACGCCTTACTGAAAACGTTGGAAGAACCGCCGGAAAACACGTATTTCCTGCTGGGATGCTTTGAGCCTTCCCGCCTGTTACCAACGCTGCGTAGCCGCTGTTTTTACTGGCATCTGGCTTGCCCGGAAACCGCCTTGAGCATGCAGTGGCTGGGGCGGCAAATCAGCGCTGAGCCGGTCGCCATGCTCGCGGCGTTGCAGCTGAGCGAAGGCGCACCTATTGCGGCAGAGCAACTGTTGCAACCGGCGCAGTGGGCGCAACGAACGGCGCTGTGTCAGGCGCTGGTAGAGGCGTTAGCCCGTCAGGATTTGTTGTCACTGTTGCCGCAGTTGAATCAGGATAACGTTGCTGATCGTGTGTATTGGCTGTCTTCTTTATTGCTGGATGCGTTGAAATGGCAGCAGGGAGCAGGGAATTTTATCGTCAATCAGGATCAGCGCCCGTTGGTGCAACAATTGGCTGAGTCAGCTTCTATCGCCGTGTTGCTAAAATCGGCCAATCAATGGCTGCACTGTCGCCATCAATTATCTTCAGTCGTCGGCGTGAACCGAGAGCTGTTACTCACTGAGCAGTTGCTCAATTGGGAAAACAGACTGTCTGGCGCCGATCGTACATTTTCTCATTCGTTGTAAAAGAGTTTACTTATTATGTTGTTAGTTGATTCCCATTGCCATCTGGACAGTTTGGATTATCAGGCGCTGCACACCAGCGTCGATGACGTGGTGGCTAAAGCCAAAGCGCGTGACGTCGGTTATATGTTGGCGGTGGCTACCACCTTGCCGGGTTTTCGTGCCATGACGGCAATGATCGGAGAACGTCCGGAAGTGGCGTTTTCCTGCGGCGTGCATCCGTTAAATCTGGAAGATGGCTATGATTTTGCCGAACTGCGCGCGTTGGCCGCAGCGGATAATGTCATCGCGATGGGAGAAACCGGGCTGGATTATTTCTACCAGCAGGACAATATTCCGTTGCAGCAGGCGTCTTTCCGTGAACACATTCGTATTGGCCGGGATCTGAATAAACCGGTTATTGTGCATACCCGAGATGCTCGCGTAGATACTCTGGCCATTCTGAAAGAAGAGCAGGCGCAGGAGTGCGGTGGGGTGCTGCATTGCTTTACTGAAGATATCGCGACGGCAGAAACCTTGTTGGACCTGGGTTTTTATATTTCCTTCTCCGGCATAGTCACCTTCCGTAATGCTGAGCAATTACGCGAAGTGGCTCGTTATGTGCCGCTGGATCGTATTCTGGTTGAAACAGATTCACCTTATCTGGCACCGGTTCCTCATCGGGGCAAAGAAAACCAGCCAGCCTATGTGCGTGATGTGGCGGAATACATGGCAGTGCTGAAGGGCATTAGTCTGGAAACGCTGGCCGAGGCCACCACGGCTAATTTCTGTCGACTGTTCCACCTGGATGATTTGGCACAATCTGCCACACTCAAATAGAGCCTACGACGATAATTATTTTTAAGCTCGTAATTAATTCCCTAAGCGAGTAATGTTTCCACCCGTTTTATTGTGGGTGGAAAGGTTTCACTGACGTTTCTTTACAAAAAATAGCCTTTTTATACTGGATAAGGCATCTTCTTCAAAGAAACGTGACTGTCATCAAACATTACGCAGGCTATTTATTTTACTCTTCGTAATAATTAAAGGGGTGCTGTAGACACCCCGATTCGCAAAGGCTTTACTCCCCCCTTTGTAACGCCAATAAAAAGCGAGAAGCAGTAAGAAAGCACTATTTACTCAGGAGCACTCTCAACTATGTTTAAGAACGCATTTGCAAACCTGCAAAAAGTAGGTAAATCGCTAATGCTTCCGGTATCCGTACTCCCTATTGCAGGTATTCTGCTGGGTGTCGGTTCCGCGAATTTTAGCTGGCTACCTTCGGTAGTCTCTCATGTTATGGCAGAAGCGGGCGGTTCAGTCTTCGCCAATATGCCGTTGATCTTCGCTATTGGTGTAGCTTTAGGTTTTACCAATAACGACGGTGTTTCCGCATTGGCGGCGGTTGTAGCCTACGGCATCATGGTGAAAACCATGGCGGTTGTGGCTCCGCTGGTACTGCATCTGCCTCCTGAAGAGATTGCAGCCAAGCATTTGGCCGATACCGGCGTGCTGGGCGGGATCATTGCAGGTGCGATTGCAGCCTATATGTTTAACCGCTTCTATCGTATTAAGTTGCCTGAGTATCTGGGCTTCTTCGCGGGTAAACGTTTCGTTCCGATTATCTCCGGCTTCACGGCGATCTTCTTGGGCGTAGCGCTGTCCTTCATCTGGCCACCAATCGGTACGGCGATTCAGACTTTCTCCCAATGGGCAGCTTACCAAAACTCTGTAGTGGCCTTCGGCATCTACGGCGTAGTTGAGCGTTCGCTGGTACCTTTCGGTCTGCATCACATCTGGAACGTTCCTTTCCAAATGCAAATTGGTGAATACACCAACGCAGCCGGCCAGGTATTCCACGGTGATATCCCACGTTATATGGCCGGTGACCCGACTGCGGGTAAACTGTCCGGTGGCTTCCTGTTTAAAATGTACGGCCTGCCAGCAGCGGCAATTGCGATTTGGCACTCAGCCAAGCCGGAAAACCGCGCTAAAGTCGGCGGTATCATGATTTCTGCGGCATTGACCTCGTTCCTGACCGGTATTACCGAGCCGATCGAGTTCTCCTTCATGTTCGTTGCGCCGATTCTGTACGTTATCCACGCTATTCTGGCGGGTCTGGCTTTCCCAATCTGTATTCTGTTGGGTATGCGTGACGGCACCAGCTTCTCACACGGTCTGATCGACTTTGTGGTGTTGAGTGGTAACAGTAGCCGCATCTGGCTGTTCCCTCTGGTAGGTATCTGCTACGGTCTGGTGTACTACACCATCTTCCGCGTGCTGATTGCCAAACTGGATCTGAAAACGCCGGGTCGCGAAGATAACTCTACCGAGCAAAACACTAAAGGCGGCACTGAGATGTCAGCTGCGCTGGTTCAAGCCTTCGGTGGCAAAGAGAACATCACCAATCTGGACGCCTGTATCACTCGTCTGCGCGTGAGCGTGGCGGATGTATCCAAGGTTGACCAGGCTGGTCTGAAGAAACTGGGTGCAGCGGGCGTAGTCGTGGCCGGTTCCGGCGTTCAGGCTATCTTCGGCACCAAATCTGATAACCTGAAAACGGATATGGACGAATACATTCGTAACCACTAATTCAGGTCGGGGAGTGCAAAAAGGAGGCTTAGGCCTCCTTTTTTTATGGGCTTTACCTTTGATTTCAACGTGTGATTCTGGCTGATGTTTCTTGTGGTCAGCGGGCGGTATTTTCCGACTCTCGCCAAGGGGAGGATAATTCACTGAGAAAACTGGGCGATTCTGCGGCACTTGCGCCGGAAATTGCTTAATGAGGTTGAAACAGATAGAAATTGTCGCTCATACTGCATGCACTGATTTTTCCCCTACGAAGGAAATATGTTATGGCCGAAGAAACAATTTTCAGTAAAATTATCCGCCGTGAAATTCCGGCCGATGTGGTTTATCAGGATGAACTGGTTACGGCGTTTCGCGATATTGCGCCACAGGCTCCCACCCATATTCTTATTATTCCTAATATACTGATCCCTACGGTTAATGATGTCACCGTCGAACATGAAGCGGCGCTGGGGCGTATGATTACCGTTGCTGCAAAAATTGCAGAACAGGAAGGTATCTCCGAAGACGGTTACCGCTTGATTATCAACTGTAATCGTCACGGTGGTCAGGAGGTTTATCATATCCATATGCACCTGGTCGGCGGTCAGCCACTGGGGCCACTGCTAAGTCGAAAATAATTAAGCAATTTATAATTATTCGGTAAAGTGATGGCTCTGTGCATCGCGACTTTTCCGGTCATCGCTAAATCGAGGTATGCCTATGCGCCGTTTCAAGGCGTTTTTACTGCCGGGAATGTTTCTGATTCCTGTTATCACTTTACTGGGCTGTAGCGCGCCGCAGGGTATCGCCGTTAACCAACGGCAGGCGGTTGTGATGGATTCGCCGGTTCTTACCGCCGGAATTCTGGCAGAGAAGCCGGCAATCTCGACGCTTTCGGGGCGGAGTATTGCAACATCAACTTTAATGAGCAGCAGCACCAAAGCCGTCACGGTGAATTATCGTTTCTACTGGTATGACGCTCAGGGGCTGGATTTGCTGCCGTTTGAAACGCCCCGAAAGGTCACGATAGGGCCAAACTCATCAGTCGATATTCAGTCAATCACCCCGAATCTGGATGCGCGCAGCGTGCGCCTCTATCTGTTTTTATAATTGTGTTGTTGGAGTGGGATAATGAAAAGGTATTTATTTGTGGCGTTGGCCGCGCTGGTGCTGACCGGTTGTCCTTCCCGGCCACCAGAGCCGACCGAGCAGCCTGCGACCATTGAACCTATTACCCCGGTGCCACCGATTGAAACACCGCCACCGGCCGATAAAGTTCCTCAACCGCCTAAAGCTCCCCAGCCTATTGACTGGGCGGCTAGCGTAGAACCATTGGTGGCGCAAATGGTTAACGCCAACGATGTTGCCGCAGGCAGCGTTTTGTTGCTGGACAGCGTTAAAAATAATACCAACGGTGCCTTACAGATCGGTAAAGCTACCGCCGCGCTGCATCAGGTATTGGCATCCAACAAGAAATTTGCCCTGATTCCGGCTGCGCAGTTAACCGCAGCGAAACAGACTTTAGGTCTGTCGGAGGAGGATAGCCTCGGTTCTCGCAGCAAAGCCATTGGTCTGGCACGTTACGTTAGCGCTCAATATGTGCTGTATAGCGACGTGAGCGGCGACGTGAAAGCGCCAGAGATCGATATGCAACTGATGTTGGTACAAACGGGCGAAATTATCTGGTCAGGTCATGGTAACGTACAGCGTTGAAGCGAGTCTGCGTGCCTTGATTGAAACTCGGATACCGGCGGTGAATACCGCCGGTTGCCATTTCAGCCCGGTATCCGGCCTAACTGGTGAAAGCTGGCGGATAACCGGGCAAAACTTCCAATGGCTGGCGCGGGAACACTCGGTCGCCAAAAGAGAATTAGGCGTTAATCGTCAGCGTGAGCAGCGTATCTTGCAGCAGATGTCGGCGCGTGCGTTATCTCCGCGAGTGATGATTGCCAATCAACACTGGCTGGTGGTGGAATGGCTGGATGGCGTGGTGGTCGAACCCCAGCAGTTCCTGCAACTGGCCGATCGAGGCACGTTGGCGGAATTGGTGGCGCGGCTGCATCAGGCTCCCCGTACCGGCTATCCGTTGAATATCCATCGACAATTACTCGGTTATAGCGAAAGAATGGATCCGTCCCGCCGCAGTGCGGACTGGTTGCGACTGCATAAACGCTTTATGGCGCAAAAACCGCCGCGTCCGCTGAATCTGGTTCCTTTGCATATGGATATTCACCCTGGAAATATTATCGAGACAAATTCTGGTCTGAGATTAATAGACTGGGAATATGCGGCAGACGGTGACGTGGCGTTGGAGTTGGCCGCGATGTTTCGGTTTAACGGTTGGGACAACGCGCGGCAGCAGGCGTTTTTACGCCAATATGGTCAGCAGCCGGGAGCCTATCAGGATATCGCCGCTTTGACGCGGCAAATAGCACGCTGGTCTCCGTGGATCGATTATCTGATGCTGATGTGGTTTGAAGTGCGCTGGAAACAAACCGGCGAGATAGGTTTTTTGCAGTGGGCAGCGCCGCTGCGCCGACGATTTAATTTATCGGGTCTGGATTCATCCGCCGGATAACAACATATTTTATTCAATGACGTGAGGTAGTTGTGGGTCCTGTCATGTTAGATGTTGCCAGCTACGAGCTGGATGCCGAAGAACGCGAAATCTTGCAGCATCCGCTGGTGGGTGGGCTGATTTTGTTTAGCCGTAACTTCCACGATGCCGAACAGTTGCGTGAGCTGGTGCGACAGATTCGCGCGGCTTCCCGCGAGCGGCTGGTTGTGGCGGTCGATCAGGAAGGTGGGCGGGTGCAACGCTTTCGAGAAGGTTTTACACGTTTGCCTGCGGCGCAGTCCTTTGCGGCTCTCAACGATAAGGAAACCGCCGGGCGTTTAGCGCAAGAAGCCGGTTGGCTGATGGCCTCGGAAATGATTGCCATGGATATTGATATCAGCTTTGCGCCGGTATTGGATATTGGCCACGTTAGCGCCGCTATCGGCGAGCGTTCATTCCACAGTGAGCCGCAAAAGGCGCTGGAAATGGCCGAACGCTTTATTTTAGGAATGCATAGCGCAGGCATGAAAACCACCGGAAAACACTTCCCCGGCCACGGTGCGGTGACCGCTGATTCCCATAAAGAGACGCCGAGAGATACGCGCCCACTGGCAGAAATCCGCGCACATGATATGGTTATATTCCGTGAGCTGATTCAGCGTAACCTGCTGGATGCCATTATGCCTGCTCATGTGATCTACACCGATGCCGATCCGCGTCCGGCCAGTGGCTCGGCTTATTGGCTTCAGCAGGTATTGCGTCAGGAGCTCGGTTTTGAGGGCATTATTTTCTCTGACGACCTCTCGATGGAAGGCGCGGCGATCATGGGCAGCTATGCGGAACGCGGGCAGGCCTCTCTGGATGCTGGGTGTGACATGATTCTGGTGTGCAATAATCGTCAGGGGGCCGTCAGCGTGCTGGATAACCTGTCTCCGGTCAAAGCAGACAAGCTGAGTCGGTTATATCATCGTGGGCAGTTCGGTCGCGAAGAGCTACTTGGCTCTCCACGCTGGCAGCAGGCCAATAAAGCGTTAACGGCGCTCAGCGAGCGGTGGGACACCCATAAACAAGGGTTAGGGAACTAGCACGTACCGGGGTGTGTCCGGTGCGATTTACCCTGTCGTAGCGAGGATAAAGATGATCGTCTATTTACACGGTTTTGATTCAACCAGTCCCGGCAATCACGAAAAGGTTCTGCAACTGCAGTTCATCGATCCGGATGTGCGTTTTATCAGCTACAGCACCTTACATCCCCGGCACGATATGCAGCATTTATTGAAGGAAGTGGACAAAGCCATTCAGCAGGGCGGTGACAGTCATCCTCTGATTTGTGGCGTCGGTTTAGGCGGGTTTTGGGCAGAACGCATCGGTTTTCTATGTGGAATTCGGCAGGTGGCTTTTAACCCGAATCTGTTCCCACAGGAAAATATGAGCGGTAAAATCGACCGCCCGGAAGAGTATCTGGATATCGCGACCAAGTGCGTTCAGGATTTTCGTGAGAAAAACCGCGATCGTTGCTTAGCGGTGCTTTCCCGTCACGATGAGGCATTGGACAGTCAGCGCACGGCGGCAGAATTGCATCCTTATTACGAAATTGTCTGGGATGAAAAGCAGGGGCACAAGTTTAAAGATCTTTCCGTTCACCTACAGCGGATCAAGGCATTTAAAACTCTCGATTAACATTTTTTTCTCATACTCGAGCCCCGAAGCGATCGTTTTTTGACGGTAACTTCGGGCTTTTTCTTTCCCAAAGCCATCGGTAAACGGTGATTTTTGGTAAAAAAGTCTGAAATTATTAAACTGTGACCTGTCGCTAACTATTTGAATATTCTTCTAGAAAAAATCCTCCCGCCGCGTCTTTCAGCAAAATAAATTGATATATATCAATTTTGGTATGACCAAATAACCCTGCATGATATTCTGCGGTCAGATAATTGAATTTACTCAAGCGAACCCTATGTTATCTAAGGATATTATTCATTTACCCTTAGCTAACAATTGGTTCACATTTAGGGGGTCATTTTGACAACGCCAAAGAAAAAAATCGTTATTATTGGTGGTGGTGCCGGCGGACTGGAACTGGCGACCAGCCTGGGCCATAAACTGGGTCGCAGTAAAAAAGCGGAGATTGTTCTGGTCGATCGCAACCACAGTCATTTGTGGAAACCATTGTTGCACGAAGTGGCAACTGGCTCTCTAGATGACGGGGTTGATGCGCTGAGCTACCTGGCTCATGCTCGTAATCACCATTTCAATTTCCAACTGGGTTCATTAACCAATATTAATCGGGAAACCAAAACCGTCAGCCTGGCCAAAATCTGCGATGAGCAGGGCGACGTGCTGGTGACCGAGCGTGAATTGTCTTATGACATTCTGGTGATGGCGTTGGGCAGTACATCCAATGATTTCGGTACGCCGGGCGTGAAGGAAAACTGTATTTTCCTGGATAACCCGCATCAGGCTCATCGTTTCCACAACGAAATGCTGAATCTGTTCCTGAAGTATTCCGCTCAGCCGGGTGAAAAAGGCAAGGTTAACATTGCTATCGTTGGCGGCGGTGCAACCGGCGTTGAGCTGTCTGCCGAGCTGCATAACGCAGTTAAACAGCTGCACAGCTATGGTTTCGAAGGTTTGGACAATCAGGCGCTGAACGTGACGCTGGTGGAAGCTGGTGAGCGCATTCTTCCTGCGCTGCCACCGCGTATTTCCGCTGCGGCTCATCAGGAACTGACCAAGCTGGGCGTGCGTGTATTGACCAAAACCATGGTGACTAGTGCAGACAGTCAAGGTCTGAATACCAAAGACGGCGAATTGATCAACGCTGACCTCATGGTGTGGGCGGCGGGTATCAAAGCGCCTGACTTTATGAAAGATATCGCCGGGCTGGAAACCAACCGTATCAATCAGTTAGTGGTTGAACCAACGTTGCAAACCACTCGCGATCCCAACATTTTCGCTATCGGCGACTGTGCCTCTTGCCCGCAGCCTAACGGTGGTTTTGTGCCTCCGCGCGCGCAGTCGGCTCACCAGATGGCCAGCCGTTGCTACAGCAACATTCTGGCGTTGCTGAATGGTCAAAGTCTGAAACCTTACGTGTATAAAGACCACGGCTCATTGGTTTCCCTGTCTAAATTCAGCACCGTTGGCAGCCTGATGGGTAACTTGATGCGCGGTTCAATGATGGTGGAAGGGCGTGTGGCGCGAGTGGTATATATCTCCCTGTATCGTATGCATCAGGTAGCGTTACATGGCTACACCAAAACCGGCCTGATGATGTTGGTAGGCGGGATTAACCGGGTGATTCGCCCTCGGTTAAAACTGCATTAATAGCCTGAAGTTCAGTATTCGCTTAGCGAATCGGATACCCGGAAATTGAGTTCTGGGAAGTTAAAACTCGTAGTAGCACAGAGAACCGTCGTCACAGTGTGGCGGCGGTTTTTTGTTTTCGGAGGTTGACCCGATTTTGCGAACAGTGATTCAGATTCTTATCAGAGAGATTTAGCGTATCGAATTGATATTGTTATGTTTGAAATGCAAGCAGCGTATTTAGAGCTAATTTTATCGCATCAGGATATTAAGTTTTTCACCAGGTGAGGCTTAAGGATAATAGTCCGTAGTGCAGAAATATGTTCTGGTATAAATAATAAATTGCAAAAAAATAATGTCCGGTGTTATCAGTTCGAATGCCTCCATTGATATATAGACTTTTTATGGTTGTAAATAAAATAACCTTGCGGTTAGGTCGTCATCAATTAATGTTTTTTAATATATTTGGCGGCGATCATACTATCGCCTTTATCAGGGCTATCTTGAGCGATTAACGTGGCCGGTGGTTGATACGCCCGGCGGTGTGAAACCGTCGATGCTGAAACTTATAGCAGCCAGTGAAATGAGCCTAAGATTCTATGACAGTAAGGTTTGGCTGGAAAGCTGGCAGACACCGCAGGCTATTCCGCTGGCGATACACATGACATTGCGCACGCCGTCATTCGCAAAATCGAACGAGTCTGGTTGTTGAAAGGCTCGCAAATGTTTTCAGAAAATCAATCATGAATTCGGCACCCAAACGCGGCATCGCGATGATCGTGGTGTTGGTGCGGCTGGGATATTGCGGAAAGTCTGTAGGCGTTTGTCGACAGTGATGCCTCGCTGCAAACCCGTCTGGCAGAGAGGACTGGGAGTCTCTGGTTTGCCCGATTCCTTTCTTTGCGCCTAAGCGCGGGTGAATATCAGCGAACTAAGTGCTATTCAGGGAATAGATGCGGATGTTTATCAAAGGCTTAATCCTCAGGTATGTACACTACCCATGACAAGACAAAGCATTAATGTTAATACCCTAAATGTCGCTCACAGTGTCATTCTGGAGGCATTATTTACCCCCGGCTTAGTGCCACTCAGGCGCAGATGCTGTTGCAGCAGCGGCCGGAAAAAGGATGGGAAAGCATAGAGCAGTTGTTGAGCGTCGCGCCATTAGCCGATGTGGATGCCAAAGTGAAAGCGCAGGTAAAGCCGATATTGAGCGTGAATAGCCGCTACTTTTGGCTGCGTTCCTGTATTGAGGTTAACGACGTGAGCTTGACCGTGCAGTCTTTGATCGTGCGCAATGGCGCACAAAAATTTGATGTGCTGTGGCATCAGACAGGAGAAGTGGAGTGAGTGAATCTCTGAATCTTTTTTTCCCCCTTGGCGAAGCGCAGCCGATCATATGGCGACGTGACTCGGAAACGCCTTTCGTACCAGAAACTAAAGGGGAATGGATTTCCCCATGGGCGGCGCAGGATATGTTGACGCAATGGCCGAAATTCGATGCGATTCGGGTGTTTTTCCCCGGAGAATGGGCTGGTGTTCGTAAAGTTGAATTGCCTAAAGTCTCCAAAAAACATGCAGAGAAAATCATCCCCGCACTGTTAGAGGAAGACTTATGCGAAGACATTGATGATTTACATTTTTCCATACTGGAAATAGATGAAAAGCAGGCCACCGTTGCGGTGATTACTCATCAGAAAATGCATTATCTTACTCAGTGGCTACATCAGGGCGAAATATTGGCGACAACGTTATTGCCGGATTGGCTGGCGTTGCCGGAAGGCCATCTGCTGGTTAGTGGTGAACGCTGTCTGCTTCGCACCCATCAATGGCAAGGATGGAGCGCAGAATCGTCCCTGGCTCCGTACTTACTCAAGGCACAGTTACGTGACCGTGATTCAGTGAGCCAGCTCTGCGTCTACGGTGAGTTGCCTGCGGCACTGGCGTCGGCGCTGGATTCGTGCGGTATTGAGAACACGGTATCAGGAACGCTGCCCGCGCCTCAGACTAGCGGTGCGGGTTTGCTCTGTGGCCGCTGGAAACCGCGAGTGAACTATCAGAAACAGTGGGAGCGTTGGCGTCCGACGATGACGTCGTTAATAGTGCTTGTCGGTGTCATGACGGCGGAACGACTGGTGTCATTGTGGAGCATCACGGAACGCGCGCAGCAGACCCGCACGGCGGCCGAAGAGAGTTTCCTCCAATTGTTCCCCGAACAGCGGCGCATCGTCAATTTACGGGCGCAGCTCAATGCCGCGCTGCGGGAGCTGGGAAGTGGGACCGCAGAGGACGAACTGCTGGTGATTCTACCCTTGGTCGCAGAAACGCTTGAGTCTAAAGGAATACTGAAACAGATAGATGTTCAGGGAATTAAATTTGATCAACAGCGGCAGGAATTGTATCTCAGGCTGAGAGCCGCCGATTTTGCGACCTTTGAGGCGCTGCGGGAAGATCTGGCGACTGTTTTTTCCGTCAAACAAGATGCACTGCTGAAGGATAACGAGCGGGTTACAGGGGGAATGACTTTGAAAAGGAAGCAAAATCATGCGTCTTAATTTACGGCCTTTGTATCAACGGATGGTATCAAAGGGCATGTCCATCGGGGAAGGCATTCTGACGCAGCACTGGCAGCCTCGCTCAATTCGGGAGAAATGGCTGATTGGTGCCGCCCTCTGTAGCCTGATTTTGGGGGGATACTATTGGGGAATATGGCAGCCGCTAACCCGACAGATCGCGCTGCAAGAAGGGGTATTGCAACAGCAACGAGCGTTGATTGCCAAAATGCGCGCCGCTGCACCGGAAATTAGCGCGTGGCGACAGCAAACCCCATCAGTGGCAAAGAACGCTTCTGTTACCTCATTATCACAAAGGGTCAGCACCAGCGCCGCCGAGCACAAGATTACGCTGAAGCGTATTCAGGAGCGGGAAGGGGTCGTTCAGATAGGGCTGGAACCCTTGCCCTTTAATTCTCTCTTGGATTGGTTGAATGGATTACGTCAGAAGTCGGGCGTTCGGGCGGTGCAGTTGGATATTGTCGCGGCAGACCAACCCGGAGTTGTCAAAGTGCAGCGGCTGGAGCTGGCGAAAATCTAAGAAGACCGGTTCAGTGTTTATCGCTGAAAAATTGTGAGGTCAGTGCCGCAGGTAAACTGAACATTAGCGGCCAGCGCGCGATGTAAAAATCATTCGAGCCGATGGTGTGCGTCAGGGAAAGTTAACCTAAGATTTGGCGCATAAACGGGCAAGAGTCGCAATGACGCTGTTTAGGCCGCCAATTCGCCAGCAACAACATTGGCCGTTTGTCCAGTCGCATGCTGGGATTGCGCACCTAATGCCAAACTTTTAGCATAAAACCCTTCGTTACATTTAATAGCTTGCTAAGATTCGTCCTAAAGCCGCCTTTTCCCTGTGGTTTCCGCTGATTTGGCGTATTTATCTTATTGCTGTCCTAAATGACATTGTGCAGACTCACTCCCGATAACAGAGGCGAGTCACGCACGCCGACGCCCGAAGTTCAAACTTACGAGGCCGCTGTCAGATTTATCGCCGTTAGGCGAAGGTACTGCGGTACGGAGTCTACGGCATAAATTGCGTGGTAACATTTTAGGAGGATTTCCTGTGAACAAATCAATGTTAGCAGGCGTGGGTATTGGTATAGCTGCCGCTCTGGGAATTGCCGCCGTGGCAAGTATGGATGTTTTTTCCAGCGGTCCTCAGTACGCACAGGTGATAGCCGCTACGCCAATAAAGGAAACGGTTAAAACGCCACGTAAAGAATGCCGCAATGTTACGGTAACTCACCGTAAACCGGTGCAGGATGAAAACCAAATTGCAGGATCGGTACTCGGCGCAGTCGCAGGCGGGGTATTGGGGCATCAAGTGGGTGGCGGTCGCGGTAAAGATATCGCCACCGTAGCAGGCGCGTTAGCCGGGGGTTACGCCGGTAACCGGGTGCAAAGCAATATGCAGGAAAGCGACACTTACACCACCACGCAGCAGCGTTGCCAGACGGTGTATGACAAATCGCAGAAAATGCTGGGATATGATGTCACCTACAAAATTGGCGATCAGCAGGGAAAAATTCGTATGGATCGTGATCCAGGTACGCAGATTCCTGTCGATAAAAATGGTCAACTGATTCTGAGTAATCGAGCATAACGAAATATTTGTGGTCCAAGACCTCGTAACAAGAGCCCGCGGTGTAGTGTTAGTTCTGATCGTTTAATAGTCAGTCAGGGTGGTTATCCGCCCCTACCGTTAAGCGAGTGGCATTAGCATTGACGCGGGTTTCCTTCTGCCTTTCCCGCGCCAACACTATTCCCTACATCAATTATCTAGATAAATTCTTTATATCAATAGTCATCGAGGCCACCTTATAACCGCGTGGTTAAGCGATACGGTGCTGTTCGAAAGAGGCCAGTAGTTCCTCAACAAATTTCAAACGTTTGGTCCGATCGCTTAAATCCTGCATAAACTTCAGCTTGGTTGGGCCTTCTAATCGGAATATCTGCGGCTGACGCTGCAATAAACCAATCAGATACACCGGATCGACCTTGTTTTTCTCGCCGAACTCGATAAAACCACCGCGTTCATTGCCTTCAATCCGTTTAATGCCCAGTTTTTGCGCATGTTGACGTAACGAAGCGGTTTGCAGCAGGAATCGCGCCGCATCCGGCAACAGACCGAAACGATCGATCAGTTCGACTTTCAGTTCATCCAGCTCGACGTCATCGCGGGCGCTGGCGATACGCTTATAGAATGAAAGCCTGATATTTACATCAGGAATAAAATCGTCGGGCAACAGCACCGGCATACGCATTTCGATTTCGGTCTGGTTGCTGGTGAGATCCTCCAGCGACGGTTCGCGCCCTTCTTTCAATGCATCGACCGCGCTTTCCAATAGTTCCATATACAATGAGAAACCAATGGTCGTCATCTGGCCGCTTTGATCTTCCCCCAACAGTTCCCCCGCGCCACGAATTTCCAGATCGTGAGTCGCCAAAGCGAAACCGGCGCCGAGATCTTCCAGTGAAGCAATGGCTTCCAGCCGTTTTTTGGCATCGGTCGTCATGGCTTTCGGATTTGGCGTCAGCAGGTAAGCGTAGGCCTGGTGGTGAGAACGACCGACGCGGCCTCGTAGCTGATGCAACTGCGCCAGACCGAAGTGGTCGGCTCGCTCGATAATAATGGTATTGGCGCTAGGAATATCAATACCGGTTTCAATAATTGTGGTGCAGACCAAAACGTTAAAGCGTTGATGATGGAAATCATTCATCACCCGTTCCAGATCCCGCTCACGCATCTGACCGTGGCCGATAGCAATGCGGGCTTCTGGCACCAGTTCCGCCAAACGTTGGGCTGCTTTCTCAATATTTTCAACGTCGTTGTACAGATAATAAACCTGCCCACCGCGTAATACTTCACGCAGAATGGCCTCGCGGACGACCAGATTGTCGTATTCGCGCACAAAGGTTTTTACCGCCAAACGGCGCGCTGGCGGCGTGGCAATAATCGACAGGTCACGCATACCGCTCATCGCCATATTCAGCGTGCGGGGAATCGGCGTAGCGGTCAGCGTCAGAATGTCCACATCGGCGCGCATGGCCTTGATTCGCTCTTTGTGGCGCACGCCAAAGCGGTGTTCTTCATCCACAATCAGCAGGCCCAGATCTTTCCAGTGTAAATCACTTTGCAGCAATTTATGGGTGCCAATCAGAATATCGATTTTCCCTTCTGCCGCCTGCTCCAGAATCACCTGCTGCTCTTTTGCGCTGCGGAAACGAGAAAGCATTTCGATACGGACCGGCCAGGTAGCAAAACGGTCGCGGAAATTATCAAAATGCTGCTGCGCCAGCAGGGTGGTCGGCACTAATACTGCCACTTGCTTATTATTATTCACCGCAAGGAAAGCCGCGCGCATTGCCACTTCGGTTTTACCGAAGCCGACGTCACCACACACCAGACGGTCCATCGCCAACGGTTGGCACATATCGCTCAGCACCGCATTAATCGCCTGTTCCTGATCTGGCGTGGTTTCAAACGGGAAGCTTTGGCAGAACAGCTGATATTGTTCGCGATCCTGTTTGAATTTAAAGCCGGACTTCACCGCACGCTGGGCGTAAATATCCAGCAGCTCGGCGGCTACGTCCCGAACTTTCTCCGCAGCTTTCTGACGGGCGCGGGTCCAAGCGTCACCGCCCAGTTTATGCAGCGGCGCGTTTTCATCGGCACCGCCAGAATAACGGCTGATGAGGTGCAGGGAGGATACAGGCACATACAGTTTGTCTTCCCCGGCATAGGTCAGAATCAGATATTCTGCTTTGATACCACCGGCTTCCAGCGTTGTCAGACCAAGATAACGGCCAACGCCATGCTCCAGATGCACCACTGGCTGGCCGGGACGCAGTTCCGCCAGATTGCGAATCAGAGTATCGGTATTAATAGTGCGGCGATTATCCTGGCGGCGACGGCTTACGCGTTCACCGAGCAAATCGCTTTCGCAAATCAGCGCTAGCTGACGAATATGATCGAGAAAACCGCGTTCCGCCGCACCGATCATCAAATAGTGACCGGTTTTTTTCACTTCATCCAAACGGGAAATCAGCGTCGGGCGTAATTTAATCCGGCCCAGTAAATCCTGTAGGGTTTCGCGTCGGCCTTCACTTTCTACCGAGAACACTACGCTGCCGCTGAAGCCTTCAATAAAGCGGCGCAGGTTATCTAACGGAGCTTTCGCCTGTGCCTGTACCGCGACGTCAGGCAACCCCTGATAATCCAGATTGGTGTTGGCGGCTTTTTTCGGCAGAACGTCAGTTTTAAGTTGAATGCGTGGCCAGTCTTTGAGCTCGCTAAACAGACCGTCAGTCCGCAGCCACAGGGTTTCCGGTGCCAGCAAAGGCCGCATGGGGTCAATGCGACGGCTTTCATAACGCTGATTGACATCCTGCCAGAAACGCTCGGCGGCGGCTTCCAGATCGCCGGTATTCACCAATAAGGTGTTGTCCGGCAGGTAGCTAAATAGGGTGGGTAACGCCTGACTGAAAAATAGCGGTTGCCAGTACTCAATACCCGCAGGCCAGATGCCTTTGCTCACCTGCTGGTAAATATGTTCAGGGTCGCGTCGGACTTCAAACTGCTCGCGCCACTGGCTGCGAAATAGCTCAATGGCGGCCTGATCAATAGGAAACTCATGAGCAGGCAATAAATTGATGTGTTCCACTTCCGACAGGGTGCGTTGAGAGTCAACGTCAAATACCCGCAGGCTGTCGATTTCATCATCAAAAAAATCAATGCGATAAGGTTCTTCGCTGCCCATTGGATATAAATCCAAAAGCGCTCCTCGGGTAGCAAATTCACCGTGTTCCATCACCTGATCTACGCTGCGGTAGCCAGCTTGCTCCAATTGGGAACGCAGTTTATCGCGAGATAAATGCTGGCCTTTTTTCATGACCAGCGCGTGACCGTGCAGGAATTCGTGAGGACAGACCCGCTGCATCAGCGTATTTACAGGAAGAATGATCACGCCGCGTTTCATCGCCGGTAACTGATACAGGCAAGATAAACGGGTGGAAATAATATCCTGATGGGGGGAGAAACTGTCGTAAGGCAGCGTTTCCCAGTCGGATAAAGTCGTGACGCTGTGGGCAGTAAATTGCTGAATTTCATCCCGCAGGCGCAGGGCATTTTGCATATCCGGCGCGATTAACATCACCGGTCCCGGATGGCGTTCAATAATTTCGGCGCATTCGATGGCGCAGGCAGCGCCGGTTAATTGGCCTAACTGGCGTATATCGCCACGGCGCTCAGGTAATGAGTAACGGTATTGTTGGGACATAAGCAGTTAAGCAATCTCTTTGGTTCAGCACTGCGGCAATAACGATATTGCCTATCCTAGCATGCGATGACGCAAGGCTGTGGAATTGGCGCTATTTCTGGAATAAAAGCCGGAGATATAGGCTGTTAGTGGTTCCATAAAGCGGCGGTACGCTTTATTATCCTCGATCACTTTGCTTTAGCAACAGGATCTCAACAGATTTCATGTATCAACCTGTCGCACTATTTATTGGCCTGCGTTATATGCGCGGGCGTGCTTCTGACCGCTTTGGCCGCTTTGTTTCCTGGCTGTCCACCATTGGCATTACTTTGGGCGTGATGGCGCTGATAACGGTGTTATCGGTGATGAACGGCTTTGAACGGGACTTGCAGAATAATATTCTGGGGCTGATGCCACAGGCGTTGATTACTACGCCCAAAGGCTCTATCGACCCGGAAAAAATCCCCGCCTCGGCGCTAAAAGGGCTAAGCGGTGTCAGCGATATTGTGCCTTTGACCACCGGTGAAGTGGTGTTGCAAAGCCCGCGTAGCGTGAACGTCGGCGTGATGCTGGGTGTCAATCCCGAACAGCACGAACCCTTAACCAATTCGCTAGTGAATGTACATCTGCGTGATCTGCAACCGGGTCAATACAACCTGATTATGGGTGAAAAGCTGGCGGGAAAACTGGGCGTGAGTCGCGGTGAAACCATTCGCCTGATGGTGCCCAGTGCCAGCCAGTTTACGCCGATGGGGCGCATTCCCAGCCAGCGTTTGTTTAACGTCATTGGCACTTTTGCCGCTGGCAGCGAAGTGGATGACTATCAATTGCTGGTGAATCAGCAGGATGCTTCTCGTCTGATGCGTTACCCGGCGGGGAATATCACTGGCTGGCGTTTGTTCCTCGATCAGCCGTTGCAGGTGGATTCTCTCAGCCAGCAAAACCTGCCGGAAGGCACGGTGTGGAAAGACTGGCGCGAGCGTAAAGGCGAACTGTTCCAGGCTGTACGCATGGAGAAAAACATGATGGGGCTACTGCTGAGCCTGATCATCGCCGTTGCTGCGTTTAATATTATTACCTCACTGGGATTACTGGTGATGGAGAAGCAAGGGGAAGTGGCGATTCTGCAAACTCAAGGGCTTACCCGACGCCAGATTATGCTGGTGTTTATGGTACAAGGGGCCAGCGCCGGGGTGATTGGCGCGTTGCTTGGCACGGGCTTAGGCATTTTACTCGCCAGCCAGCTCAATGTGCTGATGCCGGTTCTGGGCCTGTTGCTAGACGGCGCGGCGCTACCGGTTGCCATTAATCCGCTACAAGTGACGGTGATTGCGCTGTTGGCTATGGCCATTGCGTTGCTGTCCACGCTTTATCCTTCCTGGCGCGCTGCCGCCGCTCAACCCGCTGAGGCTTTACGTTATGAGTAACCAACCTTTATTGCAGTGCGAAAACCTGTGCAAACGCTATCAGGAAGGACAACTTCATACCGACGTATTGCGTAATGTGACCTTTACCATTCAGCCGGGTGAAATGATGGCGATCGTCGGTAGCTCCGGCTCCGGCAAAAGTACGCTGCTGCATCTGCTGGGCGGATTAGATTCGCCAACCTCCGGCGAAGTCATTTATCAGGGGCGCTCACTGAGCCAGCTTTCTTCCGCCGCCAAAGCGGAGTTACGTAACCGCGAACTCGGTTTTATCTACCAGTTCCACCATTTGCTTCCAGACTTTACCGCGTTGGAAAACGTGGCGATGCCGCTGTTGATCGGCGGGACTAAACCGGCAGAAGCGCAAGATAAAGCGCGTGCCATGTTGGCGGCGGTGGGGCTGGAGCAGCGCAGTCAGCATCGTCCTTCCGAGCTTTCAGGCGGTGAACGTCAGCGCGTGGCGATTGCCCGTTCACTGGTGAATAACCCATCGCTGGTGTTGGCGGATGAGCCAACCGGCAACCTCGATCAGCGCAACGCAGACAGTATTTTCAATCTGTTAGGTGAGCTGAACGTACGTCAGGGGACTGCGTTTCTGGTGGTTACTCATGATTTGCAGTTGGCAAATCGCATGAGCCGCCAACTGGAAATGCGTGACGGTCAGTTACAGCAAAATCTGACGTTGGTGGGAGCGGAGTAATGCGCAGTTCACCTCTTTCACTGCTAATAGGCTTGCGGTTTAGTCGTGGTCGCCGTCGCGGCGGGATGGTATCGATGATTTCGATCATTTCCACTCTGGGCATTGCCTTGGGCGTCGCGGTGCTGATTATCGGCCTGAGTGCGATGAACGGCTTCGAACGTGAGCTGAAAAACCGCGTTTTGGCCGTGGTTCCACACGGTCAGATAGCTTTTCTCGATCAACCGTTTAACGCTTGGAATGCGAGCCTGCAGCGGATCGAAAAAGTACCCGGCGTCGCGGCGGCGGCACCCTATATTGATTTCACTGGACTGATGGAAAACGGCACCCAATTACGGGCGGTGCAGGTCAAGGGCGTCAATCCGGAGCAGGAAGAAAAACTCAGCGCGTTACCACAGTTCGTGCAGAACAACGCCTGGCAAGATTTTAAGGCTGGTCAGCAGCAGGTGATTTTAGGTAAAGGGCTGGCGGACGCATTAGGGGTTAAGCAAGGTTCCTGGCTGACGGTGATGATCCCAAATAGCGATCCGGAAATGAAGCTATTGCAGCCGAAGCGTATTCGTCTGCAAGTTGCCGGCGTGTTCCAGCTCAGCGGTCAACTGGATCACAGTCTGGCGATGGTGCCCCTCAGCGATGCCCAGCAATATCTGGATATGGGCGATAGCGTGACCGGTATTGCACTGAAGTTTAATGACGTTTTCAACGCCAATAATCTCACGCGCAGCGCCGCAGAAGCCTCCAATGCTTATGTGAATTACAGCAGTTGGATCGGCACTTACGGCTATATGTATCGCGATATTCAAATGATTCGCACCATTATGTATTTAGCTATGGTGCTGGTGATGGGCGTGGCCAGTTTTAACATTGTGTCTACGCTGGTGATGGCGGTCAAAGATAAAAGCAGTGATATTGCCGTGCTGCGAACTTTGGGTGCCAAAGACGGCCTGATTCGGGCAATTTTCATTTGGTATGGCCTGCTGGCCGGGCTGGTGGGAAGTATCAGCGGCGTGGTGGTCGGTGTTGTCGCTTCATTGCAGTTAACCAATATTATCAGTGGGTTGGAAACGTTGATCGGTCATCATTTCCTGTCCAGCGATATTTATTTTATCGATTATCTACCTTCAGAACTGCATTGGTTCGACGTGGCCTGCGTATTAGCCACGGCCATTGTGCTAAGTCTGGTGGCCAGTTGGTATCCGGCCCGTCGCGCCAGCCGTATTGACCCAGCGCGGGTATTAAGCGGGCAGTAACAGCGCGATCACAATAGACGAGGAATCCGGTTGTTTTAGCCGGAACTGAATGGTACTGATAAACCGTTTACTGAATAAAGGTAAAGTTATGTATTACGGTTTTGATATGGGTGGTACCAAAATTGAAATGGGCGTGTTTGATGCCGATTTACAGCGTATTTGGCAAAAACGTGTTCCAACGCCAAAACAGGATTATCAGCAATTATTGCAGGTACTGACGGAACTCACCCACGAAGCCGATGAGTTTTGCGGCGCGCAGGGCAGCGTAGGGATCGGTATTCCTGGTTTACCCAATGACGACGGCACGTTGTTTACCGCGAACGTACTGGCGGCAATGGGCATGCCGTTGCAAGCCGATCTTTCCCGTCTGATTGGGCGGGAAGTTCGTATCGATAACGATGCCAACTGTTTCGCTTTATCCGAAGCTTGGGATCCAGAATTCCAGTCTTATCCCAGCGTGCTGGGGATTATCCTGGGCACCGGCGTTGGCGGTGGCATTATTCTCAACGGTCAGGCGATGACCGGACGTAACCATATCAGCGGTGAGTTCGGGCACTTTCGCCTGCCAATTGATGCGCTCGACGTTTTGGGTGCAGATATTCCCCGGGTTCCCTGCGGTTGCGGCCAGTACGGCTGCATTGAAAACTATATTTCAGGCCGTGGTTTTGAATGGATGTACGCCCATTTCTACGGTGAAACGCTACCCGCTACGCGCATTATCGAAAATTACTACGCCGGTAACGCACAGGCCACAGAGCATGTCGAACGTTTTATCGCCGTTCTGGCGATTTGTCTGGGGAATCTGTTGACCATTATTGACCCACATTTGGTTGTGATAGGCGGCGGATTGTCGAACTTTGAACATCTGTATCAGGCATTACCGCAGCGTTTAGCTGCGCATTTGCTCCCCGTTGCGCGTTTACCGCGTATTGAGAAAGCTCGCTATGGCGATGCTGGTGGGGTGCGTGGCGCGGCGTTCTTGCATCTGTCTGATAGAAAAACATTATAAATAAAGTAAAAGAGGCAATAGGTTATGCGCATTCGCCATCGGCTGTGTCGGTTTCGCAAGAATAAGCATCTGCGTCATCAACGTTTTCGCTCTCGTATTTTCCACCGTGATAGTTCCGCCAGTACAGAAATGAAGAAACCTTTCGTGGTCGTACTCACCGGCGCAGGTATTTCTGCTGAGTCTGGAATTCGTACTTTTCGCGCGGCGGACGGTCTATGGGAAGAACATAAAGTTGAAGACGTGGCGACGCCGGAAGGCTACCAGCGCGATCCTGAACTGGTGCAGGCTTTTTACAATGCGCGTCGGCGCCAGCTACAGCAACCGGAAGTGGCACCCAATGCTGCACATTTCGCGCTAGCAGATCTGGAGGCGGTATTAGGCGATAATTTCCTGCTGGTTACGCAAAATATCGATGATCTTCATGAGCGGGCTGGCAGTAAACGAGTGATTCATATGCACGGTGAATTACTCAAAGTACGCTGTACTCAGTCTGGTCAGGTTCTGGATTGGCCGGGCGATCTTAGCGCCGATGAGCGTTGTCATTGCTGCCAGTTCCCTGCACCGCTGCGCCCGCATATTGTGTGGTTTGGTGAAATGCCGATGGGGATGGATGATATTTATCAGGCGTTGGCTGAGGCTGATTTCTTTATTTCCATTGGTACCTCCGGCCATGTTTATCCGGCGGCAGGTTTTGTACATGAATCGGCGTTGAATGGCGCACATACTGTAGAACTGAATCTGGAGCCGAGTCAGGTAGAAAGCCAGTTCGAGGAAAAACATTACGGCTTAGCCAGTAAAGTGGTGCCGGAGTATATCCGCGAGTTTCTTACCACTCGCGGAGAAAACCGCGAAGGCGAATAATTTCCTCAGGGATTACTGCGTTTTTTTATGCAGGGACATCTTGGCAATGTCCCTGTGTCATTTCTGTCATAGCGTTATTATTCTGGCTTAAGTTTGTTTAAAACTGACCTGACGCAATATTTGATCGTGATCACTTCCCCATAATGATATCCATCATTTTGAGGGTGGGAACCATGGACAAATTACTCGATCGCTTTTTTAACTATGTCTCTTTCGATACACAATCAAAAGCTAAGGTAAAATCCGTGCCGAGCACCGATGGGCAACGTAAGCTGGCGGCAGCGTTGCAACAAGAGCTGCTGGCCTTGGGCTTTGAGCCGGTGACCTTGAGCGAGCACGGCTGCGTGATGGCAACTTTACCGGCGAACGTTGACTGGGAAGTGCCCACAATCGGTTTTATTGCCCATTTGGATACCGCACCTGATTTCAGTGGCAAAAATGTCAATCCGCAAATTGTGGAGAACTATCGCGGCGGCGATATCGCGCTGGGCATGGGCGATGAAATTCTGTCGCCGGTCATGTTCCCAGTGTTGCACCAGTTGCTTGGACACACTCTGATTACCACCGACGGTAAAACCTTACTGGGTGCCGATGATAAGGCTGGTATTGCCGAAATCATCACCGCTATTGTGCGTCTCAAAGAGAACAATATTCCCCACGGCAAGATTCGAGTGGCGTTTACGCCGGATGAAGAAGTGGGAAAAGGCGCGCAATTCTTTGATGTAAATGCTTTTAACGCCGATTGGGCCTATACCGTGGACGGGGGCGGCGTGGGCGAGCTGGAATATGAAAACTTCAATGCGGCCTCGGTGACCATCAAAATTGTCGGCAATAATGTCCATCCCGGCAGTGCCAAAGGGGTCATGGTCAATGCGCTGTCATTGGCTACTCGTTATCATCAATCGCTTCCGGCAGATGAAACCCCAGAAAATACCGAGGGTTATCAGGGTTTTTACCATCTTCAAAGCATTAAAGGCACGGTAGAACGGGCTGAAATGCATTATATTCTGCGCGATTTCAGCCGCGATGGCTTCGAAGCTCGTAAGAAAAACATGGTGGATATTGCCAAACAGGTCGGTAAAGGGTTACATCGCGATTGCTACATCGAAATCATTATCGATGACAGTTATTACAATATGCGTGAACACATAGTGGAGCATCCGCATATTATTGAACTGGCGCAGCAGGCGATGCGTGATTGCGATATCGAACCTATTATGAAACCGATTCGTGGAGGCACCGATGGCGCTCAGCTGTCGTTCCGCGGTTTGCCTTGCCCGAATATTTTTACCGGCGGTTATAATTTCCATGGAAAACATGAATTTATTACGCAGGAAGGAATGGAACAGGCGGTGTCGGTTATTATGCGTATCGCCGAATTAACCGCGCTACGGGCCAAAAACGCTGAACCGCAGAGCGAGAAAAACGCAGCTTTGATGAAATGATATTGCGATAAATAAAGGCGTGTTTCGTATAGATTCGCCCAATAAAAACGCCCCTTAGGTCAAAACCCGAGGGGCGTTTTTTTAGCTTTAAACTGCCGGATATCTCACAAGTTAATCGCGGAAATACCAGTAGCCGCTGTTAACCAGCTCGGTCAGCGTCGCCAAGAAGGACGGCTCGTCTAACGCATCACCGAGCATTTCGGCGCTAACGCTAAAGTGTTGGCACAACGCATCGGCCGCAGGCAGGTGCGGAGTATCGATCAATTCGCCGTTAACAAAGCAATTATCACCTAGGCGAATAACCCGCAGTCCGCTCAGGCGATGTAACTCTTCACCTTGGCTCAGCAACTCATAGATCTCACCAGCCTGATAAGGCGGTTCCGGTGGCGAAATATCCAGTTCATGGCGAGACTGGGACACGAACTCGCCGAACCAGTGTTGGAAATGCTCAGGCTGTTGGAACAATTCCAGCATCATTTGGCGCAGCGTATCCATTTCCTCTGGCAATACGTCCGCCGGACGATTACGCAGTTTCAGATCTGGATCGCTATAACGCTTGCTGCCTAACTCTCTGGCCAGCACGTAATCGGCAAAGCCGCTGACCAGTTCCCGGCCGTTAGGCGCACGGAACCCGACGGAATAGTTCAGCGCGTTTTCCAACGCGTAGCCTTCGTGCGGGAATCCAGGCGGAATATACAGAATATCGCCCGGCTCCATTTCTTCATCGATAATGGCGTCGAATGGGCCGACTTGCAGTAAATCAGGATGAGGACAGTGCTGTTTCATCGGCACTTTTTCACCTACGCGCCAACGGCGGCGACCCGTACCCTGAATAATAAATACGTCATATTGATCAAAATGAGGGCCAACGCCACCGCCCGGTACGGAATAGGAGATCATCAGATCATCCATTCGCCAGTCTGATAGCGCACGGAACGGACGCATCAGCGCTGCCGATGGCTCATGCCAATGATCGACGGCCTGAACCAGCAGAGACCAATTGGTTTCCCCTAAATGATCGTAGCTCTCGAACGGCCCGTGGCTGACCTGCCAGCGACCTTCCTGATGGCTGACCAAACGGCTATCCACCTCCGTTTCCATAGCCAGACCGGCTAATTCATCGGGAGATAGGGGGTCGATAAAGTTTTTAAAGCCGCGTTTCAGGATCACGGGGCGCTTTTGCCAATAGCGTTGCAGGAAGTCTTGCCAATCCAGATCGAGTTGGTAATCCATTTTTTATCCCAGGGATTGAGTGAACTTGCGAATGATTATAACGGATGGCGCGTGACAGTATCAGGGGCAGGGCGGCAAATTTTGTAGGAATGGCACTGGATGCAGAAAATGCGGACGATTCTCTGCGTCCGCACAGAGCATTTGAGAAATTTATTTGGCAAATGAATCCGGTTATGAATTATTCGTCGTGATGCTGATCTTGCTGTCGCCCAAAGGTTACCAGCATTTTGGCTCCGCCTAAGGGACTGTCGGTAACGGAAATTCGCCCCTGGTACTGTTCAATAATTTCTGCCGCGACGGATAATCCCAGCCCTTGCCCAGGACGTAAGGTATCAACCCGCTGACCGCGTTGGAAAATCACTTCGCGCTTGCTCTCCGGAATGCCAGGGCCGTCATCGTCCACAACGATGGTGAGTTGTTTTTCCGAGTGCAGGGCGGTAATTTCCACGAACTCGAGACAGTATTTGCAGGCATTTTCCAGCACGTTGCCCATCACTTCCATAAAGTCGTTTTTCTCCCCCATAAAGGTGACCTCGGGGGAGATATCCAGAGTGAGTACGACGCCTTTACGCTGATAAACCTTGTTTAATGCACTGCATAAACTATCTAAAAGCGCCGGAACTGAATGGATTTCCCGAGCTAATACATTGTGTTCAGAGCGCATGCTGGCGCGATGGAGATAATAGCCAATCTGCTGGGAGATTCGGCTAATTTGTTCCAGCATGATAGGCTCCACTTCTTCGATAGTGGCCTGTTTGCCGGAGCGCAACGAGCGCAGCGTGGTTTGCAGCACCGCCAGCGGGGTTTTAAGACTGTGGGTCAGATCGGAAAGTGTTGTGCGATATTTGGTATAGCGCTGGCGCTCGTTGGTCAGCAAAATATTCAGGTTTCGCACCAAGCTGAGCAACTCGCGCGGCGGATTTTCATCCAACTGTTCCCGCTCGCCTTTTTCCAGCTGGCTGATTTGGCTGACCAAAGCTTTGATAGGGCGCAGGCTCCAGTACGCCGCCAGCCACAACAGGGGGACGACCAACAACAGGTTGGCGAGCAGCACATAACTAAACCAGTTCCATACCATATCCGAACGCTGTAGCTCTTGCGGAATAGTATCTACCACCACAATGGTTAAAGCGGGAAGGCGTTCGGTCGCCTGATATGCGTTGACGGAAACCGAGTGCGTTAGCGCGCTGGCGTCGGTGTCGTCGTATTTCTTCAGCTGATCCTGCGCTTTGGGGTTGTCCCCTAATACCGCGCTACTGATTTCGGTACCGGTATCCAACTCATAGAACCCGGGTTTGCTAAGCCAGCTTTTCTGAATATGAGATTCCAGTTCAGGCACATGGCGCTGTCGCCACAGAATGTTGCCGTTATGGTCATAAATCAGTACCAGCGTAGGAACATTCAGCTCCAGCTCGGGAGGAATGGTAATGCTGAGTTTGTTGTCATGCCATTGAGCCAGACTAAAGAACAGATTGCTTTCCCCCCGATGAGCGCGGAAGGTGTTTTTATCGAAGCTAACAATATAGCCCACCACCGCTACCATTCCGTAGGACAGCGAAAGCGCTAGAATCACGCCCGCCGTAGCCATCAGGAAGCGGGCGCGCAGGGAGAAAGGTTTACTGTTCGATTTAAACATGGCGATTAGTTGGCATCAAACCGGTAGCCTTGGCCACGGATAGTGGTGATAACTTCTTTTTCGTGTTCGGCCTGCAATTTTTTGCGCAAACGGCCCATTAATACATCGATGGTATGGCTTTCGCGTAGTTCAGCGTCGGGGTAGAGCTGTAGCATCAGCGTGTCTTTACTGACGACTTTGCCCGCGTTTCGAATCAAAGTTTCGATAATGGTGTATTCAAAAGCGGTCAGTTTGATTTGTTGCTGATTCACGCACAGTTCACGGCGAGAGAGATCGATAAGGAACGGCGGGAATTCGATAATCTGCGAGGCCAGACCGCTGTTGCGGCGCATCAATGCCTGCATACGGGCAATGACTTCTTCCAGATGAAAGGGCTTGGTGACGTAATCGTCGGCACCGGCTTCCAGTACCGCCACTTTATCCTGCCAGCTTTCACGGGCGGTTAATACCAAAATGGGCAACTTGGTTTGATGACTACGCCAGCGGCGAATCAGGCTTAGCCCGTCTTCACCCGGCAGGCCGAGATCGATAATGGCGATATCCGGAGCATGTTCCTGCAAAAAATAGTCGGCTTCTTTCGCATCTTCGGCGGCATCGACCTGGTGTCCCATCTCGCGCATCTGTACCGAAAGGTGATGACGCAGTAGAGCATTATCTTCTACGACTAAAACGCGCATACCAAATTCCTCAAAAAACTTGAACCGGGTAAAAACTTACCCGGAAAAATAAGGGTGAGATTGATGGATCAGAAAGTATAACGCAAACCAACCTGACCAATCTGATCGTCTACCTTCCAGTTATGGTAGGTATAACCGACTTCAGCCGCCAGACTTTGCGTTAGGGCATAGCTCGCCTCAATACGTGCTTCGTGATACATCTTGCTATCATATTCCGCCAGGCGATAGGCAACGTCTAAGCCAATGTCCTGGGTCAATTTAGTCTTGATACCGACTTCACCGGTCGCGCTGTTGTAAGCTTCTGTTTTATCGCCATCTTTCTTAACATCGTACAGCATTGCGTGGCGGCTTGCACCGGCCAGCAGGTACATATCCGCATCTGGCGTCAGAGCAAAATGATAACCCACGCCAAGCAAACCATCGCCCATACCGCGATCGTTATCTGCGATAGCGCTTAGGCGAGCGGCCATGAACAGATTGTTTTCAAAGCCATAACCGCCGTTTAAGTAGAAACCGTGCATTTTGTCGCTACCAATGTGGCTGGTGCCAGATTGGTTAAATTGCTTATCGAAACTTTGCTTATTATCAATGGAACCGAATTGAATACCACCGGCGATAAAGGTGTAATCATCCGCGATAGCCAAAGTGCTAGTAGCGATAAGTGCCGCTGCTAATAAAGATTTTCTGAACATAACTGCTCCTATGATAGTTATTCCCTGGATGTCCGCAGGCAATTATCAACGGGAGAAACTAAACCTTTATTCAACAAGGGGGCAGTGTAAGTAAATGATAGTTAAACGGCAGAGCGTCGGATACTGAAAAATAAGCAGGCGACGGGGAGCCGCCTGCTGCAAAGACTTACTTCAGTTCATCCACCAGTGCGACGGCACGGCCAATATAATTGGCTGGCGTCATGGTTTTCAAACGAACTTTTTCTTCTTCTGGCAGCGCCAAGCCATCGATAAAGGCTTGCATACCGGCGGCGTCAACACGTTTGCCTCGCGTCAGCTCTTTCAGTTTTTCGTATGGTTTTTCAATGCCATAACGACGCATAACCGTTTGAATCGGCTCGGCCAGCACTTCCCAGTTATGATCCAATTCGTCCAACAGATGAGGTTCGTTAACTTCCAGCTTGCTGATGCCTTTCATCGTTGACTGATAGGCGATCAACGCGTAGCCCAGACCCACGCCGAGGTTACGCAGCACGGTTGAGTCGGTCAGGTCGCGCTGCCAGCGGGAAACCGGCAGTTTGCTTGCCAGATGCCCCAATACGGCGTTAGAAAGACCCAGATTACCTTCGGAGTTTTCGAAGTCGATCGGGTTAACTTTGTGCGGCATGGTGGAAGAACCGATTTCACCTGCAATAGTTTTTTGTTTGAAGTGATTGAGTGCGATGTAACCCCAAATATCACGATCGAAATCGATCAAAATAGTGTTAAAGCGCGCTACGCAGTCAAACAATTCGGCGATGTAATCGTGTGGCTCGATTTGTGTGGTGTACGGGTTCCAGTTGATGCCCAGCGAGGTCACGAAGCTCTCGCTAAACTGGTGCCAGTCAACTTCCGGATAAGCCACGATGTGAGCGTTATAGTTGCCGACGGCGCCGTTAATTTTGCCCAGAATTTCAACCTGAGACAGCTGACGGAACTGGCGCTCCATACGGTAAGCCACGTTCGCCATTTCTTTGCCAACGGTGGATGGCGTTGCAGGCTGGCCGTGAGTTCGGGACAACAGCGGCAAATCGCGATATTGGTGGGCCAGTGCTTTGATGGCGTCGATCATCTGGCGCCAGAAAGGTAAAATCACTTCCTGACGAGCGGTTTGCAGCATCAGAGCGTGAGACAGGTTATTGATATCTTCTGAAGTACAAGCAAAGTGAATGAATTCTGACACTGCATGCAGTGCAGGAATGCTTTCAACTTTCTCTTTCAGAAAATATTCAACCGCTTTGACGTCATGGTTAGTGGTGCGTTCGATGGCCTTAATGCGCAGGGCATCCTGTTCATTGAACTCTGCCACGATCTTGTCGAGGTAAGCGTTTGCGTTGGCATCAAAAGCAGGGACTTCTTTAATTTCTGCGCAGGCTGCCAGTTTTTGCAGCCAACGTACTTCGACCTGCACGCGGAATTTCAGCAAACCAAATTCGCTGAAGATAGCGCGCAGTGCGCTGACTTTGTCGCCGTAGCGTCCATCAATTGGGGATACGGCGGTCAGTGAGGATAATTCCATCGGTAGCAACTCCTGGGATCAAATATTAACGATGAGCAAGAATACTCTGCGCCTGCTTAAACAGACGATTACGAGAAAACATAAGCTGTAAACGGCTTCCACCTACCTGTTGCCACAGCACCGCAGAGCGGATACCGGCTAACAGGGCGGCGCGAACTTTGGCCTGGATTAAGGTGCTTTGCAGCATGGCCGGGTTGCCGGTAACCTGAATGCGCGGCCCAAGTGGGCTAATTACATCCACATAAATGGCGGCCAGAGCGCTCATCATAGTCTCTGATTCGAGATCAAAATGAGCGAGCTGACGATCTAACTGACTGATACGTTCGCCCAAGGTGCTCATGGCTGACTGGTGAGCATTTAGCTTCCGCTCCAATACCATCAGGCTCAGAGCGTAACGCGTCAGTTCGGCGCTAGGGCCTTGGCGGTTGGCATTCAGCACTACCTGCAAGGTTTCCAGCCCCATGGTGAGGAATTTCTCATCTCCACCGTACACCGCAAGAGTCGAATCGGGATTGGTCAGCAGCACGCTGTTGAGTGAAGTATGCAGTGCCTCGTTGTCGCATTGACCTTCGTGAGCCAGTTGCTGAACCAGACGCGCAGACTGGCAGATACCTGCCAGCGCCAGCGTGATGTCGTAATAATTCTTTGCCACGATTGCTCCTGTCGAGATTATTGGTCGCTAACGGGGTGACGTGATTCGATGATACCGCCGCCGAGACAGATTTCGCCCTGATAAAACACCGCGGACTGACCGGGGGTAACGGCGGCAACCGGATTGTCGAAACGCACATCGATACGTTCGTCATCCAACGGCGTAACCGTGCAAGGAATATCTTGCTGGCGGTAACGGGTTTTCACCACGCAGCGGAATGGAGCCGTAACCGGTTCGCGATCGACCCAATGTAATTGCTGAGCAATCAAACCGGTAGACATCAAACGCGGGTGCTCATGGCCTTGGGCTACAATCAGCAAGTTGTTGGCAACGTCTTTATCCACCACATACCACGGGTCATCGCCACCTTCTTTGGTGCCGCCGATACCCAGACCTTTACGCTGGCCCAGAGTGTGGTACATCAAACCTTGGTGTTCGCCGACGTGTTTGCCTTCAACGGTCATAATCGGGCCGGGTTGAGCAGGCAGGTAACGGCCGAGGAAATCGCGAAATTTCCGCTCGCCGATAAAGCAGATACCGGTTGAGTCTTTCTTCTTGGCGGTAACCAGATCCAGCTCTTCCGCGATACGGCGGACTTCCGGTTTTTCCAGTTCGCCAACCGGGAACAGGCTTTGCGCCAATTGATCGTGGCCCAGCGTATATAAGAAGTAGCTTTGGTCTTTATTGCCATCCAGACCGCGCAGCAGTTGGCTTTTGCCATTGACATCGTGGCGACGAACATAGTGGCCGGTGGCGATGTAATCGGCGCCCAGATCTTCGGCGGCAAATTCAAGGAAGGCTTTAAATTTGATTTCTTTATTGCACAGAATATCCGGATTTGGCGTGCGCCCAGCCTTGTACTCTTCGAGGAAGAGTTCAAAAACATTATCCCAATATTCTGCGGCGAAATTGACGGTGTGTAACTCCATGCCCAGCTTATCGCACACTGCCTGAGCATCGGCCAAATCGGTCGCTGCGGAGCAATATTCTTCATCGTCGTCTTCTTCCCAGTTCTTCATGAACAGGCCTTCAACCTGATAGCCCTGTTGTTGTAGCAGGTAAGCTGAAACGGACGAATCGACACCGCCGGACATACCGACGATTACTTTTTTCTGGCTGTTATCTGACATGGGAGTCTCACTAACTTAAGCGCCGAGCGTGCTGACAATGGATAATCCGTTTCGCATTGCGCGGCAAACAAGGCATTACAAAAACAAGCGTCGGATTTTATCACGTTGCCTGTCGGGGCGCACCGCACAATCACGGCTTAGGGTAAATTACGCCAATTAATTATCGGGCTGAATCAATGTGGCCAGTTAAAGGTACTAATTAGATCGAGCGAGTAGCGCTCAGGCTGCAAATAACAGCGGATACTTTCGGCAACCAGAGGAGAGCGCAGATTGGGTGCGTGCAATATTTCATCGGCGGTTAGCCACAGGCAGCGATCGATATCGCTATCGTGAGGCTGAGTAGGCAAAATGGTTACCAGTTCAATCACAAAGGCGAAGCGTAGGAACGGCGTATTATCGGGTGCAACCCATTGATGCATCCGTAAAAAGGATTGAGGCGTCGCGCGAATACCGGTTTCTTCCCACAGTTCGCGTTCTGCGGCCTGTAGCAAGGTTTCATCGGCTTCCAAATGACCGGCCGGTTGGTTCCACAGCGCTTTGCCATTAATAGTTTCTTCAACCACTAAAAACTTGTCTTGAGAATGCACCACGCAGGCCACGGTAACATGAGGTTTAAACATCGTTAATCTCCTTCCATTGGCCGGGTTGTAAATCTCCCAGGCTAAGATTACCCATACTAAAACGAATCAGTCGCAGGGTAGGAAAACCGACGTGGGCGGTCATTCTGCGTACCTGACGATTGCGTCCTTCGTACAGGGTTATTTTCAGCCAACGGGTCGGGATAGATTTGCGCTCCCGAATTGGCGGATTTCTTGGCCACAGCCACTCCGGTTCCGGCACTTTTTCAGCGCCAGCGGGAAGCGTGGGGCCATCTTTTAACGTCACGCCCTGACGTAAACGGCGAAGTGCTTCTTCGTCCGGTTCACCTTCAACCTGAACATAATAAACCTTACCGGTTTTTTTCCCCGGTTGCGTCAGTTTTGCCTGTAATTTCCCATCGTTAGTCAGAACCAGCAAACCTTCGCTATCTCGATCCAAACGACCGGCGGCATAAACATCATTAAAAGGAATAAAACCCTTCAATGTTGCCCGTCCAGCCTCATCGGTAAACTGTGGTAACACATCAAATGGCTTATTCAGTAACACCACGCGACGTGGGCCTTGCACCGGCGCAGGTTTCGCCTGTGAGCGGGAGCTGAATCGGTTAACTTTGTGATTTTTAACAGAGATTTTATTCATGATGATTGCGCTTCCAGTTGATTAGCGCATTATACATCAATCCGTTTTGGATTGGCGTGAAACGAATATTCAAGTACTATTGACAAGAATCTTACAAGGCATTAACAAAAATTGCGCTGAAGGAGAGGTTGATGGAAAGCAAAGTAGTTGTTCCGGCAGAAGGTAAAAAAATTACGGTCGACGCTAAGGGTAAATTAGTCGTTCCTAATAACCCGATCATTCCGTTCATTGAAGGCGACGGCATTGGCGTTGACGTGACTCCTGCTATGATCAACGTAGTGGATGCAGCGGTTAAGAAGGCCTATAACGGCGAGCGTAAAATCTCCTGGATGGAAATTTACACCGGTGAGAAGTCAACTCAGGTTTACGGTAAAGATGTCTGGCTGCCAGAAGAAACTCTGGATCTGATCCGCGATTATCGCGTTGCCATCAAAGGCCCATTGACCACTCCGGTTGGCGGCGGTATTCGTTCTCTGAACGTGGCTCTGCGTCAACAGCTTGATCTGTATATTTGCCTGCGTCCGGTACGTTATTACGAAGGCACCCCAAGCCCGGTAAAACACCCAGAACTGACTGATATGGTGATTTTCCGCGAAAACGCCGAAGATATCTATGCCGGTATTGAGTGGAAGGCCGGTTCACCAGAAGCTGAGAAAGTGATCAAGTTCCTGCGTGACGAAATGGGTGTGAAGAAAATTCGCTTCCCTGAACAATGCGGTATCGGTGTAAAACCTTGTTCAGAAGAAGGCACTAAACGTCTGGTGCGTGCGGCCATTGAGTATGCAATCGACAACGATCGTGAATCAGTTACTCTGGTTCACAAAGGCAACATTATGAAATTCACCGAAGGCGCTTTCAAAGACTGGGGTTACCAGTTGGCGCGTGAGGAATTTGGTGGTGAGCTGATCGACGGCGGCCCGTGGGTTAAGATTAAGAACCCAAAAAATGGCAAAGATATCATCGTTAAAGACGTTATCGCCGATGCCTTCCTACAGCAAATCTTGCTGCGTCCGGCTGAATACGATGTTATCGCCTGTATGAACCTCAACGGCGACTATATTTCTGATGCTTTGGCTGCACAGGTCGGCGGTATTGGTATTGCTCCGGGTGCCAACATCGGTGACGAATGCGCGCTGTTTGAAGCGACCCACGGCACGGCACCTAAGTATGCTGGTCAGGATAAAGTGAACCCAGGTTCTATTATTCTCTCCGCAGAAATGATGCTGCGTCATATGGGCTGGACTGAAGCCGCTGATTTAATCATTAAAGGCACTGAAGGCGCGATTCAGGCCAAGACAGTGACTTATGACTTCGAACGTTTGATGGAAGGCGCTAAGCTGCTGAAATGCTCAGAGTTTGGCAACGCTATCATTAAACACATGTGATATTGACATGTCTATAAAACTTCACGGGAGCTTATGCTTCCGTGGGTTTTCCAGCTACTTAATATTTCTTCTGCAAAACTCCTGCAAAACCCTTCTGCAAAACTGTACAAAAAACACCCTCAATTAAACAGCTAATACCAGCCATTCTTTACCCCTATCATCATTATATTTATCAGTCATAGCCTGATTTTTATGTCCGAGTAATGTTTTAGTATCCACTCCTTGTTCTCGATATAACCGCTCTGCTAGGGATCGCTGTTCATGGAAAGTAGGTGGGGTACCCTCTTTCCATTGCAATCCACTTTTATCTCTGGCCGCCGAAAATCCGGTAGTGATTGCGTTGCTAGATACTTGACCACCACGTTTAGCCATTGATGTTGTATGATGATAATGAAGCATGTACGGACTAACGATCATATTGCGACACCGTGCTATAACATCTTGCAGCGTATAACCGACAGTCTCACATTTTAAGGTTATGGGTATGGCTATTCTGGTGCCCGTTTTTTCCTGCACGATATGAAGGTGATTATCCCAAACATCGCTAAATTTCATGCCAGCGATGTCACCTAAGCGCTGACCGGTAACCAAAGCAAGAAGCATTGTATTTTGGATATAACCTTGCATATTGGCAGCGGCATTAAATATTGACTCCCATTCATCAAAGTTCAAGCGAATACGGGTAACCTTGTTTGCTGGTTGCTTGGTGGCCAGAGCAGGGTTATAGCCAGGCGGCACCTCCCCAGCGTGTTGAGCTTCTTTGTACACATCGATCAGCACCATCCGAACAACCTGCGCCATCCGTTTTTGCCCCTTCTCCTTATACTCTTCAATGACAAAGGCTATATCTCTAGCGCCAACATCAGGAAGGGTTAGCATTCCACAATGACGTCTGAACGCTTCGACTGGTGCATTTTTTTGCTTAAGTGTGTTGAGTTTTATTTCCTCACTGTCGTAACGTTCTTTCTGGATAGTGAGATAGCGATCCAGCCAAGAGTTAACTGTTATTGCCTTACCAGTTTTGAGACTGATCTCATCTCGCGCTTTGAGCAATTGCCCCATTTGTTGACGGGCAAAACGGCTATTAGCCTCAATAGCGATAGCCTTTGCTGCAGCCTCATCATCACCTAATCCATGAAATTTACGGGTAATAGGATGCTTATAACGCCAGTAGACCTTTTTAGTTCTGGCGTCGGTATAGCACGATAGACCCGGTACATTTATGTTGTACTTACGAGGTCTGGCCATCTTCCATTATCCTCTTCAACCTTGGATCATCATCTTTCTTCACTGCCGGTTTGACGGTCACGCCGACAAATCGTGCGTTCTTGTCCACTCGCCAGCACCTGCCAGCTTTAAACGGTGGCGGTGAGATCATGCCATGTTGCGCATATTTTAGTAACGTTGGATAGCTGGGGATCGGCTCGTCAAACTCCTCGGCGGCCAATTCATCATCGGTAGGGACATAAACGGGAATATCCTCCCAAACTGGCTGGCCTTGCTTTCCGGCTATTCTGGTTTTACCGGCTGGCGAAGCACAGGCAAAAAACGTCTGATAAGTTTCGTCCGTTATTTTAACGGCATCCTCCGGCCAACTTTGCGCAGCCTGATATTCCGTTTTTAACGATTCTGGATAAGCGGCATTATTCGTCGGGCTGTAGAAATAATTCATTTAAACCTCACTTAATAACCAATAACGCGCCACATAACTCTTTGCGCTGTAGGGATGTTTTCCCCGCTTTTCTTGCTCAGTGGGATCGCTGCCCATGTTCTTGCTAACATATCCGCAGCGAGCGTTTTTCCTATTATCGAAATATCGGTGATGCCGTGGAGTGTCACACTCATATTTAAAACTTTATTGGGGAACGCTATTGGGAAAAAAGCGTCAGCATAAAAAAACTGGTCATTTGATCTGGAAAAGGATGATTCTCCCCATTGTTCAATTAAACCATCGGGTCGCTTCATCCAGCCTGTTGAGGTCATTGAGCTGGTAAAACTCCACATATCCGGTATCTGATTAATCCCAGTGCCGACATCTCGCTTAGCCGCTTCTTTTAAACCAAGGTTTGCGAGATCACCGGCGGCAACATTTTCTTTAGTCACCAGCCTTGCTGTGACACACTCCGATTATTTTTTCGGGGAAATCAACATGCTGATCGGCTATATCCGGGTATCAACAAATGACCAAAACACCGAATTGCAACGTAATGCCTTAGTTAGTGCAAAATGCGACCTGATTTTTGAGGATAAAATCAGCGGAAAATCCACCGACCGACCGGGATTGAAAAAAGCCATGCGCCATCTATCTACCGGTGACAGTCTGGTTGTCTGGAAGCTGGATCGCCTTGGGCGCAGTGTCAGGCACCTTATTACACTGGTGGAAGATTTAAAGAGTCGGGGTATTCACTTTCGTAGCCTTACGGACAGTATTGATACAGGAACGGCGATGGGGCGTTTCTTTTTTCATGTTATGAGTGCGCTGGCGGAAATGGAAAGAGAGTTAATTGTCGAGCGTACCTGTGCCGGGCTGGCTGCTGCGAGAGCGGAAGGGCGGATAGGAGGGCGGCGTCGTATTATGACCGATGAGGTTATTGCGCGTGCTAGACGAATGTTTGCTCAAGGGGCAACGTTGCATCAGGTGGCGTTGGTTCTGGAAGTGTCACCTAAGACAATTTATAAGTATATTCCTGCAGCGGAGCAGGGATGATGATTTTTCTGATTGATCACTGTTCACACCCAACTCACCGCCATTTGCCCAGAATTTACCCGCGAGGCTCTGGTCATAGAAATTGACCTTAATATCCCGGTACTAAGGGTCGTACGTGTGCTGAACAGGATCGTGGCAAACCGCGGATATCCACTGAAAATGCGGATGGATAACGGCCCGGATCTGATATCACTGATGCTGGCGCAGTGTGCTGAAGACCATGGCGTGATGCTGGAATTTATTAAGCCGACGCAGAATGCGTTTATCGAAAGGTTTAACCGGACGTACCGGACAGACACTGGATTTTTATCTGTTCAAAACACTGAATGAGGCACGGGAGATCACAGTGCGCTGGCTGAATGAATACAACAACGAGCTGCCTCATGAATCCCTGAATAACCAGACACCGGAAGAATACCTGTTGATGGCTGAAAAACTGGAAGTCTCAAAAAGTGTGCGAAACTAAAATGGGTGTGCTTTCACAAGTACCGACAGAGTCCAGTTAATTCTCTCTTACAACATTCGCTACAAATAAACGGGAAGCATATCTGGATTTACATGGAGATACGGTGAGAGCTTTAATACTTGTAACCCTGCCATATAAAAAGTTAATATTCAGACAGGATATTAACTATAAAATTAGGGATATACATGGCTAACTCAATTTATTTAACCTTGAGTGGTAATAAACAAGGGCTGATTTCTGCTGGTTGTTCAAGCGTCGATTCGATAGGTAATAAGGGACAGGAAAGCCATCTAGATAAAATATTCATATACAGTCTTTCGCATTCAATGACAAGGGAACAAAATGCAAGCCACCATCCTATCACAATAAAAAAACCTATTGATAAATCGTCACCGTTACTTGCGGTTGCCATCTCAGATAATGAATTATTAACTGCGACTTTTGATTGTTATCGTACTAGCCAATCGGGGGCTCAAGAACTGTACTACAGTATTTCTATTACTGATGCAACCATCTCAGATCTAGCTGTATTTCATCCACATAGTGTGACTCATACAGGTTCAGAACCTCAGGAAACAATTTCTTTACGTTATAAAAGCATAACCTGGAACCATCATATTGCAGGGACAAGTGGCTATAGTATTTGGGATGAACGAGTTTACTAAATAGCGGACTGGGAAATTTATGATTTGTAGTGGATAACTTTCCCAGTAACTAATTAAACGCCGATTTTTCTTCTTGCAATAATATATGGTGCAGCACTTAAATAACCAAAAACTAGAGATGTGTACTGAAGGAATTCGTTGTTACTTATATCTATTTTAAAAATAGGAATAACATCGAAATTCGAAACGTAAAAGTGGAATAATGGCGATATTGACGCCACAGCAATAGCTGCAAATTGACTGTAATTATCGTTGGAATTGGCAAGTTTTTTAATTATTGGATATAAAATAAACAATACTGCTGTTGATAAGGTAATATATAAAAAATCCATTTATTTAACCCTTGTATGATAGATATTGGCCGTATGCAGTATTGTAATCGCCCACTATCTCTAAAAAAATATCGCCAGCAGTCATTAGTCTTATCCCTTTCTTAGTTAAACCAGTGATAAGGTCTGCATCTATATATCTAAATAATCTCTGTAGGTCTGGTTCAAGTCTATATCCGAATAGGCTATTTAATGAAACTGATATATCTACAGTGGAGTAAAGTACGTCTGCACCAGATTCATCTATATTGAGGAGTTGTTTTGCTAGGCCACGATACACAAATCTCACCGGGCCGACATAATCCTCACGATAAAGAAGATAATAACCATTCTCAAAAGTGTTATTAAAACCATGAGCTAGCATCAACCCGCCAGCTGGACCAGTTTCAATTAGTCCAAGGCCAGCCACAGTTTGTAAACCGCCAGATACAAAACCTATAGCAGCGATTACTATTTTCTTATTTTCTTTTATTTTGTTCTTATTGAATTCTTCTATAACCTCTCTCTTTAAAATTATAGCTTGTTTTATTCTGTTGCTTGTTAATATTCTATCTTGTTCTTTTAATGACGCAATTTCATTATCCAATGCAGAAACAGCTTCAGGTAATGAAAACTCACCAGTATTAGTCTTCGCTATAATATCAGAGGAATATGCTATTACCTCGGAGATAAATTTATCTTTGGCTAAACTCCATTTTATATACTTATTGGCAACGTTGTTCATTGTCTGAAGAAGCTCATTCTGCTTATTTGCAATGATGTTATTTAGCCGGTTAGATTCTCTTTGCGCGCTATCACCATATCCAGTAGCCCACGGGTGGCGTTCTTCAAACTCCTCATATGCATCCATATCGTCTGATCCTTGACTTATTTTTAGATAAATTCAATTACATTATATAGTTACATTAGCTTAATTGTAAGCCCTCCAAAAATAATTGAAATTTTCATATGTGAAAGCGGCATTTTGCATGCCTGAATAACTGTTCCTAATACCGCTACACTTTTGCCTGACCATGTTTCCCACCAGGGAATGGGCTTACCATTTTCATAAAGTGGCGCACTTTGTTCAGTAATTGCCACATCGAACGACAACTGTGATTTCTGGTTATCGTGTCATGTAATGCTTGCCATAATCGCTCTATGTGGTTGACCCGCGGCGAGTAGACTGTTTGATAAATAACAATAAATTTTGGCTTCTTCAACCATCTCAGCGTTTCACGGCTTTTATGGATAATGTAGTTATCTACGATCAGTGTGATAGTTTTTGCCCGCCTATAGGTACTTTTAAGATGCTTTAACAGGCTGATAAATAAACCCGATTTTTTACTGCAACAACCGATGTAGCTGACTTTTCCCGTGCCACGCACCGGTCAGATAATATTTTTCATTTTGCCCCGGCGTGACAACGCGTTTTTGCTGGCCCGCCGTTGCCAGTCGGCACCGATTTTTGGTTGAGATGGATATTCACCTCATCCTCGTAAAATACGGGATTTTCGGCGTACATCCTGCAAGCGCTTCTGCGATGGCGGCCATTTTCTCTTCTTTATGCGGGTCGCGAATACGCAGCGTGGGTGACGCTCTCCGCCAGACCAGCCCGGCAGAGGGAAGCCAGCGGCGTACCGTTGAAGCATGTAGATGACAGCCTGTTATCTCATTGATTTTTAGTGCTAACAGTTCAGTACTCCAGCGAAATCGCTGATAACCAAAATCTCCCGGCGAGTGTTTAATCAACTGACGCAACAATGCGCAAATATGCTCAAACGGCCAGCGTCGTCCGCGCCCTGAGGGCAATGATTTCAGACCTCAAATACCATAAACCGTGAACCAGTTAATCCAGCGCCCCAATGATGAACGCACGCAGCAAAGCGTTTTTGCAACGTCGCTGACTTTGTCACCACGATGAAGCATCAACATAGCGGTCAGTCTGCGGGCATGATCTTTGTCGCGTGTTTGATGAATAGTTTTCTGTATCAGGCGTCTTTCGTCGCGGGGTATCGATGCTATGATCGGTATAACTCAGTCCGGTTGGTGGTTTGGGATATTCAGCGATTGATCAGATTGCTTAAATCGGACTGAATTCCTTTCGAGTGATCTACTATTTGGAACAGCTATTTAGACTGGCGCTGTTTTCAGGGAGGAGATCACATCAGCCGGTGGGTGAAATCGAGGGATCAGAATAGGCAGAATGTATATAACGAATCCGGGCTGAATTGCCCGGACTAAAAATTCAAAGTTCTGAAACCAGCCACTGATCGGCTTCATCAAACATTTCTTCAAGCAGGCGGTTAAGGATGGCTTTATCACCTTTGTTGGCATTGGTATTGATACCGTTCGCCTGCATTGGCTTAACCTTAACTTCTGCCTTAGGGAATACACGATGTATTCGCTTGGTTAGTTCAGCCAGGATCAGACCATTAGCACCCGGTATCTCTTCCACATTTCGCTTATGGTAAACCAGTTCAACTATCATGTTTCCACTTCGCCCTGTGACTGTTTGCATATACAGTGGGGAGTTCTATCGCGGTTGAAAAGTCCTTCTGCAAAACTATCTTTCTTCACTTAATAATCAATCGGTTATAAGCGCCACTTTTAATTGTGTTGAGCGAATAAAAAAAGCCGATAACCATCTATGAATCATGTGGTTACCGACTTTTGGTATGTCTACTGCTGCGTCATATGGGCTGGACTGAAGCCGCTGATTTAATCATTAAAGGCACTGAAGGCGCGATTCAGGCCAAGACAGTGACTTATGACTTCGAACGTTTGATGGAAGGCGCTAAGCTGCTGAAATGCTCAGAGTTTGGCAACGCTATCATTAAACACATGTGATATTGACAGTCAGCTAAATATGAACGGGAGCTTGATGCTCCCGTTGTTTATTGTAAAGGTTGCAAGTTTTATCAAAACATTATCAAAATCCCCATAAAACAACGTTCATCAGACTGCAATAGTGATCCCGTCTTTGCCTCTGTCATCATGGTAACGATCGGTCTGTTTCTGTGATTTGTGGCCCACAGCAACTGGGTATTAATCCCTTGCGCGCTGTACAGCCGTTCAAAAAGAGAGCGCTGCTTGTGAAATGTTGCAGGTGTTCCTGATCCCCAACTGATATTGGCTTTATCCCTTGCTTTGCTAAAATTGTCGTCAAAGTATTACCAGTGACCTGAGCACCACGTCCTGCCATGGATGTCGCTCGGAAGTAATGCACCAAGTACTGGTTTATTGCGTAATCCCTGCAGCGAGCCACCATGTCACGCAAGGATATATTCAGCGCCTCATATCGTATTGAAAGGGGAATGGCCAACTTAGCGTCAGTTTTCTCTTGGATAATATCTAGGTGGTCATCCTAGATATCGCTAAATTATTACAGTAATAAAATCAGGCGATACATAACCAAAAATTTCTTTCATCAATAATTGATTAACCAATAAGTTTTATATCACCGAAATACACTACCAGAATCATATAAAATAATTAACGGGAAGGCACGGGAATGGATATAGTCTAAAACATCACTTAAATGGCCCTATCAAGAATAGGATCATGAATTAATAAAAAAACGATCTACTCACCAACAGATTCACTATTGGTTTGTTATCATGACCTTAAAGTTTTATTAAAATTCATCCTTGTATTTTGTTTTAACTACATAGCTGCAAGGATAACCACTATTTCATCAATATAAAGTAATGGAGCCAGCATGAATAATAAGTTATTATTATTTTTCATTATAACATCAATATATTCTAGCAATGTAAAACCTCAAGACATTATATATGAGGCGGATATAGAAGCATCAACACAACCTCAAAAAAAAACGTCAACACCCATTTGTTTTTATACTAATGATAATTTCCAAGGTGAACATTTATGCCTAAATACATCTGAAATGATAGATCTTTACAATACTGATAATAAACATCTGAATGATAAGGTATCTTCAATAAAAATACCTAAAGGAATGCAAGCCGAAATTTATAAAAATGATAATTTTAATGCCCCTTACTATAATGTTACGGAATCTATTGATTTAGCGCGACTAGAAAAAATCGGTATGGCAGGTCAAATTAGCGCGATGAAGGTATTTGAAGCGCAGGCTATTTGCACGAAAAACTGCGTTATTATAGAAGAAAGTAAAATAGAATTAAAAAAAATAATAAAAGAATATTATCCAAAAACAGAAGATGTCAATAAAATTTTATTATTAAATCTCGAAGTTAATGAAAAAAGCAGTTTTGGTATACAGAGTGTTAACCAACCAAAAATTATAATCGTGGGTAGAGATTTGTTTTTTTATGGTGAAGGAAGTAAGAGTCCTATTAACATGAGGTTAAGCGATGATACAGATAACCTATCCTTTCTTTTAAAATTTAATGATCATGGTTTACAATTTCAATATCTTGAAGCTAAAGGAACGAAACAACTCAATATCCCATTTTGGATCAATACCCAATTATCACCTGATGACTTAGCAAACTTATACATCAGCAATGGCATACCGGAAGATGGCCAAGATCCTGCTCTTCAGAGCATCAACCCGTTAATACTTAATAGAGCGATCATCGCCATCAACAAGCCTCCCCACCGTGATAAACGAGGCGCTTTAGGTATTATTGGCTGTTTAGGTAACCCTCTGCTGGCAATTTATAATTATGTGGTTCAAGGGCGCTGCAACCAGCTCGATAGACTGGTGGGAATCAACGAGTTTTCTCACTCAGATGGGGAAGGGAAAACATGGGTTTTGACCGATTCAGTCACGCCATTACTTGCGCCAGAGCAGCCCCCCAACTTACCAGCAGATAATCCCCGTCAATCAATGTTGCAATTAGCCAGTCTTAATATGCAGTTACATCATCAGGCACTTACTCTGCCAGCGGTGGCAAAAGCCTGTAAAACTTCCATTGAAGAGATTCTATCTGCCCGTTATCCAAGGCAGACAGGCATTCGCTGTGGCTCCACATTATCGAATCTGCTGGCAGATTTTACATTGCTTTTTGGTGAAAATATTATTGATTGGACCACCGCAAATTTGGTCCATGTTATACAGCAAATTAATGAATATGGGACTACGGGCTATGCCGGATCTGACCAGGAGACGGAAAATCGGTTAGTTGAAGGTGTTCAACGGGCAATTTCTACTCTGGGAATCGAACCATTAATAGCAATGCTGCAGGGGGCTTTCGATTATGCACAATTAAATTACGCACGTTATTTTATGCACAGTGAAGGTATCAACAGTGAAAATATAAATAATGAAAGTCGAGAGACTACAGTCTCACCTCTAGCCGCACAAAGCCTACCACTAGGCGATTATATTTTACCTTTAGAGAGTTATATTCACCCTCAAGAACTCCCGACACCATTAATTAGAGACAATAATCAGTGGGTTCAGCCTGAAGGTCTATATTTTGAAATTACCGTGATTCCCGGAGGAGATCAGCATGTCGAGACGAATTTAACCGAAGAAGTGGCCGAGGTTATTAACGATTGGTTTAAATTCTATAATCAGATGAAATATGAATCAGATGAAACAAGATCACCTTTAACTGATAGAGATAGAACCATTTATGCCGCCAAAATTACCAGCCATATGTTAGCTGATCTTTTGCATGACAACTCTGCCGATTATCAATTTGTAGTGGTTAAACTAAAGGGAAAAATAATCAGTGTATTAGCATCAAGAAATGATGAGAATGGCGAGGATAGCTACATTAGTGTTTCTATAACTCATCCACAATATGTATTAAAACCGCATGAAGAGGGTAGCGTTCGAGGGGCAGGAACGGCGGCGGTAAGAGAATTAGCGCGCTATCTGAAAGAAAAAGGTAAAAAGACACTTAAATCTAGTGTCATTTCTCAACCCTCTGCTATTGTCAAAAGCAAGCTGGGATTCCACTATCAGAATTCTTTATGATAATTATTTATTAAAATAGACTAAACGCCACCATTCATTATCCAATCAGGTGGCGTCACTCCATCACTATTTTAACTTAATCCACGCTCTCTAATTGTGGTGGAAATTAATTGAAAAGGTGAGAGGAATTGCCAAATTAATACGCAGGAATAACAATGGGAACTTTTGCCTCATTGCTTGAATCCGGGTGAGCGTTCTAAAAGAACGCTGAGAGTAAAATCTTACAAATATCGTTCCGCCTCTTTCCGGGGGGTTCCCTTTGCCGTTGTTACCGGCGAGGGGGCGGACGGCGTAATGCCTTCTTGTGTACTCTTTGCCCCAGTAGTGTGGATCACAGTCTAAAATTAAGGTCGCCATCAGGGCATACTAAAGCGAGTTGATAAACTCTGAAATTTCACTTTGGTAAAGGGATCGCCGCAATGCACAGAGAACGGCATAGTATAGAAAAGATAGGCTGGCTCCGGGCTGCAGTTCTCGGTGCTAACGATGGGATCGTCTCTACTGCAAGTTTGTTATTGGGGGTTGCGTCTGCCAATGCAACACATCAAAGTATTCTTTTGACTGGTATTGCAGGTCTGGTTGCTGGCGCTATGTCGATGGCAACGGGAGAGTATGTCTCAGTGTCTTCTCAATCAGATACTGAAAAGGCCGCCTTGGCTGAAGAGCAAGCAGAGCTTGATGCTGATTTTCAAGGTGAATTTCGGGAGCTGACTTCGATTTATATTCATCGGGGCCTTAATGTGGCACTAGCCAGACAAGTGGCTGAAAAATTGATGAATCATGATGCGTTAGGTGCACATGCGCGTGATGAATTGGGGATATCAGAAATCACTACTGCCCGACCCTTACAGGCAGCGTGGGCTTCTGCAGCGAGTTTCTCTGCGGGGGCGATATTGCCATTACTGGTAGCGGTAATCTCTTCGGCTAGCTGGGCCATTCCAGCTATTGCGCTATCCGCATTGGTTTCTTTGGCTATTTTGGGGGGGATTGCGGCGAAAGCGGGTGGAGCACCAATACGTTCAGGCGTTATCCGTATTACCTTCTGGAGTGCGCTTGCAATGGGTGTGTCATCGGGTGTTGGTATGTTATTTGGTTCTTTTATTGGCTGAGAACAGAACTGTGCAGCGCTTTATAAGGAATATCTGACGATTAAAAGGGGGATTTTAAATCCTCTAATGTTTACTTAATTTAATAGGGATAAATTAAAGTATCAACATTCAGAGGGCGAGCCATGAACAGAAAGTTTGCACCTGGCCAAATTTTATTCCATTGGGTCATTTTTATTTTGCTTGTACTCACTTATGCAGTAATGAAATTAAAAGGATTTGCCATAAGGGCAGTAATCCTCGTGAATCCATGAAGAGCATTCATTATACACTAGGTGTCAGTGTCCTGATTTTAATGCTAATTCGCACAATACTAAAATTGACAAATAAAGATCCTGATATCACTCCAACCGCACCACACTGGCAAATTGCAGCTTTAAAAACCGTTCATGGTATTTTGTATCTTTTGTTTAACAGCTTGCCATGACTTGGTGTTTTGTCTCTGCATTATGGCCATGTCGAATGTTAATTTTCTCCTCCGCGATACCGATCGCGGAGGAGAAAATAGTATTATGCAGAATAACTTAAAAGAAATTCATGAACTTATTGCCAATACGGGCTACTTCATTATTGGTTTACACGCGGCGGCAGCAATATTTTATCACTCTATTAATGCGGAGTAATACGTTGGTTAGAATGTTGCCAGAAAAGCACTAAGTTCATCAATGTGCCTATCAGGTCATATGGGATTAGCGGATACTGCTATTTTGTTTCAGGATCAACGCGCAGAGACGTGGTGCTACTATCGTTCATCACCTCGTATACCTGTCTGAACGAGCAGACGGTAATGTTTTGCATTCTTATGACATACGCGGCAATTCATGAAAATTATTTATATAAAATTGTTAATTTTAAGCAAAATTGTCGGATTGCTCGCATTGTTCTACAGTTGAAAGGAGCTAATGTTTTGAAAGGGAAGTGGGTTAGGCTGATAAATGAATGCGACCCCTTTTTATTGACAGGTAATTTTTGCGGGTGATTGGATGATTCATGCATTTTCTGTACTTGAAGATAAATGTAGGACAATACCTGCTTGGGTAAAATCGTTTCGCTATATATCATCAGATAAGCGTGATCTCAGGGTTGATCTGCTGCGGGGCATTGCTCTGGTAATGATGGTTGCAGCCCACATTGAAGTGATGTCGATATTGAATATCTTTACCTGGGAGCGTTTTGGCCTAACAACCGGCGCCGAAGGGTTTGTTATTCTCTCGGGATTTATGTTGGGTGTGATCAATCGCCAGCGCTTAAAGAAAGACGTTCTTCTCACTATAAGCTATTCATTATATCGACGAGCAGCAAAAATATATGTAGTTAATGTTGTGATTATACTTAGTGTTTTTCTCTTAACTAAACTCAATTTCATAAAAACTTTTGAAGTAACCCATTTTACTGATCGCTTTTCAGAAGTAAGTTATACGCTATATCCACTTTACGACCAGCTAAAAGAATCCTGGTTTAATATGGTGCTCTACTTACAGATCGGGCCCCATCAGAGTCAGATTTTGGGCCTGTATTTCTATCTGTTGCTGGTAAGTCCTATCTTTATCTATTTATTGCAGCGCGGCTGGGTAGGTGTATTGCTATTGTTATCTCTGGCTTTATATATCACCTACCACATTACCGGGATACGACTTACATCGGCGGAGTTTGAGTTTGCTTTTCCATTTTTGGCTTGGCAATTTATTTATGTCTTAGGGATGACGATTGGCTGGTACAAAGAAGAGTTGCTCTCTTTAGCCCGTACTCAGGCCGGATTTTGGATTTTGTCCGTTATGATATTATTTACGCTGGTAATGATGTTTATTGCGCAGAATCATACCAACCCATTTATGCCCTATGACACAATGCTCCATACTATAAGTGCGAAAAACTTCAATTGGTTCTATCAGAACTTTGCTGAAAAGAATGCGCTGGGTCCACTGCGCATTATCAATGATTTCACTCTACTAACAACGTGTTATCTGGTGTTGAGTTACTTTTGGAAACCAATAAACAAGATGTGCGGTTGGTTCCTCATAACACTAGGCCAACATTCTTTGTATGTTTTTATTATCCATGTGTATGTGGTTTTATTGGTTAGTCAGGTAGTGGATTTTGGCCTATGGCACCGAGCATGGTTGCTAAATACGCTGGTTCATCTCTGCGCTTTAATGTTGTTATGGCTATTTGCAAAATATGATGTTGGCAGAAGATTCATTCCTAACTGATTTGTATTTTTTCGACTCAATCTTATTAAGAGGTCAGCAGTGAAAAATACTCCATCTACTCTAGATAAGAATCAAATTACTAAACTACGTAATTGCATTCTTTATGAACTGAAATATTCTCTCGGGGTGGCACTGTCAACGGCATCATCCAGTGAAATTTTTAGTGCGTTAGCATTAGTTGTGCGACGCAACCAAACTGATGATTATTTTAACACTCGAGAACGACATCATCAGGCAAGAAAAAAACGTATTTACTATATTTCTATGGAGTTTTTAATTGGTCAATCTTTGCGAAATAACCTAATAAATCAAGGGTTGATGGAAATAGCCAACGCAGCGTTAGAATCTCTTGGGGTAGATTTTGAAGTTATTGTAAAAAGTGAAGAAGATGCAGCATTAGGTAATGGAGGATTAGGACGTCTGGCCGCATGTTTTATTGACTCAATGGCAACCTTGGATATTGCTGGTTCTGGTCACGGTATCAAATACGAATATGGCTTGTTTCACCAACAAATTCAGGATGGACAACAAGTAGAGAAGCCTGATGATTGGCACTCGACACACTCACCTTGGCTAATAGAACATCAAAGTCAGGCCATGATAATTCCGCTTTATGGCCGCATAGTTGAAGTAGAAGACCAGCAGGGAAATTACAATCCAATGTGGATGGATTGGAAAATAATTATTGGAGTACCTCACGACTACCTAGTCTCTGGGTACATTAATCATACCGTAAACGCGTTGCGGTTATACAGTGCTTGCGCTTCAGATTCATTTGATATTCATATTTTTAATCATGGCGATTATTTGAAAGCTGTTAATCAAAAAATCGCATCTGAAAATATCTCTAAAGTGCTTTATCCCTCCGATGAAGTGTTGGCAGGGAAGGAATTACGTTTGACACAAGAGTATTTTCTGGTGGCTTGTACATTACGCGATGTGATGCATGATTTCTTCTTACTTTCCAATGATATTAAACAGTTACCAGAGTTTGTTGCCATTCAACTTAATGATACCCATCCGGCGCTGGCTATTGTTGAGCTAATGAGAATATTGGTAGATGAACATACTGTTGATTGGGATATGGCCTGGGATTTGACACAACGGGTTTGCGCCTACACCAATCATACATTAATGCCAGAGGCGTTAGAGAAGTGGTCAGTCAATTTATTCGAGCTGTTACTGCCTCGGCATTTACAAATTATCTATGAAATTAATCGCCGTTTCCTACTGGAAATACAGAGATGGCGCCCTGAACGGTCGGATTTATTAGTATCAATGTCTTTGATCGAAGAGACGCCTGAAAAAAAAGTGCGCATGGCCTATCTTGCTATTATTGGTAGTCACAAAGTGAATGGGGTAGCTAAACTTCATTCTGAATTAATTAAATCTAATCTTGTACCTGATTTTTATTATTTAATGCCTGAGAAGTTCACCAATCAGACGAACGGTGTTACACCTCGTCGCTGGATTCAGCAGGCTAATCCCCGGTTATCGGCGTTTCTGGATTGTCACTTAGGCAATGAATGGGTTACCGATCTAACACTCCTGAGTAAACTTAAATCGTTAGCGAACCAACGTGACATTATTGCTGAACTGGCTGAAATAAAGAAATTTAATAAATTAAAGTTAAGTCAGATAATTACACGTCAGCAAGGGATTATCATCAATCCAGAAGCTATGTTCGACTGCCAGATTAAACGAATTCATGAATATAAACGGCAATTACTCAACATCCTCTATGTGATAAACCTTTATCACAAAATTCTGAACGGAAAAGAGGTTATTTCGCCGAAAGTTCATATCTTTTCGGGCAAAGCGGCTCCTGGCTATGCAATGGCTAAATTGATCATCCAGTTGATTAATCAAGTTGCGCTGAAAGTGAATAGTGATCCTAGAGTCAATGAACAACTTAAAGTGGTTTTTTTAGAGGACTATAAAGTTTCACTAGCTGAAAGTATTATTCCAGCCGCCGACTTATCAGAGCAGATATCAACTGCGGGTACCGAAGCCTCAGGCACTAGTAATATGAAACTGGCTATGAATGGTGCTTTAACTATCGGAACGTTAGATGGCGCTAACATTGAAATCAGAGATGCTGTTGGCCATGAAAATTTCTATGTTTTTGGCTTGTCCGCAGAGGAAATTGCTGAGCAAAGAACTAGAGGGCGATCGTCGTATGACGAGTATTTATCCCACCCAGAAATTAAAGAAACTGTTGATTTACTGATTTCAGGTATTTTTCATCCCAATAAAAACCTGTTTTCACCGATATTCCATATGCTGGTGAGTCACGGTGACCACTATTTCCATTTGGCTGATTTTAACAGTTATTGCCATGCCCAATATCAAGTATTGACCGACTATAGTGATACTTACAGTTGGCACAGAAGAGCATTGAATACTATAAGTGGTATGGGCGAGTTTTCCAGCGACAGGACTATTCGCGGGTACAGCAAGGATATTTGGGGTGAGGGTAATTTTAAGTGAAATATTACAAACCACTCATGCTATTACTTGGTTGGCTACTTTTCAGTCCAGCCGTGATTGCGAGTGAAACAACTAACACATCCGCTGTTAAATTATTTACCAGCCCTTGGTCTCGTCTTTTTTCTGGTAATGATGACACATTTTCGACGGCATTAACCTATAGCTCGCCATTGGAAAAAAGTCTGATTAATGTTCCTACAGGGAGATATTCTTCAGAAGAGGTATACAAGGTAAATCAACGGGGGCTTTTTAGTATGCAGTATTCCCCCATAAGTTACTTTTTTGCCAATATGACAATTCGCGTCCCATTGCAAAATGCCAGTAAATACAGTACCGATTACGTTTATAGTTTCGGTTATGATGATTGGCACCCAGGAACTTTCAGTCTGGTCTATGGCAATTACAACGATAATAATAGTTTTTTCCCGGCAGCAGGAACCCAGAGCACTCGATTTGAACAAGGTTCATGGACGTTGGGTTATAAATTTACCTTACCTAAGCCGGTAGAATCCGCATTATTGATTAACAAAGGTGATGCGCTAGTTTGTCAGGTTGGCTACAGTTATGTACCACGTTATTTCTCTGACGCTTCATCAAGCATTGAAGAAAATAAAAGTAGTTTGCTAGGAAGTTGCGGTTATACCCTACTGCAGCACTATTTCTTACGTTTATCTGCATTTTACTACCCTGACCATAAGCAGCAACAGCCGTGGGATTATGATTATACCTACAGTATTGGCTATACGTCGGGTTATAGCCCCGGTTCCTGGTCAATTCATTATGATAACTATACCGGGACTCGCTACCCGTGGCGGCAGAATGCCAATGCGAACTTTCGTAGTGGGACAATAAATCTCAGTTGGACATTACCTCTATAAATTGAAGGCGTAAGAATCTGTGCTACGCTTAATTACGTTGTTAATAGTTAACTGAGCATAATGTCTTTTGCAAGTATGAAAGTTCATGGACGTGGGCATTCTCTCTTTAAGATGATGCTTGATAAATTAAGTTTATATGAAGCTTTTGGGTAACTTATGCAACCACATCCTTCCGCTACAGGTGTGACATCCATTCTTGTTGTTGATGATTCGGCAAGTTATCGCTTTTTACTGGTTAACCTACTAAGAAATTGGCAATTCACTGTTTTTGAGGCAGAAAATGGTCAAGACGCTTTGGCTATCCTTGATAGTAATTCCATCAATATGGTGATCAGTGACTGGGAAATGCCGGTTATGGATGGGTTGAAACTCTGTACAACTATCCGAAAACAATATTCTGATCGCTATATTTATTTAGTATTGATAACCGTGCGTCAATCCGTCGAGGATTTGATCGCGGGATTAGATGCGGGTGCCGATGATTTTCTGTCAAAACCGATAAATCAAAGTGAGCTACGCGCCCGATTACATGCGGGTGAACGTATATTAATGCTAGAGGCAACCCTCGATGCTCGTAATCAGAAATTGTCCCAAGCCTATGAACAAATAGAAAATGACTTGCAGGCTGCGGCAAAATTGCAACGTAGTGTTTTACCTGCAGAAAAGCTAATGGTGAGTGGTTTTCAAGCTGAATGGATGTTTATACCATCTGCTTATGTTTCGGGTGACTTGTTAAGTTTTTTCCAACTGGGTAATCAACACATTGGTTTTTATAGTATTGATGTTGCAGGGCATGGTGTGGCGGCAGCGATGCTCTCACTGTCAGTTGCGCGCCAATTTCTTAATGGGCGCACGGTGGATAACTTACTGATTTCGCCCGCAGATACCCCCTCTGGTTATCTGATTACCCCGCCACATAAAGTTGTCAACGAACTTAATCGCCGTTTTTGTATAGAGAATGATGATATAGCCACTTATTTCACTCTTATTTATGGCGTTATTGATGTTCAAACCGCGACCGGAGTGCTTTGTCAGGCAGGGCATCCGACACCTTTTATTGTCAGTAGCTCAAGTCAGATTACGCCCATTGGTGAAGGCGGGGCACCGGTTGGACTTATTGATTCGATGGACTATCAGGACACGGTGTTCACTCTGGCTTCGGGTGATCGGCTCTATTTATTCACCGACGGTATTATTGAGTGTGAAAATGCTGAGCAAGAGCTTTTTGGAGAACGACGGTTACAAGAATTACTGGCCGCTAGTCAGCGCGACAGTGTGCAAACCGTTTTTAGGCAAGTACAGCAGGCATTGAAATGCTGGCATCCTGCGCAAAAAAATGACCATCAGAGCGATATTCATAATGGACGTTCTGCATTTAGTGATGATATTTCGTTGCTGGTAATTGAGCGTAATAACAATTCCCTTCTCCTAACAGAATTGTAAGGAAGAAATAATGAATTTTGAAACTAAAACAATTGAAAATGTATTAGTGATAACCCCCTTGATTAGGCGACTCGATGCATCAGTTTCGCTGAAATTTAAAGAAGATATACAAGAAATGATTGCCCGAGGAGCCAATAATATTTTATTGGATTTTAGTCGGGTAGATTTCATCGACAGTAGTTGTTTAGGTGCACTGGTTTCGTTGTTGAAAACCTTAAATGGTAAAGGTGAGTTGGCTATTTGCTCATTGAATAACAATATCCACGGAATGTTCAAGTTAACCCGGATGGATAGGATATTTACTATCGGCACTGATCAAACCGATACCATACAGCAGATGAATTTCGTAGCGCCTTGATTTATAGGGAGTAAATATTTATGAAAGCCATGATTCTTGCTGCCGGAAAAGGAACCAGAGCCAGACCACTGACCACCATATTGCCAAAACCAATGATCCCATTAATTCGAAAACCTATTATGGAATCAATTATTGAACATTTAAGAAAATATGGTTTTAATCAGTTAATGGTGAATACCAGCTATCTGTCTGCGGACATTGAGAATTATTTCCGTGATGGCCATGCCTGGGGAGTGGAAATAGGTTACTCTTACGAAGGTATTATGGAGTGTAATACTTTTGTTGATAATGTTTTGGGGTCTGCCGGTGGAATGAAGCACATCCAAAATTTCTCAGGTTTTTTTGATGAAACTTTTGTAGTTGTTTGTGGTGATGCATTAATTGATGTGGATTTCGATGAGGTATTGGCATTCCATCGAGCTAGAAAAAGTTTGGCAACCTTGGTTATGCGCCCAGTCTCGGCGGATCAGGTAAACAAATACGGTATTGTTGTTACTGATGAGCAGGGTAGAGTTAGTAAGTTTCAGGAAAAACCTAAAAATGAAGATGCATTATCAAACAATGCCAATACTGGAATCTATATTTTTGAGCCGGAAATATTCGATTATATTCCTGATGGGGTTGAATATGATATAGGTAGCCAGCTGTTTCCTAAACTTGCTGAGTTAGGTGTTCCTTTCTACGGTATTGCCTTGCCATTCCAATGGGTTGATATTGGATCTCTACAAGATTTTTGGCATGTCAATCGCATGATCCTTAATCAGGATTTACCTGATTATCCCATGCCGGGAATTAAAATTGCGCCTCAAATATGGTGTGGGCTTAATGTCAAAGCCGACTTTTCGACCTTGGATATTGAAGGGCCAGTCTATATTGGTAGTAGCACAGAAATACAATCTGGCGTGACAATTAGAGGGCCTACAATTATTGGCGCGGGGTGTTTATTAGAGCAAGGTGCGGTTGTCGAACAAAGTTTTATTGCTGATTATACTCGGGTTGGGGGCATTGCACATTTGTATCAACAGATGATTTTTGCCGGGAAAGTTATCTCTCCAGACGGTACAGCAATTGATTTATCTGAAGCGGGTTTACACTGGCTTATTGATGATAAACGGCGTAAAGATATTATTATGGCGGAGAAGTCTTTATTTGAAGAATTGCTAAATAAAGATACGTTGATATGAGTTATCGCCACTATGACTCACAAGGTTGGTTAATGAAAATATGTTTGCCTGCATCATTATCTAGCCTGCTTGTTTTACATGAAAAGTTAATACAATTCATTCACCCCTTAGAGATTGATTCGTCCAGCAGTTATGCTATGGAACTTGCATTGAATGAAGCATTTATCAATATTGTAAAGCATGGTGTTAATTATGATTCCACTCAAAATATTACTATTATAATGCAATATGACAATCATCAACTAGCCGTGACTTTACAGGATAAAGGGAAGCCTATACCCGCAGAATTTTTACAAAATAAAAGCGGATTATCTCATATGCCTGAGTTGTTAGCGCCGGATTCGTGGCCTGAAAACGGTATGGGGTTGATGATGATGTTTAATGCTGTTGATGACATCAGTTATACAGTAAAAGAGGGAGTCAATTATCTATCGTTGATAAAAAGAATAGAAGAGAAGACGTGAAAATTATGTTTATTCATAAAATGATGCTCCTTTAACCCCCCGGCAATGGGTTGATTTATCTCACTTATTTTCCTGGATTGACTGAGGTAGTGATAATGGCTTTTTATTTCTCTTCGTTTGAAAACAGGAAACCACCATTACCACTGAAAACTCATTGGGTTACTGAGTTTTTATGGCAAAGTCTGGCGGTTGCTGCGTTTATCTTGGGGGCAAACTACATCCGCTGGCGCTGGATGAATTCACTTAATTACGATGCGCTTTGGTATTCAATCCCCTTAGTAATGGCCGAAACACTGGCTTATATTGGTTCTATTTTATTTACCATAAACCTATGGAAAGTAAGAGATATTCCTGTTCTCCCCGCACCTGAAACCATCGATGACTGTATAGCTCCTGAAGAGAAGCAAGAAAATCGCCAGATAAAAGTTGATTTGTTTATTGCCACCTATAATGAAAATGTCGAATTGGTGCGCTTATCGATTCGTGATGCACTCGCCGTCAGCTATCCCTTCCCTTTAGATTATCGTATTTATGTATTAGATGATGGTAATCGAAGCGAAATGGAGGCTGTCGCAGCAGAAGAGGGAGTTAATTACTTAAGTCGGGAAAATAATATTGGATACAAAGCAGGTAATCTTCGTCATGGGCTGGATATGACGGACGGTGACTTTGTTATTATCTGTGATGCTGATACACGAGTTTTCCCCACAATATTGACGCATACTTTAGGATATTTTCGCGATATTGATGTTGCTTGGGTTCAGACTCCTCAGTGGTTTTATGATTTACCACAGGGCAAGCGATTACCTGAATGGGCAAAGCAAAAGCTAGGGTCGACAGGCTATTTTGTCGGTAAAGGGATTGAGAAGTTGGTTGGCCCGCTCACCGTGGGGCATGATCCCTTTTTTAATGATCCGCAAATGTTCTACGATGTCATTTTACGCAGACGTAATTGGGCTAATGCGGCTTTTTGCTGTGGTGCTGCATCAATTCATCGCCGTGAGGCTATTATGCAAGCTGCGTTACGTCGCTATGTAGATAATATAGAAGATGAGATTGAGAAATATACAAGTGACGTAATTGATAAACAAACCCAGGCAGACTTGGCTAAAGCCATGTTACCTCATGTGGTACAAGATACCGAGCTGATGCCATATAAGTTTCATGTTTCAGAAGATATTTATACCTCTATCGTTTTGCATGGTGATCCTGGCCGTAAATGGCGATCTGTCCTGCACCCGCAAATAGAATCAAAAATGCTCTCACCGCAGGATTTATTGACTTGGATGATCCAGAGATTTAAATATGCAGCTGGTTCAATGGATATTGCGTTGCATGACAGACTTTTCTCCAGTAAGAGGATTAAGCTCAGCGCAATACAAAAATTAATGTATGGGACTACTTTCTGGTCCTATTTTGCCTGTATCTGGAATACGGTATTTTTGATTGCCCCATTGATTTATCTTTTCACGGGTATCCCCCCCGTTTCGACTTATTCATCTCCTTTTTATTTGCATTTTTTGCCCTTCATGATTGTCTCTGAATTAGCATTTATGTTTGGAACATGGGGGATATCCGCATGGGATGGGAAATCGTCTTTTCTTGCTTTATTTTCTATGAATTTACGAGCATTGGATACAGTGCTCCGAGGAGAGAAAATCAAGTTTCATGTGACGCCAAAAGAACGTCAACAGGGCAATTTTTTATCCTTGGTTAAACCTCAACTCGCCATTATTGGGCTGACGTTATTGGGGTTGATTTGGGGAGCGATTCAGATAGCCGAAGGCAACATAAAAGACCCCTCCGGCTTTGTGATCAATATCTTTTGGGGGGCTGCAAATATTGCAGCTATGATACCGATTGTTTTAGCCGCGCTTTGGCAACCTGAGTATGCTGTGCAGGAGGTTTCCTGATGTCATTCAAATATAACCTCCTTAAGGCGCGCAGTTATCTAGCGATGGTGATCGGTATTTTAATCGCTTTCTCTATTGTGTTGTATGTCGAGAAAAACTCTCAAGATATAGAAGATTCCCGTGTCCATATCAGCTCCAGTATTGGCCGACCATTAGCACCGACTCCTCGACCACTGACTTCCGAAGAAATAATTTGGGCTAAGGCTGCATGGCAATATTTTATTAATAATACTCAGCCGAGTGGTTTAGTTAATTCCGTGGATAAATTTCCATCGTCTACAATGTGGGATACCAGTAGTTATTTTATGGCGATGATTTCAGCACAACGAATTGGTATTATTCAACAGGATGAATTTGATACCCGAATCAGCAATGCATTAGGTGCATTGGCTAAATTACCACTATTTGAAGGCAAGTTGCCTAATAAAGCGTATAATACACAGACTCTGTCTATGGTTAATTATATTAATCAGCCCAGTACCAAAGGTATAGGTTGGTCGGCTATTGATATTAGTCGAATGATGGTGCCATTAAATATATTAGTTTGGAATTATCCCCAGCATGCTGTCGAGGTCAATAAGGTTATTTCGCGTTGGCAATTGGAAGCGCTAGTGGCCGATGATCAATTACAAGGATCGGTAGTTGATGATAAAACTCAGATCATTTCCTTACATCAGGAAGGGCGTATTGGGTATGAGCAATATGCTGCACGAACCCTGCAACTGGTTGGTATTAATGCTAGTTTAGCCCTTGATTACACTGCACATCTACAATTTATTAAAGTTGAAGGAATACTGGTGCCTGATGATGATCGTATCTCGCAAAAAGAGGGGGCGAATACATTTATCGTCAGCGAACCCTATATTTTGACAGGTTTGGAACTGGGTTTTGATCTTTATTCATCCGAATTAGCATGGCGGGTTTTTAAAGCTCAGGAGAATCGTTTTCAGCGTACCGGTATATATACCTCCGTCAGTGAGGACCATGTTGATAAAGCACCTTACTTTATTTATAGCACACTGCATTATGCTGATGAAGATTGGGCTGTAATTACGGATAAAGGCGAGCGCGTTAATCAGTTGCGACAATTATCAACTAAATCGGCATTTAGTTGGTATGCCCTATGGCGCACACCTTATAGTGAACAGACACGAAATCAATTAAATAGCTTGATGGATTCGAGTAAAGGTTGGTATAGCGGAATTTATGAAGTTAATAATAAAATAAATACTTCACTAAATGCCAATACCAATGGCGTGGTGTTGGAAAGTTTGGCTTTTATCAATGGCGGAAGACTACTTTGTGCTGCCTGTACTCAGGTGATGCAATCCGTTGGCGCAACAGATAAACAACTAAAGTAGGAAGATTTTATGATGGGAAATCAGTCATTTTTGATAAAGATAAGTCTCATTCTTAAGGCTGGCTGCTTAATGTTGATTCTTTCGCTCATGCCGTCTTTTAATACCTTAGCCGAATTACCGGGTGATAAATTAGCTGCTGAAAACTACCCTGTGCGGCACGGTGAGTTAACGCCCAGAGAGATGGCGGTTGCAGTTAATGCCTGGCAATATTTTGTCCATAATTTACAGCCTACAACAGGGCTTGTTAATGCAGTTAATAATTATCCTTCGACCACCATGTGGGACAGTGCATCTTATTTGGCAGCGCTGGTTTCAGCTCGCGAATTAGGGATTATTAATAAAGAAGAATTCGATCATCGTATGTTACCATTTTTGAAAACACTGAATAACTTATCGTTATTTCAGGGGCAATTACCGAATAAAGCGTACAACACAATAACTGCTGAAAAAGTTAACTATCTTAATAAGCCGGGTGAGATAGGATTTTCCGCTATTGATACTGGGCGTATGTTAATTTGGTTGAAAATTATTAAAGAACGTTACCCTGAATATGCTAATAGTATTGATAACGTGGTATTGGATTGGGATTTCTCACATGTCATCGATGATTGCGGTACGTTATATGGCGCGATATTAGATAAAAATAATACGCCTCAGTATGTACAGGAAGGGCGATTGGGCTATGAGGAATACGCCGCCAGTGGCTTCCAACTTTGGGGGTTTTCAACCTGTCAGGCATCGCGACCTGAACCTTATGATTTGGCAAAAATTTACTGCGTATTAGTGCCTTATGATTCACGGGACCCACGCACTAATAACCAACATAACTATGTAGTGACTGAATCCTATATCTTGCATGGTTTTGAAATGGGTTGGGATCGCAGTGATGATCGGGCCAATAAAGCAGGAAGCTACAGTCATCCGTGGATGAAGAACTTTGCTAATCGTGTCTATCAGGCACAGGAAAATCGTTATCGTGAAACGGGAATACTGACGGCGCGTTCAGAACATCAGTTGGATAAAGCCCCTTACTTTGTTTACGACACGGTTTTCGCCGATGGTTATAACTGGAATACAATCACCGACCAAGGTGTTTTTGTCCCTGAAAATGCGGCAGTATCATTAAAAGCTGCGTTAGGCATGTGGGTATTGTGGCATTCGCCCTATACCGACAGGCTATTTGATGCGATAGAGAATGCCAATGTGAAAGGATTGGGTTTCAACGAAGGACTTTATGAGAATGGACATGGGCCGATAAATGAATTTACGGCAAATAATAATGGCATCATGCTAGAAGCCTTGTTATTTAAAAAAGAAGGGAAAATACTTCGCTTCACCAGTGGTGATCCCAGCCACAGCGACTATATTCCGTCGCTGTGGGAACGGCAGTTAATTAACGGGTTTGACACGAATAACAGCAAACGAAATAGGCCATATATTGATGCAACTCCTAGCCTGAAAGCATTTTGTGATCAATCGGGCATCGCGATACGTAAAGCACCAAATTGTAAGAGCTGCCAGTGCGCTCAGTGTCAAGATGAAAGCAGCAGCAATAATAATTTATTTAAATTACCGGCAGCAACATCATGCGCAAAACAGTGACGTCTGCCGCTATTGCCTGGGTTATTGGTGCTGGGCTACTGGGTGCTGCGTTTACGGGCGGTATGTTTGTGGCAAGCAGTATTACTCCCAATTCCGTTGCCTATTCAGCCCGTAGTGGTGTGTTATCAGATAATGAGCAATTATGGGCGAAAGTCGCTTGGCGTTACTTTGTTAATAATACGCAAATGGGCACTGGGTTGGTTAATTCGTTGGATAATTACCCGGTTGTTAATTTCTGGCAAATCGGTGACACCTTTGTTGCATTAACCGCCGCTGCTCAATTAGGCCTCATTAATCGGCAGGAGTTTGATCAGCGCCTTTCACTCTTATTGGCAACGATCAGTCAGTTACCTTTGGTTGAGGGGAAAACGCCAAATTTGCTTTATAACACTGTCAACGGGCAGATGATTGATTATGCTCATCAGCCAAAACCGTTGGGGTGGTCGGCACAAGATATCGGCCGCTTAATGGTTGGTTTGAAAGTTGTTGCACGTTTTTATCCTGAATATGCCGAGTATCTGGATAAGGTTCTATTACGATGGAATTTTTGTCAGATTATTGATGGTAACGGTGAGTTACTGAAATCGTCTACTGTTAATGGCCAATTTATCGCCAAGCCAGAAGGCGTGTTGGGTTACAGCGAATATACCGCAGGCGCATTTGGGCTGTGGGGGTTTCCTGTAGGAATATCAGCTAATCTTCCTTATAACACCACGTTCATTTATGGCATCCCCATCGATTTCGATATCAGAGATGCTCGAATAACCTATGTACCCACTATTGTTGTCAGTTTGCCTTATTTACTGACAGCGATGGAATTAAAGAATACCCCAATATTTAAACAGCAGAAAAAACGGATAGATAATATTTATCGAGTACAGGAAATACGCTGGAAAAAAGAACATATATTGACGGCGCGTAGTGATTACTTGACCTCGGTTGCGCCCTATCACGTTTACGATACGGTGTTCGCTAACGGTTATCATTGGAATACTATTAGCGAGGACGGGCAATTTCACCCTGATTTGGCATTGGTATCCACCCGTGCAGTTTTTGGCTTATGGGTTTTGTGGAATAGTCCTTATACCGATGCATTAATGAAGTTGACTCAAATGCAGCATGATGAAAAACGCGGGTGGTATGAAGGGCGTTATGAAAATAATGGCGCGTATAACAAGACAATTAGTCTGACGACCAATGCTATGGTCTTGGAAACGCTGCTCTATAAAGTGGCGGGGAGCTTAATTAATACCGATCCTACTGCGGGATATCTGGACGTGCGTATGAGTGATGCTTTTTCACGTCCGCAATTATGCCTGCCGCAAGAAAGAGTCATCCGTCGAGAGGTCGCATCGAAATGAACATTAATTATCGGTGTAGAACTTCTATTTTAAGTTTGGGATTTCTTTTGCAGCTTATCTCGTCGGTTGTGGTTGCTCAGTTGCCATCCACGTCAGATTTGTCCGGTCAGTGGCGAATACGGGATGGCAATCCGCCAGCTTCTGAAGCCTGGCGTGACACCTTGGATGACAGCCAGTGGCAATATTTGAAAGTGCCCGCTAATTGGTATAGTGAGGGCGTCGATCATCAAGGCGTATTATGGTATCGCACTCGGTTTACATTACCGGTTTTAGATACCGATGATATGGCGACTTTGGTATTCGATGGCGTCGACTATCAAACGGACATTTGGCTCAACAATCAACAAGCAGGGCGACATCAGGGTTATTTTCAACGATTTAGCGTCGATATAACCGATATGGCTCGAATAGATAATGTGCTGGCTGTGCGTGTAGATAGCCCTTACGAAACTCCGGGGAAAATTTGGTCATTTCATAAGCAACTAATTAAGGGCGTGTTCAATCATCATGACACCCGACCCGGTGGAGCGTGGTCGGATCGCGGACAAGATGCCAATTCGGGCGGGATTTGGGCTCCGGTGGCGTCACATATCAGTCGTGGTGCCGTTATAGATAATGTACTGGCCGTGCCTGACTGGTCACGGGGGCTTGAACATCCGATTCTAAAAGTGAGTTTGGATTATCGTGCCAACCGCAACCGTTCTGTTGTTATGTTGCTACGTTTGATACCTGATAATTTCATCGGCCAATCTTATCAACTGGAGAAAAGTGTTTCACTGGTTGCCAGTCAGCATAATGCACAAACTCTCACCACCAATTTTCTTATTGATAACCCCGCATTGTGGTGGGTGTCAGGTCATGGGAAACAAAATCTTTATCGGCTAGAGGTCAGTTTCTCGGATCGTTTTGGCATGATGGATGAAAAACATGTTCGCACCGGCTTACGGCAAATTGCGATAGACCCGCAAGAGCAAAGTTGGTCAATCAATGGCAAGCGCCTATTCATTAGAGGGACGAACTATATTGGTAGCCCGTGGTTGGGAAGCTTGACCTCAGCCGATTATCACCGTGATTTAGTTATGATGCAGCAGGCCAATATCAATGCCATAAGGGTACATGCTCATGTGGCTGGGCGGGCGTTGTACGATCTGGCTGATGAGATGGGGATACTACTCTGGCAAGACTTTCCGCTGCAATGGGGATACGATAATTCAGCCTCTTTTGCCAGAGAGGCAGCCAGACAGGCCGCAGATATGACACGGCAATTTGGCAGTCACCCAGCGATTGTATTGTGGTCTGGGCACAATGAACCTCCCTGGGATGCTACCTGGATGCAATATCGTTATTCAGACTGGCGGCCAGACACCAACCGGGCGTTAACCGCGAGCGTTGCACAGGTGCTCAGTCAGGATCATAGCCGAATCACTCATGCTTACTCATCAACCGCAGAACACTATTGGCAAGGGTGGTACTCAGGGCAGAAAAATGATCATCTTAAGCCGGCAACTACCTCAATAATCAGCGAGTTTGGCGCGCAAGCCTTACCTGATTTGGCAACGTTAAAAACGATAATTCCGCGCGCTGATCTGTGGCCAAAAACGACGGATAAACAAGATGAAGGTTGGCGCATCTGGGCATACCATAATTTTCAACCTCATGAGACATTTGAATTAGCTAAAGTGATTCGTGGGCCAAATATCAATACGTTTATCAATAACAGCCAACAGTATCAGGCAAGTTTGATCCAACTCGCCGCAGAGAGTTATCGACGCCAACGTTATCAACCGGTCGCTGCATTATTTCACTTTATGTTCACTGAAAACTGGCCGTCAATTAACTGGGGCGTTGTGGACTATCTCCGTCATCCTAAACCGGGTTATTTTGCTTTGCAGCGAGCTTATCAACCCGTTTTACCTTCTATAGAACCTAAAACAGAAAATTGGGGTCAGGGACAGACAGGGCGTATTGATTTATGGGCCATCAACGATAATTGGCTCAACTATCAAAAAGCATCATTACATTGGAAAATATTGCAAAGTGGCATGGTTTTATCTGAGGGATCGCAGAAAATAAAATTAATGGCGGATAGCGGTCAAAAAGTGATTGAATTGCAAGTTATCCCTCGTGGGATTCAGCCAATGAATGTAATGAGTGACATTATTAACGAACGGGGTGAGATATTAGGCCACAATGAACTCGAAATTCACATTCAACCTTAACTAATACTGCTCATTATTAGCAGAGAATACTTAAGTTCGTCTAGATTGTGGCCGACACTATCTTAAATAGTAGAGTGATCCTATGCTTTAGCCAATAGTGATTATAAGAGTATAGATATTATATGAATCTTTCTCCATTCAGTGCCCATACCCAGCAATCACCCTCATCTTGGCTTTCATTTAAGTTACAACAAAATATTTTGCTGCCGCTGTTTATTTTCATTGTTGGGCTGGTTATTTCAGGTGTGGGAGCATGGTGGCTTTATAACGAAATTGAAGCCAATGCAAAAATAGATTTTCAACGTAATGTTGACAGAGTTTCTGGGGAGGTTGAGCGGCGTTTCAATCTACCTATTTATGGTATGAATGGTGCAAAAGGAACCTATGCGGCGGACGGTGATCTAACCCATAAACAATTTCATGCCTATGTTGCCTCACGTAATTTACCGGTGGAGTTTCCTGGTGTGAGGGGATTTGGTTTTATTCAGCGGGTGCAACGCAACCAGTTAAATTCCTTTATTGCGGATGTCCGAGCTGACGGTGCACCAAACTACGCTCTACGTCAGTTGCAAGATAAACAACATGATGATTTGTATATTATTAGATATATAGAGCCATCAGAAGGAAACCAAGGTGCGGAAGGATTAGATGTTGGCTCTGAGCCGGTACGACGAGCTGCGGTACTCTCGGCAATAGACAGTGGTAAACCGACCCTTTCAGGGGCTATTCATCTTGTCCAGTCTAACTTTAAAGCTCCCGGGGTACTGCTTTTTGTTCCTGTATATATTTATGGCTCAAATCCTACCACTCCAGCTGAAAGGCGGGCGTCATTAGTGGGTGTTCTCTATTCCCCCATCGCAATTGCAGAACTATTAAGTGATATTCCTGAGTCTATGAATGGGCGAGTGGATGTTGAACTATTTGATAGTCTTAACGATTTGTCTAATAAAAATTTGATCTTTGACGCGGACAGTAGCAAATCCGCTGATTTTTCCCCTACCGAACTGCAAAGCGATAAAGTCCTATCCGCGAGAATATTCCATAGCACCAATGTATTACGGTTGCCGGGTCGTGATATGACACTGCGAATCAGTAGTACACCTACGTTCGAAGCGCAGATAGAGCGTTATGTCCCCTGGCTGTTATTTGCTTTTGGACTTTTGCTCAGTTCAGCATTCGCTTTACTTATTCGCCAGCAAGTCAGTGGGCGTAATCGGGCAGAAATGCTGGCTCGGAATATGACTGCAGATCTTGAACGCTTGGCTTTAGTTGCCAAAAATACTTCTAACGCCGTTGTTATTACCGATGTAAAACGTAATATCGTTTGGGTTAACGAGGGGTTTGAACGTATTACCGGATACAGCCAAGCCGAAGCCTTCGGCAAGTCGCCGGGGAGATTACTGCAATGCAAAAATACAGATCGGGGTGTAGCCAGTCAGATGAGGGTGGCGTTAGATGCCGGAGAGCCATTTAAGGGTGAAATCGTCAACTGTACTAAATCAGGGCAAGAATATTGGGTTGAGCTGGAGATCCAACCGCGTTATAACGATAAGAATGAGCCAATCGGCTTTATGGCTATTGAGTCGGATATTAGTGAACGTAAAGCGACTTATCAACGTCTTGAAGTGGCCTTGCGTGAAAATGATGCTTTACTCAGCACCCTTAATTTACACGGCATTACTTCTACCGCAGATCGAGATGGAATAATCACGGATGTTAATGACGCATTTTGTACTATTAGTGGTTACAGCCGCGAAGAACTTATGGGGCAGACTTACCGCTTAGTTGATTCTCATACGCACTCGACTGATTTTTGGCAATCGATGTGGAATGATATTGCTAATGGAATCTCGTGGCGTGGCGAAATTTGTAATAAAGCTAAAGATGGTTCTTTATATTGGGTCGATACTACGATTGCTCCGTTTAATAATAGTTCTGGCCAGGTTGAGCGTTATATTTCCATTCAAGTTGATATTACCGCCAATAAAAATCAACAAGCCAATCTTATTATTGCTAAAAATCAATTAGTCAGAGCGGCAGATGTCGCTGAGTTAGGTATTTGGACCTGGAACATTCCAGAAGACACGCTTTCTTTCGATGATCGGATGAATGATATCTATGGTGTCCCTGAGGAATTACATAATGCTCCTATCCCGTTGGCATATTGGTATAGCCTCTTGCATCAAGAGGATGTTCCCAATGTTAAAAGCGCGATAAAAGCTGCATTAGAAAATAAAAGTGTCTATCGTCAGGTTTTCCGTATTGTGGTGAAAAATCAAGTCCATTTTATTCAATCAACTGGAACGGTTGAACAGGATGAAAATGGAAAAGCCTTATTGATGATGGGAATTAATCGGGATATTACTCAACAACGTGAGGCCGAAAATATCCTGAAAACAGCAAGAGAAGCGGCTGAAAAAGCTAATAAGGCCAAGTCTGCATTTTTGGCTAATATGAGTCATGAACTACGGACCCCGATGAATGCCATCCTCGGCATGCTGACATTACTGCGTAGAACGGGACTTGATAGGAAACAAGCTGATTATGCCGTTAAAAGTGAAGCCGCCACGCGTACTTTACTGCGATTGCTGAACGATATTTTGGACTTCTCCAAAATCGAATCCGGTAAAATGGAACTGGAATGCATTCCTTTTGACATTCATATCATGCTGCGTGATTTGGCGGTTATCTTATCGAGCTATCTGAAGGTTAAAAAGGTTGAGGTCTTATTTGATATTGACCCTTCACTACCTCAGTTTGTTGAGGGAGATAGTATGCGACTTCAACAGATATTAACCAATCTGGGGGGCAATGCGCTGAAGTTTACCGAACTTGGTGAGGTGGTGCTTTTCATCAAGGTTATAGCGCAGGATAGCCATCAAGTGACGTTGCATTTTGGGGTGCGCGATACCGGAATTGGCATTGCGCCAGAGAATCAGGAAAGTATTTTTAGTGGTTTTACGCAAGCTGAAGCCTCGACAACGCGCCGGTTTGGTGGCACGGGCTTAGGGTTAGTGATAAGCCAGCGCTTTGTTGCACTGATGGGGGGGACGCTCACCTTAGAAAGCCAACTGGGTCAGGGGAGTCTATTTCATTTCACTATCACGCTGCCGCTGCCTTCTTATACCAATCTGGTTATAAATAATGAAACACCAGATACGTTGGCAAGCAGAGCGGAGGCATTGAATCATTTACGGGTCTTGGTCGTTGATGATAATCCGACGGCCTGTAACCTGATCAAGCAGATGGGGGAATCGCTAAAGTGGAGCGTTGATGTTGCAACCAGCGGTAGTGATGCACTGCAACTGATGAGACAGCAGCATGAAAGGGGTATGACTTACGGGGCGCTCTTTATTGACTGGCAAATGCCGGGGTTAGATGGCTGGCAGACCAGTAAATGTGTGCGTGAAATGATGCCAGTAGATAACGGCCCTATTATTGTCATGATAACCGCCCATGATCGCGAAATGTTATTACAGCGTAGCGAAGAAGATCAGGCATTACTAGATGGTTATCTGGTTAAGCCGATCACGGCATCTATGTTGTTGGATTCAGTGAACGATGCATTAAGTGAACGCAAACAACCTGATGTTGTGAAACCGGCAATAGCCGAATCTTTACACCGACTGTCTGGTATAAGACTGTTAATTGTTGAAGATAACTTGAATAACCAACAAATAGCCCGCGAGTTACTTGAGGATGAGGGGGCTGTGGTCAGTATTGCTAACCATGGTAAAGAGGCGATTGAGATATTAGAACATCATCCGTCTTCATTTGATCTGGTCTTGATGGATTTACAAATGCCGGTTATGGATGGCTTTAATGCGACAAAGTATATTCGAAAAAGTATTGGGTTAAAAAACTTACCGATTATAGCCATGACAGCCAATGCGATGGTATCTGATCGTGATGCCTGCCTTGCTGCGGGCATGAATGAGCATATTGGTAAACCCTTTGACTTGAATAATCTAATACACATCGTCCTAAAATACAGTGGGCAAGCTGATGTTGCCGCCACGGTTAGTTATATGACCCCTCGCTTGTTATCTGCTGAATTAAAAAATGTTGCGGCAACGGCAGGAATTGATGTTGATGTTGCCCTTAATCGATTAGGAGGCAATATTACGCTATACCAAAAAATGCTGTCGCTGCTCAGTGAGGATTTGGCTAATTTCCCCACTCAGTTGGAGACATTGTTGACTGCAGGCGACCATATGTCTGCATCTCGTCTGTTACACACTGTCAAGGGACTTGCCGCGCAACTGGGGGCCACTGAACTCTCTTTGAGCGCAGGGCAGGGAGAAAAGTTATTTAGCCAGAATGCAATACCTACAGCAGACACGATTAATCAATTACTGAGCGAGATGAGAAATAAAGTATCCGCTATACAATCTGGGATAGTGACATTAATCCAAATGCTATCGCAGGATAATGTGAGGAATGTCCCGGCAGAGGTATTTGATATACAACCTATTGAGTCGGAATTGAATCGTTTGATCTTGTTATTACAAAACTCTGATATGGCTGCGTTAGAGGTGATGAATAAATTGATGACGACTTTTGCTGAACAACTTAATGGACAATTATCTATCCTTAATGATGCAGTCAATCAATTAGACTTTGCCAAAGCTATCCAGCTATGCCAAACCCTAATGGTTAACCTTCCTACTCGGAGAAATAAGAAGACATGACTATAATCCATTCTTTTTCTCAAGATTTGGCCTTAAATTTACCAGGGGTTGGGAAACCCAAGATCCTTATTGTTGACGATCATCCGATAAATATTCAGATGCTCTATCAAGCATTTTGTTCGGATTATCATGTGTGTATGGCAACCAGCGGTAAACAGGCGCTCGACGTCTGTCTCAGTCAACATCCAGACTTGATTCTGCTGGATGTCGAAATGCCCGGAATGAATGGTTTTGAGGTCTGCACCAGACTTAAGGCATCGCCAGACACGCAGGATATTCCTGTTATCTTTGTCACTGCGCATATTGATGAAGAGACCGAAACCCGCTGCTTTAGTGAAGGTGCCGTAGATTTTATCAGTAAACCGATTAACAGAAACACCGTTCGGGCGAGAGTGAAAACACACTTATTGCTTAAAGCTCAATCTGACTTATTACGCCAACTCGTCTATTTAGATGGATTAACCGAAGTACATAACCGGCGTTACTTTGATAAACAGTTAGAAGTGGAGTGGAAACTATCAAATCGTAACCAGACTCCACTTGGCATGATTATGATTGATGTTGATTTTTTCAAAAAATATAATGACTTATATGGGCATCAGGCCGGGGACGATTGTTTGCGGAGGGTTGCAAAGGTTATCCGAGATACACTCAGACGCCCTGCTGATCTGGTGGCCCGTTATGGCGGCGAAGAATTCATCTGTTTGCTCCCCGACACCGAGTTAGTTGGAGCAATGGATGTTGCGGAAACTATCAGACTGCATATTCTTGAGCAAAAAATCCCACATTCTGGCTCCACTGTTTACCCGTTTGTCAGTGTTAGTTTGGGGGTCTGTTGTAAAGAAACCCATAGTGTAGATTCACCCTCGAGTCTTTTGCTCAAGGCTGATAAACAACTGTATCTGGCAAAGAATAGCGGTAGAAATAAGGTGAGTGGTCAGTGTGTTATCTGAGTGAGGTATAAGGGGCTTTTTATCAACAAAGATAGGATTCGCGCTCTTCAGTTTAGCGTGGAGCGGTTTTAGTGCGCATGGCAGATGAAACGAGACATGCACCGCTATCAATTATGCTGCGGTATTTATTGAAGATTCAGGCTTGACGCTTTCAATATGGATACTGGGAATATAAGTAAAAGATCTGCCTAATGTCACCGTCCAATAAACCCTACCAAACTAAAGCCAATCAGTGATCGAATCCTGCAATCTGTTACAGCCTTAAGAATTACAGGTATAATCCTAGAAATTATTCAACTGGTTTAGAAACGAAGATGACAAAACTCACCTTACAAGAGCAGATGCTCAAAGCTGGATTAGTAACCAGCAAAAAAATGGCCAAAGTCCAAAAAATGGCTAAAAAATCTCGGGTGCAGGCTCGTGAGGCAAGAGAGGCTGTGGAAGAAAATAAAAAGGCACAGCTTGAGCGCGATAAACAACTAAGCGAACAACAGAAACAAGCGGCTTTATCTAAAGAACATAAAGCTCAAGTGAAACAGCTTATTGAAATGAATAGAATCAATATCTCAAAAGGTAATATTGATTTTAACTTCACAGATAATAATTTAATTAAAAAAATAGCTGTGGATAAGCTTACTCAATCTCAGTTGATCAGTGGTCGCCTGGCTATTGCTCGTTTGGCTGCTGATAACAGTGATGAGAGAGAGTATGCAATTATTCCTGCGAGCGTAGCCGATAAAATTGCGCAGCGAGATGCGAGCAGTATTGTATTAAATAGCGCGCTTAGTCAGGAAGAACAAGACGAAGAAGATCCCTATGCTGATTTTAAAGTCCCAGACGATTTGATGTGGTAATTAACGCTTTGCCGATCCCGATATATGAAAAGTCCTAACGGGCTTTTCATTAAGTTTTCATGTCCAATCCGTTCAGCGAAAAACGCCAATGCCGCGTATGATTTTCACTGTTCGCGATAGATATCAGGTTTACAGTCAACACTATCTGATTAATCACTCTCATTTCCACTTTAATGCCATACTCCGTGCCTTCGCGGCAGCATCATGAGAGATATTTTCGCTATCAGAACGGGCTAGTATGACGGGCTTTGATCAACTCTTGGCTGATGGGATGAACAAAATGCAACTCACTTGCGTGCAGCATCAGCCGCGCTGTCTGTTCGGTGCCGGGTAACCGAAGGCCGCCATACAGGTCACAGCCCAAAATAGGGTGGCCCAACTGCTGACAGTGAATGCGGAGCTGATGAGTTCGCCCGGTTTCCGGTATTAGCCGTACTCGCGTCAATGGCAGTAACCTCCCATCTTCCAGCTCGCGATAAAAGCGCTCAACGACCCGATAATGGGAACGAGCAGGTTTGCCGCGGATTGAACAAATCGACATCAACGGAAACAGCGCCGCATCTTTGGCAATCGCCGCGTCTATCACCCCTTCATCGTTGTCCAGATGCCCGCAAAGCAGCGCGCTATAAACTTTGGTCACTGTACGTCGGCTAAACTGCTGGCAGAGCGCGGCATTGATAGCCTTATTGCGGGCAATAACCATCAGCCCGGAAGTACCGAAATCAAGGCGATGAACCAGTGTACAGCCAGGGAATATTTGTACCAGCCGATGGTGTACCGAGTCGAGATTTTGCGGGTTTTTCCCCGAGAGACTGAGCAGTCCGGAGGGTTTATTGATAAGCACGAGGTGATCGTCCTGATAGAGATTTTCGATCTTGTCATGGCACGGCGGGGCAATAAAGGTATCGATAATCTTAGACATCAGGTGACTCGGATAGATTGTGTGAGCGGATGATAACACGCTAGTTTTAACGGATCGTTGCTATCAGCGATAGTCTTTGATAATTGCATCGACATCGATGCTCAGTATGGCGCTAAAAACGTTATCCCATATTGATCGGATTGGATGAAAAGGCGCCTGTCACAAATAAAATATCTGAGCATCCGGTCAGCGTAGGCGGTATTGCTCGGTATAGCATCGCTGTTTTGTCCGTGCCCTCAAATTGGCTGGCCGAGGTTAAAGCTATGTTCTCGAGGACCTGCCATCTTGCGGATAAGGTAAGCTTTTGTTCAGCGTTTGATTCCTCGATACCCCTCAAACTGGGGAGTCTGCTGTTATGATAAAAAAGTCGTAATATTGACTAATCTTATTGCGAGTGATGGTCGGATTTGTATGATGGAGAATATCGGGCCAGGCAAGTAAGTGAGTTGGCAACCAAACTTTGGTTGCCATTTTCTGTTCAGTAAGGGACACCCGTGCGGTCATCGTATAATGGCTATTACCTCAGCCTTCCAAGCTGATGATGCGGGTTCGATTCCCGCTGACCGCTCCAAATTTTAGATACAACTGAGGAAACGATGAAAAAATCACTGGCTACGTTGGTTTTATCATTTGGTTTTGTTGCCGCATATGCTGGCGCGTCAACAACTAAAAATCGGCTGCAATCGCCGACGCCAGGTGTTGTATGCGACACATACGTTTGTGCCGATGGCAAAAATGGCATATCAGTGCCGCTGACAGAGCGGTATTTAGGTAAGAAGAAAAGTCAGCGTTTAGCCTCTCAGGGGGATTTCGATCGCACGCAATTTACCTTTGTAAATGGCATATTCTGTGACGTGAAAGAAAGATTATGCCGTAAAGATCGTTATTACGGTATTGACGGAAAACACAGTGGCGCCATTGACACACAGACAACTGAATGGTTGTTCGGCCAGAAAAAATAGCGCGAATTTCGTATTCCTCGTGGTGCTTAACACTCCAAATCGCAAGGCTCACTTCGGCTGAAGGCCGCGAGCATTCCCATGGGGCTTTGCCCGTAGAAGGTTCATGTTGAATCTCAATTCGTCCAACCGCCATCGGAATAAATGGCGGTTGGCGAGGGGGAGTTAAAACGAGATTACTTCACTTTGGTTATTTGTTTGACATCTAACTCAACGGAGTTCCAGTCTTTATCTATTTTCCCTTGCAATTCTACGGTATCTTTCGGGGTCACCGTCAGGCCATACCAACGCTTATGATCGATATCTACGGTCATGGTGCCAGTTGCATCGCGGAACAGGTAATGATCGCTGCCAATACGCTGCTCGATGTTCCCGCGCAGTGTCATCCAAGAGTCATCCCGCATGGTTTTGGCTTTATCCACGGTGGTTGCTATGCCAGTTGGGCCGTTAAATCCCCCGGTCATTGGTGCGGTCTGTTGCACAGGAGCATTCGGATCCAAAAAACCGCCGTTCTGAGCGAAGGCTGGGGCACTGCCTACGGCAATCATGGCTAATAAAGCGGCTACTTTTTTCATTCTTGGTCTCTCCATTCAAATATCAGCATCGATACGTGCTGTCATTTCTCTTCAGGAGCCATTACATCAAAGAATTCTTAACAAGATCTTAAGGCTCTATTTTAATCGCCTATTTTTTTCAAAACTGCCAACGAGGCCTAATCCGCAGGGTGTGATGCTGTACAAAGCCTTTGTTACTCATAAGATAGAGATATACGACACGCAATATGGGACATAACCATGCGAGTGCTACTCCTTGAAGACGACACGCTGATCGGTGACGGTATTAAGGTTGGTTTGATAAAAATGGGCTTTACCGTTGATTGGTTTACCGACGGCCAACAAGGTCTGGTCGCTCTGGGTGCCGCATCTTACGATGCGGTGGTTCTCGATCTCAGCCTGCCAAGAATGGATGGCCTCGATATTTTACGCAACTGGCGACAGAACGGCCATGAAGAGCCAGTACTTATCCTCACGGCACGCGATGCATTAGAACAACGCGTGTCCGGGTTACAGCAGGGTGCAGATGACTATTTATGCAAACCTTTTGCGCTGATTGAAGTCGCAGCCCGCCTGCAAGCGCTGATTCGCCGCCGTCACGGGCAGGTACAAACCACGCTAAGTCACGGTTCAGTCAGGCTTGATCCGGTTAATCTCACTGTAACTAAAGGTGATGAGCCGTTATTTATAAAGCCTAAAGAGTTTGCCCTACTAGAACTGCTATTACGCAATGAAGGACGGGTGTTACCTCGTTCATTAATTGAAGAGAAAATCTATAACTGGGATGACGAAATTTCCAGTAACGCCGTAGAAGTGCATATTCACCATCTACGCCGTAAACTCGGCAACCACTTTATCCGCACCGTACATGGCATTGGCTACACGCTTGGAGAGGCGTAATGAAATTCTTCAATCAAAGTTTACGTTTACGTCTGATTGTGTGGTTTATTTTACTCGTCGCAGTGACATGGGGATGTGCCAGCCTGCTGGCCTGGAAACAAACTCGTCATAATGTCAATGAGTTGTTCGATACTCAGCAAATGCTATTTGCCAAGCGGCTGACTGCACTGAATATCAGCGAACTCCGAGAGGAAAACCCGCCGCTCCCGCGAAGTAAAAAAATGGTGCGCCATAACCGTGGTAATGTAGATGACGATGCCCTGGCATTCGCCATTTTCACCACGGAAGGCAAAATGGTGCTTAATGACGGTGACAATGGTCCTCATTTGCAATATCACTACCAGAGAGAGGGTTTTACCGAAGGTCGATTAGAGGGCGATAACGATTTATGGCGTTTGGTATGGCTAACCACGCCAGATGGACAATATCGTATCGTCGTGGGTCAGGAATCGGATTACCGGCGTGATATGGTGCTGGATATTGTCAAAGCGCAGTTGGTGCCGTGGCTTATCGCTCTACCTATCATGGTTTTATTGCTTATCTGGTTGGTAACACGTGAGCTCGCTTCGCTGCGCCGATTAGCAACCCGCCTGAGCCAGCGCCAGCCTGACGATGAAACGCCGCTGCCGTTGACTGCGATTCCAAGTGAAGTCAAACCGCTGGTGACGGCGCTAAACAGCCTATTTGCCCGAACGGGTAATATGCTGGTGCGCGAACGTCGTTTCACATCGGATGCTGCCCATGAGCTGCGTAGTCCGTTGGCCGCACTTAAGGTACAAACTGAGGTCGTTCAGCTGGCACAAGATGATACCGAGATACGAAATCGCGCTTTAGCCAATCTGACAAAAGGCATCGATCGCGCCACACGCCTAGTGGATCAGTTACTTACACTATCGAGGCTGGATTCATTATCGGGGTTAGATGATGTGCAAGACATTGCCATGCAGGATATCTTGCAAACTGCCGTGATGGATCATTATCACACTGCTCAGGCAAATGGCGTGGAACTCATACTGGATATTCGTCAGCCACCGTCACAGCGTCGCGGTCAGCCCTTATTATTGGCATTATTGATACGTAATTTGCTAGATAATGCTATTCGCTATAGTCCGCGTGGCACCACGGTCAAGATCACGTTAGATGCACAGGGATTTAGCGTCGAAGACAATGGCTCAGGCGTTAGCCCCGAATTTTTACAACGCATCGGGGAACGCTTTTTCCGACCGCCGGGGCAAGAGACATCCGGCAGTGGATTAGGCTTATCCATCGTACAGCGCATTGCGGTATTGCATGGAATGACCACGAGTTTTAGCGCTGGGAAGAACGGTGGATTTCGGGGCGAGGTGAGCTGGTGGTAGATTTTTGCTATTTCGTTATTTCAACTATCATAATTGGTGCAGCTGGATACATATAACACTAACAAATATTCTGGGTCAATGTAGAAGGGAGCAGATTGTTAGATAACTTTACGTATATCTTTCTTCTATTAATAGATTACTGCCAATAGCATTGAAATCAATCAGAATGTGTATCGGCGCGCGATGATATTTTATGTTTGGTAAATAAATATAAGGGATTAGTTAAATATTTATATCACTTATATTTAACTAATCCCTTAGATGGAAATAATTATAGAAATCACTCTGTTTAATATTTGTTTATAAAATATGCTTTTTGAATCTGATATGTTTATTCGGCAAATTTGATAAGGAGGTTATTATGTCTGGATTTGTGGATTTCAAACTGGTTCATTCAGGAGCGCCAGTTACAATTAGTAAAACGGCTATTCTATATGTCGAGGAAAACACTCGCGAGGCTAATGTCACCAACTTACATTGTGTTGGTAGTATCACCCATGTTGTTAGCGCAACATACGCTGAAGTTCGCAAGAAACTACCCAAATTTATCGAAACAAAACGCAGTGACAATGGAACGCCAAAAGTGGCATTACACGACTGGAATGTTTCATATATAGAGAAAAGCAGCAGCGGTACTGCAATAGTCTATTTTACAGAGCAAGGACTTAGTGTTCCTGTAGCAGAGCCGTATGAGAATATTATTAAAATTTTCCATGCGATATAATATTAAATAACCTGAGCAAGGTGGGGTAAAGCCCCCACTAACCCTGAACTTATCTTGGTTAATAACGGTTAAATCATGCATACATTGATGATTTACTTTCATTAGTGTATGCATGGCTACCAATGATACCTCATAGGTAGCCTGGCTCTTAAACTGTGAGTTATTACTCGTTAAACTAAGGGCAGCGAAGGCGTTTATGATGTACTGATGTTTTTATTCAAGGTACTTCGCTTAAATAAGCGCTGGAGGAGGGAGGAAATCGTTCTAAGAAGTTTGTAGGTAGTGCTATAGTGACTAGTATAGTGAACTAAGATTTTCTTTTTATTATTAATTCTGTAAAACTTACCTCGTGAAGATTGTAACTCTAAATCGTCGCTTATTATAGCGGTTTTCTTTTTTAATCGGCTAAATAGCTGGTGGATGTTATTGTTACTAATGGTTGTCTCTTTTTCTGGCCAGATTGAGGAAAGTAAGACGTCTCGATCTATTTTTTCACCGTTTATTGCGTTTTTTATCAAAACCATAAATAAACAAAATTCTTTATTTGTCAATTCCACACTACCTTTCCAGCTGTAAACCACTTTGTCGTCAATTGCCACAAAATATATCATCGTCGCTCCATAATGAAAAAAGTCACATGCAAATATATCGCAGTCAGAATGGTTTTGTAAGATCACTTTCAATTTCAAACTAATTATATTGATTAGCCTCATATTTTTATTAAAAAATAACCAAACCGCTTAACATTATAATTTCTATTTATGATGTTTTTTTACTTATACGGTTAATGGTATTGGCTTACATTCATTAAATCAGGTCATTATGAACTGTAGCCCAATGGAGGAAGGCTAAGGTAAGTGATTATATTGTTTAAGTTTCAATAAATACAAAGCCAACTGGATTTTCATGATGTAAGTTACCTGAGGTATTCTTACGTTCAACTCACATTCAATTTTAACCGTGGAATAATAAGTCACTTTTCTATTATATGCTTATAAATAACTTACAGATTAATTTTAATGGTTAACTTGTTGACTATATTAGTTACATTAAATAAAAATTCACTATTAAGTATCAATAGTGAGCAGTTTGATTTTAAAATAACATCCATTGATTAATCCATGTCTGTACAACTGAGTTGCGCCGGCAAATAAGATGACGATAAGAAGTAAACAGATAGATTTAGTTGGCGTAATAATACTATTTGTTGTGTCAATTTTCTTGGTTCCTGACTAAAACATTAAGGTTTCTCAGTTAAGCTATATACGATAAATATTGGCATCTTTCTATTGCAGGATGATTTCTAGTGCTAAGCATTATAGCCAGGAGTAAAGGAAATAACGCTTTAACGATACCACCATTAATTTAAAAAATGGAGTCTGAAATGGAAAAAGAAGAAAAAAGCAATCTCATCTACGATAAAGATCCTGGATATGTGTGGGACAATAAAAATGAATGCGAAGGAGCAGCAGAAGAGACCTATCAAGAACTCAATTATGAACCCTCTATATCGGCAGATAAACTCACCTGGACCCCAACCCGATTGGCGAAAACCGTATTTAATACTTATGAGGATGATGACGATTTTAACGTACTTTGTTATTTCACCGATTGGTCACAATATGACCCCAGAATAATCAACAAGGAGATTCGTGATACTGGTGGGAGAAGCGCAGATATATTACGACTTAACACACCGGATGGTCGACCCTTTAAGCGGCTGATCTATAGCTTTGGTGGATTAATCGGTGACAAAAAATACTCAGCTGATGGAAATGCCAGTATTGCAGTTAGGCTGGGCGTAGCAACTGATCCCGATGATGCGATCGCCAACCATAAAGGAAAGACGATTCCCGTCGATCCCGATGGTGCAGTGCTTGCAAGCATAAACTGTGGATTTACAAAATGGGAGGCAGGGGACGCCAACGAACGTTATAACCAGGAGAAGGCCAAAGGACTATTGGGTGGTTTCAGATTGCTTCATGAAGCGGATAAAGAACTGGAATTTTCCCTCAGTATTGGCGGTTGGTCAATGAGCGGCTTATTTAGCGAAATTGCCAAGGATGAGATATTACGTACCAATTTCGTTGAAGGTATCAAGGATTTCTTTCAACGATTTCCGATGTTCAGTCATCTGGATATTGACTGGGAGTATCCAGGTTCTATTGGGGCCGGTAACCCAAATAGTCCCGATGATGGTGCTAATTTTGCTATTTTGATTCAACAGATTACTGACGCAAAAATCTCGAATTTAAAGGGGATTAGCATTGCGTCTTCTGCGGATCCGGCAAAAATTGATGCAGCAAATATTCCGGCGCTAATGGACGCGGGTGTGACCGGTATTAACCTGATGACCTATGATTTCTTCACTTTAGGTGATGGTAAATTATCTCATCATACTAATATTTATCGGGATCCTGGTGACGTCTATTCGAAGTATTCAATTGATGATGCAGTGACTCATTTAATTGATGAGAAAAAGGTTGATCCTAAAGCCATTTTTATTGGCTATGCGGGCTACACGCGAAATGCAAAAAATGCCACGATAACAACAAGTATACCGTCAGAAGAAGCCTTAAAGGGCACCTATACTGATGCTAACCAAACGCTAGGCAGCTTTGAGTATTCTGTCCTCGAGTGGACAGATATTATTTGCCACTATATGGACTTTGAAAAAGGGGAAGGACGCAACGGCTATAAGCTTGTACACGATAAAGTAGCGAAAGCGGATTATCTCTACAGTGAAGCAACTAAGGTGTTTATTTCTCTGGATACGCCACGCTCGGTTAGAGATAAAGGAAGATATGTAAAAGATAAAGGTCTGGGCGGATTATTTATATGGTCAGGCGATCAGGATAACGGAATATTGACCAATGCCGCGCATGAAGGGTTGAAGCGACGAATCAAAAATAAGGTGATTGACATGACGCCATTTTATCTTGATTCCGATGAAGAATTACCTACCTACACAGAACCGGCTGAGCCACAGTGCGAAGCATGTAATATCAAATAAATAGCCTCAGATAATTAATACTATTAACGAATCATGAAATGATTCGTAATGGCCTGTTACATTCAAAACAAGATGGAATAATGAAATGGATAAATATAATAATTATTCTAATGTAATAAAAAACAAATCGAGTATTTCTCCTTTGCTCGCTGCTGCAGCAAAAATTGAACCAGAAATAACAGTACTATCAAGTGCATCTAAAAGTAACCGTTCTCAATATAGCCAGTCTTTGGCAGACACTTTATTAGGGTTAGGTTATCGCTCTATTTTTGATATTGCTAAGGTTTCCAGACAGCGCTTTATTAAACGGCATGATGAGTCTTTATTGGGAAATGGGGCCGTTATTTTTGATAAGGCCGTTAGCATGGCTAATCAGGTCTTACAAAAATATCGCAAGAATCGGCTTGAAAAGAGTAATAGCCCATTAGTGCCGCAAACGTCTTCATCGACTGATGCATCTAGCGAATCGCAGACGAACAAGCTACCTGAATACAATCAACTATTCCCTGAACCTTGGGATAACTTCTGTCGCCCGGGCGCTATTGAAGCATTGGATAGCCCAGCAAGTTATTTATTGGATCTGTATAAGTTTATTCAAAGCGTAGAGTTGGATGGTTCAAATCAGGCAAGAAAGTTAGAAACGCGTCGTGCCGATATTCCTAAGTTATCTTTGGACAATGATGCACTGTATAAAGAAGTTACTGCGTTATCAATTGTCAATGATGTACTGTCAGGCAGCGCCAGGGAATATATTGACCAGTCAGGTCAGGCAGATAAAGCGGTTAATCAAATCCTAGGGGATACGCATTTTCCCTTTACACTACCTTATAGCTTGCCCACCCAACAGATAAATAAAGGACTCGGCGCTAGTAATATTGAACTAGGAACGGTAATTCAACGTGTTGACCCTCAGTTCTCCTGGAATACGACTCAAGAAAAATATAATCAGGTTTTATTGGCATATACCCAATTAAGCAGTGAACAAATTGCTTTGCTGAGTTTGCCTGATGTGTTTACCCAAAATTTTTTAACCCAGACTGAACTCTCCGCCGGCTATTTAAGCGCCAGTACCACGGAAATCTTGGCGGAAAAAGATCTTTCTCGCCACGGCTATATTGTAAAAGCTGCGGACAATATAAAGGGGCCTACTCAGTTAGTTGAGCATAGTGACGCCTCTTATGACGTAATTGAGTTGACATGTACCAATCAGGCTAAAGAAACTATTACCGTTAAATTACGCGGTGAGAATATTATTACTTATCAGCGTACCAAAGCGCGTATGGTGCCTTTTGATAATTCTTCCCCTTTTAGTCGACAATTGAAACTGACTTTTGTTGCTGAAGATAATCCTTCCCTAGGCAACCTAGACAAAGGCCCATATTTCGCCAATATGGATATTTATGCCGCCGAATGGGTGAGGGAAAATGTCAGTAGCGAAACAATGGTAAGCCGACCTTTCCTAACCATGACTTACCGTATCGCTATTGCTAAAGCAGGGGCTTCGTTGGAGGAATTGCAGCCTGAAGCTGACGCGTTCTTCATCAATAATTTTGGCTTGAGCGCAGAAGACAGCAGCCAGTTAGTCAAACTCGTTGCTTTTGGCGATCAAACCGGTTCCAAAGCTGAAGAGATTGAAAGTTTATTGAGCTGTGGAGAAAACTTACCTATTGTTTCACCTAATGTCATCTTTGCTAATCCTATTTTTGGCAGTTATTTCAACGATGAGCCTTTCCCGGCTCCTTACCACTTCGGTGGCGTTTATATTAATGCCCATCAACGAAATGCAATGACGATTATAAGGGCGGAGGGCGGAAGAGAAATTCAGTCACTCTCTAACTTCCGACTGGAGCGGTTAAATCGTTTCATTCGCTTACAGCGCTGGCTGGATTTGCCCTCCCATCAACTTGACCTGCTATTAACATCGGTAATGCAGGCAGATGCTGATAATTCGCAACAGGAAATTACTGAGCCTGTGCTAAAGTCTCTCGGTTTATTCAGGCACTTAAATTTACAGTATAAAATCACGCCGGAAATATTTTCGTCTTGGTTATATCAATTAACGCCTTTTGCCGTTAGCGGTGAAATCGCATTCTTTGATCGCATATTTAATCGTGAACAGCTATTTGATCAACCCTTTATTTTAGATGGTGGTAGCTTTACCTATCTGGATGCTAAAGGCTCAGATGCTAAATCGGTGAAACAATTATGTGCTGGTTTGAATATATCTGCGGTCACTTTCCAGTTTATTGCTCCGTTGGTACAAAGTGCATTAGGGTTGGAAGCTGGGACGTTGGTTCGCAGTTTTGAGGTTGTGTCTAGCCTTTATCGCCTGGTCAGTATTCCGCAGACATTCGGTTTATCGACGGAAGACGGATTAATTTTAATGAATATCCTGACCGATGAGATGGGATATCTGGCGAAACAACCTGCCTTTGACGATAAACAAACGCAGGATAAAGACTTCCTTAGTATCATTTTGAAAATGGAAGCCTTAAGTGCTTGGCTAACAAAGAACAACTTAACGCCGGCCAGCCTGGCATTACTTTTAGGTGTTACCCGATTAGCGGTGGTGCCGACCAATAATATGGTGACGTTCTTTAAAGGTATTGCGAACGGTTTATCAGAGAATGTGTGCCTGACAACGGATGATTTCCAGCGCCAAGAGTTAGAAGGAGCTGATTGGTGGACACTTCTATCAACGAATCAAGTCATTGATGATAGGGGACTCGTGCTTGATATTCATCCAGTCTGGGGTAAGTCGGATGAAGAAATGCTCATGGAAAAAATACAAAGTATTGGTGTAAGCAACGACAACAATACGCTGAGTATTATCGTGCAAATTTTGATTCAAGCCAAAAACGCTCAAGAGAATCTGTTATCGCAAACCATTTCTGCTGAGTATGGAGTAGAGCGCAGTGTGGTGCCGCTTCAATTACGTTGGTTAGGTAGTAATGTTTATAGCGTTTTGAATCAGGTATTAAATAATACGCCTACTGATATATCTAGTATAGATCCGAAGTTGAGTGAATTGACTTATAGCTTATTAATTTATACTCAGTTGATAAATTCGTTAAAACTCAATAAAGAATTCATATTCCTGCGTCTGACGCAACCAAACTGGCTTGGTTTAGCACAGCCCAAATTATCAACTCAATTATCCCTACCTGAAATATATCTCATTACCTGTTATCAGGACTGGGTGGTTAATGCAAATAAAAATGAAGACAGCATTCATGAATACCTTGAATTTGCAAATATTAAGAAAACTGAAGCTGAAAAAACTCTCGTTGATAATAGTGAAAAATGTGCAGAACTGTTGGCGGAAATATTAGCCTGGGATGCCGGTGAAATATTAAAAGCGGCCTCTCTACTTGGATTAAATCCACCTCAGGCGACGAATGTTTTCGAAATCGATTGGATTAGACGACTACAGACATTATCCGAGAAAACGATGATTTCAACCGAGTATTTATGGCAAATGGGCGATTTAACGGAGAATTCTGAGTTTTCTCTGAAGGAAGGCGTTGGTGAAGCAGTTATGGCCGCGTTAAAGGCACAAGGAGATAGCGATAATGTCTAATTCTATTGAAGCGAAACTACAGGAAGATCTACGCGATGCCTTGGTGGATTATTATCTGGGACAAATTGTTCCTAATAGTAAAGATTTCACCAATCTGAGGAGCACCATTAAGAACGTTGATGATTTATATGATCATTTGTTACTGGATACGCAAGTGTCGGCTAAGGTCATTACTTCACGTTTATCTCTGGTGACGCAGTCGGTACAGCAATATATCAATCGAATTGCACTTAATCTTGAGCCTGGTTTGTCTATTAACCAGCAGGAAGCCACTGACTGGGAAGAGTTTGCCAACCGTTATGGGTATTGGGCCGCTAACCAGCAACTAAGAATGTTCCCGGAGATTTATGTTGATCCTACTTTACGTCTGACTAAGACAGAGTTCTTCTTTCAATTAGAAAGTGCCTTGAACCAAGGGAAATTAACCGATGATGTCGCGCAAAAAGCCGTATTAGGTTATCTGAATAATTTTGAAGAAGTCAGTAATCTGGAAATTATTGCTGGTTATCAGGACGGCATCGATATTGAGAACGATAAAACCTATTTCGTTGCCCGAACCCGAATGCAACCCTACCGTTATTTCTGGCGATCTCTGGATGCCAGTCAGCGTAATGCTAATTCCCAAGAGTTGTATCCAACGGCATGGAGTGAATGGAAGGCGATATCCGTACCATTGGAAAACGTTGCTAACGGGATTGTTCGGCCGATTATGATGGATAACCGCCTTTATATTAGTTGGTTTGAGGTGGCGGAAGAAAAGGAGACGGATAGCGACGGCAATATTATTGTATCGGGACGTTATCGCACTAAAATTCGTCTGGCTCACTTAGGATTTGACGGTGTTTGGAGTTCGGGAACAACGTTAAGAGAAGAAGTGCTGGCTGACCAGATGGAAGAAATGATCGCGGTGGTCGATCGCATGGAAGATGAGCCTCGTCTAGCACTGGTTGCATTTAAAGAAATGAGTGAAAGTTGGGACGTCGTATTTAGCTATATCTGCGATAGTATGCTGATTGAATCCAGTAATTTACCGACTACCACTCATCCGCCAAAACCAGGAGACGGTGATAAAGGATTGTCTGATCTGGATGATTACGGTGCTAATCTGGTTTGGTTCTATTTACATGAGACTGCCAATGGAGGCAAAGCGGAGTACAAGCAGTTAATTCTCTATCCGGTTATTATTAACCGGGATTGGCCAATTGAATTGGATAAAACTCATCAGGGAGACTTTGGCACTGTCGATGATTTCACGCTGAATTCTAATTATACTGGCGATGAATTAAGCCTGTATTTGCAATCTTCGTCCACCTATAAATATGACTTTTCTAAAAGTAAAAATATTATTTATGGCATCTGGAAGGAAGATGCAAATAATAATCTCTGCTGGCTTAACTATAAACTTTTAACGCCAGAAGATTACGAGCCGCAAATTAATGCTACGTTGGTAATGTGTGACAAAGGTGACGTCAATATCATTACTGGATTCAGTTTGCCTAATGGCGGTGTTGATGCAGGCGGAAAAATAAAAGTTACTCTTCGGGTTGGTAAAAAACTCCGGGATAAATTCCAGATTAAACAATTTAGCCAAACTCAGTATTTGCAGTTCCCTGAGGCGTCCAGTGCTGACGTTTGGTATATCGGAAAGCAGATTAGGTTAAATACGCTGTTTGCTAAAGAACTTATAGGTAAGGCAAGCCGAAGTCTGGATTTGGTTTTAAGTTGGGAAACGCAGAATAGTCGTTTAGAAGAAGCTATTTTAGGTGGCGCGGCTGAACTTATCGATTTAGATGGCGCAAACGGCATTTATTTCTGGGAGCTATTTTTCCATATGCCATTTATGGTGTCCTGGCGCTTTAATGTGGAACAGCGGTATGAAGATGCGAACCGTTGGGTTAAATATTTGTTTAATCCGTTTGAGTGTGAAGATGAACCGGCATTATTGCTAGGCAAACCGCCGTATTGGAATAGTCGTCCGTTAGTGGATGAACCATTTAAGGGTTATAGCTTAACGCAACCTAGCGATCCCGATGCCATTGCTGCCAGCGATCCTATTCATTACCGTAAAGCGGTCTTTAATTTCCTGACCAAGAATATTATTGATCAAGGCGATATGGAATATCGCAAATTGCAGCCGTCGGCCAGAACGCTGGCGCGTCTGAGTTATTCAACGGCCAGTTCATTATTAGGGCGTCGTCCTGACGTGCAGCTGACTAGTTTCTGGCAACCGCTCACTCTTGAGGATGCGTCCTATAAAACGGACAGTGAAATTCGTGCTATTGAAATGCAAAGTCAGCCATTAACATTTGAGCCTGTCGTGCATGACCAAACCATGAGCGCCGTGGATAATGATATCTTTATGTATCCAATGAATAACGAATTGAGGGGTTTGTGGGATCGGATTGAAAACCGTATTTACAATTTGCGCCATAACCTGACGTTGGATGGAAAAGAAATCAATATGGATCTTTATGATTCAAGTATTTCTCCACGTGGTTTGATGAAGCAACGTTATCAGCGGGTCGTTACCGCTAGAAACGCCAGTAAGATGAACTTCAAAGTCCCTAACTATCGTTTTGAGCCGATGTTAAACCGGTCAAAATCGGGTGTTGAGACTCTTATTCAATTCGGCAGTACTTTATTGAGCCTGTTAGAACGCAAAGATAGTTTGAGTTTTGACGCTTACCAAATGATTCAGAGTGGCGACCTTTATCGCTTCTCGATTGATTTGCAGCAGCAGGATATTGATATTAATAAAGCCAGTCTGGAAGCATTACAGGTAAGCAAACAGTCTGCTCAGGATCGTTATGATCACTTTAAAGAACTGTATGACGAGAATATCTCTTCGACGGAACAAAAAGTTATTGAGTTACAGTCACAGGCTGCCAATTCGTTGTTGATGGCTCAGGGAATGAGAACGGCTGCCGCCGCTTTAGATGTGATTCCGAATATCTATGGTTTGGCCGTTGGTGGCTCTCACTGGGGCGCACCGCTGAATGCTGCGGCTGAAATTATTATGATTAAGTATCAGGCGGACAGCAGTAAATCTGAAAGCTTGAGTGTTTCTGAATCCTATCGTCGTCGCCGTCAGGAATGGGAGTTGCAGTATAAACAGGCTGAATGGGAAGTTAATTCTGTTGAGCAGCAGATCAATTTGCAGAATATGCAAATTAAAGCAGCTAATAAACGTCTGGAACAGGTTGAAGCTCAACAACAGCAGGCAATGGCTCTACTGGATTATTTCTCCGAACGCTTTACAAACGAAAGTTTATATACCTGGCTGATCAGTCAACTCTCCAGTTTATATTTACAAGCGTACGATGCGGTGCTTTCACTTTGTTTATCTGCAGAAGCTTCTTTGCTATATGAGCTGAATTTGGGCGAGCAGAGTTTCGTCGGTGGTGGCGGTTGGAACGATCTGTATCAAGGATTGATGGCCGGTGAAACACTGAAATTGGCGTTAATGAGAATGGAGCGGGTTTATGTTGAGCAAAACTCTCGTCGTCAGGAAATTACCAAAACGATCTCGTTGAAAGCACTGCTCGGTGAAAGCTGGCCTGCGGAGCTGAATAAGCTAAAACAAAAAACGCCAATTAACTTTAATCTGGAAGAACAGATTTTTGTTGAGGACTATCAAGAGCTGTATCAGCGCAGAATTAAGTCGGTTTCGGTCAGTTTGCCGATGTTAGTTGGGCCTTATGAAGACGTGTGTGCGCAGTTGACTCAGACCTCCAGTAGTTATAGCACCCGGGCAGACCTCAAGACGGTAGAAAATATGCTGACTAAAAGAACGTTTGCCGATACGCCGCACTTGGTTCGTAGTATTCAACCCAATCAGCAGATTTCTTTATCGACTGGGGTGAATGATAGTGGGCTGTTTATGCTTAATTTTGATGATGAGCGTTTCTTGCCATTTGAAGGTTCTGGCGTTGATTCAAGCTGGCGTTTGCAATTCACCAATTTGAAACAGAATTTGGATAGCCTCAACGATGTCATTCTACATGTGAAGTATACAGCCGCGATTGGCTCATCAACTTTCAGTCAGGGCGTAAGGAAAATATTGGCCAATATAAACAACGATGAATAACTGCTGTTTTTGATCAGCTATTTATTTTTTCAATCATATTTATCTCACTTGGCTCCTTTTTAATCAAAGGAGCCAACAAAAATAGTGGAGTTCGGTTATGGTCAATAAATATACTTACACCTCATCTAAAGCAATGTCTGATATTAGTGATGTTATTGGTGAACCTTTAGCTGCATGGGATAGTCAGGTCGGTGGGCGGGTATTTAACGTTATATTTGATGGTAAAGTTTATACCAATACCTATTGGGTTGAACGCTGGCAGGTTCCCGGTATTGGTAGTTCTGATGGTAACCCTCACAATGCCTGGAAATTTGTACGGGCGGCAACGGCAGACGAAATAAATAAAATAGGGAATCCAACCACAGCAGATGTTAAACCGACGGAAAATATTCCTTCACCGATATTGGTCGAAGATAAATATACCGAGGAAACGTATTCTCGCCCTGACGTAAATTTTAAAGAAGATGGCTCGCAAGGGAACCTTTCTTACACTGCAACCCGAGTTTGCGCCCCGATGTACAATCATTATGTTGGTGATAAAACAAAACCGAAGCTGTCGGCTTATATTACCGACTGGTGCCAATATGATGCTCGTCTAGACGGCGGTGGTAGTAAAGAAGAAGAACGTGGGCGTGGTTTTGATTTAGCGACGTTGATGCAAAATCCCGCTACCTATGATCGACTGATTTTCAGTTTCCTCGGTATTTGCGGTGATATCGGCAATAAAAGTAAAAAAGTGCAGGAAGTCTGGGACGGATGGAATGCTCAGGCGCCGAGTTTAGGTTTACCTCAGATTGGTAAAGGGCATATTGTTCCGTTGGATCCCTATGGTGATTTAGGCACTGCTCGTAACGTGGGGTTGCCGCCTGAAAGCGCCGATACCAGTATTGAATCTGGCACATTTTTACCTTATTACCAGCAAAACCGTGCTGCTGGCCTATTGGGTGGATTGCGTGAACTGCAAAAGAAAGCTCATGCGATGGGCCATAAACTCGATCTGGCCTTCAGTATTGGTGGTTGGAGTTTATCCAGCTATTTCTCCGCTTTAGCGGAGAACCCGGATGAGCGCCGCGTTTTTGTTGCCAGCGTGGTTGATTTCTTTGTGCGTTTCCCAATGTTCAGCTGCGTGGATATCGACTGGGAATACCCCGGTGGCGGTGGCGATGAGGGAAATATCAGCAGTGATAAAGATGGCGAAAACTATGTATTGCTGATTAAAGAGCTACGCAGCGCATTGGATAGCCGTTTTGGTTACAGTAACAGAAAAGAGATCTCAATCGCTTGTAGCGGCGTCAAAGCGAAATTAAAGAAATCCAATATTGATCAGTTGGTTGCTAATGGTCTAGATAATATTTATCTGATGAGCTACGACTTCTTTGGCACCATCTGGGCCGATTATATTGGTCATCATACAAACCTGTATTCACCAAAAGATCCCGGCGAACAAGAGTTATTTGATTTATCGGCCGAAGCAGCGATTGATTATTTGCATAATGAACTTGGTGTTCCGATGGAGAAAATTCATTTGGGGTACGCTAACTACGGGCGCTCAGCGGTAGGGGGGGATCTGACAACCCGTCAGTATACCAAAGATGGCCCAGCGTTAGGCACGATGGAAAATGGTGCTCCGGAATTCTTCGATATCGTTAAAAACTATATGGATGCCGAGCACAGCTTAAGTATGGGTAAAAATGGTTTTGTGCTGATGACTGACACGAATGCCGATGCTGATTTTCTGTTTAGCGAGGCTAAAGGCCACTTTATTTCATTAGATACCCCTAGAACGGTAAAACAAAAAGGTGAATATGCCGCGAAAAATAAATTAGGCGGCGTATTTTCCTGGTCTGGCGATCAGGATTGCGGGTTATTAGCCAATGCAGCCAGAGAGGGACTGGGTTACGTTGCCGATTCTAATCAGGAAACGATTGATATGGGGCCGCTGTATAATCCAGGCAAAGAGATTTACTTAAAATCAATTTCTGAAATTAAGAGCAAGTAAGCGTTTACAGCGCCAATTGTTATTTAATCGCGATTGATTTCTATTAATTATCTAGCCTATTAATTTAAATTAATTGAAAAATCAGATAGCGGAACGTGGCGGGTTGTTTTATTGCTTATTTAAAATGGCGTTATTTATAACCTGTCACGGTCTGGCAATGTTCGGCTATTGATTAATAGCTGACAGGAGTCTTTATGCAAAATTCACAGGAAATGGCTATCACGACCCTTTCATTGCCGAAGGGCGGAGGGGCAATTAATGGGATGGGCGAATCAGTGGGTCAAGCAGGGCCTGATGGAATGGTGACCTTTTCCATACCATTACCCTTCTCCGCAGGTCGTGGCGTAGCCCCGGCGCTTTCGTTGAGTTATAGCAGCGGTGCAGGGAATGGCCCTTTTGGTATGGGATGGCAATGTAGTGCGATGAGTATTAGCCGTCGTACTCAAAAAGGGGTTCCCCAATATAACGAAGATGACGAGTTTCTTAGCCCTTCCGGGGAAGTGATGGCTATCGCTTTAAATGATAGTGGTTTTGAAGATGTGAGAACGGCTAACCGTCTACAAGGTATCCCATTACCTTTCAGCTATAAGGTCACTCGTTACCAGCCGCGCCTTATTCAAGACTTCATCAAAATAGAATATTGGCAACCCGTTAAACAAACTGATGGCACGCCATTCTGGATAATTTATTCTCCCGATGGACAAACGCATATTCTGGGGAAAAATTCCCATAGTCGGGTGGCTAATGCTGAAAACCCATCGCAGATTGCTAGCTGGCTGTTGGAAGAAACGGTTACGCCTACCGGCGAGCATATTTACTATCAATATAGCGGCGAGAATCAAGTCAATTGTACTGATGCGGAAATAGCGCTTCATCCACAGGATAGTGCCCAGCGTTATTTAGCGCGGATTGACTACGGTAATATTTCCCCTCAAGCCAGTTTATTTGTTTTAGATGAAGAACTACCTAATCTCACCCAGTGGTTATTCCATTTAGTGTTTGATTACGGCGAGCGAGATATCTCTATTAATAAAATTCCCACTTTCGAGGGAGGAGCCACCGGTTGGTTAGCCCGGCCAGATATGTTTAGCCGCTACGACTTTGGAATTGAAATTCGAAATCGCCGCTTATGCCACCAGGTATTGGGGTTCCATCGGCTGGAGGCCTTGAATGATCGAGATGTGACTGACGAAATTCCCGTTTTGGTGAATCGACTCACGCTAGATTACGACCTGAATAACAGCGTCAGCACCTTGGTAGCTGTCCGTCAGGTGGCGTATGAAACGGACGGCAGCCCAATTACTCAGCCGCCGTTAGAATTCGACTATCAGCGTTTTGACATAGGGAGTATTCCCGGCTGGCAGGAAATGCCGCAGCTTGAGGCTTTTAACGGCTATCAACCATACCAAATGATTGATCTGTATGGTGAAGGTACACCAGGCATTCTGTATCAGGAAACGCCGGGTGCCTGGTGGTACAAATCGCCGCAACGCCAAATTGGGGGCGATTCTAATGCCGTGACCTATGGGGCAATGAAAGCGTTGCCCGAAATCCCTCGCTTGCAAGAGGGAGCGACGCTGATGGATATCAACGGTGACGGTCGTTTGGATTGGGTGATCACTTCAGCGGGAGTACGAGGTTTTCATAGCATTCATTCGACAGGTGAATGGACACATTTTACACCATTGAACACCTTACCCACCGAGTATTTTCACCCGAAGGCACAATTAGCAGATCTGGTTGGCGCGGGATTATCTGATTTGGTGCTTATCGGGCCTAAAAGCGTGCGGTTGTATGCCAATCAGCAGGGGAACTGGGCTCCGGCGCAGGATGTCACGCAGGCAGAAAACGTCAGCTTACCGGTCATTGGAATCGATTCCCGTCAATTAGTCGCTTTTGCCGATATGTTAGGTTCGGGTCAGCAGCATCTGGTCGAGATCACGGCAGATAGCGTGAAATGCTGGCCAAATATGGGACACGGCCGTTTTGGCCAACCTTTGACTTTGGAAGGATTTAGTCAGCCGCAGACCAGTTTCAACCCCGATCGGGTGTTTCTGGCTGATATTGATGGTTCTGGCACTAACGACATTATTTATGCTCATTCGGAATGTCTAGAGATCTACCTAAACGAAAGCGGTAATCGCTTTAGTAAACCAATCTCTTTATTACTGCCGGACGGTGTGAATTTTGATAACACCTGCCAACTGCAAGCAGCTGATATTCAAGGATTAGGCATCGCCAGTTTGGTGATGACGGTGCCGCATATGTCACCGACTCATTGGCGCTGCGATCTGGCGTTGAATAAGCCTTGGTTATTGAATGTGATGAATAATAATCGGGGGGCGGAAACCTGCTTGTTTTACCGCAGTTCGGCTCAATTCTGGCTGGATGAAAAACAGTTGGTTGAGGCGGCGGGGCAGCAACCTGAATGTCATTTGCCATTTCCTATGCATTTACACTGGCGTAGCGAGATTTTTGATGAGATTACAGGTAACCGTCTCACTCAAGAACAAGAATATGCCCACGGTTCCTGGGATGGCCAAGAGCGGGAATTTCGTGGCTTTGGCCGGTTGATTCAGCGCGATACGGATGGTTTTGCCCAGGGAACGGTCGACATTCCTACTCATCCTTCCCGAACTGTTAGCTGGTTTGCTACGGGAATCCCTGAGATTGACACCACGCTATCCGCAGAGTTTTGGCGCGGAGATGATCAGGCATTCAGCCCTTTCTCACCTCGGTTTACTCGTTGGGAAAACGATTCAGAGGCTGGTTCCGATGTTGCTTTTATACCTTCAGAGCATGATGCCTTTTGGCTGAATCGCGCGATGAAAGGGCAACTTTTGCGCAGCGAACTGTATGGTGATGATGGCACTCCCGAAGCCGAGATTCCTTATTCGGTCACAGAAATGCGTCATCAGGTGCGGGCGTTGCCCACAACCGACGCCACAGTACCTTCGGCATGGTGTTCCACCATTGAAACCCGAAGTTATCAATACCAACGGGTGGCCGCTGATCCTCAATGTAGCCAACAAGTAGTCATAAAAGCGGATCGCTATGGTTCGCCATTATTAAGTGTGGCAATCAATTACCCGCGACGTAAAAAACCGGAAAAGTCGCCCTATCCTGATGATTTACCGGAAACGCTGTTTGATAGCAGCTACGACACGCAGCAGCAGCAACTGCATCTGACCAAACAACAGCAAAATTATTTTCATTTGACCAATGACGATAACTGGCTGTTAGGGCTGCCAAAAGAGCAACGAAACGATGGCTATCAGTACGATCAGGAACGCGCTCCGGCTAACGGATTTACGCTAGAAACGCTCATCGCGTCCAATAGCCTGATCGGTTCGAATCAGCCGTTTACCTATTTGGGCCAAAGTCGGGTGGCTTATCAGGGCGGTGTGGATGAACAACCGTCTTTGCAGGCGCTGGTGGCCTACGGCGAAACCGCTATTCTGGACGAGAAAACCCTACAGGCCTTTGTCGGCGTGCTGGACAGCAAAACGCGCGATGAATTGCTGTTTTCCGCCGGTTATCAGTTGGCTCCGCGCTTGTTTAGGGTTGAGTCAGAGCCGGATGTTTGGGTTGCCCGTCAGGGTTACAGCGAATTCGGTGACTATTCGCAATTTTGGCGTCCTCTCAGCCAGCGTAGTACGTTGTTAACAGGGAAAACTACGTTGAAGTGGGATAAGCATTATTGCGTAGTGATAGAAACCCAGGATGCGGCTCAACTGGTGACACAGGCGCGCTACGATTACCGATTCCTTACCCCATATAGCCTGACGGATGCCAATGATAACCAGCACTACGTGGTTTTGAATCCGTTTGGGGAGGTGATTGCCAGCCGGTTTTGGGGAACGGAAGCGGGTAAAGACGCGGGATACAGCACTCCTCAAGCCAAACCTTTTGTGGTACCTGCCACGATTGAGGCAGCACTGGCGTTAAGCCCCGGAATTCCGGTGGCTCACTGCGCCATTTTTGAACCTGAAAGCTGGATGCAAAAACTGACGCAGCACGATGTTTCCGAACGAATGGCGGATAACGGTACTCTTTGGAACGCATTGCTGCAGGCGCGTTTTGTCACCGAAGATGGTTATGTCTGCGCGCTGGGTCGGCGGCGCTGGATGGCGCGCCATGGTTTATCGGTGCTGATGTTGACGCTACTGGCCGAGATTCCGCGTACGCCGCCTCATTCCCTTACTATTACTACCGATCGCTACGATAGCGATGACCAACAACAATTACGGCAACGTATTCTATTCAGTGATGGTTTTGGCCGCCTGCTACAAAGCGCTCAGCGTGTTGAAGCCGGTGAGAGCTGGCAACGCAGCGAAGACTCCTCGCTGGTGGTCAATGTTTCCGGCACACCAGCCTTAGTGGTGACGGATAATCGTTGGGCGGTTTCCGGACGTACGGAATACGACGGGAAAGGGCAAGGAATACGCGTTTACCAGCCTTATTTTCTGGATGATTGGCGTTATCTCAGCGATGACAGTGCACGCACTGACCTGTTTGCCGACACGCATATTTACGATCCTTTAGGGCGCGAATATCAGGTCATTACCGCGAAAGGTTACCGGCGTGAACGCCAGTATACCCCGTGGTTTGTGGTGAATCAGGATGAGAACGATACGGCAGCAAATCTGGCGATTTAGTTCCCATAAGAAAATTCGCCCTACATTGTCGTGGGGCGGATGAAAACGAGGAAATATGGTGTTGAAAGCCATTCCCTATCAAAAGGATAACCGAGATGAACCAGTTTGATTCTGCGCTCCATCAGGGCACGCCGGGGGTTAGCGTGCTGGATAATCGTGGCCACGTTATACGGGAGTTACGGTATTATCGCCATCCAGATACACCGCAGGAAATTGCTGAGCGTATAGCTTTTCATCAATATGATAGTTATGGGTTTATTTCTCAAAGTATCGATCCGCGTCTGGCGGAAAGACGAAAGCAGGATAGTTCGGTTAAGCCGAATTTGTCTTACTTTACGGCCCTTAGCGGCGAAGTTTTGCGTACTGACGGCGTTGATGCAGGCACAATCTTTTCCCTGAATGATATTGCCGCTCGTCCTGCCATTAGCATTTCCGCCACCGGCGTGTCACATACCTGGCAATATGAAGGTGAAAATCGGCCGGGGCGGGTACTCAGTCGCAGTGAAAGGGAGAAAGATCGAGAAGAGCGAATTATTGAGCGCTTTTACTGGGCTGGCAGTGATGCATCGCAAAAAGCGAACAATCTGGCGGGGCAATGCTTACGCCATTATAACAGCGCCGGGCTGAATCAAACGCTGAGTATTGCGCTCACTGGAACGCCGATATCGGCGTGCTTTCAGCCACTGCTGGAGAGCGCAGAGCCGGAATGGCAGGGGACGAATGAATCGGCGTGGCTGGAATTATTGACGCCGGAAATTTTCACCACTTACAACCGCGCCGACGCCAATGGCGAAACCTTGGTACAAACGGACGCCATGGGGAATATCCAACGGTTGGCCTACGATGTAGCCGGTTTTCTTAAAAGCAGCTGGCTGAGTTTAAAGGGCGGGCAAGAGCAGATCATAGTCAAATCGTTGACCTATTCGGCCGCCGGACAAAAGCTGCAAGAAGAGCACGGTAACGGTGTGCTCACCACTTATAGCTATGAGGCGGAAACTCAGCGTTTAATCGGTATCAGAACCGAGCGTCCAGCGGGGCATTTATCGGGAGCCAGAGTGTTTCAGGATCTGCGTTATACCTACGATCCCGTAGGTAACGTGCTGCGTATTACCAATGACGCGGAAGCGACTCGTTTCTGGCGTAATCAGAAAGTGGTGCCAGAAAATACCTACATCTACGACACTTTGTACCAATTAGTCAGCGCCAACGGGCGCGAAATGGCAAACATTCCGCAACAGAGTAGCCAACTTCCCACACTGTCTCCGATTGATAACAATGCATATACCAATTACATCCGCAATTATCACTATGATTCTGCTGGTAATTTGATGCAAATTCGCCATACATCGGCCGCAGCCAATAATAGTTACACCACCAATATAACTGTTTCAAAATACAGCAATCGTGCGGTATTAAGCTCACTAACCGACGATGTCGATAAAGTGGAGGCGTTCTTTGACGCCGCGGGACGGCAGAACCAACTATTGCCTGGTCAAACGTTAAGCTGGAATGCTCGCGGTGAACTGGCGAAGGTCACGCCGGTTGCGCGCGATGGGCAGGAATCTGACAGTGAAACATACCGTTATGATGCTAATAGTCAGCGCGTTAGCAAAATGGCTATTCAGCAGTCCAATAACAATACCCAAACTCGGCGAGTGCTCTATCTGGCAGGTCTGGAACGAAGAACAATTCATCAAGGTAATACGTTGTTTGAAACGTTACTGGTGGTGAAAATTGGCGAAGCTGGCCGGGCGCAGGTACAGGCAATGCACTGGGAGCTTGGGCAACCTACTGAAGTGGCTAACGACGAACTGCGTTACAGTTACGATAATCTGATTGGCAGCAGTGGGTTAGAGGTGGATGGAACCGGGCAATTGATCAGTCAGGAGGAATATTACCCCTATGGTGGTACTGCCGTGTGGATGGCGCGCAGTCAACGAGAAGCGAGTGATAAAGCCTATGGCTATTCAGGCAAGGAACGGGACGCCACGGGGTTGTATTACTACGGTTTCCGCTACTATCAGCCGTGGGCTGGCCGCTGGCTGAGTGCCGATCCGGCGGGTACGATAGATGGGCTGAATCTATTTAGAATGGTCAGGAATAACCCGATTGTACTCCATGATCCTGACGGCTTGGCTCCGGGTTTTTTTGAGCGCATCAGTTCATTTCGGAAGAAAGACACATTAACGATTTCATCCCTCAAAGGAACCGGGCCGTTTTATACCCGTTCAGAAAGCGAGATTGACATCGATTTTCTGTTCTCCAGACAGGATAGGGATAAAGACTTTCCGCCACAGAACCACAAGGAACTTTCTGCGGAAGATCGTCGAGAGGTGTTAGAAGTTTCCTCAGGTGAGAATATCACATCAGCCAATAAATCCTCTAAATGGTATGCAGGAACACATTGGGAAACTAAACCATTAAAAAATAATACTGATCTGGTGGTTCTTCACAACGGTGTGCAGGGTGCCGCAGGGATTAATATTAATCTGAATGATATAAAACCTGGCCGCTCCGTGCTGGTGACGGCTGGGACATTAACCGGATGTACGATGATTACCGGTGTTAAAGGGAATAATTTTTATGCTTTGCATGCCGGAACCGGAACCCCATCCGAAAATTGGGTAACCGGTGAACACGGAGTGACGGATAATTTCCGAATGCTGAATAAGTTAATTCCGGATGCCGGTATTGACCTGAATCCAGAAGCCGTGAATGACAGCTTATTAACGATATTGGATTATTTTGATAATGGAACTATCGCTTACAACGGTAAGAAAGGCAGTGAAATACATAGAGATGCAGATAATATTCTAAATTACCGAACCACAGGTTACGAAAATACCGTTGGTGTATCTTTCAGTCTATTAACAAAAGACAAAAATGGTGAGGTGTCGGCATCAACGTTATTAGAGCTTGGTGAGCTAAAACCGCATAAGAAACATAGAACAAGAGGCCAGTTTGGAATGACTGAACTGAAATACGAGGCCAGAAAGAATACCGTCGTTAAATTACGCTGAAGCACTAGCCTGCCTGATTTAATCATTTATTTAATAGGGCAGGCTATTTTTTCATCCTCACTATGTTGTTTTTATATTTTCAAACTGCGCTATCAAAAATAGCCATAAATAATATGGGGTGTCGAGCAACATTCTTTTAGTACGTAATCGTATAGTTCACATCTATCGAACGTATTCCCATTCATGTGCTCGTTTTTTTCATGTTTAACCAGGAGATATTTATGGACATACAGCTGTTTAGTAAAACCCCATCGGTCACGGTGTTTGATAACCGGGGCCTAAGCGTTCGCGATATCGCGTATCGCCGTCATCCTGATACACCTAAAGTGACGGAGGAATGTATCACCTATCATCAATTCGATTTTCGCGGTTTTCTGGCTCAAAGTTTAGATCCAAGACTAAATCATAAAGAGGTTACTAATTTTTCTTATCTAACTGATTTGAATGGAAATATCATATATACGCAAAGCGTTGATGCGGGTAACACGCTAGTTCTGAACGATACTGAAGGAAGATCCGTTATAGCGATGACCAATATTAGCAGAGGGGAGAATGGTAAGGACGACCTCAGTCTGGCCGTCACCCGAACCTTTCAGTATGAAAATGCCCCGTTGCCAGGCCGTCCACTGAGTGTAACCGAGCAGGTGAACGGCGAAAACGCGCGGATTACAGAGCATTTTGTGTATGCGGGCAATACGCCGCAGGAGAAGAATCTGAACCTCGCCGGGCAGTGCGTCAGTTATTATGATGCGGCCGGCCTGATACAGACAGACAGCGTGTCATTAACGGGTAAACCGTTATCGGTTAGCCGTAAGCTGCTGAAAAATTTGGATGATACGAACATCTTGGCCGATTGGCAGGGGAACGATACTTCCGCCTGGAATAGTCTGCTGGCGACAGAAATCTATACTACTGTGACTCGCACGGATGCGGCGGGTGCGGTGCTGACAACCATTGACGCAGTGGGCAATCAGCAACGCGTGGCGTTCGATATTGCGGGCCAACTGTCAGCGAGCTGGCTGACGCTAAAAGGAGGGCAGGAGCAGGTTATCATAAAGGTGTTGACGTACTCTGCCGCTGGACAGAAGCTTCGAGAGGAAGGCGGTAACGGTGTGGTAACCACTTATACTTACGAGGCGGAAACTCAGCGTTTGATCGGTATTAAAACCGAGCGTCCGAACGGCCATGCCGCCGGTGCGAAGGTGCTACAGGATTTACGTTATGAATACGATCCGGTAGGAAATGTTCTCAGCATCACTAATGACGCAGAGGAAACGCGTTTTTGGCGCAATCAAAAAGTGGTGCCTGAAAATGCCTACCGTTACGACAGCTTATATCAATTGGTCAGCGCCAGCGGACGGGAAGTGGCGGGAGCTGGCCAGCAAGGCAGTGATTTACCTTCCCCTCTCGTTCCTCTTCCCTCTGATTCTTCGGTATATACGAACTATACCCGCACTTATACCTATGATTCCGCCGGTAATCTAATGCGCATCAGACACAGTGCGCCCGCGACCAATAATAATTACACCCTAAACATCACCGTGAGTGAGCGTAGCAACCGTGGCGTAATGAGTTCGCTAACGGAAAACCCTGCTGATGTGGATGCGCTCTTTACCGCAAGTGGAAGCCAAAAGTGCCTACAGCAAGGGCAGAGCCTGATTTGGACACCGCGTGGTGAGTTACGCACTGTGCTTTTAGTGGCTCGCGGCGAAACGGCGGATGACAGTGAAAGCTACCGTTATGACGGCAGCAGCCAGCGTATTTTGAAAATCAGTTCGCAGCAAACGAATCACAGTGCGCGGGTGCAACGGGCGCTATATTTGCCGGGGTTGGAATGGCGAACTATGACTGGCGGCGTGGCGGAAGCGGAAAACTTACAGGTTATCTGCATAGGTGAGGCGGGGCGTGCTCAGGTGCGTGTACTACATTGGGAGAGCGGAAAACCAGATGGAATAATCAACGACCAGATACGCTGGAGCTACGATAACCTCACCTGTAGCAGCGGTCTGGAAGTGGATGGCGATGGGCTGGTCATCAGTATGGAAGAATATTATCCCTATGGCGGAACCGCCGTGTGGGCAGCACGGAGTCATATAGAAACGGCATATAAAACAGTCCGATACTCAGGCAAAGAACGGGATGCAACCGGGCTGTATTATTACGGTTTCCGCTACTATCAACCTTGGGCGGGTCGTTGGCTCTCCGCCGATCCTGCGGGTACGGTTGATGGGTTAAATTTGTATAGAATGGTGAGAAATAATCCACTGCGGCTCACCGATCCGGATGGAATGGCTCCATTAGATTGGCTGGATTTGGATACGACTAATGCGTCTAGGGATATTGTTAAGGCCATTTACCAACTAAACCAGATAGACGGGCCTCATAGAGGCGTTAGAGATACTTATCAACGTATGACTGAAAGTACCGGAATGATTTTACAGGAGACCTTAAATAATGAGGCGGTGCTAAAAGGTATAAAACAGAAAGACAAAGAAAAAAAATCAAGAGGAATGAAATTTACCAATTCAAAATTAAAAACCTACGCCGCTCATGCGGGTGTTTTAAATACGCTGCAACCGGATCCGGTTTATAAAGATGGTTTTCTGAATCTTCCCGGAAGCTTGGGTAATAAAAATACCTTTCCCGGTGTGGAACTGATTGAGGATAAAGTGAAACCGTCACTGAGTCAGTATCATCCTGATAAACTAGGTAAAAGTCAAAGATGGAAGCCAGAATCGAGCCTGGGGTATTACCGAGTCGCAGATACAGAAGCATTTATCACTGGCATCCGTAGCCAATATAAATCATCGGGAACAGATCTTCATGCGGTGGTTGAAGGGCGAATTCGGGATCATCTTTTAGCAAATAATAATGTTTTACCTAAAATGGCCGGGATCGCCGGTTTACATGCAGAAGTACAGGCGCTGAATTATATTATTTCTAATCCTGATATTGAAGGTGGAAACGCCGAAAGGCTCAACGGCAGTTATATCTTTACCCAAAGGCTGGTTGGGGATGTGAATCAAGATTTCCCCGCCTGCTATAACTGTTCCGGAATTATATCCGGTCTGGAAAACGTCATGACCGGACGAGTCAACAATGATGTAAGACTAAAGCGTCGAAAGTCATTTTAGACCAGCGCGCAACGTTGAAATAGGACCTGATGTGATAGGCATTATTTTTGTTCAAATCTGAATACGTAAGTTATACCGCTCCCAATATTGGGAGCGTTTAATTTTCGGGTATTATTATTCCCCTAAAAATGTAACGACCGTTGATATTTCTGGCGGCATGAGGGAGGGGGTAAACGTTTTACGAAGTCACCCAAGGTTAAATGGTGTTTTATTTGAACGGCCAGAAGTATTGGCAACGAATAGGATTGGGGGAATTAGGTGATGATTCTTGTTGGGAGTCGCAGCCAGTCTTTTGAATCCAGTCCTGCCGACGATATTTATTTGTGAAAATACATCGTGATAGATTGGCCTAACCAGCAGGTACGGAAAATATTAAAATGTTGCCGTAAGGCAATGCGAGCAGATCCTACAATTATTAATATTGAAGCTGTTATCGGTTAAAATAATGGTTCTAATTTTTGGTGGAGCCAAACCGTCTTGCTATATTAGGTTTTATGATTTTATGATTTTATGATTTTATGATTTTATGATTTTATGATTTTATGATTTTATGATTTTATGATTTTATGGTTTTATGGTTTTATGGTTTTATGGTTTTATGGTTTTATGGTTTTATGGTTTTATGGCCGTATTTCTTATCGCCAGGCGTTACCACGACCAATATTAATGAATTTCGTAAATTTAAGGTGCCTAAAATATGTTCATTAGTTATTTTCATTAAAAATAACTACTACAATTAGAATCTCTCCTCACGGCAAAGTAGAGTTTATTCCCATCACTTCCCCGTAACCTTCAGTTACAACATTTGCGGAAAGTAAATAATTATATACCTCATGTCCATATTGGCCTACAAATTTGTAGAATGAAAAAATCGGATATTCTCAGGTGGTCGTAAAATTGGTGTGGCCGACGTATATTGCCGATTTTTGAAAGTATATTTCGCTTAAAAACGTTAGCTTCTTTCATGTTTATTACGAAGTTCGGGTTTATATTTTGGCAAGACCACCGCTATAAATATCTGTCTATTCATCTCATAATTTTCTTAGCCTTTTTTCAGGTACATATTATGCCTTTATACCCTTTAGTTCCCAATAATCGTCAGGTTTCAATTGAAACACAGTTAATTGCAAATGCCACTACGCCGGAAGAGCGCACCGAGGTTAAAAATCTGTTTGCCCAGATAAAGATGCTGCACAATGTTCCAGAATCGCAGACGGTGGTGTCATCAGGCCGGCCAAGTCTAAAAAATGTCTTGTTGCATGGATTGTTGGCACAAGGCGGTATGCCGTTAACATCCGAGCGGGCCGCTCCTGTGCTGATCGCAGGACACGGAGCTAATCCTATAGCCCAAACGCTGGGGCAGGTTCGAAATTTACAGCGGGAAATCGCAACCACTCCCACTCTTCTAACCGAAGAAACAAAGCTGCGTATGCCACGCTATGCGGTATTTCCACCTAAAACAACGCCTCAACCGCCGGTTCTGGATGACGTCAAAATTGTTAAGATGTTTGATTTTTCCTGTATGAATAACGGCGAAAATCTGACTTTTGCACAAATACTACGTCAAATTGGTAAAACTTTGAGGCAGCCAATTACCATGATGACGGTTGAAAGTAAGAATATAGATAGCTGGAATAAAGGCCAAGGGTGCCCTACGAATCAGGAAATAGAGAAAGCGACCAATATTACCGAGAAGATTGATTCTATTACTTCTCAGCTTTTAACTTTATTGCCCGGTAGCCAGCCTTTGGCTATTGCTCAATATATTGTCGGACCTTTGCTGGAACACGCGGCTAATGATCTTGAAGGAAAGCCTACTTCGCCAGAAGAGGAACTGAATTTATTACAGCAAGTGACTCAGCAAGCCAAATTCAGCATAAGTGCCAGTACGCATAGTGAACAGCAACGCTTATATACCAGGCCAATATCTGAACCGAAACTACCACAGGTAGAGCTGCCAAAGTTCTATCTGAAGAATGGAGTTAACCATATTAAACTGGCGCTCAATGGCAAACTTCATGATGTTCCTCTCGTTGAGCATAAAGGGAAAAGTTTCGCTGTGTTGCCTAAAGGAAAAAATGGCGGAGAACGCCGGCAGCAAGTCTATTTCAGCTACCTTTCGCAGGAGTGGAAAACGACTGGCGATGGTAAATTCATTCGCTTTAGTAAATTAGATCAGCGTGTTGCACATGAACTCTCCCTTCATTCTCGCCATCGCCATAAAACTGCCGACGGCAACGCCAACGTTTACAGCGTACGTAATCCTGTTTCATCTCAGCCTCAACGATTGCAGGCCATTGAACTCTATGGTCGATTGGTGCCTTATCGCTACGATTTGGCCAGTCATGAGCAATTTGTTTACGATGCTAGGCAGCCAGAATCCACGGGTCATAAAGTAGAATATGCGAATCAAGAATGGCACATTAAAGCACCGGTCTCTCTGGACGTGGTGCCTGAAGTGTCTACGGCCATGGGTAAATATGATATTCAACCGCTGCAGTTGAATGAAGCGAAGCTTTCTGCGCCAAACCATTTCGGTATTCAACGTACCCGTAACGGAAAGCAGGTGATTAAGATTGATGGAAAGCATTATTCAATTTCTCAACAAGGAAAGCAGTTGCTACTGGGGCATAGAAATAATATTCCTATCGAGCTGACATCAGGGGAAGGGAGTAAGGTAAAGCTGGCATTGGCGAATACAGGAACGGCGGGTAATAAGGCATTTAATCTGGTAGATCTGCCAATAATTGGTAAATCCTTGAAGGTTCAAATGGCTCGTAAGGTTATTACCAAATCCTTGCCAATTGCTAAAGCTAAAATTGAACTGACTCTTGAAGCCATGGATAAGCCCGAACTCAGAGAACAGGTGAAATTAGCGCAAAAAGCGTATTTTGGCAGAGAGTTTCCGCTTAAACCACAGAATGAAATTATACTACGTAAGACGTTGAGTCATATCAAAAATGATTTAGAGCGTATTAGCCATCGTAATTTCAGTTTCGACAGTCAGGTAGGAGAGACAAATACGGTGGCCGAGTTGTCAAAAGATCAATACCGTCAGTTGGGTAGAAATCCTAATAGCAAAATAATCAATGTAGGTCGCGACGGTTTTCACACCTATTACAAAATGATGGGAAAAAGTAAGCAAGCGGTGGCCGATGTACTCATTCATGAGTTGTCTCACGGTGCGCCAAACTCACTTGATTTTGTGTATATAGGTACTCGGCAGCAGACGAAAGTCGGCAACGTTGATGTGTTCGAACTGATTAATCTCGGAAATAACAATCTCAATAACCCAGATGCGGGTCAGGCACCGCAAAGTGTATATGCAGGAAGCGATCTCAAGGATTTCAATAGTATTAATACTTCGGGTTCAAAAGGTTTGAAGAATGCTGACTCCATTGCACAATATGTTTCCTTTTTGAGTAAAGCAGAACGAAATCCTGACGCTTTTAATCAGGATTATCAGTCTCTGCTAACGGCAGCGGAAAAATCCAATGACTTCCAGCAGCGTGTAGAAGAAAGCGTGCCAGTCAGCCGCAGCCGTCGCGCGGTAGAGTCGATTCATCAGCCGCCGTCTGGTCTTCTGTTAGCTATAGAAAGAGATTCTGGGCGCTATCACCTCTATCGACCACTGTAGTGTTAATCCGAATGGCTAAGGTTATAATGCTGTCATGACTTCTCGCCGGATAATACATCATACTTTCTTGTTTATCCGGCGATGCCAAAAAATAAAGAGCTAAAAGATGACATTATTTATGTGGCAGATAATGAAGATGTATTGCCGATATTCAATAGTAAAAATACCTGCATAGCTTGATAAAGTCGAAAGTTTGAATTTTCGTGAATTAATACGACGAGAAGTCAGAGCTTTGCGGAGTATTTAACCCTATCGTTCGGTCTTTTCATTGTGAAGATTGAAATTAGAATGATTCCAATATAAGAAATAAAAAATGAATGGGAAATAGCAGGATTACTCACTATGGCGAAATTTTATTAGTTGGCTGCCGAAAATACGGCAGCACAATGTTAACTGATTAGATAAGACAAAATAGACATATATTTAATGGTTAGGCCTCTGGCATGGCCGAAGAGTGATGTGTTGATATTTTCCACTCATTGCCGTCCCAGGCATAAGTAAAGGTATAACGTGCTGAAACCGTTGATTTATCGGAAAAGGTAAAGGTATAGGTGCCAGTATCAACGGCTTTATTGCAGCCAATACGTATGGTTCGGCTATCAATTTTGCCAACGGGTTTTTTCTCCAGGAAATGCTCAAAATAATCGATACGTTCTGCGTCTGTCAGGCGTACCTTATTCGAAACCGTGGGCAGTAATACCGCATCGCTTAAGTAATTACCTGCCACTTTCTTAGCATCTCCGGTCTGCAAAGAGTCATTCCATTTATCAAATAACCGTTCAATTTGTACCGATTCAACCTTAGTGCAATTGGGAGCCGTTGTAGCCAAAGCGGAACCAGAAATCAGCAGCAGTGAGCCGAATAAGCCAAGTGATTTTTTCATATTTATTCCTTTCTTCAGTTAGTTTTTCCTCCTGTCAGAAGTAACAGTAATAACCTGAGTAAACAACATGGTTTTAATATAGTTACATTTATTTACTATAATTTAGGTAACTATGTAATTTTATATATTGAAGTGAAATAACATACTGATTAATTTACAGGGTATGAGTAAAAAAACAGGAATAAAAAACCTAATTATTTTTATTTCCGCCCATAAAACTCTATTGACATCGAGTTTTATGGTTCATTATAAATATATTTCTGATTGCCATGCTAGAATTCAATTTGGTTCGGTTAATCAATTGAGTTGCAGATTAATCATCATGATAATTAATGATTATTTTATTTGTTATACTCAGCATTTATAGAATGGAATATATATCTTTATTGGGCAGGCTAATTTGATGAGGGGGGTATTTTAGAATAAGACTTGATTGATTTCTTATATCGCTATCCTGTTTTTGCACTCTCTACAACCGAGTTACCTAGAAATTATGAAAAAAGTCATTATTGCTACTATTTTGATGCTGTTTTCATTCAGTGCATTGGATCAGGATGCGGATGTCAATAATTCAGGCGATGTATTATCTACATCAACAACGGCGGAGATAATCAAGAAAGACTGTTCTGGAAAAACGCTAAAGCCGTGGCCAGTTTTGCTTGACCACGACAAGGGAGACCTATGACGATGACGGAAGCGCTTGTCTAAGCTAAAACTGTGATGATTGATAAGGTGGTGTGGGAGTAGATAAAATAATGCGGTGAGTATCGGGAGCATGGATATTCAAGCTGTTGGGAATTGTTGTCGATTTGTGTATCTTCTTACTTGGTTAACTCGCAGCGTAGTTCAAGGATGATTTATATGAGTTTTAAAAATTTCTCTGTTTTAATGGTGTTGTATTTCAGTTTTATTTTCTCTCTGAACGCTGGTACGAATATCAGCCATGATTGGCACTATGTTCCTCCGGAACCCGCTTCTTCTTTGGCAAAGAGCGATCGATCGTCGCTAGATGAAGCGCTGGATAATCAAAAGAATAGAAAAGCGCTGAAGTGGGAGCTTAAAGAGCGATATCGAACGTATTCCGAGCAGAAAATCGATCGGGTAACAGGAGAAGTGGCAGAGGAAAAACAAGGGATAGTGTTTGAATAAATTTATTGAGATGAGATTGGCTCAAAATTTCACGATGAATTTTATCTTATCTAACTATAAATTATAGGTTTTTTTCTGATCTACGGTGTTTTGGCAACCGTTCGCAAGTTTTTAGCTGTGAATACTATTTACAGAGGGGTTCATGACTTTGAGAGCCTACGATAAGTCTTAAAGTAACCCTTGTTTATTGTACGTATATGTTTTGCCACATATACTGCCTGTCGCTAACCGCCATTAGCTCATTATGGAAGAGCGTACGACCATTTCAGTTGTAGGTTCGGGGTTCGAGACCTCGATGGCGGACCAAATAAATAAGCAAACTGGGTTTAAGTCGATGACGGGTACCCCTGAGATGTCCAGTTTGCTTACTCAGATTGATTTACGGCCTATTTATGGATTATTACCAACGGCTGTTTAAACAGTGCTCCGAATATTCATGCGGTCATCGTATAATGGCTATTACCTCAGCCTTCCAAGCTGATGATGCGGGTTCGATTCCCGCTGACCGCTCCAGCTTTAAATACCACTTCAGCCGTTTAACGGCTCCACGCAATCGAGAAACGGTAGGCCGTTAAACTCTGTTCTGACATCAGAGCGACATCTTCTTTATCACGGTGATAATGATCGACGGCGATATCGCCAGTGGTATTTTCAAATGTTTTTCCGAGAATTCGTACAAATTTATCCCAAACTGAAGCTCCTTTCACATCGAGATTCCAGGCTTCTTCTACCTGATTGGCAGCAGACGCAGAGACCCATAAAAAATGATTTGGAAAAACTTTAGTTTTTTTTCTCCATTATTTTTATACCTTTTGGCTGTCATTTTTAGTATTACAAGAATGGAGGCTAAACTACGTGGGTATGATTAAAATCGTAAATCCGAACACTTTATTTTATGCGCTACTGTGTTCACTTATCTCTCTCGCAAAAAACAACCTGCACAGCCTGTTTTTGATGACGAAGTTTATTTGTTATATAGAGAAAAATAGTATGGGTGAGACGTTAAAGCGGTGCGAAAGTGTTTTTTGCGGGTGTTGTTAAATGCCTTAGGGATCGAATTAACCTTTTGGAGTATAAAGTTGGTGATGTTTTCTCTTCAGAACAAAATGAGCTTTGGCGTGGAATATTTCACGTAATGCCTTGCGTAAGATAATGATGGTTTTAGTGGAAAAAGGGCTGCTTGAAAAACATCATGGTTCCGGTATTTATATAAGAAAAAAATCTTCAGCCCAATGTTAATACGCTAAAAAATTTTTTGAGAATGCTCAGCAGGCGAGTAAAAGTTGTACCAATAAAGTGCTCTAGTTTATGGTGATAAAAGCCAATGCGGATATTGCTTCTCAGCTGAAAGTAAAAACGGGCGAGCAGGTTTATCACGCGATATTAAAACTATCGGCTCCGATCATAATCCGTCAACTGGCTGTGAAAGTGAGCGATCTCCGCTGCTATTTTTCATCATTGAAAATAGGAATGGCTTTCCCATGATCGATTATCTTAATTTTCTCCCTCCATGCCGGTTTTTCTGTTTTTAATCTATTCTCCTCTGTGTTTTTAATCCTGCTTTGATGGCAGGCTTAATCATTTTTAACCTGATTGCACTGATTAAAGGAAAAACAGCTTATTAAATGGGTTTTGTGCACAAATAAAGTGCGACGAGGTACAGGGTTAATCTTTTTTTTGTATTTAAATTACTGATTTTTAAGCTAAATTATAATTGGCATTGTAATTGCTAAAACTATTTCATCTTGTATACCAGATGGGATACCAATCAATGCCTATATTAACTGTAGCGGAATGGGTCAGTTTTTATCATAAACAGCCTGAACGGCTGAACGCGGCGCTTCAGCACATGAGTAAAGAATGGCATAGCGATGATAATGCATGGATTTACTTGGCTAATGAGCAGGAAATTGGTTCGCAGGTCAATCGGCTGTTAAAGGAAATCAATTCCGGTGGAAAAAAGGCCAGTGATTTCCCCTTATTTGGCGTTCCCTTTGCGATAAAAGATAATATCGACGTTGCAGGTATGCCCACCAGCGCTGCTTGTCCCGCTTTTACTTATTTCCCCGAGGAGGACGCCACCGTAGTTACCCGCCTGAAAGCCGCAGGTGCGATAGCGATTGGAAAAACGAACCTCGATCAGTTCGCGACAGGATTGGTGGGAACCCGTTCCCCCTTTGGTACGGTTGCTAACGCTTTTAACGCGGACTATGTGAGCGGTGGTTCCAGTTCAGGCTCTGCCTCGGTGGTAGCTCGCGGTTTGGTCTGTTTTTCGTTAGGTACCGATACTGCTGGCTCTGGGCGTATTCCGGCTGGTTTCAACAATATCGTCGGGTTGAAGCCGACCAAAGGCTGGCTGTCTACGCGTGGTGTCGTCCCGGCCTGTCGGCTGAATGACTGTGTGTCTATTTTTGCTTTAAGCGTCGAAGATGCCTATTGCATTGCCGAACTGGCGGGAGGTTACGATCCGCTGGACGCCTATTCGCGCAGACATCCGCAAACTGCATCCGCTTGTTTCAACCCGATTCCGCGTTTTGCCGTGCCAGATAGACTGGAGTTTTTTGGCGACTTTCAGGCGGCAGTCGCATTTGACCGTTCGTTGACACGTTTAACCGAAATGGGGGCCGAGCTCGTTGCGATTGATTTCTCTGCGTTCCGGGCGTTGGCCGAACAGCTCTATCAAGGTGCCTGGGTAGCGGAGCGCACGCTGGCCGTTGGGGCGATTTTTCATGCGCAACCGGAAACCATGGATCCTCAGGTGCGCGCTATTGTCGCCAATGGCCTTAACTACAGTGCCTGCGATGCCTGGCAGGCGGAATATACTCGTGCGGAGCTGGCGTTACGCATCAATCAACAATTGAGTCACTTTGATGCGCTGGTTGTGCCGACGTCTCCCACCATTCGCACTCTTTCTGAAATAGCCGAACAGCCGGTGCGCTTCAACGCGCAGTTCGGCACTTACACTCATTTCGCTAATCTGGCGGATTTAAGCGCGCTGGCGTTGCCGGGATATTTTCGAGCCGATGGTCTCCCCGCCGGAATCACCTTGATCGCCCCAGCCTGGCAAGATCGGGCGCTGAGTCAGTTTGGCATTCTCTGGCAATCAGCGCTTTCGCAAAAAGTTGGTGCGATAGGGAAAGTGCTGGCCGCGGCTACGCCGCTAGCGGCCAGCTGTCACCATGTTCGCGTAGCGGTAGTGGGGGCGCATCTGCGCGGTCAGCCGCTCAATTCACAATTAACCCGTCGTGCGGCCACTTTTGTTGCAGAAACCCATACCGCCGCAGATTATCGCCTTTATGCCTTAGCCAATACTCAGCCTGCCAAGCCGGGGCTGGTGCGATCCCGTCATGGCCAGCGGATTGCGGTGGAGCTTTGGGATATTCCGCTGGCCCATTTTGGCGAATTTGTGGCGGAGATTCTGCCGCCTCTGGGGATAGGAACCCTTACGCTGGAAGATGGTTCCACGGCGAAGGGATTTATTTGCGAGCCTACGGCATTGAACGATGCCACGGATATCACTGCCTGGGGCGGCTGGAAAGCCTGGTTGGCCCGTGATCACCGAGCCTGAGGAGGCTATATGTTTAATTCGGTTTTAATTGCCAACCGTGGCGAAATAGCCGTTCGCGCGATTCGGACGCTAAAAAATATGGGAATAACCAGCGTGGCGGTGTATTCCGATCCTGATGCTAATGCCCAGCACGTTATTGATGCGGATATTGCCGTGGCGTTGGGTGGGGACAAAGCCAGCGACAGCTATCTGGATATCGACAAAATCCTTGCGGCGGCCAGACAAAGTGGCGCTGAAGCGATTTTCCCCGGATATGGCTTTTTGTCTGAACGTGCCGAGTTTGCTCAGGCCTGCGAAGACGCTGGCATTGTCTTTATCGGCCCCACTGCGGAACACATTGCCAGCTTTGGTTTGAAACATCGTGCTCGCGCCTTGGCCGCTGCGGTCGCCATGCCGATGACGCCCGGAACCTCATTACTCGCAACCCTGCGGGAAGCGCAAAGGGCGGCTGAGGACATCGGATATCCGGTGATGCTAAAAACCACCGCAGGGGGCGGAGGAATCGGGCTGATGCGCTGCGATAACGAGGGGGTTCTGGTAGAGGCGTGGGATAGCGTTAAGCGTATGGGGCAGCAGTTTTTCAGCGACGATGGTGTGTTTATCGAGCGTTTTATCGACCGGGCTCGTCATCTGGAAGTGCAAATTTTTGGCGATGGAAAAGGCAGGGTGGTGGCATTGGGAGAGCGGGATTGCTCGCTCCAGCGACGGAATCAGAAAGTTGTTGAGGAAACTCCGGCACCGAATTTACCGCAGGCTACGCGGGAAGCGTTGTATGCCTCTGCCATTGCCTTGGGGGAATCTGTTAATTATCGCAGCGTAGGAACGGTGGAGTTTATTTACGATGCGGCCAGCGATGCGTTTTATTTTCTGGAAGTGAATACCCGGTTACAGGTAGAACATCCGGTGACAGAAAGCGTCACCGGGCTGGATTTGATTGAATGCATGCTGAAAATCGCGGCGGGCGACGCGCTGGATTGGGAACGCATGGTTCAGCCACCGCGCGGCGCATCCATTGAAGTACGTTTGTATGCCGAAGACGCGCTGAAAAATTTCCAGCCCGCGCCAGGCGTACTGACCGAAGTCTGTTTCCCCGAAAATGTGCGCGTTGATAGCTGGGTTAGCAGCGGAAGTGAAGTCAGCGTGTTCTACGATCCCATGATCGCCAAAATTATTGTCCACGGTCAGGATCGCCATCAGGCGCTGGAGCGGCTGGTAATTGCACTAAATACGACACGCTTGCATGGCATTCCGACCAATCTCGATTACCTGCGGCAGATTATCGGTCTTGCCGAATTTAAGGCTGGCGTGATGTGGACGCGTCTGCTGGATAGCGTGGTGTACCAGGCTCACAGTATCGAAGTGTTGGAACCGGGTACCTGGAGCAGCGTGCAGGACTGTCCGGGGCGGTTGGGTTATTGGGATATCGGCGTACCGCCTTCTGGCCCGATGGATGATTTCGCTTTTCGTCTGGCCAATCGTATCGTCGGGAACCATCCATCATCGGCGGGAATGGAATTTACTCTGCAAGGCCCAACCCTGCGTTTTCATTGTGATGCCACCATCGCCTTGACCGGAGCCGACTGTCCAGCAGCGCTTGATGGTCGTGTCGTTCCCTATTGGCAGCCGCTGATCGTGAAAGCAGGGCAAATCCTGACGCTGGGGCGAGCCACTCGCGGCTGCCGTACTTATCTCGCGGTGCGTTACGGCCTGGATGTACCGGTCTATCTTGGTAGTCGCTCGACGTTTGCTCTGGGGCAGTTTGGTGGTCACGCCGGCCGTACCCTGCGCGTGGCGGACATACTGGCGATATCTCGGCCCGATCTGGCAGCCTGTACCACCCCTGCGCCGATTGCGCTGCCGCAAATACCGGAGCCAGCCCTGATCCCGCAGTACGGCGACTTGTGGGAGATTGGCGTGCTGAACGGGCCTCACGGTGCGCCAGATTTATTCACCGCCGCATCGATGGAAACCTTCTTTGCCAGCGAATGGCTGGTGCATTACAACTCAAATCGTTTAGGGGTGCGGCTGGTGGGGCCTAAGCCCGAATGGGCAAGAGCTGACGGTGGCGAAGCAGGGCTACATCCGTCCAATGTCCATGACTGCCAATATGCCATTGGTTCAGTGAATTTCACCGGTGATTTTCCGGTGATTTTGACTCAGGATGGCCCCAGTCTGGGGGGGTTTGTGTGTCCGGTGACCATTGCTAAAGCCGAACTGTGGAAAGTAGGGCAGGTTAAACCGGGCGACCGAATCCGTTTTCGCAGGGTGACGTTTGAGCAGGCGCAGTCTCTGGCGTCCGCGCAGGACGCGGCGTTGGCTGATTTACAGGCCATGTCGGCACCAGTCTCAACGGGAAAAGTATCACCCATTATTGAACCAATACATACGCGAAGTGCAGCGATACTGGCGGAATTACCGGCACACAATCAATGTCCTGCGGTGATTTATCGTCAGGCGGGCGATAACTACATTTTGATTGAATACGGCGATAACTTGCTAGATTTGGCGATGCGCCTGAGGATTTACCTGCTGATGCAGGCAATTACCCAAAGTGAAATAACGGGTATTGAAGAGTTGTCTCCGGGGGTACGTTCGCTCCAGGTGCGTTACGACAGTCAGCGTTTGACGCAAAGCCAATTAATGGCGCTGTTGCTGGGTTTGGAACAAACGTTGGAAGACGTCACTTCACTAAAAGTACCTTCCCGTATCGTGCATCTGCCTATGGCGTTTGAAGATAGTGCCACTCTGGCGGCCACCGAACGTTATCAACAAACCGTGCGGGCCGAAGCGCCGTGGTTGCCGAATAATGTTGATTTCATTCAACGTATCAATGGGTTATCCAGTCGTGAGAAAGTGAAGCAAATCCTGTTCGCCTCCAGCTATCTGATTCTGGGATTGGGAGATGTGTATCTCGGCGCCCCCTGCGCCGTTCCTCTTGATCCTCGTCATCGTTTACTCAGTTCCAAATATAACCCCGCGCGAACCTGGACGGCGGAAGGCGCCGTCGGTATCGGCGGGATGTATATGTGCATCTATGGCATAGATTCTCCCGGTGGCTATCAATTGGTTGGTCGTACGCTGCCTATCTGGAACAAATTCCTAAAAAATGAGCAATTTGGTGATGAACCCTGGCTGCTGAAATTCTTCGATCAGGTGCGTTTCTATCCGGTAACGGAAGAGGAACTCACCGCGTTTCGCCGCGCTTTTCGCGAGGGGCGAGCGCAGATACAAATTGAAGAGGTTGAATTCGATTTTGCCACTTATAGCCGATTTTTGATGGAAAACGCCGACGACATTGCGGCATTCCGCCAGCGTCAGCAGCAGGCATTCAACGGGGAAGTGGCTCACTGGCAGGCACAGGAAAGCGCAGCGGTCGAAAGCGCCATGTTGGCAGAGGCAGAGATAACCGAAGACCCGGATGGTCATTTGGTTAGCGCCGACCTGAACGGCAATATTTGGAAAATTCTGGTGGAACCGGGGCAATGGGTGAAGCAAGGAGAGCCGTTGATTGTCGTGGAGGCTATGAAGATGGAGCTGATGGTCGTCTCGCCCTACGACGGCACAGTGATGCGAATTCACTGCCAGCAAGGGCGGGCAGTCGAGCCGGGGGATGCGCTGCTGTGGCTGGATATTGCCAGTTGAAGATGCGTGTTATTGCCAAAATCGGAGACTCCAAATGATGTCGAACGCCAGAAATCAGCCACGGCCGGAAGGAATAGCTGAACGGGTTTACCGCTTACTGAAGCAGGAAATCTTCGATTTTCAGCTATTACCCGGCGATCGTTTTAGCGAAAACGAAGTGGCGGTGCGAATGAATGCCAGCCGGACGCCGGTACGTCAGGCGCTGTATGCGTTGGAACAAGAGGGCTACGTGGACGTTCAACCGCGCAGTGGATGGCAAATCAAAGCGGTGGATTTCGATTATCTGGAGGCGCTGTACGACCTGCGAATTGTGCTGGAGCTAGAGGCGGTGAAACGGCTGTGCGCCTTATCGTCGGCCGTTTGCCCGCCGCAGTTACAGCGCTTGACTGAATTCTGGATCGATGACCCACAGATGCCGAAAGGCAAAGATGTGGCGTCTCAGGATGAGGCTTTCCATATGACGCTACTGGATGCGGCGGGAAACCCTGAGATGGCGCGGGTTCATCGGGATATTACCGACAAGATTCGTATTGTGCGACGTCTGGATTTTACTCAGCGCTCGCGCATCAGTGCGACTTACGCCGAGCACGGTCAGATTCTGCTCGCTATTTTAAACCGCCAACTGCAAGAGGCGCAAAATCTGTTACACCGTCACATTACCGTCAGTCAAAAAGAAGTTCGTCAAATCACGCTCCACATGCTGCATCAGGCGCGGCAGGAGAAATTGGGTTAATTAAGGCTCTCAGCAGACTTTTCAGGGGTGACTGCTATGCAACATCGTATCTTTATTAAAGCGTTGGCGTTATCCGCATCGGTTATCAGTCTCGGGCTGGCTTTTAGCGCTCACGCCGTCGACACCATCAAAGTGGGAATTATGCATTCCTTGTCCGGCACCATGGCCATTTCCGAGATGCCACTGAAAGACGTGGCTTTAATGACCATTGACGAGATCAATGCCAAAGGCGGCGTATTGGGTAAGAAACTGGAGCCAGTCGTGGTGGATCCCGCCTCCAACTGGCCGCTGTTCGCGGAAAAAGCCCGCCAGTTGCTGGCTCAGGACAAAGTGGCCGTAGTCTTTGGTGCCTGGACGTCGGTGTCACGAAAGTCAGTTCTGCCGGTATTTGAAGAACTGAACGGACTGCTGTTCTATCCGGTGCAATACGAGGGGGAGGAAATGTCGCCAAACGTATTCTATACCGGCGCAGCGCCTAACCAACAGGCTATTCCGGGGGTGGAATACATGATGAGCGAAGACGGCGGCGCGGCAAAACGTTTCTTCCTATTGGGTACCGACTACGTTTATCCGCGCACAACCAACAAAATTCTACGCGCCTTCCTGCATGCTAAAGGCGTTCAGGACAAAGATATTGCCGAGGTGTATACCCCGTTTGGCTACAGCGACTATCAGACCATAGTTTCAGATATCAAAAAATTCTCCGCCGGTGGCAAAACCGCGGTTATTTCGACCATTAACGGCGACTCGAACGTGCCTTTTTATAAAGAGCTGGCTAATCAAGGGCTGAAGGCGACGGAGGTGCCGGTGGTGGCCTTCTCGGTTGGCGAAGAGGAACTGCGAGGAATTGATACCAGGCCTTTGGTGGGGAATTTGGCGGTGTGGAACTACTTTGAGTCGGTGGACAATCCGATCAATAAAGCCTTTGTGTCCCAATGGAAAGCCTATGCCAAGGCGCGTAAATTGCCCAATGCGAGCACCGCAGTGACTAACGATCCGATGGAGGCGACATACGTAGGTATCCATATGTGGGCGCAGGCGGTAGACAAAGCGGGCAGCACCGATGTGGATAAAGTCCGTGCGGCAATGGCAGGGCAAACCTTCAAGGCGCCGTCGGGCTTTACGCTCACCATGGATGCCGGTAACCATCATCTGCATAAACCGGTCATGATCGGTGAAATCGAAAGTAACGGTCAGTTCAACGTGGTGTGGCAGACGGATAAACCCGTGCGAGCTCAGCCGTGGAGCCCGTTCATTCCCGGTAACGATAAAAAACCAGATACGCCGGTAAAAACCCGCGCCCACTGATTTTGTCACCGCCAAACTCGTCCCTCCCACTGTGGGAGAGGGTTATCCTTTCAGGGAGAACATAACCATGACACCTGCTCACGTGTTCCGATGTCTATTTTTGGTCATCTGGCTACTGCCCTGTTGCGCTAAAGCGGGAGACAGCGAGGATTTTGCGGTGGCGAACCGTACCCAGCAGGCGAAATTACTGCAAAGTTGGGCTGCGGCACCGCAGAAGGTTCGCATTCCGTTGCTGAAGGCGTTAGTACAGGAAAAACTGGTGGTCGATCGGCATCAGCGGCCCTTTAGCGAAACGGGTACGGCTTTGATTCCACTTGGTGAAGCCAAAACGCCGGTGGGGGAAACCCAAAAAGTCCGTCTGACTAACCGCCTACGGGTATTGGCGAGGAGCGCGCTGGCAACTCATCAACTGATCAGTGACAGCGCCAATGACAGATTGAAAGCGGCGCTAGCCTTACAAAACCACGCCGATTCTGAATTATTGCCGCTATTGCAACAGCGTTTGCGTCTGGAAAGCGACGGCGGTGTGCGCGATGCGCTGGAGGCGGCGCTGGCTCGGTTGCAACTCGCCAGTCCGGATGCCGCAATACGACTCCATGCGGTAACTTTACTGGGATATTCCAGCGTTCCTTCTGCACAGGCATGGCTGGAACCTTTGGCTGATAAGCAGTGGGAAAGCGATCCGAAAGTGCGTGCCGCTGCCGCCGACAGCCTGACGAAAATACACTATCGGTTGAGGCTGGGAGATCTTCTCGGACAGGTCTTTATGGGGCTTTCGCTCGGCTCCATTCTACTGCTGGCTGCGTTGGGGCTGGCCATTACCTACGGTTTGTTGGGCGTGATTAATATGGCCCACGGCGAAATGCTCATGCTAGGAGCCTACTCGGCCTGGCTGGTTCAGGGTTTTTTTCAACAATTTGCGCCCCACTGGCTGGCATATTATCCGTTGGTGGCGCTACCCGTGGCCTTTGTGATTACCGGCGGTATTGGCATGGTGTTGGAGCGCACCATTATTCGTCATTTATACGGTCGTCCACTGGAAACCCTGTTAGCGACCTGGGGTATCAGCCTGATATTGATTCAGGCTGTACGGATGCTGTTCGGCGCTCAGAACCTCGAAGTGGCCAATCCGGCTTGGCTGTCCGGCGGGATTCAGGTATTGCCGAACTTGGTTCTGCCGCTGAACCGACTGGCGGTATTGGTTTTTGTCATGCTGGTTTTACTGTTCACCTGGCTGCTGCTGAACAAAACCCGATTGGGCATGAATGTGCGAGCGGTGACACAGAATCGTGCGATGGCGGCCTGCTGTGGCGTTGCCACCGGACGAATAGATATGCTCGCTTTTGGGCTAGGTTCAGGCATCGCGGGTTTGGGCGGCGTAGCGCTTTCGCAGTTGGGCAACGTCGGGCCGGAGCTGGGGCAGGGCTATATCATTGACTCGTTTCTGGTGGTGGTGCTCGGTGGCGTGGGGCAACTGGCGGGTAGTGCGGTAGCCGCATTTGGGCTCGGGTTTTTCAATAAAATTCTGGAACCGCAGATTGGCGCGGTGCTCGGGAAAATACTGATTCTGGTGCTGATCATTCTGTTTATTCAGAAGCGTCCACAGGGGCTGTTTGCCGTGAAAGGGAGGGTTATCGACTAATGAGACAGCCAATCATGTCCGCCATTGCCCGTAAAGCGCCGCGGAGTATCAAATTACTGGGCAGTTTGATGGTTTTACTCATGGTGGCACTGCCGTTACTCGCACTGTTACCGAATATTCACCCACTGAATATTTCTACTTATACCCTGATGCTGGTGGGCAAAATTCTTTGCTACGCCATAGTGGCAATTGCGCTGGATTTGGTTTGGGGTTATGCGGGATTACTGTCCCTTGGCCACGGTATTTTCTTCGCTCTGGGGGGGTATGCCATGGGAATGTATCTGATGCGACAGGCGGCGGGGGAGGAATTACCGGCGTTTATGTCCTTTCTTTCCTGGGATCACTTGCCGTGGTTTTGGTGGGGAACTCAGCATTTTGCCTGGGCGATGGCGCTGATTGTTTTGGTGCCGGGATTACTGGCATTGGTTTTCGGATTCTTTGCCTTTCGCTCGAAAATCAAAGGCGTTTATTTCTCTATCATGACTCAGGCGCTGACCTACGCGGGCATGTTATTGTTTTTTCGCAATGAGACAGGTTTCGGGGGGAATAACGGGTTCACCGGGTTTACCACCTTACTCGGAATGCCAATCACCGCAACGGGCACCCGCATTGGGTTGTTTATTGCCACGGTATTGCTGTTGGTCGGCAGTTTAGGCATCGGTTTTATGCTGGCTCGCAGTAAGTATGGTCGGGTATTAACGGCGGTGCGTGATGCAGAGAATCGCCTGATATTTTGTGGTTACGATCCCCGAGGTTTCAAGCTGCTGGTGTGGACGCTTTCGGCAGTGCTATGTGGCCTGGCTGGTGCGCTTTACGTGCCACAGGTGGGCATCATTAATCCCAGTGAAATGTCACCCACTCATTCCATTGAAGCGGCGATTTGGGTTGCCTTGGGCGGGCGCGGCACGCTGATTGGCCCGGTTATCGGCGCAGGGTTGGTCAATGGAGCCAAAAGCTATTTCACCATGGCGGTACCTGAGTATTGGCAGTTATTCCTCGGTTTTATCTTTATCGCCGTCACGTTGTTTTTACCGCGCGGCGTGATGGGGTTATTCCGTAAAGGAGACAAATAATGCAACCCGACGAACCGCTGTTTACCCGCCAGCATTTGGCCGATCGCTATCGTGAGCAAACGGACCCGATTCTACAGCTGGAAAATATTAACGTCAGTTTTGATGGTTTTAAGGCCTTGACCAATTTGTCCCTCAACATTGGCGTGGGGGAGTTACGCTGCGTCATTGGCCCGAACGGCGCGGGGAAAACCACGCTTATGGATGTGATTAGCGGTCAAACCAAGCCTCAAAGCGGGCGTGCTTTTTACGATCAGTCTACCGATTTGACGAGTCTTGAACCGATAGATATTGCGCAAAAAGGTATCGGCCGCAAATTTCAGAAACCCACGGTGTTTGAGGCGCTGACGGTGTTTGAAAATCTGGAAATTGCACAGAAAAGCGATAAGTCGGTGTGGGCCTGCTTGCAGGCAAAACTCAGTGGCGAACAGCGGGATAGGATCGACGAAATGTTAATCACGCTGCGGCTATCCAGGGAGCGCATGCAACTGGCTGGTTTGTTATCTCATGGTCAAAAGCAGTTTCTGGAAATCGGCATGCTGTTGGTGCAAGAACCACATTTATTGCTATTGGATGAACCGGTCGCCGGAATGACGGATGCAGAAACCGAATATACCGCAGAGCTGTTTCGCTCCCTGGCTGGGAAGCACTCGTTGATGGTGGTGGAACACGACATGGGATTTGTGGAAAACATCGCCGATCATGTCACCGTGCTACATCAAGGGCAGGTTCTGGCTGAAGGTTCCCTGCGAGAAGTTCAGGCCAATGAACAGGTTATAGATGTTTATCTGGGGCGCTAAGGAGCAAATATGTTGCAGGTTAACGAACTGAATCAGTATTACGGCGGCAGTCATATTTTGCGCGGCGTCTCTTTTGAGGCACAAATCGGTGAAGTGACTTGCTTGCTGGGGCGCAACGGCGTGGGTAAAAGCACTCTATTGAAATGCCTGATGGGATTGCTGCCGGTTAAATCTGGCAGTATTAACTGGCAACAACGCAATATCACTCAGCGCAAACCTCACCAACGAGTTCAGGCAGGCATTGCTTATGTGCCGCAGGGGAGGGAAATTTTCCCACGTTTAACGGTAGAAGAAAATCTGCTAATGGGGCTATCTCGGTTTTCTGCCCGGGAGGCAAAGCAGGTACCCGAAGATATATATCGGCTGTTTCCAGTGCTGAAATCCATGCAATATCGGCGTGGCGGCGATCTTTCCGGAGGTCAGCAGCAACAACTCGCCATTGGTCGAGCGCTGGCCTGCAAACCGCAGTTGCTAATATTGGATGAACCGACGGAAGGTATTCAGCCTTCGGTGATTAAAGAAATTGGTGGGGTGATTAAACAGCTTTCATCTGAGGGCAATATGGCTATTTTACTGGTGGAACAGTTTTATGATTTTGCCGCCGAATTGGCGGATAGCTATCTGGTTATGTCGCGGGGATCGATTGTGCAACAGGGAATAGGCAGTGAAATGGCGCAGCAGGGCGTTCGAGGGCTGGTAGCGATTTAAAATGTCTTCTTAATTGAATGCGAATATGTGAATCACAAAGGATTGAATCATTCCCAATGAGGGGGACGGAAAGTAAAGACAGTGAAGTATGAGTTCAGTTTAGTTATCTGATCAGTAAAACTATCATTTGCAGGCAAACCTGGCGATGGTCGATCTCTAATATAATATTACTGAGTTTAATTTACTATTCTGGCGCTAGTGTCCAATGACGCGCGTATCTCATACTGAGAATCAAATACAAACGCAGATACAATTCACCGGTTTACTGGAAATCAGATTATTGTGCGGGAAAATGTTGTTGCGCATTGCTACAACTATGAATACCAGATTACCTGATAATCATGCGGGTGAAGTGAGGTTACCCGGAAAAGTTGCAGCTATACGGATTGAGATGAAATTATATTAGCCCTAGCTGAAAATTTCTTATTGATGAATGGAGGATGAAAATCGAGCGGAATATGCGTTTTTTTTCGGCTAGAATGAATTGATATTGATAATATGGTTCGTTATTGCAACGATTAAGACGAAGCGATTAACAATTTATTTACATGTATTATTAAATGCTACAGAAGCCGAACTTGCACAAACGAATGTACTTCTGTAACATTTTTCTTTGTTATAGATATTTTTTTCCCTGGTGTTGGCTAATATTGCCCCCTGACTACGTACTACGTGTAGTCAGGTTTTTTTTATCACCCAATCACTAAGTTTCAAATTATACAGATGCAGACGCGATGCGATAGCTGTACTAAAGTGTGATCCGATACTGTACTTTTGGACAGAAAGACCACATGAAATTTAAAGGGATGCAGTTAGACTTTGGGAGAAGGAGAATGTTTTTTGGTGTAAAAAATGATGAAAGGATAATTGAGACTCTACGGGATTATATCGACAGAAAGCTAGCCAGCTACGATTCGCCCAGATATACCTACATGGTGATTGATAAAAAGAATCCCATTGATATATTCATGGTGTCAAGTTATCCAAATGAATGGGTTGATATCTACCGAACCCAAAACTACCAGCATATAGATCCCGTGGTTCTGACAGCGTTTAAACGCACCTCACCGTTTTCGTGGGATGAAAATATTACCATCCTCTCCGACTTGAAATCATCCAAGATTTTCGCTTTGTCGAAAAAATATAACATAGTCAATGGATTTACTTTCGTGCTGCACGATCACATGAATAACTTGGCTATGTTGTCGCTGATTATGGACCATAGTGATGGTAAAGAGCTAGAAGCTCAGATAATCAATGACTCAGAGCGGCTGCAAATGTGTCTGATTAATATTCACGAACAGATGCTGATGCTTGGACAAAGTACGGTGCGTACTACGAATGGGAAACCTGCGGACATCACGAGTAAAGCCATTTTCTCTCCGAGAGAAAATGAGGTGCTTCACTGGGCTAGTATGGGTAAAACCTATCAGGAAATTGCGCTGATTGCGGGCATTACGCCCCGAACAGTTAAACATCACATGGGCAATGTGGTGAAAAAGTTAGGGGTGATTAACGCCCGCCAGGCCATCAGGCTGGGAGTTGAACTGGAATTGATTAAGCCAGTTCTGAAATAACGGGCAGCGAAATTGGCCATGCTCGTAGCGCTGAGTCTGGCCCCTGTAAAAATGCATTTATCTGCGATGCCATCAATGCCTGATTGTGTAAGTCCGTTGGGAGATTGAGTAGATAAATACGTTCTTTTTCGCTGACGAATGCTTCTTTAATAATCTCTATCTGCCAGCCAGAGCGTTTAAGTATGGTTAGCATGGCGCGGCTAACTATAGTGTAAATACCCGTATGACCGTGGTGCCGGGTATAATTAATCATGGCAAGGAAGAGCACATAGCTTATAGGATAGCGGTTACCTAAAAGCAACTTTGCACGGGTTTTATCAACAAAAAATCGGCTTGATTCGATATAGTTATTGTCAGGTAAGGTAATATCGTCGAAGAGAGCGTTAAAAGTATGAGTTATCATATTCGGCCGGTTCAACTCAATAAAACGCACGCTGCAAATTAGCTGGCTTCCGTATATGCCGAGTAGATAACGAGTGTTTGGGTTATCATATTCGTCAAACTCCATGTCGTTGCTGCATTTTACAGCCCACTGTAGGCGATCTTTAAAGGTTTTTTTTCTCAGTCTGTAAAGATCCTCAGACCGCATATTCATCAGCTCTTCATAGCTGACATCGAAAATTTCTAACATTTAATTTCCTATTATTTAATACAGTTGAATTTCTATATAGGGTAATAAATTTTATCATCAGAAAAGCCGGTTGTCGCGATCAGGAATAGCGCTTTATCTATTTCTTGCTTATCGGCACAATCGGGTCAATATAATAATATTTTTTATTAGCGGAGCCGCAGTCGATGAACCATCGAGGCGATGCAAAAAACCGCGTGTTTACCTGTTTCACCGTTGATTTGTCGCCATACGTGCATTAATTCTGATGTTTATTTCATTGCCCAACGGCATGATGGTTACCCATATGGTTAAGTTTGGCATAGACAAATAGACCAAGGTTGATATCACCCTATTTCAGAGGTTATGGCAAAGCTTTACGGGCAGTACCATTACGACGTATCTGAAATATTAGATACGATTGGTTTATCTCACGTCCATCGCAAATACAATAACATTGGTCTGCGATGAGCTAAACGAATTTTACAAAGCTAGCTGCGAATAAAATTGTTACTGAAATTTGTTGCTACAATGTATCAAAATTTCTCCTGCGATAGGGAGCGGCACCGCCAATAATAAAATATTGGCCGGTATTATCGCTATTCCACCCAGACGATAATGAGAGTATATCTCACCCCATATTAACCAAAGCTATACCATTAGCGCACGCCATGCATAGGATAAAGGCACGACGAACAGTAATGCGGGTAAGAAATTAACTACGGAAAATATCTTGATCTGGGCAATACGTAATCCAACGGCGATCATTATAATACCGCCACAGGCTGAGAAATCAGCGAAGGCGATTTCATCCATATAGGGCATGATCCAAACGGCGAGGCCAAAAAGTAAGCTCTGAAGCAATAATTGTGGGACTGCGATAAATATCAGTGCCATTCCCAAAGAGATGGCAAAAATCATCGCTGTAAAGAAATCCATCATCGATTTGACCAAGAGTAATTGGTAATTCCCGCTTAATCCCTCGGTTAAAGCACCGACAATTCCCAGCCCGCTTGCACAAAACAGCACGATCATCGCGGTATAACTTTGCGCAAACTCCTCTGCGGGTAAGGGACTACGCGTTTTGATCACTTTGGAAAGTATGCGTTGTAAAAACTCTGCGCACTGTTTGACTCCACGTTCCAGACTAAACAGTTCGCCAAATGTTGTGCCCAGAATCAATGCCAGAACAACCGCTGGCATGTATTGCACCTTTATTATCATGACAACGCCGATGCAAATAGAAGAGAGAGCAAAAATTGCTGGTAACCCTTCTCGCAAACGTAATGGTACATGTCGTGCTAAAGCAACGCCCAGTAAGCCACCTAAAATTATTGCCGCACTATTAATCCAGGGTCCCAGCATGGTATGACACCTCTTCATTCTTATATTCGGATTTATTAATTCTAGCGGAAATAGGTGAGTAATGTGGGGATTGCTGTGCTACTTCGGGATAGATAGTTAATTTTTTATCAAAATTTAATTATCCGTTGGCGCAGAAAGCAAAAACATAAATAGTACTAAAGTAAACTTGGTTACAGCCGATATTTAGAACGCTTAGTTAAAACCGAATAGACAGTTCGTCTGTCGAGTTAGAAATTTAAGGATGAATGTAATATGAGCAATGTAGACATTGGAAGTAATGAGAAACCAGACCATTCGATTAAAAATAACCGATTTCGTGGATACAATAAATCTTGGGAACGTAAATTTTTGCTAATGGATAAGCTTGGCTTTCGCGACGATAAATACAGTGGCGATCAGACTCTTGCTAAACAGTTAGCCTTTGGAGATCGTTTTACGATCAATTTTAATGCTTGGGCGCTGCTGTTTGGATCGGTATATTACTTTATCAAGGGAATGTGGCAGAAGGGCTTAATCATTATGGCTGCCGGAATACTCTTTTCTGCTTTTGCAATTTTCCTAGGTTATGAGCGACAGGCGTACCTTATTCCATCAGTGGTGACGGCTTTGATGGCCAATGTTGATTTCTATCGCTTAAGCCGGTTTAACGAAAAGATATGGCCAAAATTCCCTGCTATATTCGGTAAGATTAAATTTTGCCTGCTGGTATTGGTTTTTTCATTAGTCATTGGCGTAATGACGGTGGTGGCCAGCGAACGAGCCGAGCTAGAAACATCGGCCTGCTCGGTTTTAACTGAAATTCTTCAATGGCAGTTAGATAGTAATGCAACCTGTAAGAAGGTAACGATCGATGAGGAAGTGACGGAAGGGTTCTATCGCGCTCACGCCGTGCTGGATAACGGTAATGAAATGCTTATCACGCTGGAGCAGCGTAACAACCAGATTTATGTGGTTGTGCCTGAGCAATAAGCCGTTTGATATCAGATGAATTCACTCACTCAGCGCTCAGTCAGTTATCTCGCTGAGTGAGGAACCGATTAGCTTTCCGTCAAAGGTCAAGCTCGTAGGTTTTTTCCAGATTAGACGACTGTATCAAATTAATTGGCATCGTAATCTTCCCTTTCCTGTCTCCTACCTGAACCAAAAATGTTATTGCCCAATGATTCTTTTAGTCAAAATGACCGTATTTTTAGGGATCAAATAAGTTTGGTTCTATGGCGCAGGTTTTATGGCTAACACTCCATTGAAATTTGCTAGCTGTGTACTGTTTCTTAATCTAAATACGTTGATAAAGATAAAAATCTACATAGTACTAATACCAACCCGACAGATAATCCCGTATCCCGTATCCCGTATCCCGTATCCCGTATCCCGTATCCCGTATCCCGTATCCCGTATCCCGTACCCACTGTACCAGTGCCACTATTATCAGCGCGACGACCATAAGTCAGAATCCGGAAGTTTTGCAACCTATTACGCAGGTGAGTTTATTTTCCCTGCTGCTAGCATATTGCAGTAATGACTCAAATCGAATGTTATTGGATATCATGGTATAGCCAGTAATACTGATAAAACTGGGAGGTAAAGATAAATCGACTCCCAACAGCCTTAAGACAAAAGCGAATTTTCTAAGTTGGGGAAATAAAAGCAGTGAGATAAACTGAATGAGTAGCGAGCAGGATACTGTCCAGCGGTTATCAGCATTAATTGAGTCATTTCTTGTGGTATAAGGCTGAGCTCATCAGCCTCCACATCAATAATTTTTTCTTCTAAAAATAGAAATATAAGCACGTACAGGTTTATCAACAGGCAAAACCACACTAAATATGTGTATTTTTCATGAACTAATTCCATTTAGATACAAAAGTATGAAGTGATTATCGAATAGATGAATAATAACGAAATTGACCTAACGTGTTTTTTTATTTTGTTGGTTCGGATCTTTATTAATACCATGGCAAGCCGGAATGGTTGCCACCACGAGCAAGATTATCCGATCGTTTTCGGGCACAAGGTTTTTGTAATGAGGAGATTTGGTTTGGCAATTCTTCTATGTAAGGGGACTTATTGCATAACTGTGCGGGATAGATGTGCTTTCCTTTACATTCATCAGTTTATACGCGAAAAGATAAACGATGGTGTTGTTGGGAATGATAATTTGATGAATAATGTGCCAGATAATCTTCCCTGATGAGATACGTGTAAATGTTACGCATTTTAGTGACCCGAATTGATTTCCTCGGGGATATGGTCTGCACCACAGCATTGATTCGCGCGCTTAAACAGCATTGGCCAGAAGCTGAAATTCATGTGCTGGCCAATAAATATAATGCCCCGGTACTGGATCGTAATCCGGATGTCGCTGCGGTACATACCTATGTGTACAGTAAACAATGTGAGCGTAATCAGCGCCTGGGAAAATTAAACGCTTTAATAGATCGCTTAGCGCTAATCTGGCGTTTACGTCGGTTGCGTTTTAATCTGGCGATTGTCCCCAATGGGGGCGTGAGTAAAAATAGTATCCAGTTTGTCCGACAGTTAAATGTTGCCGATTGTCGTTGGCATACAGCTGAGAGTGAATTTGACGATCGGGTTGCGTCCCACGCAGCTAGCCGGCCAATGAAGCATGAGTCATTATCTGGATTTACGCTGTTACCTGAGCTAGCATCCATTGATATCAATGCGCTACGGCTTTATGTCTATCCTGAGCCGCAGTTACAAGCTCAATGGCGAAATTGGTTTGGTGATAAAAATAAACCCAGGATTGGATTATTTATTTCAAATAAGTCGGTCGATCGTCGCTGGAGCTGGCAGAAATGGCACGATGTAATCATTGGCCTTGAGTCCAAAACCGAGCTATTTATTTTCCACGATCCTGCAGAAAAACCGACGGATGAACAATTGGCTCATTTACCCGCTCGTTGCCTTTCTACCCCTTCGGTACCCGATATGATAGCCGCCATGAGTCAATTAGATTTGGTGGTTTCGGCAGATAGCGCCCCTATTCATTTAAGTGCAGCATTACAGATTCCGGTTGTAGCATTATTTGAAAACCGGCCTGAAAAATATTTACGTTGGTATCCATTGGGTGTGCCGCATATTTTATTGCGAGAAGGGAGACAGGTTGAGGATATTCAAGCTCAATCGGTTATTGAAGCGGTTAGCTGTTTATTAGATAGTAAAATTCCGCCATTGGAAGAAAGCGGCTTTCATTAATCTGTCAGCAAACTTTTAGCCAGTAACTTCGACGCCTCGCATAATGCGGGGCGTTTTTATTGGTATCAGTGATTCCTAAAATGAGATAAGCAAAGGAAAACCTTTGGACTGACTAACGACTTGTAAGGTATTACCAATACTAACAGTGTGATTAATAGTTTGTTTTTTGCCAGTATTCACTCTTACGCCTAAGCTAGAAAGGTTCAACAGTGTCTTAAACATAAACATGGAGGAGTTACGTTTGATGCGTTTATCTACGTTGGTTTTAGCGATGAGTATGGCACTCGCCGGGCAGGTCCAATCCGCAGAAATAGCGGTAAAGGGGCAGTTAAATAAACCTCAGTTGGAAGATGAAGCTAATCGGGTCGGTCAAAATCCGTTCTTTAGCTCGAGTAAACTACCTTTCCAGGCACCGCCGTTTAATCTTATTAAGGAAAGCGACTATGCGCCGGCGATTGAATTTGGAATTGCCGAACGTTTGGCAGAGGTTAATGCTATTGCAAATAATCCTACACTGCCAACCTTTAAAAATACCTTTATAGCGTTGGAGAAATCAGGGGGAACTTTAACCCGAGTGATGAACGTATTTGGCGCAATGACATCGGCCAATTCAAGTGATGTCCTGCAAAAAATAGATGAAGAAACCTCGCCAAAACTGGCGGCTATGGAAGATGCTATCAAGCTGAATAGCACACTGTTTAATCGTATTAAAACAATATATGACCAGCGAGATAAACTCGGTCTGGACGATGAATCGAGACGTTTGGTGGAAGTGACTTACACTAACTTCATTCTGGCAGGCGCGAATCTTTCTGATGCGGATAAAACCAAACTTAAAGCTTTAAATCAGGAAGCGGCTGGTCTGAGCACTCAATTTACCAATAAACTTTTGGCTGCAACCAAAAACGGTGCGGTGGCAGTTAAAGACAAGTCTGTTTTAGCGGGGCTGTCAGAGGGGGAATTAGCCGCAGCGGCGCAGGCTGCCGGCGACCGTCAACTGGATAAACAATGGCTATTGGTATTGCAAAATACCACCCAGCAGCCGGTGCTAAAAAATCTTAGCGACCGAGATACGCGAAAATCGTTGTTTGATGCATCGTGGAATCGAGCCGAGCAGGGGGATGCCAATGACACTCGCCAGATAGTATCTCGTTTGGCAAAAATACGGGCTGAACAGGCTCAACTCCTTGGTTTCCCGAATTATGCTGCTTGGAAATTACAGAACCAAATGGCAAAAACCCCTGATACGGCACTGACTTTCATGCGTGATATCGTACCGGCTGCGACCGCACGTGCCGAGAGGGAAGCAAAAGATATTCAAGCGGTTATCGATCGTCAGAACGGTGGATTTAAGCTGGGGCCAGAAGATTGGAAATTCTATGCGGAACAGGTGAGAAAAGAAAAATATGATCTGGATGAATCACAAATAAACCCCTACTTTGAACTGGACAATGTACTGAATAACGGCGTGTTTTACGCGGCGAATCAACTGTTTGGTATTAGTTTTAAAGAAAGGACAGATTTGCCGGTTTATCATCCAGACGTTCGGGTTTATGACGTTATTGATAAAGACGGTCAGCCTTTGGCGTTGTTCTACACCGATTATTTCAAGCGTGACAACAAAGGTGGCGGTGCCTGGATGAGCAATTTTGTCGATCAGTCGAAATTGTTAGGTACCAAACCGGTTATTTATAATGTTGCTAACTTCACAAAACCGGCTCCTGGACAGCCAGCATTGCTGTCATATGACGATGTCATTACGCTGTTCCATGAGTTTGGTCATGCCCTGCATGGCATCTTTGCCGATCAGCAATACCCAAGCCTGTCTGGCACCGCGACTGCGCGAGATTTCGTCGAGTTTCCATCACAGTTAAACGAACATTGGGCCAGCGATCCAAAAGTGTTCGCCAACTATGCCAAACATTATAAAACCGGCGAGCCAATGCCGCAGGAGTTAGTCGATAAGATTCAGAAAGCCAAAAAATTCAATAAAGGTTATAGCATGACCGAGCTGCTTTCTGCGGCATTGCTGGATATGAACTGGCATATGCTAAACGCCAGTCAGCTGGAGCAGGATGTTGATAAATTTGAGAAAAAATCGTTACAGCGAGATAAAATTGATCTGAGTTATGTCCCTCCACGTTACCGTTCCAGTTATTTCCAACATATCTGGGGTAATGGTTATGCCGCAGGTTATTACGCATATTTATGGACTGAAATGCTGGCCGATGATGCTTTTGTTGGTTTATTAGAAAGCGGTGGGCTAACGCCGGAAAATGGTCAGCGCTTGCGTGATAAAATCCTATCTCGGGGTAACAGTCAGGATCTGGAAAAACTTTATATTGATTGGCGCGGCCAAGCTCCAAGTATTGAGCCAATGTTAATCAATCGTGGTTTGAAGGAACCCGCTAAATAAGCCAATCTTGTAAATAGCTAATTGGGGAATCAACATTCTTCGTTATAGCCAGTGATTTATGTTCCTACCGCGGGGCAGTTTGTATCAGATTGCCCCGTTCTATCTGTTAGTACATTTCATCCGCATATATCAGCCGTTGCATTGAACAATGAGATGCGGATCTCATAGCTCGAATCCGTCCATTGAATGAACAACCTCATTACCTTAATGTACACTCGTTTTCTATTTATTCTCTCATATTTAGTTGCTAACAAAACTACTCTCACGCTAATAGTATGTTTGTGGATGCTACTTTCCCCTAGCTATATTATTTTATAAATTCCACTTTGGTTAATATATTTACCTGCATTTATGCTTATTTGAAGCGTATGGCGTTAAATCGGGGAAATTAACTAAAGGAATACAATCTACCTCCGATAAGCACCTCATATTATTACTCTAGGGGTTTGTTTTTAATGTTTAAAAAAATGAGAATAAGTGTTGGCTTATCTTTGATTATTTGTGTGTTTAGCCTTGCGCTGCTTGGGGTGAGTGGTTTTAGCATGCAGGCTTTAACCAATAGTAAAGGTGCAACGTTTAGAATTGACCGTATTCAAGGCGATCAATTGGTGCCTTTATATTTAATCTATTCTGAGTTATTAAATACCCGTATTTACGCGCAAAATGCCGCATTACTGTTGGAAGCGAAGGCAGACGCCGGGGCCGATTTATTGAAGGCACAGGATTATCTTAAATCATCTGAAAAAAACATGGTCGCTTTAGGTAAAATTGTGTCATTGACCGCAGAAGGGCGGCGGTTACGTAAGAATATTGATACGACTTATGCTGATTACATTAACAATGGTATCAAACCAATGATGCAAACATTGCGTGATGGTAATGTGGCTGCTTATTACAATCTAGGACCGAGTGTTGTTCCTAAAAGTGAAGCTTTACGCAATAGTTTGTCTGAGTTCGAAACTTTTGCAAAAAATCTGGGCGAAAAAGAAATCGAGGGCGTAACCGCTTCTTATCGCCAAAATATGTGGATTATTGGCGGGGCATTGTTGTTGACGTTAGGCTTAATCCTTATGGCCATCAGATTTGCCAAACAGATTATTTTTTCCCCGATTAATGAAGCTCGCCAGCTATTTGGAAAGATATCCCGAGGTGATTTATCGAGTGTTATTCCGTTACAGCCCGCTACCGAAATGGGAGGGTTGCTAACCGCGTTAGACGATATGCAGCAATCGCTGAAGGGTATTGTTTCAGGAGTGAGAGAATCATCCGCCGTTATTACTATTGGGACGCGGCAGATATCCGCCGGTAATCAGGATTTCTCATCCAGAACGGAAGAGCAGGCGGCTTCGATTGAACAAACTGCCGCCAGCATGGAGCAACTGACTTCTTCGGTTAAACAGAATACCGACAACACCAGACTCGTCACGGCGATGGCGGATAATATGGCAGTGTTGGCGCGCAAAAATGGAGAAAATATTACCGATATCACGGCGAAAATCTCAGCGATTAACGAAAGCTCTGAGAAAATCTCCAATATTATTGGCGTGATTGACTCTATCTCTTTCCAAACCAATATTCTGGCGCTAAATGCCGCCGTTGAGGCGGCAAGAGCGGGTGAGGCAGGTAAAGGTTTTGCCGTTGTTGCCTCCGAGGTGCGTAACCTGGCGCAGCGGAGTGCAGTATCAGCAAAAGAAATAAAAGAGTTAATTGAAGACTCAGTCAGCAAAATCAAAGAGGGTTCTGATATGGCCTCACAGTCGGGTGACGATATGAAAACCCTGCTGAATGAGGTCGATCAGGTGAAGAGCTTGATCGACAGTATTGCTTTTGCGTCTGACGAACAAAGCCGTGGGATTGAGCAGGTCAATATTGCGATTGTGCAGCTGGAAGAAGTCGCCCAACAAAATGCAGCATTGGTTGAAGAAGCCTCCGCTGCCACGCTATCGCTCGCTGAACAGGCCGATACTTTAGACGCTTCGATGCAGGTTTTTACCTTAACCAAAGCGCATGAATAACCTTCGCTATTAGTTTTATCGAAAAATCTGACCGCCTTATGGCGGTCATGATCATTGAAATCGGCGGGCTGATCAGAGGGGCAGTTTTAATGAATCTCAAGGAGGGTTCCAATATTTTTTGAAATTTACCTGTATTTTTTAATTGATTAACGTCAATGTAAAGTCTAATAATGATTTATAATATGTTGTTTATTTATTATTTCATGCTTGGTATATTGTTAGTTCATTACTTATTTCCCTCTATCATGCCATTTTAATTCCTGCCAGTAACTTTAATTACATAACGCCTAAATAACTTATTTAAACTAAACTTGTCGATTGTTTCACAATTACGTTACACGTTTATTTAAATGCTGTTCTTTTCGTTTTTTTAAAGTGTTAGTTTATCTGCAAGTTGACACCAGGGCTAAGTGGGATTTTATTGAGTGACTGTCCGTGAGATGTTTTATTGTCTGACAATATACGATGGGATGAAATGAAACCTCGTAGCCGTTTCCTATCTTATCCAGGAATTCTAATAATAGCAGGTTAAAATGAAAAGAATAAATCAGGATGTAATTTGTTCTAATAGTGAAGCAACTGAAAGCAATGGGACCAAAACACTTTCCATGAAGTTATTCGGTGGTATTTCAAACAGGGATATCAATGCGGTACCTTTGGCTTTATTCATTGCTATTGCTGCCATTGTCGTTACGTCATCTTATTCTAATCTTTTGCCAAAAAACATGATTGGCGGCCTAGCCATTATTATGACGCTTGGCTTTATTCTGTCTCACATTGGTCGCCGGATTCCAGTACTGAAAGATATTGGCGGGCCAGCTATTCTGTGTCTGATGGTACCTTCGGTTCTGGTCTATTTTGGCGTATTTCAGACCAATACCTTAGATACCGTACATCTGTTGATGAAAGAGGCCAATTTACTGTACTTCGTTATTGCCTGCCTGGTCGTGGGTAGTATTCTGGGGATGAATCGCGTAGTACTGATTCAGGGCATGATGCGGATGTTTATTCCCTTGGTAGTGGGAACTCTCGCTGCGGTGGCTTCCGGTCTGCTGGTTGGAAAACTGTTCGGCTATAGTTTCTATCACACATTCTTCTTTATTATCGTACCAATTATCGGTGGGGGTATTGGCGAAGGTATATTACCGCTGTCATTAGCTTACTCGGCAATTTTGGGTGAGTCTCCAGATGTGTATGTGGCGCAATTGGCTCCAGCGGCAGTTGTGGGTAATATTTTCGCCATTATTTGCGCGGGAGTATTGGCCAGAATAGGCTCTCGTCGTAAAGATCTGAATGGTGAGGGTATGCTGATTCGCAATGCAGAAGACAATGCAGTATTTACTTCACAAGAAGGGCCGCAACAAGCTGACTTCCAATTGATGGGCGGCGGGTTGTTAATGATTTGCGCCTTCTTTATCGTTGGCGGATTATTTGAAAAGCTGGTGCATATTCCAGGCCCCGTTTTAATGATTCTGATTGCAGTTCTGTGCAAATACTGTCAGGTCATTCCGGCTAAAATGGAACTGGGTGCGCACAGTTGCTACAAGTTTGTTTCAACCACTTTGGTTTGGCCGTTAATGATTGGTTTGGGTATGCTGTTTGTTCCGCTGGAAAGCGTCGTTGCGGTATTCTCGTTTGGTTATATCGTAGTGTGCGGTGCGGTGGTGCTTTCCATGGCAACCATTAGCTTCTTTATTGCTCCGTATCTGAATATGTATCCTGTGGAAGCATCCATTGTAACCAGTTGCCATAGTGGACTGGGCGGTACTGGCGATGTGGCTATTCTTTCGGCCTCTAACCGTATGTCATTGATGCCTTTTGCTCAAATAGCGACCCGGATTGGCGGGGCGTCAACGGTGATTGGTGCGACGTTATTATTAGGATGGATTGCCTGATTGCAGGAGTGAAAAAGCCACCGGTGCTCAATGTAACCGGTGGTTTTTGCTACATAGGGGTTATTCGCAGTATTGCTGCAATGCCGGAAGCTGGTCAGGCATTAATCGGTAAAGGTATACGGGGCGCCCTGTGGCACCGTAGAGAACGTGAATACTCAATACTGCCGTTTCTGACAAGAAGATGAGATATTTGCGACAGGATACTCGAGATACACCAATAGCATTGGCGAGTTGTTCTGTGGAGAATTCGCTGGTCTGGTTAGCCACAATCCATTCGCACACGGTACGTAAAGTCTGACTGGTCAATCCCTTAGGCAGTTTTTTCCGCTCACCGGTATTACGACTGTCTCGGCGCAATAGTTTATCTATATCTGATTGGGCATAGTTATCGCGCTGTTCCAGCAGGCGATGCTGACGTCGATAAACCGACAGCGCCTCTTCAAATCGGGCAAACTGGAAAGGTTTTATCAGGTAATCGACCACGCCGTACTGCAGGGCTTTCTTTATGGTATTGACGTCGCTCGCAGAGGAAATAACGATAACGTCGGTGTGCTCGCTAAATTCCCGCAGCGTGGGTAGCAAGTCTAACCCGTTATCTTGCCGCATGAAAACGTCTAAAAGTACCAAATGAATCGGCGTTTCGGATTGCATTAGCCTTTCTCGCGCCGCCTGTAGCGATGACACTACCCCGCAACAGGTAAATCCATTGACCTGACTTAAATAGCATTTATTCAGCTCGGCCACCATGGCGTCGTCGTCCACTATCAACACATTAATCATGATTTACCGCACTGATTTTATAAGGGATTTTAATAAAGAACTGAGTGTGACTTCCTGCCTCAGACTCGAATTCAAGTGTACCACCCACGGCTTCTAGGCTTCGTTGTACCAGTGTTAATCCAATACCGCGTCCATTTCCTTTTGTCGAAAAGCCTTCCTTCAGGATCTGGGATTGGCAATCAACCGTAATGCCTGGCCCATTATCACTCACTTCACAATGCAAGATATCGTCGACCAGATGAAAGCTAACGTTGATTTCTTTCTGCGGCATATCCGACATGGCATCTAACGCATTTTCAATCAAATTGCCAAGAACAGTTATTAGTGTGGTGGTGGTTTGTTCATCTGCAGTATCCGGCAGACGGCTATCTTCACTGACCAGCAATGTAATATCCATGTCCCGCGCCCGATTAATTTTCGCCAACAGGAAGCCTGCGATCACCGGGGATTTTATTTTAAATAGCAAAGAGCCGATCTCTTCCTGATAATTATCGGCCGTTTTAAGAATATAGTCTTCTAACTGCGGATAGTGTTTCATATGCAGCAGACCAAGAATAACATGAAGTTTATTCATAAATTCATGGGTTTGTGTTCTTAATGCGTCGGCATAATTGACCATGCCGGTTAAACGTTGCATCAAATGGCTAATTTCAGTTTTATCGCGGAAAGTTGCAATAGCGCCAATGATATCGCCATTCACCACCACTGGGACGGTATTGGCCAGCAGCATACTGCCGTTGAAATCTATTTCCTCATCGCGGCGAGCAATACCCGTGGTCAGCACCTGTTGTAGATTGAGGCGGTCTGGCCAATATTTGCTGGCATTATCCAACAGAAGGTTTTCCAACGGACCATTTTGCTTAAACAAGCGTTTGGCTTCGTGATTGACCAGAGTGATGCGGCAATCAGTATCAACGGCGATAACTCCTTCTTTGATCGATTGCAGCATGGCATCACGCTGTTCAAACAAATTGGATATTTCGTAGGGCTCAAAACCAAACATAATTCTTTTTAAGGCTTTGACTAAAAACCAGGTGCCGAGGCTGCCAACAAATATTCCGAATAGAATCGTCCAGGGAACGCTCCAAAGATTTTCATGAATAACTGATTGGATGTTGAGCAACGAAATGCCGACGGCGACTACGCCAATTTGCTGATGATTTGCATCATAAACAGGGGTGAAAATACGTAGGGCTGGCACTAAGGTTCCACGATTAATCGCGCTGCTTTCTTCCCCAAGCAATGCGGGTTGCAGATCGTCCCCAATAAAATGTCGTCCGATCATTTTAGTATTAGGGTGCGAGTAACGAATGCCGTCCATATCGGTGACGACGATAAATAATAGTTCGTTGCTCTTACTGACGCTTTCAGCAAAGGGTTGAATTTTATCCTTATCCTCAGTGTGACTTAATCCATTGATCACAATAGGGGATAATGCGAGAGTACGAGCAACCGCAAAGGATTTTTCTTTGAGATTATTCTGCGCAATATGGCTGATTTGGATAAAAAACAGCGTGTGTACTGCCAATAGAACCGAAATTATAACCACAGAAACCATAAGTGTTACTGAGGTGCCAAGCCGCAGCGGTTTTTTTTGCCTGCGCGCCGGTTTTACAACGTCCATGCCATGCTCCAGAGATATCCATCAGAAAAACCCTTCTAGAGTTGATAGATATTTTATGAATTAGTTCAAACTATTAGATTAATACCAACGAGAAAAATAAGCTGTGATGCAACACGAGATAAAGCGGGGATGAGAAAAAAGGTGAAGGATATAAACCGCGATCTGACCATAACTAGCCATCTTCCGTGACGCTCTGAATCCACTGCTGTAATAAGGTTAATGATTTTTCAAGATTATATCACATGAAATATGTGATGATGAATTAATTTACTTACTTAACCGAATTATTGCTTAGATATCGTCATTTGCATTATAAAAACAGCGGCTTGTCAGTTTTGGGCTAAAAAGTCAGGGGCGTGAATACACTCAACGTTTAATTATTATTACTTACCCATATTCGCCAGACTTAAATTTATTATATTTCATTAGTTTTATAGTGATAAAAATTTATTAAATAAATTAGGTATGATAATTATTATATAGAAGTGGTATTTAGCTATCATGCGCCATGAGAGCTTTTTGAACAACAGAGACTAGATGGATGTGTATATGGTTTTCCCCATTAATTGTAGTGACGCTGGATTACTCTTAAGCAGGTTTTCTGAGTGTAAAAGAGTGACTGAAAAGAGTAGCAACCAAGCAGAACCCACGGCCCAGCGGATAGTTGTTGGCGTTTTGTTTTATCCTTCTGTTCCTGTTTACCCCTGACCGTTGGCAAAAAAGTACCGCCGTCTGAAACATTTCATGGAATGACTCTGGCTGAGAAACCATTCATTTAAACAAGATTTAGAAGAATCCAATTCATAAAAATAAATTGGGTCTTTACGCTTCACCATGATGAAAATCTATAAGGAACCCTTTTCTACTTAATATCTGCAACGTGCCCGTAAGATAAATCACATGAATTTTTGGAGCAATAATGACTTTTATGAAAGGACGCTTAGGGAAAATAAATTTAATTTTACTTATTGGATTATCTATTTGGTTTTATCCCACACCCGCAACGGTAGACCCTAAAGCCTGGGGGTTAATGGCTATATTTACCAGCACCGTCATTGGATTGATTATTTCTCCTTATCCTTTAGGTGCGATGGCGATATTCAGTTTGACACTATCGGTTGCGACCGGGCTAGTTGGAATTAAAGATATTCTAGCCGGTTTTGGTGAGCCGATTATCTGGATGATTGCCTGTGCTTTCTTTATTTCACGAGGGTTTATTAAAACCGGTTTTGGCAGACGAGTGGGCTATTTCTTTATCAGTAAATTTGGTCACAGTTCACTGGGCCTGGCTTACGGACTGGTGCTGACCGATCTGATATTCGCTCCAGCCATGCCGTCAACGTCGGCAAGAAGTGGCGGCATTGTCACGCCGATATTTCGCTCAATTTCTGAAGCTTACGGTTCGACGCCAGAAAATGGCACCGAACGGCAAATCGGCGCTTTTCTCATTCAATGTGTCTTCCAATGCAATGCGATAACCTGCGCGATGTTTTTGACGTCGATGGCTGGGAATCCGATGATCGCCAAATTAGCCAGCGAAATGGGAGTCACAATCACATGGGGAGGATGGGCGTTGGCCGCCAGCGTACCAGGGCTAATTTCTTTAGTGATTATCCCATTGTTACTTTACCGTTTTTACCCGCCGGTATTAAAAAAGACGCCGGAAATGAGAGCCATTGCCTGTGAGAAATTAAAAGAAATGGGGGCGATGAGCCGCCATGAATGGATTGTTTTGTGCGTGTTTATTTGTCTGGTTGCTTTGTGGGTTAGCGGCGCTACGCTGAATATCGATGCCACTTTAACTGCGTTTATTGGATTAACCGCGTTACTGTTGACCGGAACTTTAACCTGGGATGATGTCGTGGCAGAAAAAGAAGCCTGGCATGCCATGATCTGGTTCTCGGTATTATTAACCTTGGCCAGCCAACTGAATAAGTTAGGGTTGATTAAATGGTTTGGTGGAATCGCGGCTACCTGGGTGGATGGCATGAATTGGGTTCCCATGCTGGGAGTCTTATTGCTGGTTTACTATTATATCCACTATTTTATGGCGAGTGCGATTGCTCATATCAGCGCGATGTACGCCGTGTTTGTTTCTATTGCTATCTCTGCGGGCGCTCCGCCAATGTTGAGCGTACTGGTCTTTGGTATTTTTAGTAATTTATATATGGCTACAACGCATTATTCCGGCGGGCCTGCGCCGATCCTCTTTGGCTGTAATTATGTGCCATTGAGTACCTGGTGGAAGATTGGATTCCTGCTCAGTCTGGCCATTATTCCTATTTGGTTGATTATTGGCAGTTTATGGTGGAAAACCATCGGCTACTGGTAATCCGATAGGTTTTATACGTTCAGGGCCGATATTGATCAATAAAGGCCCTCAACCAGCGAAAAATATGGCGCACAGGGTATCGGCTACTCGGTTATGTGGCCCGGAGCACGATCGCCAGTCTTCAGGCAATTCTGGTATCCTTCATTACTGAAACGGTTGGCATCAAGGTTAAGGGAGTATTCGCAGGGGAGGCAATGAGATGTTGGCGCGGAAGGGGATTCCGTCGCCATAGCCGGTGGAGAGAAACGGGCCAAAACTGCGGCCAACATTTGATAGAGTCTTTTCATTCTTGTTACCCTCATGATGATCTCGGTGAATGATAGGTTAGTCACGTCCTGTAATGATAACCATTATCAATAATAATCATAGAGCATCATTTATCCACCTTCAAACCCTAATAAGGAATCGTAATGGAATGGAATATTGCGCGTTCCTGATGATATTTCCTTTCTCAGTTGGGACATAAAACTTACCAGAGCGCCACCGACGTGCGGCGTCATCTTCTGGTAAACGTTCTTTTCTACGGATGAACCATTCGGTTTTTCACACTGTATTAGCGATTAATTGACGTTATTTCAGAATGTATCCAGAGATTTCATCTTCAGTCTTGGAGAAAAAAATACCCCTGAAATAAATGTATATAAAAGGTATTCCATTCCAAATGAGAATTGTATTGATAATCATTACTGTTATGTATAATAATGCATTCAACATCTATTAGGTTGGAGGTAGAAGGTGTCAAATACAGAGAATTTAATTACACCTTCACCTGTAGGGGTAATAGCAGATATCGCGCAGCTCTTTGAGCAAACCTTTGCTCATTTTTCTGTAACGTTTAAAGTGAATTCCGATAATATCCCTTCCAAAAGTATGAGTTTCAATCATTGGTCAAATGAAGATAATTTTCCGTCACTGATGGAAATTTATCAAAATGAGTATTACGGCATCAATAATATAAAGCCGAATCAGAAGGCACTTTATTCACTATGGACACAATGGTATTTCGGTTTGGTTATTCCTCCAATGATGTTGTTATTAATGGAATATCCGCAGGAAATTGACTCCGACTGTCGAAACTTTAAAGTGGAATTTCATGATAGTGGCAGGCCAGATATTATTTACTATCAGCTAAAATGGAAAGGTCAGAGCGCGGAAAATTTACTAGAACGCTATTATGCACTGATTAATAACCATGTTATTCCAATAGCTAATAAAATTGAGTCCTATCAGGGTATAAACGGGAGATTACTGTGGAATAACATCGGATACCTGATGTATTGGTATCTGGGTGAGTTTAAAAAACGCATGAAAGAAGATGTTTATCAGTCTGTTATTCAAGGTCTTTTTATGACTATGACCTTGCCAGACGGCCGCGAAAATCCGCTTTATCGCACGGTTATACTACGTAATGACACCCTGCAGCGCCGTAGCTGTTGCCAGCGTAATAAGCTACCGGGCGTGGGTAATTGTCATGATTGTCCGCTCGAAATAACGCTATAAAGGTATTATTTATTCTGAAATAACCTCTTGCTTCTGGCCGGTGGTTTTTGTAGTGACTATTTAACTCTCTCTTAGAGTTGTCGACTATATACCCAGTTATCATTGCTTATAATAAAAATATCATGGAACAGTAATCTGAGCGCATCTATATATATTATAAGGATATATCATGTACGGAGTAGCCCATACTGAAACCCCTTTTTTATCGGAAAGTGGTGATATAAGTGAGGTGCTTTATTTGGGGAGCTTTCTAAATAAACAAAGTGCCGATAATTATCAGGAAGGAGTTAATAATGTCACTGAAAGAATTAAGGGCATATTAAACGTTGTTGATAAACCCTTTAGCGGGATATTACCGAATGAATTGTCACCGCTTATTTCTGGAATAAACCTGGATAATCCGCTGCCCTCACTCGATTCTGCGCTGGATGAATTACAACAGCTGTATATTAAAGATGCTGTTTATTTTCATCATCCTAAATATGTAGCGCATTTGAATTGCCCTGTGGTGCTGCCGGCGGTGTTTGGGGAAAGTATTATTGGTGCGATTAACTCCTCTTTAGATACCTGGGATCAGAGCGCAGGTGGTACGCTGATTGAACAGAAAGTGCTGGATTGGACCCGAGATAAAATAGGGTTAGGTGAAGAGGGGGATGGGATTTTCACCAGCGGCGGAACTCAATCGAACTTAATGGCTATGTTACTGGCTCGCGATCATTTTTGCCATCAGCGAGACCCGGCCCATAAAAATCAATTGCAGGGACTCCCAGCCGATTTTCACAAATTCCGCATTTTCACATCGGCGGTTAGCCACTTCAGCACGCAAAAAGCGGCCGCATTATTAGGCTTGGGTTACAACGCAGTGGTTCCTATTCCATACGACAGTGAATTTAGAATGGATACTCACGCCTTGGAGTTAAGTATCGAACGCTGTCTGGCACAGGGAAATATCCCTTTAGCGGTGGTGGCGACCACGGGAACCACTGATTTTGGCAGCATCGATCCTCTACGTCCTATTGCAGCGTTAGCTCAGCACTATGGTCTTTGGCTGCATGTTGACGCGGCCTACGGTTGCGGCTTACTGGTTTCTTCCCAGCATCGGCAACTGCTCGCCGGTATTGAGATGGCGAACTCGGTGACCGTGGATTACCATAAATCCTTTTTCCAGCCGGTGAGCTGTAGCGCCTTCTTTGTTAAGGATAAACAGCATTTTTCCTATTTGACCTATCACGCCGAGTATCTCAATCCGTTAAGCGCATTACAGGAAGGAACACCCAACCTGGTGAATAAAAGTATCCAGACCACGCGGCGATTTGATGCCCTAAAGATGTGGCTGACGCTGCGTATTATGGGTGCAAAGCAATTGGGGCTGGCTTTTGAGCGATTAATGGAGACCGCGCAGGTCGCTTATCAATTAATGCAGCCTAACCCGTATTTTGAACTGTTGCATCGACCCACGTTGAGCACGCTGGTATTCCGTTTTATACCGCTGGATTCCCGCAGTGATGCAGAAATCGATCTCACCAATGCATATATTCGTAAGGCGTTATTCCGAGAGGGAAATTCGGTCATTGCCGGGACCAAAGTCAATGGCCGTCAGTATTTAAAATTTACCTTTCTGAATCCGACTACGGGGATTCAGCATTTAAATGAAATTATCGATGCCATTATGACCCACGGGCAGAACTATGCGGATCAGCATCACGTCGCCGCGCTAAACAAGGAATGATTATGTCCATGCGACCTTATGATTTTATTGCCATCGGCATTGGTCCTTTTAATCTTGGATTGGCATGTTTAACCCAACCGCTGAACGATGTTCATAGTTTATTCATCGATCAAAATCCGGGTTTTGACTGGCATCCAGGGATGATGCTGGAAAGTGCAACTCTACAAACGCCCTTTATGTCGGATCTGGTGACGTTAGCGTCGCCAACGCACCCGTTGAGCTTTTTAAATTACATCAAACAGCAGGGCAGAATTTATTCCTTCTATATTCGGGAAAATTTCTTTCTGATGCGTAAGGAATATAACCAATATTGCCAATGGGCTGCCGCGCAATTGCCTAACCTGCGTTTCAATACTCGGGTTGAAACCCTGGAGTATGATGAGGAAACCGCACTGTATAAGCTGCGTTGTCTGGATTTGCGCACCGGCGATTATTACGAATGTCAGTGTAAAAAATTGGTATTAGGCACTGGGCCATCGCCGTGTATTCCAGAATGCTGCCAACCTTTTATCGCGAAAATGGTGACTTCTGGCGATTATCTGGATAACAAAGCGGCCTTGCAGAAGAAGGCCTCTATTACCTTGTTAGGCAGCGGACAGAGTGCGGCGGAGATTTTTTACGATCTACTCAGTGATATAGATCGCTTTGGTTATCAACTCAACTGGCTCACACGTTCCCCCCGTTTCTTCCCACTGGAATACACCAAGCTAACGTTGGAAATGACATCACCGGAATACGTCGATTACTTTTATAACCTCCCGGCAGAAAAGCGCGATGAGCTGAATCTGACTCACAAACAATTGTACAAAGGCATTAATAGCTCGTTGATCAATGACATTTTCGATCTGCTGTACACCAAGCGTTTGGACGGTGTCCTAAATGTGAATTTGTATACCAATAGCGAATTACAGCTGGTGGAGGAAAATAGTAATGGCAAAGGACTGAGTCTGTCTTTATTACAGCATGAACAGAATCAGCCGTTCACTTTGGCGTCCGAAAGCGTGGTATTGGCGACTGGGTATCAATATCAGCCGCCGTCGTTTATTGAAGGTATTCGCCAGTTAATCCGTTGGGATAATAAAGGCCGATACGACGTTCAGCGCAATTACAGTATTGATCGCCGCAACAGTATTTTTGTGCAAAACGTCGAGCTGCATACCCATGGTTTTGTTACGCCGGATTTGGGAATGGCCTGCTACCGTAATTCCTGTTTAATCCGCGAAATAACCGGAGTTGAACATTATCCTATTGAAGAAAGCATTGCTTTCCAGCGTTTCAGCGTGCCAGAACAGGGAGTCACACAATGACGCAGGCGACGGCGAAAATGAACCCACTGACGCCAGTGGAAAGCGGCGATTTCACACTGCGACCTTTAGATTTGATGCAGGATATTGGCTGGCTGAGTCATTGGGTCAGTCGCGAATATGCCCAGTACTGGGGAATGCAAAATCATAGCGAGTCACAGGTATTGGCGTTTTATCAGGAATTACTCGACCGGAAGCCGGGCAGCGTATTGGTTGGGATGAAACACCAGCAGCCTGCCTTTTTGCTGGAACGTTATCTCGCCAAAGAAGATGTCATTGCTGAATATTATCCGGCGCTGCCGGACGATGTCGGCATGCATATTTTAGTCGCTCCGCCGGTAAATAAAGTGGCAGGTTTCACTTGGCGTGTATTTCAAAGCATTATGGCGTTTATTTTCAGCGATCCACTGGTGGCGCGTATTGTAGTGGAGCCGGATGTACGAAATGAGAAAATTCATCGCCTGAATAAACTCGCCGGTTTTGTTTATCAGCAACGGTTGGAAATGCCTCACAAGACGGCATGGCTGGCTTTTTGCACCAGAGAACAACATCAACTTGCGCTTCAGTCTGCGCGTCAACTGGAGCGTCAATGATGATAGCCAACTCCGTCGTTGCCATTCAGCCCCACGGGTTAGCCGTGGCGCATTTGCAGCCGTCACTATGGCAAAAAGTGAATCGTTTGCACTTGTGTAAAGCTATTTCCGAGTTTTCCCACGAGCGCATATTCGCTCCTGAGATATTAATGAGTCGACAGGACGGTGAGGGTTACCACTCTTACCAACTGGCTACGTCAGATAACCGGATTCGTTACGTTTTCCGCGCCCGCCGGTTGGCACTGGATCACTGGCTACTGGATCCTTCGTCTTTGCAGAAAACCGTTGATGGGCGGCTGGCCGATTTGGATTCGCTGTTATTTATCATTGAATTTAAACAGGAACTTGGCATTAGCGATGCGGTGTTACCGACTTATCTTGAGGAGATTACCAGTACCTTATACAGCAGTGCGTATAAACACAGTCGGGTGGGTATTAGCGCGTCTGAACTGGTCAACGCCAACTTCCAGTTATTAGAGCAGGAAATGATGGAAGGTCATCCTTCCTTTGTCGCCAATAATGGACGCATTGGTTTTAATGGGCAGGATTTCCAGCAGTTCAGCCCGGAGGCCGCTTCGGACATTCATTTGGTCTGGCTGGCCGCGCATAAAAGCAAAGCGCATTTTGCCAGCATCGAACAGCTAGATTATCGGCAACTGATGCTGCAAGAGTTGGGCGAGGAAGCGCTGGCGGAATTTGAGCAACGGCTGATCGCCAAAGATCTCAATCCGCAGGATTATCTGCTGATGCCGGTGCATCCATGGCAGTGGCTGAGCAAGGTGTCTTCGGTATTTGCTGCGGATATTGCTAACCAAATGCTGGTGTTCTTAGGGACGGGGAAAGATGTCTATCAGGCTCAGCAATCGATTCGGACTTTTTTCAATCGGAGCGAACCGTTACGATATTACGTAAAAATGGCGCTATCTATCCTGAATATGGGCTTTATGCGCGGATTGTCGCCTTATTATATGGCTACCACGCCGGGCATTAATGAATGGCTGTTTGAGCTGGTGGAAAATGATGAGACGCTGCGCTGCTACGGTTTTAAAATTTTACGTGAAGTCGCCAGCGTGGGTTTCCGCAACAGTTATTACGAACAGGCGGTGACCGGGGATACGCCGTACAAAAAAATGGCCGCAGCCTTATGGCGAGAAAACCCGCTGCAATTGATTCAGTCGGGTCAGCAGGTGATGACCATGGCGGCATTGCTGCATCTGGATCAGCAGGGCAAGGCGTTTTTGCCTGAGCTCATCACTGCCTCCGGATTGCCCACAGAGCAATGGATAGCTCGTTATTTACAATGTTATTTATCACCGCTATTGCACTGTTTGTATGCCTACGATCTGATGTTTATGCCCCATGGGGAAAATATCATTCTCGTGCTGGAGAACGCCGTCCCTCAGCATATCTTTATGAAAGATCTGGCAGAGGAAATTCTGGTGATGAATCCCGTCGCAGATTTACCGGAAAAGGCGCAGCGGGTCAAAGTGGATATGCCGGAGGATATGAAAACTCTGACCATTCTTTCCGATGTATTTGACGGCGTATTTCGCTATCTGGCGGCGATCCTCGATCAGCAGGGGAATTATTCAGAAGGGCGTTTTTGGGCTGCGGTGGCGAACTGCATTTGGGAATATCAACGGCAACATCCTGAACTGGCCGGGCAATTTGCACGTTATGAACTGTTTACACCCAAAATTAAGCGTTGTTGTCTCAATCGGTTACAGTTGGCCAATAATCGCCAAATGCTGGATTTAGCCGATCCGGCTCAGAGTCTGAAATTTGCCGACGATTTGATCAACCCATTAGTTGCTTTTGGAATACCTGCCGTCTAGTTATAAGTTACATCAATACTACTGTGCCCCGGAGGCAATTTTCCGGGGCGTTAAGTCTTGGTTTAGGGTCGGACTAGCGCGGGTGATAGCGAGGAATAACTAAGGGTTTACCTGATTCAGGATCGGTAATAATTCGGCAACGTAGGCCGAATACTGCCTCAATACTTTCTTCAGTCACTATGGTTTCTGGCCATCCTTCGGCAAAAATCTTCCCTTCTTTTAGCATGATAAGATGAGTGGCATAGCGTAGCGCCTGATTAATGTCGTGCAAGACCAGCACCAGCGTTTTGCCCTGCTGATGCAATTGCTGACATAAATCCAGCATTTCAATCTGATGGGCGATATCCAGATAGGTAGTCGGCTCATCCAGTAACACGATTGGAGTATGCTGTGCCAAAGTCATGGCAAACCACGCCCGCTGGCGTTGCCCACCGGATAATTCACTGACCATCTGTTGCGCTAATGGCTCCAGGTTGACCGCCTTTATAGCTGCGCGAACGATATTATCGTCTGCGGCAGACCATTGACGAAAAAAGGATTGGTGGGCATAGCGACCCCGCGAAACCAAATCGAAGACCGTCAGGGCTTCGGAGACGCCAGCGCCTTGGGAAAGTAGCGATAGCTGGCGGGCTAAGGCTTTAGCTCTGAAATGCTGAATATTTTGCCGATCCAGTTTGATACAGCCACTTTGTGGCGATAAACCGCGACTTAACGCGCGTAATAGCGTCGATTTTCCACAACCATTTGGCCCAATAATTACGCTAAAAGCTCCGTTTTTAATGCCTACGCTGAGTTTATCGACGACAGTCCGCGGGCCGTAGCTTAAAGACAATAATTGAGTCGTTAAGCGTGGCTCATCGGTGTGGTACTGCGTTGCGGCCAATGACTCCGAGGATAATAGCGTAGAAGGGCAGTCTAACTCGCGTGGGGACGTCATTTTATTCTCCTGACTTCAGCGTACAGCAAATACATCAAATAGATACCGCCAACGGCTGCGGTGATTACGCCGACCGGAAGCCGGGAAGGCGTGGGCAGCAGCAGAGTGATAATATCTGACGCCAGCAGCAGTAGTGCGCCCATCAACGCGGTGCACAGCAGGGCAATTCCTTTGGAGCGGAGCAGATGGCGGGTAATTTGCGGCGCAGATAAAGCGATAAATGCCACCGGGCCAACCACCAATACCGCTGCGGTAGCCAAAGTTATTGCCAGTAACAGACTCAACAAATGTGTCAGACCAATATTGACGCCCAATGACTGGGCAACTCCGCTCCCCAGACTTAGAAAGTTGAGTTGACGACTGAGATACACCAACCCCGGTGTCACTACGCTTAACGTTAGGCCGATAAGGCATACGTCGCGCCAGTTTTTCTCCGCCAGGCTGCCGCTGAGCAATGCGGCCATCTGGTTTGCCTGTTCCAGCCGTACTTGCGAAATGGCGAAGTTGACGAATGCCATGCAAAGCGCACCGACGGCAATACCTGAAATAACAATTTTTCCCGAATGAGATAGGTTGTTAATGCTGCCTGCATAGACCAATGCGACGGCGCAACAGGCACCGAGGAAGGCACCTACGGGGACAGGAATGACGCCCGGCCAGAGCAACAGGGTGGCCACTACGCCCGCGGAGGCACCGGCGGTAATGCCAATAATATCCGGGCTGCCTAATGCGTTACGGGTAGTGGTCTGGAAAATGGCGCCAGAAATTGCCAATGCGGCTCCGGCTCCTAATGCGACTAAAGCGCGGGGAAGCCGCAATTGCAGCAAAATAAAATGTTCAAATTGACTGCCTTGCCCGGAAAGGACATTGAGCGTTTTTTCCCATTCAAACCCGTTAGGGCTCAATACCATGGCGATAAGCAGGCCTAACAATAGAGTCGGTAACATCAATAGTAGATAACGCTGTGTAGTGGGAACCGGAGCCAAAAACACCCAAGATCCCAGCGTTAGCGTTTTACAGGAATTAGTGGGAGGCATCGGCAAATCCTTTTTTACGATTGGCGACCGCATAAAGCAATGGGCCACCCACGGCGGCGGTAATCACGCCGACCATCACTTCGCCTGGAGCAATAATCACTCTGGCGATGATATCGGCAGTTAACAGTAGAATTGGCCCGACCAACAGGCTGTAGGGCAACAGCCAACGGAAATCGCTGCCAATCATGGCACGAACCAAATGAGGTGCGGCCAGACCGATAAAGGCGATTGGACCTGCCAGTGCCGTTGCCGCTGCGGCCAGCATGGTCGCGCCAATTAAGGCCAGTAGCCGGATTTGGACCGTATTGGCACCCAGCGCGGTGGCGATATTTTCACCGAAAACCATGATGTTAAGGGACGGCGCAATAGCGAGAACGAGGGCTAATCCGCCGATAAAATAGGGCACCACCGGCAACATCGCCATCATCGACATACCCGACAGCGAGCCAAGCACCCAGAAGCGATAGTTCTCTAACACGGCGGGATGGAGTAGTACCACACCTTGCACATAGGCGAACAGGCAGGCATTGATCGCCGCACCAATCAGTACCAGACGGGTTGGATTACTATTAGGTTTGCCGCCGCTTAACAGATAAAACAGCAGGGTTGCCAGCGCGGCACCGATCAATGCAGGCCAAAAGCGAGAAATAGCAGCCAGCGCAGGAAAAAAGGCAAAGCTGACGATGATAGCCGATGCACCCGCGTTGACGCCCAATAAACCGGGATCGCCGAGTGGATTACGTAGCAGTCCTTGCGTCACGGCTCCGGACAACGCCAGCGCCGCGCCGGCCATCAGACCTATTAAGGTTCGAGGCAATCGGGCCTCTATGACCAAATCGTGATAGTTACGGTCATCGGCGCTGAAATAGTGCCAGACCGCGCTGAGAGGTAAGGGTTTGGCTCCTAACGTCAGGCTGGCAACAATACAGAGTAGGGTGAGCAGCAAGAGTCCCACCCAGCCCCAAACGCGGCATGCTCGCTGCCGCCGATGAATCTGCTGAGTCATGGCGGAGTCTCCGAAACGGTAGCCAAATGGCGCGCTTTCTCTGCGACCAGCGGCATAAAGCGTTGCAATCCCCAATCGACGCTTAAAGGCGTGCCGTAGGACATTGCCATCACGATGGCCTGATCGGTCATTGGGATGTAGCCACCGTGGCGCACTGCCGCAATGGCATTAAATAATGGCTGCTGTTCTACTCGCTGGCGCTCCTGCTCGCTGTTGTACCAGGTCACTAGAATATCCACATCATTCAGTCGGTCAGCATTTTCCAGCCCAAGATTTGCGGCGAAACTGCCTCGGGACGCGGTCAGGTTTTTAATCGAGGGAGCCAATTGCAAGCCGGTTGCAGAGAGTGTATCTACGCGAGGATCGCCCGCGACATATATCGATAGATTGGCATTATTAGCCGCCGCTTTAATGTAAGCGAAGCGCAGTCTCGCTATGCCCGGTACCGTTTTGCCCGCGTCGGCCAGAGTGCTTTCTAATTGCAGTAGTAAATCTTGAGCCTGAGCTTTTTTACCCAAAGTATGGCCGATCAATTCAATCTGCTGGCGGGTAGACGTCAGCCAGGGCAAGCCGGGATAGGCGACCACCGGCGCGAAGCGCGACAGCTGATCGTACAGGCTTTGGCTAATACCCGACTGAGTGGCAATAATCACATCGGGCTTCAGGTTGATTAGCTGCTCGATATCCAGTTCGGGATACATGTGCAGAATTGTCGGTAGAGTTTGTCCTTGCTGTTCCAGCGCCTGACGAAACCAGGGCAGATAGCCTTGCTCGTCGCCGCCCCAGCGATGGGATTCAATGCCAATCGGAACCTGCCCCAGCGCCAGCACAATATCCTCCGATCCGGCTCCCAAAGTCACAATGCGTAGCGGCGGACGCTCAATGACCGCAGTACCGAGAGCAGTCACTACCTGCCGTGGGAAGCCTTTTTCACGAGCCGCTGTTACGCCGTCTGGCGCAGAAGCGTTATCGCAGCCGGAAAGCAAAAAAACCAGCGCCAACAGGCCGGTTAATACAGTCACTATTGTCCCCGTGCGATGACGGGCGAATCCATAGGGGCTTAGGGAATTATTTATCAATAACATTTGGGTCGAGAGTTTTTCCTTAGTGTTATCACAAGCAGCCACGGAGCCGAAAAACGCGCTCCGTGGTGTTGGCGGTATTAACAATAATCAGAAGGTGTAACGCACAGTGGCATCCACATTACGCGGCTTGCCCACTAGGTATTGGCTGTACTGACCAATTTGCGAGTAATAATGCTGATTGAATAGGTTATCCAGATTCACCGTAAGCGACAGCTGCGGAGTGAACTGATAGCGGCTCATCAGGCTGTAAACCGCAAAACTATCCTGACCCACGCGCTGCACGCCGGTCGGGCTGGTTACATCACTGTAGGTCTTGCCTTGCCAGTTGACACCGCCGCCGAGAGTCAGGTCTTTCATCGACCCTGGCAGGGTATAGGTGGTGAAAACTTTCAGGACTTTTTGCGGCGTGATCGGAGTGAAAGTTTGCCCGTTTGGCACTTGCACATGATATTGGGTATAACCGGCGAACAGGTTCCAGTTTTCAGTGACTTTCCCGCTGATTTCCGCTTCAAAACCACGGGTTTTAGTCCCGTCTACGGCATAGTAAGGGCGGCTGTTATCTGGCAGACGCGGCGCGGTGGTATCCGCCACTGGCATGTTGTCCTGACGAATTTCAAACACCGCTAACGAATAATCAATGCTGTTGTCGAAGGCGACGCCTTTCATTCCCACTTCGTAGTTTTGCCCACTGATCGGGTCCAACAGTTGGTTATCACGATTGCGGCGACTTTCCGGATTGAAGATTTCGGTGTAGCTGGTATAAACCGACAAATCGCTGTTGATGTCGTAAATCAGGCCGCTGTAGGGCACGAACTGATTTTTATATTTGGCATTTTGCGGCGTGCCGAAGTTATCGCCTCGGGTTTCCCATGTGGTTAAACGGCCACCGAGAATCAACGTTAGCGGATCGGCCAGAGAAAGCTGAGTCACCGCATATTGCGCGGTTTGATCGTTACGCCCTTTAGAACCGTAGGCGCGAGTAGTGCTCCAGATCGGTTTAGGATACTGCCAGCCCGGCTGAGTAAAATCCCCCAGTTCGGGGCAAGTACTGCGGGTGCTGCAATTGGCGGGATTGTAATAGTCGTTATCAAAATTCTGGCGTTGGTGGTTCCAGCCAAAGCCAAGCTGATGTTGACGCCCAAACAGACTGTAATGACCGTTAACCTGAATATCATAGTTTTGCTGACGGCGAGTTCCGTCAATAAGCGACATACTCCCTGGGCGCATGCCGATATTGGTCGTACGATCCGGATAACCATCTGCCCACATCACGTTTTGCAGCAGTTTGTCATTATCAAAAGTAAAGGTACCCTTGATGTTCCAGCCGTTGTCGAACTGGTGTTGCAGGCTGCTAAACAACGACTGGGTTCGGGTTTCGGAAGAAGTCCAGTCAGGCGCGGTGCTGGCCGAACGACCGTAATGAGTTCGGCCACTGTCGCTGTAAAACAGCGGCAACCCGCCAAACATGCCCCCTTGGGTCATATTGCGTTGAGTATCGGCGCCGATGGTCAGCAGGGTGTCTGGCGTCAGATCCACTTCCAGAATGCCGTAAAATGGATTGCTGCTTTGTTTGTATCGGTCAACGAAAGAATGGGTATCCTGATACGCCGTGACAAAACGCCCGCGGACGCTGCCATCGCTATTCAGCGGACCAGAAAGATCCAGCGTAGTACGCCATTTATCCCATGAGCCAACGCCGGCAGAAACGCTGCCGCGAAAATCCTGAGTCGGACGTTTACGTACCAGATTAATCACAGCCGATGGGTTTCCCGGCCCGGTCATTAAACCCGCCGCACCACGTACCACTTCAATCCGATCGAACATATCGGTATCCAGCGTGTTATCGCCGTAATTAAAGCGGGTATCGTAAAAAGTGGCTACGCCGTCGCGCATAATATTATTCACGCTCATGCCGCGTGAAGTAAAACCGAAGCGATCGCTATCGAACTGACGAACGTTCAGGCCGGTAATATTATTGACCGCGCTTTCTACGCTGGTCAGGTTTTGATCGCGCATACGCTGTTTCGTCAGAATACTGACCGACTGTGGCGTTTCGCGAGCAGAAATATTCAGACCGGTGGCCGTAGACATTGAAGAGGTATTATAACTGCCGCTGTCTTCCGTTACACCTGGGTGGTTTAGCGGCGAGGCAATCACGGTCATGGTGGTTTCTTCAGCGCTGTTTTTCGGTGATGACTTCGCGCTGTCATTATGATTATCGCTGGCGGCATAAGCGCTCCCCAATAGCGATAAATTAGCGGCAAGAGCCCATGCCACGGGTTTAACTCTGTGTGAAGGTTGCAGGCGAATCGGGTTCTTGCCGTCACTTCTTTTCATTATTCTTTTCACCAAATATCAGGTTGTGCCACTGGGGTGGGCAGCGACCCACGCCGCTGCCGTCATTAATTAACCTGCCGTTTTAAAGGCATGAATCGGGTTTGCTAAGGTGCCAGCAAATTTGAGATTCTTCTCCCGATCGTCGAGATCGATCATTTGCTGGTTATTGGCCATTTGCAGGCGATTCAGACAGGTGCGAACAAAATCGGCTTTAAACAGGTCGAATTGGTTATATTTATCGGCCAGTGCCGGATGCTGAGCCTGATAGGCATAAATGCAGTCCGCGACTAATTTCCAGAATTGGCGTTCGGGCAGTCCCAGATCTTTTTGTAGAATTGGCGTGAGATAACGGAAGAAACAGTCAAAAATATCCAGGAAAATATAATTGATCTTCATATCGTCTTCGATAGTGACATGCAGATCTTTAATCTCCTCGGGCAGTGTTATATCGCCGTTAAGAATGGCAATTTCTTCTCCGATATCTTTCATTAACACATGTACCGGAACGTTATTCTCCAGAACCAACATCAGGTTTTCCCCGTGAGGCATAAAGACCAGATCGTAGGTGAAGAAGGCGTGCAATAACGGAGAAAGATAGGCATCCAGATAATGTGCAATCCATTTATCTGCGTCTAAACCAGAAGAATGAACTAATGCGGCCACGACCGAATGACCGGTATTATCCCGGTGCAAGAGAGAGGCCATGGTCATTAAACGCTGATGGCTGGCGAGTAAGGGGATTGGGCTTTCTCGCCATAGCGCTGAAAGCATTTTCTTATGCGGATTGTCTTTAATCAGCGCGGTTTCGAAATAATCATTGAAATAGCCCATTGCTGCGCGTTCCCGCAGGAGGGTAAATTTTTTCTGTTGAAAGAATGGATCTTGGGAAACCAACGTTGCCAGCCATTCATTCACTAGCGGCGTGGTGGCCATACTGTGCGGGGAAAGCCCGCGCATAAAGCCCATATTCAGAATCGACAGCGCCGTTTTAACGTAATTCTTTTGCGGATTAGCGATATTAAAAAATGTGCGAATTGACTGTTGGGCTAGGTAGCTATCCTGCCCTTGGCCCAGATAAACAATGTCATTGCGTGCTATATCGGCGGCAAAGCTAGTGGCAATTCTTTCGTACCATTGCCACGGATGTAATGGCATAAAGAAATAGTCGTTAGCGTTCAGGCCACGGGAGGTTAACTGACGGAGGAAATCTTCTGTCTGGTCATTCCCCAGTTCTTCCTGCATTAACTGCTGATAACTGAGACCAGTTAAACTGGCAAAAACGGTTTTATTTTGGTGTACCGCAATCCAGATAAGTTTGATCGAATGAGCACTTTCCGGCGCAAAGTGAGCATAATCTGCAATATCAAACCCAATGCGACCATTATTAGCAATAAAAACCGGATGCCCTTCGCTCATCGCTGTTTCTACACTTTGGTAGTCTGCCTGAGTTAACTGTGTCGAACTCAGATTATTATGGTGATATTTAAATGCGTGACCATAAAGAGTGCTGGAGATCTCATCTAAATAGACTGGCAGCATTTTTTCGGAAATACAAAGCAGGCTATTTAATTCAATGATAAGTTGTAACGCATCCAGTGGCTGCGGTTTACCCTCCACGGTTTTGGTTAATGTATCGGTTTCAATATCCAGATGATCTAGTTGGTAAGGGTAGGCACTGAAGCGATATTCTATTTTGTTGTGATTGGAACTAACGCTGTCGGGACAAAAACTATAGCGACAAAGGCCATTCGCCTGCGTTTCCAGACGGGTTGGTGCGATTAATTTCTCATGGCTAAGTTCACGCAGTATTTTCCCAACTAAATGGGTATTCGCTCGAGACCAGTTCTCGCCATTAAGATGTTGGATATAGTTATCATTGAATTTCCGCGTTGAAGCCATCTCTATAGTGTCCCTATTGAAGAGTAGAATTTCAGGGAATAATAAGCCCAGACATACCTGAGGGATTGATATCCATGCTCAAGGTGTTCCTATTTGTCATTTGGCTAACGTTAAGAGAAAACGATTATTATTCCGTTCAAAGCGGGATATATATAGCATTATAAATTTTTTGATGCAAATAATTATCATTTCGATATTGATAATTGCATTTGTCGGTTTTTAACTGACTATATCATTGAATATTATGTGTTTTATTTTATCAGGTTGTTACGTATCAAACTGACTTAAGAACTGTTTTAGCATGTTTCCAGTAAAATCTGACCAGCCGTTTTCCAGATATATATCCAGTTAAAATGTCATGATATTAGTTTTGCTTTTCCCTCTAAAATAATAAGGTTAATCGACGGGGAAGGAACCTGAAAATCAGAATTTAATGAATTCAAGATGGATTTATTATTGGTTTAATTTTGGTTTTGTTATCCGCTTTTATTACGGCGTTCTTTATTCATATGCCTATTTTTCATTTATTATAACTTTATTGCATGATAAGTGGTTTTGAGGCGTAATTATAATTGGTTAATTTTAATCCTAGGTCGACAATGAAATGGATACATGTCACCAATATTAATTCACTATGCCAATGATTATCTATGAAATGATTATATATACATCTATTTTTATAAAAATAATTCAATAATTATTACAATATAACTCCATGTTTTAATTAAATTTTTAAATTTTTTCCATAAAGGGATAAAAATAAATTCCAATATTCTTGCGTTTTATAATAACCGTCTATAATTAATTTTGTATAACTACTTAGGCAGTTATCAATCATCTTTTTATATTTTTTTAGTCATACTGCTGCATGATCGCGGCAGCTGGAAGCCTGTGTCTTTAATTTATTATTAGATTAATTCATTGGCTATATTCGGTTAAATTGCACTTAAGCCAAATTACTTGGAACTTTATCTATGAAAGCAAGTAGTAATAAAACTGTCGATCAGTTTGATGCTGCTGTAGCGCGTAATGGCTATAATGCGGTAAATGAGTTATTACAGTATCACGCGCGTGGTGATGACCTGATAAGAAATGGCAAACCGTCTTACTCTACTGAAGACGCGGGGTTACAGATTACCCGTACCGGGCAAACCTGGAATGGTAAAAATGTTTTTGATCAGCCAGTAAAGCTGACCTATTCATTTTTAAACAGTGTTAGCAAAATTCCGAGTGGCGATAAGGGTTTTGTCAAATTCAATCCTGCGCAAATCGAAACGGCTAAGTTGTCATTACAGTCGTGGGCGGATGCCGCCAATATTACTTTCACAGAAATCGCGTCCAGCCAGAAAGCCAATATTACTTTTGGTAATTATACGCTTTCCCACGACGGTTCTCCGGCCGATTCCCAGGCTTATGCGTATTTACCGGGTAGCGGGAGTCCGTCCGGTTCGACCTGGTATAACTACAATGTCGATAATATTCGTAGCCCAAATACCATGGAATACGGCCGCCAGACTATAACTCATGAGATTGGACATGCACTGGGGCTTAGCCATCCGGGTAATTATAATGCGGGTCAAGGTTATCCGTCTTATAAGGATGTAACCTACGCGGAAGACACTCGTCAGTTCAGTATTATGAGTTACTGGGGTGAGAAAAATACCGGTGGCGATAACAAAGGCCATTACGCCGCCGCACCTCTTTTAGATGATATTTCCGCGGTCCAACATTTGTACGGTGCAAATATGACGACCCGCGCCGGCGATACTATTTACGGTTTCAATTCAAACACCGATCGTGATTATTACACCGCGACCGATAGCAGCAAGGCGTTGATATTCTCCGTATGGGATGCCGATGGCAACGATACTTTCGACTTCTCCGGCTATAGCAATAATCAGCGTATTAATCTGAACGAAAAATCTTTCTCTGACGTGGGCGGGCTGAAAGGCAACGTATCTATTGCCGCAGGCGTAACCATCGAAAATGCCATTGGCGGTTCCGGTAATGATGTCATCGTGGGTAATGATGCGCGCAATACCTTAATAGGTGGCGATGGCGACGATGTGTTATTCGGCGGCGGCGGGGCGGACGTGCTGTGGGGTGGCGTGGGTAAAGATATTTTTGTCTTTGCTCAAGTAAGCGACTCCACACCGAAAGCTACCGACTGGATCATGGATTTCGAAAGAGGTATCGATAAGATCGATCTTTCGGCCTTTAATCTGGGTAAAAGCGGTGGCCTGCATTTTGTCGATAACTTCAGCGGTAAAGCAGGTGAAGCCATGCTGACTTATGACGCAGGAAGCAACGTAAGCGATTTAGCATTAAATATCGCTGGCGACCGGTCATTCGCAGATTTCCTAGTGAAGATTGTTGGGCAACCGGCTCAGGCGACAGATTTTATTGTTTGATAGCTTAGATTCTTGAAATAAAAACAACGTCTAATGATTTTTATTAGACGTTGTTAATGACTTAAATCAGAAACTCCGGAATAAGCTAATAGGATTTTTCTGGGAAAATAACGCGTAAATTTAATGGTTGTAATTAGGATTTATCTTTTTTAAATTCATGATGATTATTATTACTTGTTTTTAATAACGTAAAACATATAATCAAAACGCATTTTGATGATTAAACAAATTATCTTTATGTATTAATTAGTCTGAAAATAATTGTATATATGAAGTATGTTTTTATGTAATACCACTACAAAGGAGATGACATGGATTTGCATTTTTTACACGGGTAAATCTTACCCGTTAATGAGTGTAGATAGTCGCCGTGGTGGTGAGTTTATTTAATTACAAGGAACTTAACGTTGAAAACAATCAAGAAGACATCTGACGCTCAACTCGCCTCAAATAATCATATGGAAGGTTATAGTGATGTAATCAATCTATTCTTAGATTCTGTTCGTGGCGATGGCGTTACCACTACTAGCGGTAAAGTGAGTTATGCTTTGGATAAAGCCGTATTGCAGTTAAATCGCGGTGGATTAAGTTGGAATGGTAAAATGAATTTAGGGCAGGATGCCGATCTTAAATATTCATTTTTAGACCACAATTCCAAAATTCCTACTGGGATTAACGGATTCATTAAATTTAATCCGGAGCAGGTAATTCAAACTAAACTTGCACTCCAATCCTGGTCTGATGTTGCTAATGTCCATTTCACTGAAGTCGGTCCAACGGAGAAAGCCAATATTACATTGGGCAACTATTCGTTAACCTCTACTGGCCAGTTAGCGGGCGGTCAGGCATTTACCAGCACCAGTTATTACAGTGATGGCAAAATTGCAAACGCGGGTACCTGGTATAATTACAACGTGGATAATATTCGCGAGCCAGGCTCAATGGAATATGGTCGCTTAACATTGGCACATGAATTAGGCCATGCTCTGGGGCTGAGCCATCCAGCGGATTATAACGCGGGTCAAGGCAATACCTTTAAAGCTGATGCGGTTTACGGCGAAGATACTCGTCAGTTCAGTATTATGAGTTATTGGGATGAAACTCAATCTGGAGCGGATCATCAAGGGCACTACGGATTAACGCCATTGGTGGACGATATTGCAGCAATTCAACGTTTGTACGGGGCTAATATGAGCACGCGTACTGAAGATAATACTTACGGTTTTAACTCCAATACTCATCGTGACTCTTTCACTTTGGCGGATAGCAGCGATCAGAAAGTGTTCTCCGTTTGGGATGCGGGTGGCAACGACACCTTTGATTTCTCAGGCTATAGCGTTGATCAACGCATTAATCTGGAAGCGACGTCATTCTCTGACGTAGGCGGCCTGAAAGCTAACGTTTCCATTGCGGCGGGTGTCACTATCGAGAATGCGATTGGCGGTTCCGGTAATGACGTCATCATTGGTAATGAAGCCAATAATGAGTTGCGCGGCGGAGCGGGTAATGACGTGCTGTTTGGCGGCGAAGGTGCAGATAAAATGTGGGGCGGCAGCGGCAGCGATATCTTTGTTTACGGTCGCGCCACGGATTCGACACTGGCCAACCCTGACTGGATTATGGATTTTGAAGGCGGTATCGATAAAATCGATCTGTCGGGATTCCATGTTGGGACAGGTGGAATTCATTTTGTCGATTACTTCTCCGGTTCTGCGGGTGAAGCATTATTAACTTACAATCCTGACACTAATATCAGCGATTTGGCTGTGAATATCGGTGGTGCAGAAGCCATTCCTGATTTCCTGGTGAAAATTGTGGGTCAGCCAATGCAGGCGACTGACTTTATCGTCTGATAGAAAAAGTGAAATATAGCCAATGTCTGATTGATTAAATCAGGCGTTGGCTATGAATAAAAAATTAATGGCAGGTTTTGTCTGTGTTTTTTATGAGAATAAGATAAATCTATAAGTTATTGACTAATAATTTTTAGGAATATTTTTATTTATTATAAAGAAAATATTTTCCTTAATAAGATTTATGATTAAAAGATTTATCACGTAGGGTGGTTTTACGGCAGCGGTATAGTGATTTTAATTATTCATTAGTGGATACCCAGATCGCTAAAGCATTTTGTGTTAAAGGTGCTTGCAGCCGTACAGTTCGAAAAATCTGTGAACGGTGATGCTTTTGAATTGAGGGTCATGACAAAAGCATTGGTTTTATCTAACCAAACTATCCGGAATATACGTGATGAAGCAAAGTAAAAATAAAATAACAGAGCAGGGACAACATAATGAATATCAGTTGGGAAGTTTATACGCGCAGGGGCTAATGGCGGGTGCAACTGATCGAATAGGCACATCGTTAAAGCAGAATAAAGTGTCGTTTACTTCGGAAGAAGCCGCCGATGCCATTACACGAACAGGTCACAGTTGGAATGGCATGAAACAAATTGATCAATCGGCAGAGGTCAATTATTTATTTTTGAACCCTAGGTATGGCGCTAAAACGCCTGCGGGTGACTCTGGGTTGACGAAATTTAACTCAGCGCAGGTCACCGCGGCAAAACAGGCAATGCAAAGTTGGGCTGACGTAGCCAATGTGACATTTAATGAAACCAGCGCGGTTCATGATGCGAATATTCGTTTTGGTAATTATGAAATTTACTCCGGGCAAGACTCTAACCCTAGCTTTAAAACCGGATATGCATATTTCCCTTGGGGGCCATCGAGTCAGGTAGGAGTATGGATTAATAACAATCATCAAGGGAATCAACGTCCAGATTTATATCAATCAGGTCATCAGACCTTAAGCCATGAAATAGGTCATGCGCTTGGGTTAAGCCATCCAGGGCGCTATGACTCTCTAAAAGGTACGCCAAATTATGGTAATGCGGGTTATGCGGAAGACAGTAGGCAGTACAGCATAATGAGCTACTGGAGTGAGTGGAATACTGGCGCTGATTTTAAAGGTTTCTATCCAGTTGGTCCTCAAATAGATGATATCGCGGCAGCTCAGCGTCTTTATGGCGCAAATATGAACACACGAACTGAAGATACTGTCTATGGTTTCAACTCAAATACGAATCGAGACTCTCTGAGCTTAAACCATAGCAGTGATAAGAAGGTGTTCGCAGTTTGGGACGCGGGTGGTAATGATGCGTTTGATTTCTCTGGCTATTCAAACAATCAACGGATTAACTTGAACGAACAGTCATTTTCCGATGTCGGCGGTTTGGAAAAAAATGTGTCCATTGCGGCGGGCGCGGTGATCGAAAACGCGATTGGTGGTTCAGGGAATGACATTTTGATGGGTAATCATGTCAGTAACATCTTAAAAGGCAACGCCGGCAACGATGTTATTTATGGTGCAGGTGGGGGAGATCATCTGTTCGGCGGCGAAGGTCGCGATACCTTCTTTTATGGCAATATCCAGGATTCAACATCAGAGAACCCGGATACTATTTATGATTTCGTCAGCGGCATAGATAAAATTGACCTGAGAGGTTTGAATATTGCTGAAAATAGTGCGCGGCTGGTGAATGAGTTCAGCGGTAAAGCAGGAGAAGCGATACTGAGTTTTGATGAGACAACCGGAATGAACGAATTTGCGTTGAATCATTCGGGCGGCGGACTTTCATCTGATTTTACCTTGAAAATTATTGGCCAACCGATGAAGGCTGCTGATTTTCTCGTTTGATAGTTGATAATAAAATATTGCCGGCGTCTGATTGACTTAATTAGACGTCGGCGATAAAAAAGAGAATAGAAAGGCTATTTTATGTTTTCTCATTAATTTCTCTGGTTATGGCGCTCGAGTTAACATAATGTTTTCTCAATTGAAAGGGATTTAATTATGAAAAACATAAAGAATGAAATGAGTGAAGTGTCTTACAGCGTTGTCCACAAAATTTGTATCATTAATAAAAGCAGTATCGATTGTCTAGATGATGGGAATGTCAATAATAACGCAAGTGGATTATATGGCGGCAAAATATTTAATTCTCCCATGCCGAGCAAAGATATTTATGCCTACAAGGATATAAAAGATCAATCCTGTTATCGAATTGATTTTATGTGGTATTTTTAATTTTTCGTCGATAGATTGGATGTTTCAGGTATGACATCGCTCCATGGGGCGAGGTTAAATGTTGTGGATGACTTTAATTGTTTATCAACGACTGGTGATGCAATGCTGGAGTATGATTCAGCTAGCGATATAACCCATTTTCACATGGCGAATGTTAATAATGGCGTTATGGAAGATCATTTTGAAGTTTCCATTATTGGTAAGCTTGGCTTGGATACGGATTTTATTTTCTAAGTCGATCAACATCTGGAATAGCACATGTACGGATATTCCTATGCGCTATTAATACAGGAGCAGTTATGGTGAAGCGGTTATTACTTCAACCTTATCGAACATTTTTGTGTGCCACTTTGGCGTTATTAACCTCAATAAGTTCTGGAGAGATTATGGCAAGCAGCCAGGTATTACCTAAAGCCAGCGATTTAAGCGGTCAATGGCAAGTACAGTTAAATAAATCAGCAGAAAAAGCCTGCAGTATTGAATTGAAGTCCACGGCAATAAAACCCAATCTCACTTGGCATGCCAGCGGCGATGTTGCCTGCTTAGAACAATTGCTGGGCAGCGCGCCACAGGGTTGGCGGCCAACGCCGGATGGTATCACCCTGACGGATCAAACCGGTGGGGCTGTGGCATTTTTTGAGCGAACCCAAGACGGTTATGAAATGACGCTACCGGATGATGCGGGAGTAATGATATTACGCCGCGTACAGGATTAATTTTCGTTACGGATAATCTGATGACTTCACTTTTACCTAAGAGTGAAGTCAGAAAATAATTATCGCCCGCCAGAAAGCCGTTAAGGAAAGGTTATGGTTTCTCATCCAATTCGCAATTATGACCGGTTACGAGAGGCGCTGGGCGCATGTCGACGGAGTTTTTACGGCGTCGGCATTTTCAGCGCCATTATTAATATACTGATGTTGGCGCCCTCCCTGTATATGTTGCAGGTTTATGACCGGGTTCTGGCCTCCGGCAATGAAATGACATTGCTGATGCTAACGATCCTGATGGTTGGCTTATGTTTTTTTATGGGCGCGCTAGAGTGGGTACGCAGTTTGGTGGTAATTCGCCTCGGTACCCGATTAGATTTGCGATTGAATAAACAGGTATTTAACGCCGCTTTTGAACGTAATTTGCGGGATGGAGATTCTAAAGCTGGGCAGGCGCTGACGGATCTTACCCAATTACGCCAGTTTGTTACCGGTAATGCCCTGTTTGCCTTTTTTGATGCGCCATGGTTCCCTCTGTTCCTGGCGGTCGTATTTTTGCTGCATCCGTGGCTCGGCATGTTGGCATTAGGCGGCGCTGTCTTTCTGATTTTCCTCACTTGGCTCAACCAATACGTAACTCGCCGCCCTCTGGCAGAAGCGAATAAACTATCGATGCAAGCGACTCATCAGGCAAATACCCATTTACGCAATGCGGAAGTGATCGAAGCCATGGGAATGTTGGGAAATATGCGCAATCGGTGGTTGTCCCAACACTATGGATTTATTCGCCAGCAGAATCTTGCCAGTGAACGTTCAGCTGGCGTTAATGCTTTGTCGAAAAGTTCCCGCATAATCTTGCAATCACTGATGCTGGGGCTGGGGGCTTTGTTGGCGGTGAAAGGAGATATTACTGCTGGAATGATGATCGCCGGTTCCATTTTGGTGGGGCGAGTGCTGAGCCCAATCGATCAACTGATTGGCGTGTGGAAACAATGGGTTGCGGCTCGTCAAGCATGGCATCGGCTGCATTTGTTGCTCGATAATCACCCGCATCGCGAAGACGCAATGGCGCTGCCCGCGCCGACCGGTCATTTAAGCGTCGAGCATATCAGTTTCCGCCCGAATCATAACCAAGCGCCGCGTTTGCATAATATCCATTTCGCTTTACAGGCTGGAGAGACTCTGGGGATTCTTGGCGCTTCTGGCTCAGGTAAATCTACGTTAGCACGCCTGTTGGTGGCCGTACAGCCGCCGACGCAAGGCACGATCAGGCTGGATTCGGCAGATATGAATCAGTTGGATAAAGAAATTTCCGGGGTTTATATCGGCTATCTTCCTCAGGATATTCAACTGTTCAGTGGCACCTTGGCGGAGAATATCGCCAGATTTGGCGAACCAGACGCAGAAAAAGTGGTCGTCGCCGCTAAGCTGGCTGGCGTTCACGAACTGATACTTTCTTTGCCACAGGGCTATGACACGGTGCTTGGGGAAGGCGGCGCGGGCCTGTCGGGTGGGCAGCGTCAGCGTATTGCGCTGGCTCGTGCGGTTTATGGCGATCCTTGTCTGTTGGTGCTGGATGAACCCAATGCCAGTCTGGATATGGAAGGGGATCGCGCTTTGTTAATGGCGTTGGATGCCCTACAAAAGCGCGGCTGTACGCTAATTTTGATCACTCACCGACCGGCGTTAACGGCGCGGGCTCACAAGCTGTTGATTCTGAATCAAGGACAGCAGCAGCGGTTCGGTCCCGCAGGGGAAGTGATGGCGGAGTTGCAGCAGTTGAACGCGGCAAATCAACCTGCATTGAAACGCGAGCCGCAAACGGCGGGAATTCCGGGTTGAGTGACAATAAAAGAGAAACCAGGCATATGTCCGAAGACAATAAAAAAACGGAACTGGCATTTTTACGGGAAGTACAACATAGCGAGAATCGGGCGTTGTACTGGGGATGGGGGCTGGTCTTGGCCGGATTTGGCGGCTTTATGCTATGGGCGCTGTTAGCACCGCTGGATAAAGGCGTTCCGGTTACGGGCACCGTGGTAGTTTCCGGCAATCGTAAGGCCATTCAACATCCTGAAGGCGGTATCGTCGATCGTATTATGGTTCACGATGGCGATCGGGTTGAGGCCGGAGAGGTCTTAATCACCTTAAATGCTGTGCGGGCGCGTTCTGCCAGCGATGGGCTGACGTCTCAATATCATCAATTATTAGCCAATGAAGCGCGTCTTTTAGCCGAGCAAAAAGGCGAGTCACAGTTAGTTATAACGCCCCGTTTGCAGCAGAGCCGTGAGCAAAAAGGTATGGTGGAAATTCTGGCTTTGCAGCAGCAATTGCTGAACAGTCGGCAGCAGGCGTTGCAAATGGAAACTGATGCGCTGAACGCCAATATTGCCGGATTACAGGCTGCGATGGGTGCACAAAAGCAGGTGAGGAGTAATAAAAACAGTCAGCGGCAGGCGTTATCCCAGCAGCTGGACGGTTTGAAATCTTTGGCAGATGAAAACTATGTCCCGCGAAATAAAATGCTGGAAACCAAACAGCTTTATTCACAACTTAATGGCGAAATTGCGCAGATCGGCGGCGAAATCACCCGTGGAGAGCGTGAAATTCAGGAACAGGGATTGAGAATTAAGCAGCGCCAGCAAGAGTATCAAAAAGAAGTCAATACTCAGTTGGCGGAGGTGCAATCTACATTAACGGAAGTGGCTAGCCAGTTGGAAAAGGCAGATTTCGATTTAGCTAATGTCCAGATGCGCTCGCCGGTGGCCGGGACCGTGGTGGAAATGAAAGTCTTTACCGAAGGTGGCGTGATTGCTGCCGGTCAATCGCTGATGGAGATCGTGCCTGATAACCAGCCGCTGTTTGTCGATGCGCGAGTACCGGTGGAAATGGTGGATAAAATTCACCCTGGGCTGCCGGTGGAACTGCAATTTACCGCATTTAATCAGAGCACTACGCCAAAAGTAGAAGGTTCGGTGAAGCTGATATCTGCCGACAGAGTGTTGGATGAACGCACTCAGGAACCTTATTACAGTCTGCGGGTTGAGGTCAGTGATGCAGGGCGGCAAAAACTGGATGGTTTACAGATTAAGCCCGGAATGCCGGTTCAGGGTTTTGTTCGCACCGGTGAACGTTCGTTGATCAACTATCTGTTTAAACCTCTGATGGATCGCCTACATATGGCATTAACGGAAGAGTAGGGAGCGCAGGATGCCATTAACGTTACGAATCATTTTTCTCACCTTATTAGTATTACCGGGGAGGGGAAACGCATTGGGTCTGTTGGATGCGTGGGAACTGGCGGTGCGCCACGATCCGCAATATCAGGCTGCGGGTTATGAAAGAGACGCCGGTCAGGAAGAAGAGGCGTTGGGGCTGTCAGGACTACTGCCCACGGTGCAATACAGTTATGGCGCTAACAATAACTCTTCCACGGTAAGCCAGACGGATAACCGAAGCAGCAGCAAAGTGAAGCGCGATTATGATAGCTATGTCTCGATGTTATCTTTACGTCAGCCGCTGATTGATTACGGGGCGTACGCACGCTATCGGCAGGGGATCGCACGTAAACTCTTTGCCGATCAACGTTTTCGCGATAAAAGTCAGGAATTGATCGTGCGTTTGTATCGCGCTTATAGCAGTGCGCTATTGGCGCAGGAAAAGAAATCTCTGCTGGAGGCGCAGCTACGCGCGTATCAGGAGCAAATTCAGTTGAATCGCCGGTTGCTGGCTGCCGGGGAAGGCACTCAAACCGATATTGATGAAACCGCCGCGCGTTTGACTCTGACTCAGGTACAGCTAATCGAGCAGCAGGATGCGCTGGATAGTCAGCTAACCGAGTTGGAAAATATGATTGGCCGCTCGGTGGATCTGGCGGAGTTACGGCCACTTACGCTGGAAACTTTGCCGCAAAATATCAGCGATGGACGGACATTGGCTCAATGGCGAGATTTAGCCATGCGGCATAATGCACGCTTGGCTGGGCAGCGGAATAACCTGGATGCCAAACACTATGAAATAGAAAGTAGCCGGAGTGGACATTTACCGACGTTGCAATTAGTTGCTTCATCCCGGAATTCCCGCTCTGAATCGGAATATAACTACAATCAGAAATACGATACGCAAAGCGTCGGGCTGCAGTTAAATGTGCCTATTTATGCTGGCGGCAGCGTATCTAGCGCTACCCGACAGGCAACCGCGCACTATCAACAATCTCAGGCTGAATTAGATCAGGAAACCCGACAGGTATTGGCGGAGTTAAAGCGTCAGTTCAATTTAAGTAATAGCGGAGCAGCAAAAATCCGAGCCTGGCAAATGACAGTGGATTCGGCGCAGAAAGTTTTGATAGCAACGCGTCGTAGCGTGTTGGGGGGGGAACGAATTAATCTAGACGTGTTGCTGGCGGAACAGCAGTTATTCAATTCCAAACGGGATCTGGCCGAGGCCAAATACGGTTGGTTGCAGTCGTGGCTAGAGCTACGTTATAACGCCGGTACTTTGCAAGAGAACGATATTTTGCAATTGGCGGCCTGGTTTGAACCGGAAAAGCGCTAGCTGAACCGACAGCCTGTACAATAGGGAAGCGCGGCTTCCCTTTTTTACGTCCCTATTTTCCTATACAGAAATATTTTCACAAAGGCGTTTAGCCAGCACGCAACTTGTTCACCATATTCTTGCCCTCGATTTCATCCCCGTGGTTTAACCGTAGGTTTGTTAGAAAGGCCGTAAGCTGGATCAATGGTGTTAGACCGTATTCTGGTGGATAAAACTGATTTTTTAACCTGAATCAACATAATCAGCGTCTATTGTGGTGTATTATTCTGCCATCCCGATAGGTAGGGTTCTCCATCGGGCTTAACGTAGTCAGTTAATATGTCGATTGTCAGAGGAGAGGCGAGATGCACTCAGCGGCCGATTATATAACCTTGGGTTTGATTGTGCTTATTTTTGGTTTTTGCCTGTACGGTTTGTTTGGCGCACCAAAGCAAAAGTAACGATTATTCCTATTTCTCGCCCCACCCGTTCTGCGTGGGGCTATTTTCTTTATCGGTGTACTTTTCTACCATTCGTTATTATCTCTATCTCGTAAGATTATATTTAAAAATCATAATACTTCTTCATTTTCGTGCATGTAAATGCCCAGCTTTACTTGATTATTGTTAGGTTGAGTGAACTATCGCTAGCGTACTTTTGCAAAAAAAGCCATAGATTAAATTCGTCTAAATAACGCATTTATACTGATAAAACGATTTATCCACTGAAGTAGTAATGAAAGGGAATGGGCTATAGTTAACTTATTCTAATCAAAATGGTCTTTTAGCCGATGGGCAATGTAACGGCGGAAACGACGGGAATAAATACAACTATTCACCCTTGGTGGCTGCGGCTAACGCATTGGGTGAATGCGCTGGCTATTATTATCATGGTCACTAGCGGTTGGCGGATTTATAACGCCTCTCCACTGTTTAATTTTTCTTACCCGGATTGGATGACGCTAGGAGGATGGCTAGGTGGCGCGTTGCAATGGCATTTCGCAGCAATGTGGCTTATTTTCTTTAACGGCTTGTTTTATTTATTTATGAATACGATAACCGGAAGATTTAAAGGAAAATTCTGGCCGTTAAGCCTGTCTGCACTTTGGCAAGATATGCGAGCAGCGTTAACCGGTAAACTCAGCCATGCCGATTTGCGCCACTATAATATGGTGCAGCGTTTCCTTTATTTGGTGACCGTGCTGGCTTTAATTACTCTGGTGCTATCTGGTTTAGTCTTATGGAAGTCCGTTCAGTTTCCGTTATTGCGGGAATTACTCGGAGGCTACCCTACCGCTCGTTATATTCATTTCTTTGCTATGACCTACATCGTTTTCTTCACGCTGATTCACCTGATCATGGTGATATTGGTTCCCCGAACATTATTAGCCATGATTCGTGGGCGCTAGAGGCGACAAATATGAAACAGAAAATCAGGGTTAACCCTGCAGTGGATGGTGACGAAGTGGTAAAAGAAGTCACGCGAATTCTGGCCAAAGGGTTGGATTCAGCCAGCCGCAGGCGTTTTCTCAATCAAGGATTGACCTTGGGCGGTGCGATGCTACTGACCGGCTGTGATTTTGATAGCGACGCGCAGATCGATTCACAGTTAATGAGAATTTCTCGTTTCAACGATCGGGTACAAGGCTGGCTGTTTAATCCCAAAAATCTGGCTCCGGTCTATCCGGAATCTATGATTACTCGCCCGTTTCCTTTTAACGCCTATTACTCTCAGGATCAAATCCGTCAGGTTAATGGGGAAAGTTTCAGGCTCGAAATAAGCGGTCTGGTTGATAATAAACACCCGTGGTCATTACCTGAGTTATATGCAATGGCGCAGGTTACGCAGGTTACCCGGCATATTTGTGTTGAAGGTTGGAGTGCTATTGGCAAATGGGGCGGTATTCCTTTTTCCCATTTCTTGCGTCTGATCGGGGCTGATTTAAACGCTAAATACGTTGGTTTTAAGTGTGCAGATGATTATTACACCAGCATTGATATGCCTACAGCATTGCACCCGCAAACTCAACTGACATTAACTTATGATGGGAAAATCCTGCCTGCGGAATATGGATTTCCGATGAAGCTACGTATGCCCACTAAATTAGGCTACAAAAACCCGAAATATATTCAGTCCATTTTCGTTACGAATACATACCCCGGAGGCTTTTGGGAAGATCAGGGTTATAACTGGTTTGGTGGCAGCTAGTCTGCTCTCACCCTCACCCTCAGCCTCTACTACTTGACCTAAACCAAAAAAGGAATATGCGATGAAAAAGCCTATTATTCTAATGCTCTGTAGCTGTATTGCACTGGGAATGGGAGTTGCCCATGCCGAGGACACTATGAGCAACACGGCAAGTAAAGAAATGAGTATGAAAAAGGATGATATGCATAAGCAGGAGATGATGAAAAAGGACGATATGCATAAACAGGAAATGATGAAAAAGGATGATATGCATAAGAAGGAAATGATGAAAAAGGACGATATGCATAAGAAGGAAATGATGAAAAAGGACGATATGCATAAGCAAGAAATGATGAAGAAAGATAGTATGAAAAAACCCATGCCTGAGGGTGAAATGAAGAAAGAAGGTAGCTCTTACTGATGATTAACCGGCCAGAGAAGGTGTGGTCGGCATCCTGTCTGTGATTTAACGCATTAATTTGATGGGCTTTTTACTTGGTAATCAGCCCTAAAAACTCTCTTTTCAAGACCGCTTGAGGCGTAAGTTACTCGGCCAAAAACCGGGACGGGAGAACATCACCAGATTTCCGAGTAAAATCAGGATCAGACCAAGTACGGCATTGGCATGCCATTGATAACCTTCATAGAAGGTGGAGAGAGTGAGCGCTACAAGTGGAAATAGCAGAGTACTGTAAGCAGCAGCGTTGGCTCCAATACGCCCAACCAGACTGAAGTAAAGGGCAAAAGCGATAGCGGAGCCAAAAATAGCCAGATAAAACAAGGCGCCAAGATAGTGAGCGGAGAGTTCCAGAGTAAAACTACCGTGCTGTGCCCAGGCAATAACCCCCATCAGTATCGCCCCGTAGCTCATAGCATAGGTATTGGTCGACAGGACATCCAAACCGCGTCGTTGATGACGGCTGCTAATCATATTTCCCAAAGAGAAGCCGTAGGTACCCAGCAGGCTCAGGCCAATTCCTTTGAGTAATTCAGGCTGTAATTGTGTCGCCATAAGATCGTGCCAGAAAAGCGCTACAATCCCCGTCAGCCCTAATATGCTGGCTGGAATAAAGTTAGGGTTTAAACGTTGCCGGAAAAATATGAGTCCGTTCACTGCATTGAACAGCACCGCCATGGAGAAAATAACCGATTCCAGTCCGCTGCTAATATAAGCCGCCGCTTGATAAAAACAGTAAAAATTAAAACCGAAAACGCACATCCCCTGAATGACGCAAAATAGGTGATCCCGTAAGGCGATACGTCGTAATCGACGGCTAACCAATAGGATAATCAGCATGGTCAGAGTCGCGATGACAAAGCGATAAAAAATCGATTGGGTCACCGGCACGCTGCCCTGTTGCATAGTAATGGCAATCCAGGTCGTACCCCAAATCAGAACTACGGCGCTGTACAATAAAGCATTCATTGAATATCTCGTTCAGAAAATCATGAAAGAGATTATGATTCTTTCGCCCAATCTGTGCTTTCAGCCCTTTGCCAGCATTTGCATAATCTTGCGCATTTCTTAATAACTACGTAGTGAATCTCTGGTTTGCATCACGGTAACTCAGTAAACTGTGAATTCTGTCATATAAGGAGTTGTTGCGGTGAAATCCGAGAATTATCAGGCTTTCGATACCCTGAGAGGCCATAAGGCGCAGCTGCAAAATTCTGTGCGGCTCGGGTCTGGCATTCAGTTGGCAGCCTGGACCAACAGTCAGGATTGCGTCACCCTGGATAATCCGGATCACCATACTCTGAGTTTGTACGTGGCCGATGGCTATGAGTGTTATCACAAAACCGCCGGTGGCTGGAAAAACGGCGGTGGTCCGGATCGGTTTTGTATTATGCCGAAAGACAGTTATTCCAGCTGGGATGTGCGCACTAATCTGTCTTTCGTCCATTTATATTGCACAGACGATCATTTGCGTTCTTTGGCCGAGCAGATTTGGGACCGAAGTCCGGCGCAGCTACAGGTTGACGAGCGCGTATTTGCGGATGATATGCAAATTACTTTGTTATATCGGCAATTTTTACTCAGCTGTGATTGGCAAGATCGAGCCAATCAGTTGACCTTGAGCAGCGCCAGTACTTTATTGCTGACCCATATGTTGCGTCATTACACCCAATTGCAGTGGGCATTACCGCAGGTGAAAGGCGGTTTGGCTCCCAGCGTTTTAAAACGGGTTCAGGAATATATTGAAAGCCAATTGTCTCAGCCATTACTGCTGGCGGACCTGGCCAAATTGGCGGAGCTTAGTGAATTTCATTTTGCCCGAATGTTTAAGCAAAGCACCGGATTAGCTCCTCATCAATATGTCATGAAAGTGAGATTGGAGAGGGCGGCTTCATTACTGCGCCACGGCGATTTGCCGCTGACAGAAATAGCATTAGCCTGCGGTTTCAGCTCGGCCAGTCATTTTAGCCACCGTTTTAAAAGTGCCTTTGGCTATACCGCCTCTGCGCTTCGGCAAGAATCGCGCTGATAGTATTTAGCTGATAGTATTTAAATGCAGTTAAGCTTAAGCCGCGATAAGTTTTCTTGGCGAAAGAGTTTCGGCCGTCAAAATATGCAGAGTACGAATTTTGCCCACGATGGGCGATAGCGTTAAAAATAAGCCTATCTGACGTCAATTGATATACCTCAAAGTGTTCCTCTCTTTTCTTCAGCTTATTCATTGCAACTTTTTTGTGGCTATGCCGGAAACCGCATTTTTGCATGACCTTTCCCGAGGCCGGATTACGGCTGAGGTGACGGCCGTAAATAACAAATAATCCTAAGCGTTCAAAGGCAAATTGACACAGCGCCTTAGATGCTTCGCTACATATTCCTTGTCCCCACTATTCCGTACCGATCCAGTGCCCTATTTCGCCTTGATTCTGATGGATATCCATTAGGGAGATAGCACCTAACAGGCGGCCATTTTCAATGTCGCTAATAGCAAAAACGACCGTTTTCATTTGTTCCCAGGTTAGCGAATGGTCGGTAATCCATTCTTCGGCCAGTTCGACAGGATAGTGATGCGGAATAGTGGCGGTCATTTCGACGATGGCGGATTTCGAAGAACAAGATAGCGGGTAATGCAGATTTTCTGTCTAAAGAGCGGATACACTGAGTGCCACAATGATGATCAATGGGTGGGAAGGAAAAGTCAGTGGACAACGAAAAAATCAAACATTTGCAGGGCGTTAGTGAGAAAGCCAGAGCGGTGATGGAGCGTGAGAAGATCGATGCTCTGGTCGTCACCCTGTGCGATAACTTTTATTACCTCACCGGTTTTGCCAGTTTCTTTATGTATACCTTCCGCCATACCGGTGCGGCGGTGGCGGTATTATTTCGCGATCCCCACTTACCGTCACTGATCATCATGAATGAATTTGAAGCCGCTGGCGTAACTTTTGATATGCCTAATGTGGAGCTGAAAACCTTCCCGGTATGGGTAGACGTCGACGATCCCTTTAATCCAGAGCAATCGAATAAACGGCGAGAGCGCCCGATTGGCCCGCCGGTAACGGCCGTCTTCAATTTGTTAAAAGCGGCATTGTGTGATGCTGGCGTATTGGATAAAAAAATTGCCATCGAATTAAATGCGATGTCTCACGGTGGCAAAACTGTATTGGATCGCGTTGCGCCTGGGGTGCAGTGGGTAGATTCTACGCCGATTTTCAATGAAATCCGGGTGATTAAAAGTCCGTGGGAAATAGCCTATCTACGTAAAAGCGCAGAGATCACCGAATATGGCATTACGGAAGCCAGTAAACTAATTCGGCACGGCTGCACATCATCTGAGTTAACCGCAGCCTATAAAGCTGCCATTATGCAGCACCCAGAAACCAACCTTTCACGCTTTCATCTGATCAGCATCGGCGAGAATTTTGCACCTAAGCTAATAGCAGAAACCGCCGGGGCGCAGCATAGCGATCTGATTAAATTTGATTGTGGCGTGGACGTCGCCGGATATGGCGCTGATATTGCCCGAACCATGGTGCTTGGGCAAGCTACGCCGTTGGTTCAGCGAATTTACGACAGCATTCGTCTTGGACATGAACACATGCTGAGTATGGTCGCGCCCGGCGTCGCGTTAAAAGATGTATTTGATTCTACGATGGATGTTATCCGGAAATCAGGCTTGAAGCAGTACAACCGTGGTCATTTGGGGCATGGCGACGGAGTCTTCCTCGGTTTGGAAGAGGCGCCATTTGTCAGCACGCAGGCGACGGAAGTGTTCCAGCCCGGTATGGTTATGAGCCTGGAAACGCCTTACTACGGCCACGGAGTGGGCGCTATCATGCTCGAGGATATGATATTGGTCACTGAGACAGGCATTGAGTTCTTGAGCAAATTGCCGCGAGAACTGGTTTCCCTTCCGCTCTGATGGTCCTGGAAATCTGAGTAAGATTTCAGCATGAAAATAAGTGATACGAAGCTGGTAGGCGATGATGGCTGCCAGCATTTACGGCATCAGTCGGGTACAGGCAGGAGAAGAAAATGCGGTATATGAATATTATTCTTAAAAGAGTCTACGATGTTCATCCTCCTTATGATCCCGATACTTTTCTAATAGATCGTCTGTGGCCACGTGGAATAACTAAAGTTCGGCTGAACGGTGTTATCTGGCTTAAAGAGATCGCCCCAACGAATGAACTGCGGAAACAGTTTCATCAACAAGGTGATTGGCCGGCTTTTGTAAAAGATTACACGATGCAATTAAATAGCAATGCTGTTGTATGGCGTCCGTTGCTTGAAATAGCAAAGGAGAGACCACTGACTTTGCTCTACGGTAGCAAAGACGCGCAGCATAATCACGCTATCGTATTGAGAAACTATTTGCATGCTTATTGCGAATGATTTAATGAAAAGAGGGAGGAGATATAAACAGATAATTCGGGTTTGGAATGAGGAGGAATAAGGTTTGAATGATTGCTACCGTTGCCTACACATAATCCACTCTGCCTTTAATTAAAAGTTGAGAAAATTCTTATTCTAGCGTGATGGAGATAATTAGGTTTTTTCCTAGCTATTGTCATTAACTCAACAAAATTTAATGCTATGCGGCTATTGCTTGACCCTTCATTGAACATCCCCCCCATTAGACTCAATCAAAAAAATGACATCATTGATTAATATGAAAAATAGAACGCTAACCAATTCAATAGATTAGCCCTGAATAGGGCGGGCTATGGATGATAAAAGCACGTGTCTATAAAAAATCAATAAGCTTATTGGAATAAATGAATTTCCCTATCTTTTAATATAAATATTCTTTTCCGTAATTATATCTAGGTCAATAAACTACTTATTTCTAGGCGCGTTCTGCTTTATTTTGACATCTTGTTATGCAACTTGTTGAATTTTAAGTTTTTTTGTTGTTTTTTCAAATCTTCATTTTGTCTGCTTGGCGCGATATTTTGCGCTAAGGAATTGCGTAGATTTGGACTATTCAGTTGTTTATTGTGCTTTATGTGGCAAGAATGCAGGTGGATGGCCTTTAAATATCGGTTAAGTCAGGCTATTGACCTTACTTTTTGAATAAATTATCTTTGTAAGAAATCGACAGGCGTATTTTCTTTAAGATACTATAATTAACATCTTGCAATCTTTTCATCTCAGCTGAATCTCACCTTGTTTTTATTGGGATACGGATGTTGCTCGATAGTGCTGTTTTATCATTAAACAAAACGTTCGCTAAAGGGTTATAAAATGAGTAAAGCGATATTAACGCTGCTGCGTCCATTTCAAAGACCCAGAATGACTTTATTGGCATTATTTGTTTCAGGGCTAGCAGTTAATCCAGTTGTCGCAGATACACACTATGATTCATTAATTATTCAAGCAAGGGATGGCAATACCACGCCAATTCTAGATTTTCTACAAAAAGCGTCTTCTGCAGGAATGCTTAATAGCGGGCAGGTTGCCGACTGGCTACAAATTGCCGGTTGGGCAGGGCACGATAATGACGTTATTGCCATTTATCAACGTTATCAATCCAGTATGCAAATACCGGCCAGAGGATTGGCTGCGGTCGCGCGCGCCTATCGTAATCAAAAACGTTGGGATCAGGCGTTAGCACTTTGGCAGGCCAGCCTGAAAGCTGATCCTAATAACACCGAATTGATCAGTGCGATGATCATGACTCAGGCTGACGCCGGTCGTGATAAAGAGGCATTGCAAAAAGCCACCGAATTGGTGAAGAGAACGCCTTCTGCCCAGAGCTATCTGGCGCTGTCCTATTTGCACAGCGCGGCCAATCGTAACTACGCTGCACTGGAAGCGGCGACCAAGGCGATGGATTTTACACCGGTCTCCCCCGAAGTGATAAAGAATCATGTTGCCATGCTGCAAAAGAACCGTGTGGCGGCTCCCGCATTAAAAGTTGCGCAGGAAAATAGCAAACTATTCACTCCGGCGCAGATGCGGCAGCTTGAAAGAGACGCACTGGCGGAAAAAGTACGCCAGGCTAGCCTGCCGACACGCAGCGAACAACAGCGTTTTGATCTGGCCGATCAGGCGTTGGAACACTATCTGGCGCTGCTGATCGCGTGGCAGAACAACCCCGAAACCCAGACGGACTATCAACAGGCGCGTATTGACCGACTGGGGGCAATGTTGGCTCGCGCGCAAATGACCCGTCTGATTAACGATTATGAAGCGATGCAGCGTGAAGGTTATACCCTGCCAGGCTACGCGCAGCGCTGGGCGGCTAGCGCCTATATCGACCGTCGTCAGCCGGAAAAAGCGGCGGCCATTCTCAGCGACATGTACTTCAAAGACGGCAAAACCGTTGCGAAGAATATGGGACTGGAAGATATTGATGCCACTTATTACGCGTTGCTGGAGAGCGAGCAACTGGATAAAGCTCAGGCCTTTGCCAATGCGGTGAGCAATCAGGCACCTTATCAGCTGTTTATGTATAACCTGCCGGTCAGAACACCAAATGATGAATGGTTGGAGGGGCAGTTTTTGTTGGCCCAATCGGAAGTTAATTCTGATGAATTACCGGCGGCTGAACGTCGTTTAACCAAGCTGACCGGTACCGCGCCGGTCAATATGGATCTGAGAATTGCATTAGCCAAAGTGTATGCCACGCGCGGCTGGCCGCGTCGGGCAGAAAGAGAACTGAAGCAAGTTGAAAGCCTGGAGCCGAGCAGTATTACTCTTGAGGCGGCGCAGGCTGAAACCGCGCTGGAGTTGCAAGAATGGCGGCAGTTTGAATTACTGATTGACGATCTGGTTGCCCGCGTGCCGGAAAACGTCACAACTCAGGAGCTGGCTCGTCAACGTCAGATTCGCCATATGTCGGAGCTGCGCATTTCCGGCGGACGCACTTTGGCATCGGATAGTCCACTCAGCGGTAAAAACGATCAGGGCATTGAGGCGCTATTGTATAGCCCGCCCATTGATGAAAACTGGCGCGTATTTACCGGCGGTTCCTTTGATAATAGCCATTTCGAAGAAGGCCGTGGCATCAACCGGGTGCTACGTTTAGGGGCCGAATTTACTGCTCGCAATAACTGGGTAGAAGCTGAGGTCGCCAACCATAATTATGGTTATGGCAATAAGGTCGGCGGGCGCTTATCCGCTTGGCATGACTTCAATGACCATTGGCGCATCGGAGGTTCTGCGGAGAAACTGGCAAAAAACACGCCGCTTCGTGCCTTGAAAAATAACGTTAATTCGGACAGCGCAAACCTGTTTGTCCGTTGGAATGGCAGCGATCGTCAGGATGCACAGCTAAGCGTGACACCGTCACACTTCTCTGACGGTAACCATCGTTGGGAATACGCGTTCAACGGTCGCCAGCGGGTGTATACCGCGCCGTACTTGTCCGTCGATCTGAATCTGGATTTGTCCAGTAGCCAAAATACCAAAGAAGACACCTTGTATTACAACCCGAAAAGGGACTTCTCTGCCGTGCCGTCGCTAACTTTCGACCACATTATGTACCGTCGTTATAAAACCGTCTGGAGCCAACAGCTTCAGCTCGGAGCCGGGACGTATTGGGAAAAAAATTACGGAACCGGAGCCGTAACCTCCGTGGGTTATGGACAGCGCATTCAGTGGAATGACGTAGTGGATACCGGTGTTTCCGTAACCTGGGATAAGCGCCCGTACGATGGGAAACGGGAACGTGACGTCCAGCTATCTTTTGACATGAACTATCGCTTTTAAGGAATCCTCGCCATGCCGACATTCTCATTCTTAATCCGGCTGCTCGTGGTTGGGATAGTAACGCTGGTGCCTGCCTCTTACGCGGAGTCAGATATTCCAGAGTTTACCCCACCGGCGATGCGGACGTTGCCGCAAAGTGAAAAACCTTGGAAAACCAATGACTTTGTGGTTATCGCCTACCACGACGTGGAAGACGTAGCTGCCGATCAGCGCTACCTCAGCGTGCGTAGCAGCGCATTGAACGATCAATTTGCCTGGCTGCGGAACAATAACTATGTTCCGGTCTCCATTGAGCAGATTTTAACCGCGCGTAATGGCGGTAAACCTTTGCCGAAAAAGGCCGTTTTACTGACGTTTGATGACGGTTACAGCAGCTTTTACGAAAGAGTTTATCCGCTGTTGATCGCCTATAACTGGCCGGCCTTATTGGCACCGGTTGGCACTTGGTTGGATACGCCGATGGATAAAAAGGTGAACTTTGGCGGATTAATGACTGACCGCAAGCGCTTTGCTACCTGGGATCAGATCCGCGAAATGTCGCGCTCTGGTTTAGTCGAAATTGGTGCGCATACCTATGCTTCTCACTATGGTGCCAACGGCAACCCGCAAGGGAATACCGAACCGGCGGCGGTGAGCCGTATTTACGATCGTAAAACTCAAACCTACGAATCGGAAGCCGCTTATCGTCAACGCATGGAAAAAGACGTGGCGCTGATTACTGAGCGGATCAAACAGGCTACGGGAAAATCGCCGCGGGCTTGGGTCTGGCCGTATGGTGCGGCAGGGGGCACGGCGCTGGAAATTGTCGCCAACCACGGTTATCAACTGGCCTTCACGTTGGAGCCGGGTATTGGCAACGTGAATAATTTAATGAGTATTCCACGCATTTTGATCAGCAATAATCCTCCCATCAAAGATTTTGCGCAGTCCGTCAATAGCGTGCAGGAAAAAGAGATCATGCGCGTGGCGCACGTTGATCTGGATTATCTCTACGATCCCGATCCTGTCCAGCAAGGGAAAAATCTGGATAAACTGATTCAGCGCATTTATGACCTTCGGATAAATACCGTGTTCCTACAGGCATTCTCTGATCCAAAAGGCGACGGGAATATTCGTCAGGTGTATTTCCCTAACCGTTGGATACCGATGCGTGCTGATTTGTTTAACCGGGTTTCATGGCAGCTGGCCTCTCGCGCTGAGGTGCGGGTTTATGCCTGGATGCCGGTTCTGGCCTTCGAAATGGATCCTAAACTGCCGCGCATTCAACGGATAAATATTGAAACCGAAAAGGTTGATGTCGATCCCAAGGCGTATCATCGCCTGACGCCGTTTAATGCGGTCAACCGTCAGCGCATTATTGAAGTGTATGAAGATTTGGCGCGTTATGCGCCGTTCTCAGGCATTCTATTCCACGATGACGCTCTGATGAGCGATTTTGAGGATGCTTCTCCGGATGCGATGGCGGCTTACAAAAAGGCCGGTTTCCCTGATTCCATTCAGGCTATTCGTCAGAACCCGGAAACCTTCAACCGCTGGACTCGGTTTAAGAGCCAGTATTTAACTGATTTCACCAATCAGTTAATGGAGCACACCAAAGCGATTCGTGGGCCGCAGATTAAATCTGCCCGCAATATCTACGCTATGCCGATTATCGATCCGAAAAGTGAAGCCTGGTTTGCCCAAAACTTCGATGAGTTCCTGGCGAATTATGACTGGGTAGCACCGATGGCGATGCCGTTGATGGAAGGCGTGCCAATGTCTAAATCTGACGAATGGCTGGCGAATATGGTGAAAACCGTGGCTAAACGGCCGGGGGCTTTGGATAAAACCGTCTTTGAATTGCAAGCCTTGAACTGGAGAAAAGCCGAGGGGCAGGATGAAATCAGCGGCGAAGTGTTGGCTGATTGGATGCGCCAATTGCAGCTTAATGGCGCGCAAAACTTTGGTTACTACCCGGATAACTTCATTACCAGCGAACCACAGCTGGAGACTATCCGTCCTGCGCTCTCATCAGCCTGGTACCCACTCAAATGACAGATAGAATAATTGCTTTTATTATCTTATGTTTAGTGTTGAGTATCCCAGCGGGAATGGTATTGATGTTCACCGGGGATGTTCTGCTCAACTTCGTGTTTTTCTACCCGTTATTTATGTCAGGAATCTGGATAACCGGAGGGGTCTACTTCTGGCTACGTCGTGAGCGGCATTGGCCGTGGGGGGGCGATGTTGAACCACCGGAACTGAAAGGTAATCCGCTGGTTTCCATTCTTATCCCATGCTTTAACGAGGGATTGAACGCGCGGGAGACCATTCACGCGGCGCTGGCGCAGACCTATCAGAATATCGAAGTGATCGCCATTAATGATGGCTCCAGCGACAACACCGGCGAAGTGTTGGATGAACTGCAAAAGGAAGATAGCCGCCTGAGGGTGCTGCATCTGGCTCAAAACCAGGGTAAAGCGGTTGCTCTGCAAATGGGCACAGCCGCCGCGCGCAGTGAATATCTGGTGTGCATCGATGGGGATGCGCTGCTGGATAAACATGCGGTGCCGTATTTGGTTGCTCCGATGATTGAAAATCCACGGGTGGGGGCAGTGACGGGAAACCCGCGTATTCGTACCCGTTCCACATTAATTGGGCGTATTCAGGTCGGGGAGTTTTCTTCCATTATCGGTCTGATTAAGCGCACTCAGCGGGTGTATGGGCAGGTATTCACCGTTTCCGGCGTTGTTGCGGCTTTCCGCCGTAGGGCGCTGGCCGACGTGGGATATTGGAGTCCAGACATGATTACCGAAGATATCGATATCAGCTGGAAGTTACAGGTGCGGCATTGGGCAGTGTTCTTTGAACCGCGCGGCCTGTGCTGGATTCTGATGCCAGAAACCTTGCGGGGATTGTGGAAACAACGTTTGCGTTGGGCGCAGGGCGGTGCAGAAGTGTTCCTGAAGAATATGTTCAAGCTGTGGCGCTGGCGTAATCGTCGGATGTGGATACTGTTCCTCGAATATTCGCTTTCTATTACCTGGGCCTTTACCTACGCCATCAGTATTCTGTTGTTCTTCGTTGGCTTTGTGGTGCCATTGCCGCCGGGTATTCATGTGGAGAATATATTCCCGCCGGCGTTTACCGGCATGGTGCTAGCATTGACCTGTTTGCTCCAGTTCGCCATTAGTTTGGTAATTGAACGCCGTTATGAGCCGAAACTGGGCATGTCGCTGTTCTGGATCATTTGGTATCCGATGGTGTACTGGATGCTGAGTTTATTTACTACGCTGGTCGCTTTCCCAAAAGTGATGCTGAAAGTGAAACGTAAGCGTGCCCGGTGGGTCAGTCCGGATCGCGGTATTGGGAGAATCAAAGAATGAGTGCGCCTCTGATTCAAACCGAGCAGCGTTTGCTGCCGAAATTGATAGATATCATCATTACCGCGTTTGCCTGGTGCGGTTTTATCTATCTGTTTGTCAATGGGTTGCTTGCCACTGTCCATCATGCCCCGCACGCGGGGACGATTCCGCTGCATATCTATCTGCTGGAAGGGTTAAGTACCATCGTGATTTATTTACTGATTGCGCTATTTAACGCCTTGGTACTGATTGCGTGGGCGAAATATAACCAGGTTCGTTGGCGGGTTGAGCGTCGTCAGCATCGTCCTCATTTAGAGGATCATGAATTAGCCAGCACCTTATCGGTTCAGGCTGAATTAATTGCTGAATTAAAAGGCGGTAATAATTTCGTTCTGTATAACGATGAGGATGGACGTTTGGTGGATGTGAAACTCGGCAACCGTCATTAAGTTAAATATTCTGAGATAAGCATCCCTCGGCCAGGCTGGGGGATGCTGACTTTATCCTGATGCTTTATCATCGGTGAGTGGTTAGGATTCTTCGTTATCATCGCCGTAATATAAGGTGCCGATGCGGATGATATCTCGCCCCTGCGTTTTGCGGTGTAGATTGGAATCGCGTAGGGAATAAATGCAGCCACAATATTCCTGCTGATAGAATTTTTCCCGCTTACTGATTTCAATCATGCGCGATGAACCGCCCATTTTTCGCCAGTTATAATCCCAATAACGTATCCCCGGATATTTATCCGCCGCACCTTTGCCACAGTCATTTATTTGCTGCATATTTTTCCAGCGGGAAATGCCCAATGAGCTGGAAATGACGTTAAAACCGTGTTCATAGGCATATAGCGCAGTGCGTTCAAAACGCATATCGAAACACATGGTGCAGCGAATGCCTCGCTCAGGTTCCTTCTCCATCCCTTTGGCGCGTTCGAACCAGTTATCGCTATCGTAATCGGCGTCAATAAAAGGAATATTATGCTTCTCCGCGAAGCGGATATTCTCGTCTTTACGGATCAAATATTCACGTTTGGGATGAATATTCGGATTATAAAAGAAGATGGTGTACTCGATGCCTGACGCATTTAGTGCTTCCATAACTTCGCCGGAGCAAGGCGCGCAGCAGGAATGGAGCAGAAGTTTACTCTGGTTATCAGGCAGCGTGAGCTTGGGACGAATAAAGTCAGGCATATTTTTAACCGTAAATTTAAGTAGTTAGCCTTAAGTGTGTCGTATTCTTTTCTTTGGGTAAATCATTTTACGTTTATTACACCCCATTTAGGAATAAATGCAACAGCGAGAGCGGAATCGTTTACCGTTGATTTCATGATCAATAGTTGACGAATAATACTGTCGCGTTCCTCCTTTTTTCTTTCGCTTATGCTAGCTTGGAACCGGGAAAAAGATGGCGAGCGTTTTCAATGTATAAAGAGGGATAGCCGTGAGATTAAATGAGTTTGGACAAGCAATTGGCGACGAATTGGCAGATTGGCAAGGCGGATTGTTACCGCAAAAAGAAGTGCTGAACGGTCGTTTCTGTTATCTGGAACCCGTCAATATGGCCAAGCATGAAAAACAGCTGTATCAGGCTTATCACAGTATAGAAGATGACCGCGATTGGACTTATCTCTTCAAAGCGCGTCCGGAAACAGAGGCTGAGTTTCATGACTATATGCTAAGCATGATTAACGCTACCGATGCCGTGCATTATGCCGTGATGGATACGCATGGAGGCCATGTAATAGGCACAGTGGCTTTGATGCGTATTGATAATAACAATGGCGTAATTGAGATAGGCTCGGTTAATTGGTCTCCATTACTGAAAAGAAACTCTGCCGGAACCGAAGCCATATATCTTTTACTCAGCTACGTGTTCGATACCTTAGGTTATCGCCGTTGTGAATGGAAATGTGATTCCTGCAATGAGCCTTCTCGGAATGCGGCTAAACGCTATGGTTTTAAATACGAAGGCCAATTCAGACAGGCCATAGTGGTAAAAGGGCGTAATAGAGATACCGATTGGTTCTCGATTATCGATGGTGAATGGCCGGAGGTTAAACGAGCGATAACACAATGGTTATCCACAGAAAATTTCACTGCTGACGGAAAACAAAAGAGACGCTTACAGGATTTTCAAACGGCGATTTAAGCTATTCGCTGCCTTGAGTTATTCAGGCGATTGCGTGTTCTATGAGCAGGGAGGCTTATAGGGTTAATGTGTACATTGGCACTATTGTCGATTGCTATTATGTTGGAGACAGGCAAAGGGTAAATAACGGAAACCGACCATGTTTTAATAAGAACAAAAAACGTACAGCATAAATAAATTATATTTTTTTACACTTGCAGCACGCGAAATGTGAGAGTGTCATTATACTGTAATCATCTGGCGGTAATTTTCACACGGTGTACAGCTTAGGCTGTTGTTTATCACTGCGAGGATCGCTAATGGTAAAGTCCTTGTTTGGGCTGTTGAGACAAAACCAAGTATTTACTACAGAAACTCGTTGTAACGAGGGCCGGCTCACCGACCCTGAATTGTCAACCAAGATCCAAAACCCTCCCTCTGATTTTTTATGTTCATCCCTGATAAGTTCCTCCTGCATTAATCTGAACCAGACAAAACCCAGTACGGTTTATCGTTCAGGTTATTTGCATTTTTTATTGGCTCTTATTGGCTGCAAAGGAAGCCAAAACCTAATCCGTATGTGAAACATAATCGCGCAGGCAATGACTGCTGCGGTAGGTGAAACAAACTGTAAGGTGCCACTATGGGAAGACAAAAAGCAGTGATCAAAGCTCGTCGTGAAGCGAAACGCGTGATTAGACGTGATTCACGTAGTCATCGTCAACGTGAGGAAGAGAATGTGACATCGTTAGTTCAAATGGGCGGTGTTGAATCTATCGGTATGGCGCGAGACAGCCGCGATACCTCCGCTATTTTGGCACGAACCGAAGCTCAGGGTCATTACTTGGAAGCCATAGCCAGTAAACAGCTCATCTTTGCCACCGGCGAAGCGGGATGCGGTAAGACTTTTATTAGTGCTGCCAAAGCTGCGGAAGCGCTAATTCATAAAGAGATAGATAGGATTATTGTTACCAGACCTGTATTGCAGGCTGATGAAGATCTGGGTTTCCTGCCCGGTGATATTTCCGAGAAGTTTGCGCCTTATTTCCGTCCGGTTTATGACATTCTACTACGCCGTTTAGGATCGTCATTTATGCAATACTGCCTGCGCCCGGAAATCGGTAAAGTTGAGATTGCTCCCTTTGCCTATATGCGCGGACGGACGTTTGAAAATGCGGTAGTGATTCTGGATGAAGCTCAGAACGTAACCGCCAGTCAGATGAAAATGTTTCTGACCCGATTGGGTGAAAATGTGACGGTAATCGTTAACGGTGATGTTACCCAATGCGATTTACCGCGCGGCGTGAAATCTGGCCTCAGTGATGCGCTGGAACGTTTCTCCGAGGATGAAATGATCGGCATTATTCGTTTCGACAAACAAGACTGCGTGCGTTCCGCATTGTGCCAACGCACATTAAATGCCTATACCTGATAATACTGTCGCGAGATGCTAAAACAGATTGATGGACGCGGAGCTATTTTAGAATCGACGGTGGGATAGGTTGGAATAAACGCTAGCGTAATTGGCAGTACAACCGCTAGCCGTTCAACAGGTAGGTTGTACGACAGACTATTTTATTGTTCTACAGGCCTCCGATATTACTATCGGGGGCCTGATTTTTTCACCGCTGTCAGGTATTTTTGCTAAAAAAATGACTCTTGTGCCGAAATATTATCGTCAAACATGAGATTTGTCGCTTTGAAGCGCAAGGATTCCAAACGATAAAATATTGGCCTTATTTGCATCATTCAATTTCGCTGGCGTGAATCCTCAGGCCTTATTAGCACTGGCTACGAGAGTGAATCAGCAAAATCTGGGCGACTCTTTGGTTATTTAACCCAAATGATGTTCATGATAAAACGCCTGGGCTTAATGCTGCCTTAATAAAGAGTGAGAAGAGGTGAGATATGGAAATAACCACTCGTCTCATTGGTGTGTCGTCATTAAAAATAGGGAAACCACGGGCAGGTCTGCTATTGGGTCTGATATTGTTGGTGGGATGCACCTCGCAGCAGCAACCACCGATGGAACAGCAGAGCGATAAATATCAATATCGGGTTGGGCACGAAGTACGTTCTTTGGTTTCTTTCGATGGAGAACAGAATTATGACTGATGTGTGTCCAATGGGATATTGGATGCCATAGAACAGCGTTTATTTGGCACAGTGCATTTATTCAGTTAACAGCTAGTCAGGCATCGTCGGATATAAATAAAAAGGGCAAGCCATAAGCTTGCCCTAGATTATTTGTGTCGATTCGGAATTACAGCATTATGGTCATCATATAAGCGGCGAACAGTGCCAAATGCGCCGTGCCGTTTAACACGTTGGTTCTCCCGCTGGAGAACGACACCTGACAAAGCACTAATACGCTGACCATCACCACCATATGGGGGGCTTCCAGACCAAAGGTTAATTCCTGTCCGGTTAATACCGCAATCAGGGTAACGGCTGGAACCGTCAGGGAAATAGTGGCTAATACGGAACCGAAGAATAGGTTCATTGCCCGCTGAACCTGATTAGCCAATACGGCTTTCAATGCGCCCAAACCTTCTGGTGACAGGATTAATAAGGCGATCAGGAAGCCGGTAAATTTGGCCGGCGCATTCAGTTCAGTCAATAAACTTTCCAGCGGGTTGGCGTCAAACTTGGTGACCGCAATAACGGCGATCAGGTGTACCAGCAGCCAGCAGGTATGCCATAGGCTACTGTGTGATGAAGGTTTTCCGTGGTGCGGATCGCTCGGATCATCGCTTTCATCTTCGTGTTCATAGACAAACAGACTTTGGTGAGTCTTGGTTTGAATAACCAGGAAGACGCCGTACATGGCCGCAGAAATCATTGCTACGACTAGCGCTTGCGCGACGCTGAAATTTCCGTCGGGTAGGGTAGAAGGCAAAACCAGAACAATAATGGCTAATGGGAATATTGCCATTAAATATTGTTTGATACCGACTAAATTAACGTGCTGAGTGGCAAATTTTCGGCCGCCCAAAAGCAGAGACACACCGACCAGCCCACCAATCACAATCATAATAATGGAATATAACGTATCCCGCATTAGCGCTGGGGCAGCGTCACCCGTGGCCATCATAGCGGAAATTAAGCTCACCTCCAGTACCACGACGGAGAGGCTAAGAATCAGCGATCCGTAGGGTTCACCGAGGCGATGAGCCAGCACGTCGGCATGGCGAACCACGCTGAAAGCGCTGCTAAGAATGGCGACCAGAGCAATCAGGTTAATGACAATGATAGCGGTGAAGTTGTTGGTATCGCCCCAGACGTTGAGAATAGCCAATGCGATAACAGGTAAAATCAGGGAATACTCATGATGGCGAGATTTAGATCGGCCAGGATCGTTTTGCGACTTCATTTGAGGTGCGCTCCTTATTATTTTATAGCTCTAAAGTGGCGTTAACTCCGTTTGACGCACATAAAGCGACTATTTACAAAAAAAAGAGACTAAGATTAGCAAATAACAAGGGTTTGGCAGAGTTTCTTTACACGTTTTTTAAAAAACAATGATATTTGGTTAATTAGCTTATTAAGAATGGACATATCAGGGCGATATGTCCAAGTGGATATAGGATTTATTTCGAAATTTAACCGTCGAGATTATCCATCACATCATGGCGCTTCTGATGGTAAGCCTCTTCATTCATCCCTTCGCGCCAGTAAGGGACGGCGTAAAGCTGTTCGCGTTCACAGCCTTTTTCGCGGCGCAAATAGCGGCGTAGTAGCACCACTAACTTGTCTTCACCGGCCAGCCAAAACATCACATTTTCCGTAGGCAAGGCGAAAGAACAGAATTGAGTGACGATTTCATGAGTTTTCTCGGTTCCTCCGATAACCCAATTTAGCTCAACGCCAGCTGGTTTATCTAAATCCAGCACATCATGCGCGCTATCTACGCGCACGATGACCTGACCTTGCGCGTGAGCAGGCAAGGTTTCCAACAGAGCGGCGATAGCTGGCAGGGAGGAAGGGTCGCCAACCAGATAATAATGCAGTGCTGGAGGTAACATCGGCTGTGGGCCACCGGGATTGCTGATGCCGATCCAGTCATTTTTCTGAGCATGGCGGGCAAAATCTACCGCCGGACCTGGATGATCGTGCATGGCGAATTCAATATCAATTTCACCGGAAGCAGGGCGCACCGCGCGTACCGTATAGGTGCGTACAATCGGCCGCATTTCCCCCTCCGGCCAGATAGGGCCTTTATCGGTCAACACCGGCAATGCGGGTTGGGTTTGTCCCGGCTGAGGCAAAAATACTTTCAGATGCGAAGCGGCGCAGTCTGCTGGATAGTCAGCTAATGAATCACTGTGGAAAGTAATACGTCGCAGGTGTGGTGAAATATCCAGCACTTCTTTAACTTGTATCAAACGAGGTGGCGTCGGGCGTTTCGCGGGCTGATTGGCGGTGGTGTCTGTAGTCACTCTCTCATCCTTTTCATTCTATTGGATATTCAGCTAATTGGGGCGTAGCGGAATAGATGAAACAATTGTATCACTGAGTTGTGTGAATGATAATTATTTGCATGAACCGAAAGTGCTATAGAACGTGCCGTGACGGGATTATTGCGAATGACTATTAGGTTTGTAATTTATCTGGCTATGTATTCTGCTGCGTCATCCGACTCTGGCAGCGCAGAATATTAAATATCAGGTACTGGCAGAAGAAAGGGATCAAGGCGCTATCGATTATCAGATTTAAAAGTAGGCGGCGGGGAAATTCCTCCGCCCGTATTTATTTAGGATTTCAATCAAACTAGATCGTCATTATCCGGAGTAAATTGAATTCGTACTTCGGTGCCGCCTTCTGGCCGCTGGCGTATTTCACAGTGTCCGCCCAGATTGTTCGCGCGATCTTGCATAATCATCAGCCCGTAGTGGTTGGGCCGTGCGCTACTGTCGCCAATACCCAACCCATTATCCTGAACCACCATCACCACCTCATCGTTATCGCGATAAACCCGTATGGAAACCTCGGTAGCCTGAGCGTGTTTATAGATATTGCTCAAAGCTTCGCGAGCGACCTGCACCAAATGAATAGACTGATGAACAGGAACCCCATCATTAGGTAACTGATAATCTAGATTAACCGGAATACCGATACGTTCGCTGAACTCGGCGGCGGTTGCCTCTAACGCGGCGCTTAGCGTAGCTTCGCTCAGTTTAAGCCGGAAGGTGGTTAACAATTCTCTTAGCTGGCGATAGGCGATATTTAACTCTTCGCGCATTTGCTGCATCAATATCTGACTGGCTTCTGGCAGATCCCTGGTTTGCTGCTGCAGGCAACTTATCTGAATTTTCAGGCAGGAAAGGGATTGAGCAATAGAATCGTGGAGCTCGCGGGCAATGGCCGAGCGTTCGTTCATGAGTAGTAATTGCTGTTGATGTTTAGCCTGACTCTCAAGCGCCAGCGTACTGGTCAACTGTTCTACCAACATGTGGATCAGCTGCAACTGTTCATCACTCAAAGGGTGATTCACCGGCTGTTTAGCCAATAATAAGCCGTATTGTTCCAGCTTATCGCTCAGGCTCCAACTCAGGGATTCCCACTGTTGATCTGGCGTCAAGGCGTTCTCCAGCTCGTGACTGCTGATAATGGTTCCCTGGGCAGTATGCAGCGGGTTGGCCTGACCTTCGCCCCCATTTTTATACAGGCAAATCTGAATGTTTTTCAGCGGCGTTAATAACTTCAGCTGATTGATTATGGGTTCTAAACGATCCGCCAGCGGCTGGTGGGTATGTAATTCCTGGCTGCTTTGGTAAAGAAAGGCCAGCACCTGATTTTTCTGCTGTAAATCAGCGGTTTTTTCAGCCACTCGCTGTTCCAAGTCGGCATAAATCAATGAGAGTTCCTGCGACATGCGATTTAATGCCAGACCGAGTGTGCCCATTTCGTCACGGTGACGAGTCAGGGAATAACGATGGCTAAAATCCCCTCGGGCAATGGCATTAGCCATGGTGATCAGTTGCAGCCATGGGCGAAGCAAACGGCGACGTAGATAAAAGGTTGTGGCGAGAAGCAGGATCAGGGTCAGCGCGATGAAAATCCATTGGATGACGGATACCAGAACAATACGCTGTTCGGTTTTGTGATCGATGGCGAGTACCAGTGCATCCAACTGGTGGACGAAATTGGCAACCTGCTCAGCCGCGTCTTCGGGGCGTTGAGCCTGCTGTAAACGAGGTTTAAGAGTTTGGATCCAGTACTGATTTAGTCGCTGGTACTGTTCGGTTAATCCTTCCCGCTGTAGGGATTGTTGCAGGTCAGCGCTGGTTTTATCCTGCTCCAGCGCATCGAGATAGGGTAAATCATGGCTATCCAGCGGCACCATCGACAGCAAACGGTAGCTTTGCATGCGTAGTGACCCGGCCTTATTGATAGCGTGGGCGTTACCCTGAATACTTTGAGCCATCCACGAAGAGATACTCATGCCGGCCAGTCCCAGCAGGCCTAAAAACAGCATTAGCAGGGCAACCTGATTAACAATCGGGATCAGGTAGCGTTTCATTCAGCGGAATTCCTTTGAGCAATAAACGCCGCTACCTTACCGTTTTTGTGGATAAAGTGTTAGTGCTAATGGCTCTTCATTCCCGCAGCGGTCATCAGCATACGGAACAGCATGGAGACGGCCAGTAGGGCTAATACGCTGCCGCACCAAATCAACACCAGCCAGCCCAATTTTTTCCACCAAGGTGCCGGTGTTGACAGCCTTGTCGAAGCGGGAGCCGTTTTTTTAAACATAGGATTTCCTGTTGTTCAAATGAATCCGAACGGGCTGGGATCGCCAGCCCGGAGAAATCAGTGATATCCCTGATCGTGATTGATTTTTCCCCGGAACACGTAGTAGCTCCAGAAGGTATAAACCAGAATGATCGGGATAATAAACAGCGCGCCGACCAGCATAAAGCCGAGGCTTTGCATGGGCGCAGCGGCGGCCCAGAAAGTAATGGATGGCGGAATCAGATAAGGCCAGACGCTGATGCCCAAACCGCTGTAGCCGAGGAATACCAGTAGCAGCGTCAGCAGGAAGGGCGCATAGTGGCCGCGATTTTTGACGCTGCGCAACAGCGCCCAGGTGGCGACCAACACCAGAATAGGCACCGGCAGGAACCAGTACAGATTAGGCAAACTAAACCAACGTTCGGCAATTTGCGGGTGCGCCAACGGCGTCCACAGGCTAATCGCGCCGATAACCAGCAGTAGGAGTAAGGTCAGCGGCGTAGCCAAGCGCAGCATGGTATCTTGTAAATGGCCTTCGGTTTTCATCACCAACCAGGTACAGCCCAACAGCGAGTAAGCCACGACCAGCCCCAAGCCGGAGAACAGAGCGAAAGGCGTCAACCAGTCGAAAGAACCGCCGGTATAGGCGCGGCCCGTGACTTCAAACCCGTTGATAAAGGCGCCCAGAACCACGCCTTGGGTAAAGGTAGCCAGCAATGATCCGCCAATAAACGCTTTATCCCAGATATGCTGTTTTTCCGGCGTAGCCTTAAAGCGAAATTCGAAGGCGACACCACGGAAAATCAGCCCTAATAGCATCAAGGTGAGAGGGATGGTTAGCGCGTCCAAAATCACCGCATAGGCCAAGGGGAATGCGCCAAACAGCGCCGCCCCGCCAAGAACCAGCCAGGTTTCGTTACCATCCCAAACTGGGGCTACGCTGTTCATCATCAAATCTCTATCACGGCTGTCTTTCACCAACGGGAAAAGCATGCCGATGCCTAGATCGAAACCATCCATCACCACATACATCATGGTGCTGAAAACAATAATAACGAACCAGATTAGTGGAAGATCCATACCCATAATTAGCTCCTGCGGCTTTCAGAATGGTTATTGTCTAGGCTGTCACTGACGGCGGACAGCGGTCGTGCCGGAGTACGCTGTTGGCCTGGGCCGCCTTGTTCCGGTGAATCACCTTCGTGTTTGACCGGGCCTTTGCGAATCAGGCGCATCATGTAGGCGTAACCCACGCCAAACACCGAGCAATACACCAGCAGGAAGGCGAGTAGCGTGATGCTCATATGGATTTCGCCGTGGCCGGAAACCGCATCTTTAGTTCGCATCAACCCATAGACTACCCAAGGCTGGCGTCCCATTTCAGTGGTAAACCATCCGGCCAGCAAAGCGATCAAACCGGACGGTCCCATCCACAGGATAAAATTTAGGAAAGCTCGGTTTTGGTATAAACCGCCGCGCCAGCGTAACCACAGACTCCACACGCCAGCCACAATCATCAACATCCCCAATGCCACCATAATACGGAAGGCCCAGAACACCGCGGGTACGTTAGGGCGATCTTCTGGCGGGAAGGATTTCAGCGCGGGCACCTGTTTATCCAGGCTGTGAGTCAGAATCAGGCTACCCAAATAGGGGATTTCCAGAGCGAAATGGTTTTTTTCCTGCTCCATATCCGGCAGACCGAAAAGCACCAACGGCGTTGCCTCGCCGGGATGATTCTCCCAATGTCCTTCGATAGCGGCAATTTTAGCTGGCTGATATTTCAGCGTATTCAAGCCGTGTGCATCGCCAATCAGCGCCTGAATCGGCGCGACGATCAGCGCCATCCACATCGCCATTGACAGCATTTTACGCATGGCGGAAGTATCGCGACCACGGAGTAAATGCCAGGCGGCAGACGCCCCGACAAAGAAGGCGGAGGACAGGAAGGCGGCGGTAGACATGTGTGCCAATCGATAAGGGAATGACGGGTTAAAGATCACTTCAATCCAGTCCAGCGGTACCACCTGCCCGTTCACCACTTCAAAGCCTTGCGGCGTTTGCATCCAGCTATTGGAGGCTAAAATCCAGAAGGTGGACATCAGCGTGCCCAGCGCCACCATGCAGGTAGCAAAAAAGTGCAGGCCGGGGCCAACGCGATTCCAACCGAACAGCATCACACCAAGAAAACCGGCTTCGAGGAAGAAGGCGGTTAACACTTCATAAGTCAGCAAGGGGCCGGTGATACTGCCGGCAAATTCGGAGAAAAAGCTCCAATTGGTGCCGAACTGGTAGGCCATAACCAAACCGGACACCACGCCCATGCCGAAGTTAACCGCAAAGATTTTCGACCAGAAATGGTAAAGATCGCGGTAATCCTGATTTTTGGTTTTTAGCCACAGTCCTTCCAGCACCGCCAGAAAGCTGGCTAAACCGATAGTGATTGCCGGAAAAATAATGTGAAACGAAACGGTGAAAGCGAACTGAATGCGGGCCAGTTCTAGTGCAGTTAACCCAAACATAGGGACCCCTTATCAAACATGGTACTTCCTTTTATTTTTCATAGCGGTATATCGCAATAACGCGGCAGGTGATGGTTATCGCCGTGAAACAGATAGCGCCGAACCGGAAAACCCTGTCCCTGTGGGAGAATTATTCGAGGCAATTGCTGAGATCCTAAACCGGTCATGCGGCGGGTTCATCAATGCCCGAGGCGGTTTTTCGGGCTGGCGGGCTTGGCAGCAAGTTAACCACAGGTTAAAGTAGGTATAATAGTGACAGTTAACGCAATATTACCTATAACAGATGAATTATGACCCGATATGAGCAATTAGCCAGCCAGATTCGTACCCAAATTCAGTCAAAAGTATGGCAGGCCGGGGATAAACTGCCATCGCTACGAGAAAGTTGTAAGCAATCTGGGCTGAGTCTGATGACGGTGGTGCAGTCATACCAACTGCTGGAAAGTCAGGGCTGGATCGTGGCGCGGCCGCAGTCTGGTTACTATGTGGCATCTCGACCTACCCAACTACCGCAGCCGCAACGCGGTACCAAGCTGCATTTGTCCGAGCAGGTAGATATCAACGCCTTTATCTTTGATGTGCTACAGGCGGGGAAAGATTCGGCGATTATCCCATTTGGTTCTGCTTTCCCCGATCCCAGTTTGTTACTGCAACCGCGGTTATCCAAAGCGCTGGCCAGCGTAGCGCGGAAAATATCGCCACAAAGCTCGGTCACTAACCTGCCGCCGGGTAACGAGAGCCTGCGAAGGAATATTGCCCAACGCTACGCCGCCAGCGGTATGAATGTTTCGCCGGAAGAAATTGTGATTACCGCGGGCGCAATGGAGTCTCTGAGCCTGAGTTTGCAGGCGGTGACGGAGCCGGGAGACTGGGTCGTGATTGAATCGCCGGCATTTTATGGCGCATTACAGGCCATCGAGCGTTTGCGATTAAAAGCCATTGCCATTACCACTCATCCGCAGTTGGGTATCGATCTGGATTCTTTGGAGCAGGTTATCGGCCAATATCCGATTAAAGCTTGCTGGCTGATGACTCATTTCCAGAATCCGCTGGGTTCCACCATGCCGTGGAGCCATAAACAGCGGTTGGTCAACCTGTTACAGCAGAATAATATCTCGCTAATAGAAGATGACGTGTATGGCGAGCTGTATTTTGGTGCGGAACGACCACTGCCCGCCAAGGCGTTGGATCAGCATCGTCAAATTTTGCACTGTTCCTCCTTTTCCAAATGTCTGGCACCCGGTTTTCGCGTCGGGTGGGTGGCTGCGGGGGCTCACGCTCAGCGTATTCAGCATTTACAACTGATGAGCACCGTATCTGCCAGTGTGCCCACTCAACTGGCTATTGCCGATTATCTCACTCAAGGTGGGTACGATACGCATCTGCGCCGCCTGCGGCGGGTGATGGAACAGCGATTGAACACCATGCATCAGGCGGTTGCAGAAGCTTTCCCGCAAAACGTGAAAATCAGTCATCCCGGCGGTGGTTTCTTTTTATGGGTAGAAATGGAACCGCCGTTTAATACCAATGAACTTTATCTACGCGCGTTAGAGCAGGGGATCAGCATTGCGCCAGGGAGGATGTTCACTACCGGGAAGCAGTTTGATCACTGTTTCCGCCTCAATGCCTCCTTCCCATGGAGCAGCCACAGCGAGCAGGCTATTAAAACCCTCGGCCAACTGGTTTATCAGCTCAGTGCGCGTCGTTAGAGAGGGATATTCACAGCGCGAACACGCTTAACTCTTTTCCAACCAAATCGCGGGTGAGAATAATGCTCACCCATCGACCTGCTACCAGACACAAATTCGACAGAACAAACGCACTAAATTGACGCATTCACCGCCCATATATAGGGCGTTAGCATACACGCCTGTTATTATTGTGTTGCATAAATGTGATCGTGCAGAGCAAAAATAGAACTTCACATTATTTGAATAATGTTTCGCCTAGCCCCCGGTAATTACGCCATTCCTTGATAAATTAATGCACGATAAATTGCATCTTTTGCATAATTATGCATTTTAAACTCTTGTTTTTACGAAAAAAATACATTTTATTCACATATTGGGCTTGCTAGCATAAAAGCTGCTCTACACTTTATATCAAGTGAATCTGTTTCATTCTGAATAGTTAACAGGATATACGAAAGGCGACTCAATCGACTTCGGTAGTCGCCATTTCGCGACATAACATGTTACCTCCGCCGTACTCACTCCATCAATGTGAGGCGACGGCGGCAAAAGAGAGTGCCATTGGCTCGCCAGTAAGCATTCACACCCCAAACTCATGCTGAGAAAGAGGTTTATATGGAACAGCCAATCCCGGTCACCCGCCAATCATTTGATGAATGGCTAGTGCCAACCTATGCGCCGGCTGACTTTATTCCGGTTCGTGGCGAAGGCGCGACCCTGTGGGATCAAGAAGGAAAATCTTACATCGATTTTGCCGGTGGTATTGCGGTCAATGCCTTGGGACACGGACATCCGGCGCTTAAAGCTGCCTTGCATGAACAGGCGGAAAAACTGTGGCATTTGGGCAATGGTTATACCAATGAACCGGTGCTGCGGTTAGCCAAGCAACTGATTGACGCGACTTTTGCTGAAAAGGTTTTTTTCTGTAACTCCGGTGCGGAGGCCAACGAAGCGGCGCTGAAGCTGGCGCGTAAGTATGCGTTAGATACCTACGCCAACCTGCCGGGGCAAGTGGGCGAGAAAAATCAGATCGTGGCTTTCCGCAACGCGTTTCATGGCCGCACGCTATTCACCGTTTCTGCTGGTGGACAGCCAAAATATTCGCAGGATTTTGCTCCGCTGCCAGGCGGTATCAGTCATGGCATTTTTAACGATCTGGCCTCGGCGGAAGCGTTGATCAATCAGCAAACCTGCGCGGTGATTGTCGAGCCGATTCAGGGGGAAGGTGGCGTGGTTCCGGCGGACGCCGAATTCCTGCGCGGACTGCGTGCTTTATGCGATCGCCATAACGCTTTGCTGATTTTTGATGAAGTTCAAACCGGCGTCGGCCGTACCGGCGAACTCTATGCCTATATGCATTACGGCGTAACGCCGGACGTATTAACCAGTGCCAAAGCCTTGGGGGGCGGCTTCCCAATTGCTGCCATGCTGACCACCAACCGTTTTGCCGGTGCGCTCAACGTTGGTAGCCACGGAACCACTTACGGCGGCAACCCGCTGGCCTGCGCCGTGGCGGGAACCGTACTGCGGTTGATCAACACACCCGAAGTGCTATCCGGCGTGAAGCAGCGTCATCAGTGGTTCCAGCAGGGATTGGCAAACATTAACGCCCGTTATCCCGTGTTCTCCGAGATCCGCGGTAGCGGTTTACTGATTGGCTGCGTGTTAAAACGCGAATATGCCGGTCAATCCAAAGCCATTATTCAGGCCGCGGCCAAACACGGGCTGATTTCGCTGATTGCCGGGCCGGACGTGGTGCGGTTTGCTCCTTCTCTCATCATTTCTCAATCAGACGTCGAAGAGGGACTGGCACGTCTTGCCCGTGGGATTGCGCAGGTTTGCCAGTAGGATTAACGCCGTAAAAAAGGACCTTGATTATGATGATTATTCGCCCGGTAGAACGTCGGGATCTGGCCGATATCCTGGAACTGGCTGGAAAAACTGGCGTCGGCATGACTTCTCTGCCACAAAATGAGCAACATCTCGCAGCACGCATTGAACGGGCGTTAAACACCTGGCAAGGAACTTTGGCTCCGGGCGAACAGGGGTACCTGTTCGTTTTGGAAGACACTGAGCGTCAAAAGGTGGTGGGCGTCAGCGCGATTGAGGTTGCCGTTGGCATGAACGATCCTTGGTACAACTTTCGCGTGGGGACGCTGGTACATGCGTCGAAAACCCTCAATGTCTACAAGTCGGTGCCGACGCTCTTTTTGAGCAACGACCACACGGGCTACAGCGAACTGTGTACTTTATTTCTCGATCCTGAATATCGCCAGGGAAAAAATGGTCCTTTCCTTTCTAAAGTGCGCTTTCTGTTTATTGCCGCTTTCCGCCAGTTATTCTCGCGCAAGCTGATCGCGGAAATGCGTGGTTTTACCGATGAACAGGGGCGCTCCCCGTTTTGGGAAAACGTCGGACGCCATTTCTTTTCTATTGAATTTGCCAAAGCGGATTATCTGAGCGGCACTGGTCAGAAAGCCTTTATTGCGGAATTGATGCCGAAACATCCGCTTTACGTAGATTTTCTGGCGGCCGAAGCACAGGCGGTTATTGGCCAGGTACATCCTCATACTGCGCCAGCGCGAGCGGTGTTGGAAACCGAAGGCCTGCAATACCAAGGGTATGTGGACATTTTTGACGGTGGTCCAACGCTGGAAGCCAATACGGATGAAATCCGTGCAGTGCGCCAAAGTACCAAACGGCAGGTTTCTATTGATGATGTCATTCTAGACGGCAGCGGCACCGCTTATCTGGTAGCGAATGATGATTATCATCACTTTCGTGCGCTGTTGATTCACACCGATTTGACTGACGAGGTTCTGCACCTCAACGCTGAAAGTGCGGCCGCGCTTGGCGTGGAACAGGGCGGAACGGTTCGTCTGGTCAGCTTATTTTCCCCGGAGACACGAAAATGACCCATGCTGCACTTTTTATTCAAGGGGAATGGCACACCGGCAAGGGTGAGCCTTTCGCAAAACACGATCCGATGGATCAGCAATTATTGTGGCAAGCCCGTGCAGCCGATGAGCAGGATGTTGCCAAAGCTTGTCAGGCGGCGCGAGCGGCTTTCCCGATTTGGGCGAAAACGTCGTTAGCGCAGCGAGTGGAAATTATTCAGCGTTTTGCCGTACTGCTGGAACAGCATAAACAGCAACTGGCACGCACCATCAGTCTGGAAACCAGCAAACCTCATTGGGAAACGCTGACAGAAATTCAGGCCATGATTGGCAAGGTGAATATTTCACTGCAAGCTCATCAAGTTCGTACCGGCACCAGCGAATCGCCAATGGCCGACGCGCGCTCCGTGGTGCGCCATCGACCTCACGGTGTACTGGCAGTGTTTGGCCCGTACAATTTTCCCGGCCACTTACCCAATGGGCATATAGTCCCGGCATTGTTGGCAGGTAATACGCTGGTGTTTAAACCTAGCGAACTGACACCGAAAACTGCGCAAGAAACTGTCAAACTTTGGCAACAGGCTGGAATTCCGCCGGGCGTACTGAATCTGGTTCAGGGCGGACGGGATACCGGCATCGCGCTAGCCGGACAGAATGATATCGATGGCGTGCTGTTTACCGGCAGCGCCGCTACCGGCTATCAGTTGCATCGTCAACTGGCTGGACAGCCGGAGAAAATGCTGGCGTTGGAGATGGGCGGTAACAATGCGCTGATTGTCGAACAAATTGATGACCGAGATGCGGCGGTGAATTTGGCGATCCAGTCGGGGTTTATTTCTGCCGGTCAGCGCTGTACCTGCTCGCGGCGGATTTTGGTAAAACGCGGTGCAGAAGGCGATGCTTTCTTGCAACGTTTTATCGCCGTGGCGCAGTCGCTGCGGATTGGCCGTTGGGATCAGCAGCCGCAGCCATTTATGGGCGCGGTGATCTCCCCTCAGGCGGCGGAGCGTATGATGGATGCGCAGGAAACTCTGATCAAACTGGGCGGGAAAGCCTTGCTGACTATGACCAGACCAGACGCGCAGGGCGCGGTGCTGACACCGGGAATTATTGATATCACCGGCGTGAATGACGTGCCGGATGAGGAATATTTTGGCCCTTTGGTCTGCATTATTCGTTATGACAATTTCGATCGAGCGTTAGAGATTGCCAATCAGACCCGTTTCGGTCTGGCCGTTGGGCTGGTTTCTCCAAATCGTCGCCAGTTTGAGCAACTGCTGCAGGAAGCGCGGGCCGGTATCGTCAACTGGAATAAACCGTTGACCGGCGCCTCCAGCGCTGCGCCGTTCGGTGGTGTGGGCGCATCGGGTAATCATCGCCCCAGTGCGTTTTACGCTGCGGATTACTGCGCCTGGCCGATGGCATCGCTGGAAAGCGAGAGCCTGACGTTGCCAGCGACTTTATCACCGGGCATCTCGTTTGATGTGACCGATCCTCTATAAGCCGCGGCGGAGAAGCCCTATGGCAGGATATGAATTAAATCTCGATGGATTGGTCGGGCTAACTCATCACTATGCTGGATTATCTTTCGGCAATGAAGCCTCGACTCAGCATAAAAATAGCCTGTCCAATCCGAAGCTGGCGGCTAAACAAGGCTTGTTGAAAATGAAAACGCTGGCGGATCTGGGTTACCCGCAGGGCGTGATGCCGCCGCAGGAACGGCCATTCTTACCCGCTTTACGGCAGCTAGGGTTCAGCGGTTCTGATGGGCAGGTTTTGAGTCAGGTAGTGCGGGAAGCGCCCAGACTCTTGTCTGCGGTAAGTTCGGCTTCTTCTATGTGGACTGCCAATGCTGCAACTGTCTCCCCATCGGCGGATAGCGCCGACGGTCGGGTGCATTTTACCGCCGCCAATTTGAACAATAAATTCCATCGGGCAATCGAGGCGGAAACAACGAGCGCGCTATTGCAGCGTATTTTCAATCATCATCGTCACTTTGTTCATCATCAGGCGCTGCCGGGAGGGGAACTGTTTGGTGATGAAGGCGCTGCCAACCATAACCGCCTCGGCGGTGATTACGATCGGCCAGGGGTGCAAGTGTTCGTCTACGGTAGGCGGGGTATGACGACCGGTTCTGCCCCGAGTCGTTATCCGGCGCGACAAACGCTTGAAGCCAGTCAGGCCGTGGCGCGATTGCATCAGCTGGATCCCGGTCGCACATTTTTCCTTCAGCAAAATCCAGAGGTTATCGATCGCGGTGTCTTTCATAACGATGTCATCGCGGTCAGCAATCAACAGGTTCTTTTTTACCATCAACAGGCTTTTATGGCGGGGGACAGTGCTCTGGAACCATTGCGCCGCCAAATGGGCGAAATGGAGTATCAGCTAGACGCCATACAAGTGCCGACGGAGCGAGTTTCGGTGGCTGATGCGGTCTCTACCTACCTGTTTAACAGTCAGTTACTGCGTAAGAACAACGGAAAAATGCTTCTGGTGATTCCGCAGGAGTCGCGGGATCACGCGGGTGTCTGGCGCTATTTATCCGAGTTAGTGGCGAGCGGCGGGGCGATTGACGAAATCAAGGTTTTCGATCTGCGGGAAAGTATGCGCAACGGCGGCGGCCCGGCCTGTCTGCGGCTGCGGGTCGCGCTGAACGAAACTGAACTTAAGGCGGTGAATCCTCGCGTAATGATGACCCCCGCTCTTTTTGCCACGCTCAATGATTGGGTCGATCGTCATTATCGCGATCGATTGCAGCTCAGTGATTTGGCCGATCCGCAATTACTACAGGAAGGGCATCAGGCGCTGGACGAATTGACGCGGATTCTGGATTTGGGATCGGTGTACCACTTTCAGCAAAACTCATTTCATGGATGATAAGGAGTCTTCATGTTGGATTTGTTAACTCTGACTTTATCTGCGCGTCAACCGGTGAACGATCAGGGGAGAACGGCACAGTTTCGCTGGCATTGGCTGGGAGAAGGCATGCTGGAACTGTGCCCGTTAGGCGAATATCAACAGGCGGTAGTGCTGTCTGCCGGTATTCACGGTAATGAAACTGCGCCGATCGAGCTGCTAAATCAATTGGTTGGCGATTTGTTTCTTGGACGCCTCCAGTTAAATGTTCGCTTGCTGATTTTATTGGGAAATCCTGCGGCGATTCGCGTCGCAAAGCGTTATCTCGAACATGATATCAATCGGATGTTTGGCGGCCGCCATCAGGACTTTCCTGAATCTATCGAAAGAGAGCGAGCTCAGATAGTGGAACAGGCCGTTTCCCAATTTTTTAGCACTGAAAAGGTGCATCAGCGACTGCATTATGATTTACACACGGCAATTCGTGGTTCCTATCATACTCGTTTCGGCTTACTGCCTTATCAGGGGCGTCCGTATTCATCAGAGTTATATCGCTGGCTACAGCATATCGAACTGGATGCCTTAGTCATGCATACCTCTGCAGGGGGAACCTTTTCCAATTACACCAGTGAATACTGGGAGGCAGACAGTTGTACGCTAGAGCTGGGGAAAGCGTTACCGTTTGGACAGAACGACTTGGCTCAATTCGCTGGAATCAATCGAGGATTGCAGGGGCTAGTTAGCGGCGCACCTTTGCCGGAAAGGGCGCCGGATGCGCCGATGTTGTTGTATCGCGTGGTGAAATCTTTGATCAAAACCGATGCAAACTTCTGTTTGCACGTGGCCGACGAAACCCTCAATTTTGCGCGTTTTGCCTACGGGCGATTGTTAATGGAGCAGTCCAGTGGAAATTACCGGGTCGAACATCCTTACGAATGGCTATTGTTTCCCAATCCGCACGTTGCCCAAGGACTGCGCGCGGGCCTGATGCTGGTGCGCATGGACGAAACGGAGCTACCGCAACGCTAACAGCATATGAATTTAAGGAATATAAGAAATATAAGAAATATAAGGAAAGGAGAGCTGTGTGTCAGGTGGCAATGAATACCGATTGCCACCTGACATACAGAGTGTATTAATGAAATTAGTTAATGCATTAAATGTTAAAATTAATCACGCAGGTTAATATCACTTTCGGACAGGCAGGTTCAGCACTCTGTAATAGTAATGTCATAATAATACCTGCTAGATTAAATCCAGTGTTTAATACTGCTTAAATTCTCATTATTAGCATAATCATCACATCAAATAATGCATGAGTGGCACGTTGTTATTGATGATTTTATTAACTGCTTAATTAACCATGCGATTTATAAAGTTATTATTTCTCTCAATTAACGCTTTCCTATTGGGATTGGCTTTAGGTGAATCATTCATTTATTTTTGCATTGCTTCAAAGAACAGAAGTAATTTTGCTGATCTGAATGTTTACAATAGCAGGGCGCAATAGCCTCAAATTTTTCATCATGTTGACCATGCCGCATAAAAAAGAAACAAAAAGAAACACTTGTGCACTATTTTGGTGCGGTCGCACTCTTTTGGATATCCGTGTTTGCATTAAATTCATTAATAATCAGTGTATTATAAAAGTTCCTCAAAACACATTTTGTTACAATTAATAAACTGTTTATGACGATATTTCTGCAATTTTTCCATTTTATCTTTTTTCGCTTAATGCTAATGTCTCTTGGCTTTACATTTATTTGTCACTATAAAAAATTAAAACTTAACCACTAGGCCGCTCAAATATATTTGATGGCGATGAGTTAAATTTATATAAAATTCAAGGAAAATAATGATGAAACGCAGTGTTCTGGCCCTGGCCGTCTCCTTAAGCTTGATCCCATCGCTGTCTAACGCAGCTGAAATCTATAATAAAGATGGTAATAAACTTGACCTGTATGGTCGTGTGGCTGCGAAACATCTGTTCAGCAAAGATAAAGGAAGCGACGGTGACTTCACTTACGTCCGTTTAGGTTTTAAAGGCGAAACTCAAATTAATAGCCAACTGACCGGTTACGGTCAGTGGGAATATAACATTCAGGCTAACAACGCTGAATCTCAAGGTGATAAAGGCAATAAAACCCGTCTGGGCTTTGCCGGTCTGAAATTTGCTGAATTCGGTTCATTCGATTACGGTCGTAACTACGGCGTAGTGTATGACGCGCTGGCGTATACCGATATGTTCCCTGAGTTCGGCGGTGATTCCATGTCCTTCACCGACAACTACATGACAGGCCGTTCTACCGGTTTAGCCACTTACCGTAACAGCAATTTCTTCGGTCTGGTTGAAGGCTTAAACGTTGCCGTTCAGTACCAAGGCAAAAATGACGAAACGCTGGTTGGCGCGAACAATGGCCGTGCAATTCAGAAAGCTAACGGCGACGGTTTTGGTCTGTCCGTTGACTATCAGGATATCGGTGGTTCAGGTATCGGCGCTGCGGCATCTTACTCTTCTTCCAACCGTACTGTAGGTCAAAAAACTCTGGCTAACAGCGCAACCGGTGATAAAGCTCAGGCATGGGCAACCGCGTTGAAATACGATGCTAACAAGGTTTACATCGCTGCGATGTACGGTGAAACTCGTAATATGACGCCATACGGCAGCGTGATCGCAACCAAAACCCAAAACGTGGAATTGGTAGCACAGTATCAGTTCGAAAACGGCATCCGTCCTTCTTTGGGTTACGTACAGTCTAAAGGCAAGGATCTGGTTGGCGTTGCTGGCGGCGATGCGGATCTGTTGAAATATGTTGATATCGGTGTGACTTACTACATCAACAAAAACCTGTACACCTACGTTGACTACCAAATCAACCAGCTGAACGATGACAACAAACTGGGTCTGGGCACCGACGACGTAGTCGCGGCAGCGTTGGTTTACCGTTTCTAAGTTGTCAAAGCAGTCATTATTACCCTTTTCTGTGTCGGAAATTGGTGAAAGTTAAGAAGCGGGGGCAACTCCGCTTTTTTATTGAAAGATAAAAAAGCCACCTTTGATGGGGTGGCTTTTTTTTTGTTTAGCGCTCGAAGAAATGTTTAGTGACTACCGCTTTCCTGCTGGCGCCCCCACAGAATCATGCTGCCTACCAGTTGTTTCAGTAATCCCTGTAATGCCTCGGCTTTACCTACGTTGAATTCATAAGGCTCGGTTTCGGACATGTAATTGAGTTGAGCCAGTTCCAACTGCACTGCGTGTTGTTGCAACTGCGGTTGACCATAGGCTCGGGTGATATATCCACCTTTAAATCTGCCATCCAATATATGCGTGAAAGTCGTTTGCTGCCGACAGCAGGCAATCAAACGTTCGCTTAAACTGCTGGCGCAGCTCTGACCGTCGTTGGTTCCCCAGTTCAGATCAGGTAGCTGGCCTTCAAACAGGCGAGGAATAACCGAAGCAATAGAATGTGCGTCTAACAGCAGAGCATAGCCAAACCGAGCTTTTAGTCGATCCAGCTCTTGCTGTAACTGCTGGTGATAAGGCTGCCAAATAGCTTCAAGATAGCCTTGGCGTTCGCTGTCTGAGGGTATTTGTTCCGGTTCAAAACAAGGGCGGCCATCGAACAAGGTCTCGGGAAACAGACCGGTAGTTGCCGTGGTATACAGTGGTTGATCGTCGGATGGACGGTTGAGATCTATCACCAGCCGTGAATAATTGCCAGCCAACAGACTGGCACCCATATCTTTAGCAAATGAATAAAGACGTGGAATATGCCAGTCAGTATCAGATAGCGGGCGAGCCGCATCGCTAAGCCCGGCCTCAACCGCTGGCGTCAGGCGAGTTCCCGCATGGGGAATACTGATTAATAAAGGTAATTCACCGGCGTGAAAGCTGATGGGATCGGCGATGATCATGGGCGAACCTCTCCTCGATAGACCACGGTGGCAGGGAGCTGTCCGCCCAGCCAGTAAGATAATTCGGCTGGACGAGATAACGGCCAGTGTACCCAGTTGGCGAGTTTGCCGACTTCCAGAGTTCCCTGTGTTTCCTGAACGCCCAGCGCCTGCGCGCCGTGGCAGGTCACGCCAGCCAGCGCTTCTTCCGGCGTCATGCGAAATAACGTACAGGCCATGTTTAACATCAGGCGTAATGACAGCGCCGGAGAGGTGCCGGGGTTAGCGTCGCTGGCTAACGCCATAGGCACGCGATAGTGACGGAAAAGCGCTACCGGAGGACACTGGGTTTCTCGCAGCATGTAATAGGCTCCGGGCAGCAACACCGCGACAGTGCCCGATGCGGCCATTGCCTGTGCGTCTTGCTCGGTGGCGTATTCCAGATGATCGGCAGACAGAGCGTGATGCCGCGCTGCCAGCGTGCTGCCACCTAATGAGGAAAGCTGCTCCGCATGGAGTTTGATCGGTAAACCCGCCGTTTTTGCCGCATGGAAAACTCGCTCTACCTGAGTGGGTGAAAACGCTAAATGTTCGCAAAAAGCATCAACCGCGTCGGCCAGCCCGGCTTCGGCAACCTGCGGAATAATGGTATTACACACCAGATCGATATAATCGTCGGCTCGATTAGCATATTCCGGCGGCAGAGCGTGGGCAGCCAGACAGGTGGTTTTTACCTCGACCGGCAGCATTTCGCCAAGCCGGCGAGCGACCCGCAGCATTTTCAGCTCGCTTTGCAAACTCAGACCGTAGCCGGATTTGATTTCCAGACAGGTAACGCCTTCGGCCAGCAGCGGTTTAATGCGAAACAACGCCTGTTCCAGCAGTTCATCTTCGCTGGTTTGTCGCGTTGCATTTACCGTGGAAATAATCCCACCGCCTTGAGCGGCGATCTCGGCATAACTCACGCCGTTTAAGCGTTGTTCGAATTCGCTGCTGCGGTCGCCGCCAAAAACCAGATGTGTATGGCAATCAATTAAGCCGGGAGTAATGATTCCGCCGGGAAAAGTCATTTCCCGCGAGGCTCTCACGGCAGGCAAAGCGGCGCGCGTGCCAATCCAGATAATTTTCCCATCATGAACGGCAATCACACCGTCGCTAATAGTGTGATAGTGGCCGCCGCGCATAGTGACGATATCGGCTCCAGACCACAAGCTGTCGCAGTAAATTACAGACGCCATCTTTATCCTCCGCCCCGCGGGGCGATACAGTTGTATATACAATCAAAGACAACCTAGCCTATAAATCCAAGGTCAGCAACCGGCAACATGCAGCAATTTGCGCTATCACACCTTTAATTTGTTATCAGGATGTTAGGGTTCCCTGTGGTGTAAAACGACCAAATAGTTGATAGCGGGAACCGGGGTACAGCAGTTGAGCGGAAGTGACTACGGCTTTGCCGAACCAGGTACGACGGCGAATCAATAAACATGGCTCATTTTCATTTAACGCCAGTAACTTACGTTCTACCGGCCCCGGCATGACGGCCTCGACAATATGCTCGCCTTCGGTCAATGGCGCGGCCTGCGTCAGATAGCTGTAGGGTGTGATGCGGCTAAAATCTTGCTGCATATAATCGGGAGCGGTCAGCGGGTTGACGCAGCGATTTTCTACCTGCACCGGAATATCGTTCTCAAAGTGAACAATCTGGGAGTAGAACAGCTGCTGTCCGGCCAGAATGCCCAAGGCGATTGCTTCTTCCTCCGTAGCGGGACGAGCTTCCAGCAGTAGAATTTTGCTGCTGTGGCGATGCCCGCGCGCGGCAATTTCATCAGCAATATTGTGTACGGCCAGCAATGCACTGTGTGCCTTGGCTTCGGCCACGAAGGTGCCCACGCCTTGCATTCGAACCAGAAAACCCTCACTGGTGAGTTCCCGTAACGCGCGGTTGATGGTCATGCGGCTAACGCCTAATTCCGCCACTAATTCACTTTCTGAGGGAACGCGCTGATGGGGTTGCCAAGCGCCAGAACGGATTTGCCGAATGATGGCCTGTTTAACCCTCAGATAAATAGGGGCAGGAGCGTCATCCATAACGCTGGTGAGTTGTAATAGGCACTGTTGTTCAGCCACGGCGTTAACCTCGTCAAAGAAATAATAATAAGATAAGTCTACGGTTGAATTTAGCGTATGTATATGTATATACAAGTAAGCGAATTAATTTATTGACGCGACTGTGTCTCGGCGCGTTTGAGTGTCATCACAACCTTGGGATTCACTATGCCTGCATATTTTGCCAAACGCGCTTTTTTACCCGACGGATGGGCCACGGATGTTCGTTTGGAGGTCGACGCACAGGGGCATATTTCGCAAATTATCACCGGTGGACGCGACGCTGGCTGCCTGCTGCTAGGCGGGCCAATCCTGCCCGGTATGCCTAATCTTCATTCCCACGCTTTTCAGCGCATGATGTCGGGGCTGGCTGAAATTGCCGGAGATCCGCAGGATAGCTTCTGGACATGGCGCGATTTAATGTACCGATTAGTCCAGCGTCTGACCCCTGAGCAGGTCGGTATTATTGCCCGTCAGCTGTACATTGAGATGCTGAAGGGCGGTTACACTCAGGTGGCTGAGTTCCATTATTTGCACCATGCCCCGGATGGTAAACCTTACGCAGATAGCGGGGAAATGACCGGGCAACTCAGTCAGGCTGCGGAACAAGCCGGGATTGGCATGACGCTGTTACCTGTGTTGTATCGCTACGCCGGATTTGGCGGGCAGCCCGCGCAGCCCGGTCAAAGGCGCTTTATTCAGGATGTAGAGAGTTATTTGCAGCAACAGCAGAAAATTGCCCAACAGATACGGCATCAACCACTACAAAATCAAGGGTTATGTTTTCATTCGCTGCGAGCGGTAGAGTTGGAGCAAATGCAGCAAATACTGGCCGTGTCGGATAAACAGTTGCCGGTGCATATTCATATCGCTGAGCAGCAAAAAGAGGTGAATGACTGTCTGGCATGGAGCGGTCAACGACCCGTGGCTTGGTTATATAATCATTTACCGGTAGATAGCCGCTGGTGTCTGGTGCATGCCACTCATCTGGATAATGACGAATTAACCGCGCTGGCTGCCAGTCATGCAGTAGCGGGGCTTTGCCCAACCACAGAGGCCAATCTGGGCGACGGTATTTTCCCGGGGGTTGAATACATTCAACATCATGGGCGCTGGGGAATTGGTTCCGATAGTCACGTTTCACTCAATGTGGTGGAAGAACTGCGCTGGCTGGAATATGGGCAGCGGCTACGAGATCAGCGGCGTAATCGCTTGACCAGCCCTGAGCAACCGGCGGTGGCTGATTTGCTGTATAGCCAGGCGTTATCCGGCGGTGCGCAGGCCTGCGGTACCCAAATTGGAGCATTGGCGGTCGGCTATCGAGCCGATTGGTTGGTGTTGGACGGTGACGATCCTTACATTGCCGGCACACCTTCATCGTCGTTACTGAATCGCTGGCTTTTTGCCGGTGATAAATCGCAGATCCGCGATGTGTACGTAGGTGGTAAGCCGGTGATTATTGGCGGTTTCCATCCGTTACAGCAGCTGAGCGCTCAGGCATTTTTGGCGGTGCTGAAAGACTGCCTGCGGGAGGCTTCTTAATGAGTCTGACATTTTTTGATTATGCCAGTTTACCCGTGAGTCGCTGGCGCAATGGCGGGGGAGAAACCCGTGAAATTGCCTGCTGGCCGGTAGGTGGCGAGGATTTTGGCTGGCGAGCCAGCATTGCGACCATTGAACAAAACGGGCCGTTCTCCACCTTTCCTGAGGTTGAACGTTCGATAACCTTATTGGCGGGTGACGGAGTCAGGTTATTTAGCGCAGAGGGTCATATTGATCACGAACTCGCTCAATCTTTACAGCCATTCTCGTTCCCGGGGGATATTGCGCTGGAGGCGACATTGCTCGGAGGTAACAGTCAGGATTTTAATATCATGACGCGAAGAGGCTGCTGGCGCGCGGATGTCTGCATCATTTCTGGTGCGCAGCCATTGCCCGTCAGTCGTGCCGGTGTGGTGTATGTGGTTCGCGGTGATTGGCAGATTCAACACGAGGAAAGCCGCCGGTTATCTCATCAACAGGGTTGTTGGTGGACGCCAATGATTAGAGGGGGACAATTGCGTCCCCTGGTCGCGAATAGCCAGCTAATTTGGGTTGATTTATTATCCGCAGTTTAGTTTGATAATCAATGGGTATGTTTTTTGAATGATATTTACACGCACCAATAAAGGGGGGGCTCCCTTTGTTGGGCAATGATGATTTATGTTATTAACATGAAGAGCTTTAATATTTCATGTGTTTATCGGTATCTAATAATATAAAGAAATTCCGATGACGTTTTTCATTGTGCATTTTTATATCTACATTTTTTAATCTTCGATGGTGTCATTTAATGTCTGTTTAGTAGGGGAGTTTTCATTTTGATTGATGAAATTGACAGCTATTTACTCGCGGCTTAATAAGATTAATAACGGGCGATGTGTTCGCCATATTAGCTCACTAGCGAGTGTTAGTGTTTTAGGTGTTTGCTTTTTTTTATTATTTAATATCTTTCAGTGGGATAGCGGAGTCGGTTTGTTAACTGTAATTGATTCTCTATCAGGCGTTCCCTGATGTCAGTGACGACTTTTCCCGACGGTTAAATAGATATAAATACCTAGTTATTAATAATGAATTATTTATGGATAATGTTTTTTATTAGAATTACCATCCTTTTATTTTTATGGCTAAGAAATGGTTAACGTCCAGTACATGATAATTAATATTTGTTTTTTTATGTTCAGGTGATATGTTGATATGTAACGCTTCAATTGTTTGTTGGGTCATGATGAGATTTTCTTGAAGTTTACTTTCGTTTTTTTGTTTGTCGAAAATCTCTAAAACTATTGTGAAGTATAATCAGCATTTTAATTTTTTGTAATAAGTCCATCCGTGTAATGGCGCACCAGGGGAGTCGCTTTAGATATGTTTTTTTAACTATTAACTTTTCCTATTATTGCTATTGCACTTACGGATATTCATCTTGTGATTTCAAATCATCACCACATGGTTGGGGGAATATACCAGACGCTTACCGTTTATACGGTGTCATTTTAGCTGTCCAGCACTGAGGGAAAATTGATTTATCTGGCGTAACTAGGGGCGTCGTTAACGGAGAGGGCGCAATGAACCAATCGGGATGATACAAATATTCGCCCAGTTAATGAATGAACAATAAAGGATTTTTAATCAGAGGGAATCATATGGCATCAGATGACACTGCGGCGGTATTGCTTTCTCGGTTGCGAGCTGCGGGGCTCGTGCTGTGGGAGGAAGATGGAGAGTTGCACTATCGGGCACCTGAAGGTTCACTGACGCCAGCGGATTTGAAATCGTTACGAGCAGCCAAGCTATTGTTATTAAACCAGTTGTTGGCAGAACGGGATAAATTCATTCTGCTTGAAAATACCGCTGAGCGTTACCAGCCTTTTCCTCTGACAGATGTGCAGGCCAATTATCTTTTAGGGCGTGAAAATGTTTATGGCTACGGCGGCATTGGGTGCCACGTCTATCTGGAGGTCACCTATCCAGATTTAGTTGCTACAAGAACGGAAAACGTTTGGAATCAGCTCATTGCGCGGCATGATATGCTGCGAGTCGTGATGGAAGCCAGCGACAGTCAGCGGATTTTATCTAAGGTTCCCTTTTTTACCATTCCCTGTGGGGATATGAGGAACCTTACGAGCGCGCAAGCGCAAACCGCGTTGGATCGAATACGAGCTGAACTCAGCCATAAGAAATACGATCCGCAACAGTGGCCACTATTTGAAATAAGAATCAGCCGAACTGCTGAATACAGCGTATTACATTTGTCGGTGGATTTATTAATGGCCGATTGGTCCAGTATTTGCCTTCTTTTAGCCGAATTTGAAGGACTGTATGCCCAACCTGACAAAGCCTTAGATCCGATAGATGTCACTTTCCGGGATTATTTACTAGCAGAGCGGAAGTTGCGCGGTAGCCCAACGTACAGTCGCGATCGGCAATATTGGTTGCAAAGCTTGGCTAATTTCCCCTCTGCCCCTGAGTTGCCGCGCGCCGAACATCTTCCTCAACCTGAGAATGCCCGTTTTCGGCGGCGTCATCTGAGGCTTGATAATGAGGACTGGCTGGATTTAAAGCAGCATGCAACGGCACACGGGTTAAGTCCTACCTCCATTATATTAACCGCTTTCTCTGCGGTTATTGCGCGTTGGAGTCTGAACAAAAAGTTTTGCCTGAGCTTAACGGTGCTAAATCGTTTGGCTGCCTATCCGCAAATAGAGCAGGTCGTTGGAAATTTTACATCCGTCAGCCTATTTCCCGTTGACTGGCAGTCAGATAGTTCTTTTGCGCAACAGGCCGCCGCTATCAGCGCACAGCTTTTTGCTAATCTGGATCATCGTCTATTTTCAGGCATTGAGGTGTTGCGGGAGTTGGTTAGGCAGAAAGGGCGAGGGGCCGCGCTCATGCCGGTTGTATTCACCAGCGCAATTGGGCTAAGGGATTATAACTCTTTGCTGAGTAGCGATGGTCGTTTGGATGGGCGCGGTATCACGCAGGCACCTCAGGTATTTATTGATTGCCAAGCGGCAGATGACGCGCACGGATTACAGATTAACTGGGATATCCGTGAGGGAATATTTCCTATGGGAATGGCGGATGACATGTTTGACGTCTTCACCGAGTTGTTGCTTGGGCTCGTTGATTCCGTTGGTCTCTGGCGGCAAAAATATCAGCTACCGCTTCCGGCATGGCAGCGAAAAGAACGGCAAAAAGCCAACAGTACCATGATGAAAATCACCTCGAAGCTGTTGCATCAGGCCATATTTCAGCAGGCTGAACGAACGCCGGGAGCCGCAGCTGTTATCGATTCACAACAATCAGTTAGCTATGGCGAATTGGCTGAACGAGCCAGGGCGGTGGCGAATCGTTTGCAACTGTTAGGATGTCGTAGCGGTGAATGCGTTGCGGTGGTGATGAATAAAGGTGCGGAACAGATATCGGCGTTATTAGGCATTTTTTCCGTGGGTGCTGTTTATGTCCCAATTGATGTAGGGCAACCGGAAGTACGCCGTTTTTTCATCCTTAAAGATGCCGGATGCAGGCTGGTATTGACCACGTCAGAGATGACCATGCGTTGGCCTGCAGAATTGAAACGGGTAGATATTGATCGTCTTAAATCTCAGTGTCATGACATCATGGTTCCGACAATAACGTCAGAATCGCCAGCTTATGTCATTTATACATCAGGCTCCTCGGGGCAACCCAAGGGCGTAACGGTATCTCATCGTTCCGCGCTAAATACCATATTGGATATTAACCGCAAGTTTAAAGTTTCCTCTCAGGATCGAGTGTTGGGCTTGGCTCATTTGGATTTTGACCTCTCGATTTATGATGCACTCGGCCTGCTTTCTGTTGGAGGCTCCTTGGTTTATCCGCGATCTCATCGTGCATCCGCATCTGACCCGGCTCATTGGGTTGAATTGATGCTCAAACATAGCATCACGCTATGGAATACGGTTCCAGCAATGATCCAAATGCTGGAGACTTATTTAACCAGTATGCCACCGATTCGTATGCCAGCCTGGCGTTTGGCATTAGTTTCCGGCGACTGGGTGCGCCCTGGTTTACCTGACGCCCTAAAGGCTCGGTTCCCACAGCTTCAACTGGTTGTATTGGGTGGGGCGACGGAAGCCGCGATTTGGTCAAACTATCATTGTTATCAAGGCGCTCAACCGGGGTGGCGCAGTATTCCGTACGGTTTTCCTTTAGCCAATCAGAGATTGCACGTTCTGGATGAGAACACGCATGATTGCCCGGTTTGGAGTAAAGGTGAGATTTATATCGGTGGTGACGGGGTAGCGATAGGCTATATAGGGGATGAATTCACAACATCCCAGCGCTTTATAACCCATAAGGAAACACATTCTCGGTTGTTTCGCAGTGGCGACTTTGGGCGCTATCTTCCAGGAGGCGAAATTGAGTTTCTGGGGCGTGAAGACTGCCAAACCAAAATCAACGGACAACGCATTGAGCTGGGTGAAATTGAATCGGTACTGTGTCAGCATCCAGGCGTAGCCGCCGCTGGGGTGGCGATCAGCGAGTTTGAAGGACATATTTCACTCTTTGCCGCAGTAGAAACACGCCAATCCACCGTTCAGCCTGATCCGATACCAATACACTTTAACCTTGAGCGACGAAATAGGTTGGAGTACCGCTCTAAACATATCTTATATGAATACACCGCTTCTCAAGTTGTTGCTGCGTTAGAGTCACTCAACGAGGCTATGTTGGACTCAATGCGTTCGGCTCTATTACAGTTAGGGCTATTTGCGCTAAATGACAGGGAAAAGACAGAACAATGGATAGGTGATAGTGCGATCTCCCCCGATTTCTATTGGCTCATAGAACGATGGTTTGCGGTGCTATTAACTGAAAAATGGTTACTAAAAAACTCTGATGGTTCCGTCATGCTGGCTAACCGAATAAATCAAAATGAGGGGCATCATCGCTGGCGAAAAGCTGAATGTTTATGGAATAACGTTCTGGCCAACTCGGAGTTTCTTGGCTATCTGAAACGTTGTGCTGACAGCTTACCGGCGCTATTGAAGGGGACGCTGGATGCCAAAAACCTGTTGCTACCACAGGGCAATATGGCTGTCGTTCAGGCATTGTATTGCGAAAATATGATGGCGCAGTATCTCAATGATACGGTGCGTGATCTAATCGGCAATATTGCGTCAGATCGTTTATCTAATCGACGTTTACGAATACTTGAGGTCGGCGCAGGAAGTGGTTCGATGACTCAGGCAGTATTATCGATTTTTCGTAACTATTCCGTTGATTATCTGTTCACCGACATATCCACCTTTTTCCTTTCGGAAGCACGCGCAAATTTCGGTAGTTTTCCCGATATCTCATTCACCCGATTCGATATTGAACAGGATTACCGCAGTCAGGGGCTACAGCCAAATGGGTTTGATATTGTGCTAGTCGATGGCGTGCTGGGAAACATCAGTCATCTGGAGGAGGCCTTATGCCAATTGATTGAGCTGGCAGCGCCGGGCGCCTGGCTAATCCTGGCTGAATCCACGCAGGAACATCCGTGGATACTGGCTTCACAGGCTTTTATGATGAAGAGCAAAACGGGGTTATCACGTTCTCAGGCCGCTTATTTAAACCGAAACGACTGGCTGACCCGGCTTGCTAACTATACCGACGGAGAAGTTATTTGCTTACCCGAATCGTCGCATCCGCTGTTTTCTTTGGGGCAGCATATATTTGCCGCGCGGTTAAAAACTCAGCGTGCTTTTCTTACAGTGACTCAGATCGGTGCCTTTCTTCGGATGCGGCTTCCTGATTATATGATTCCGGAGCAGTGGCAAATAGTGGATAAATTACCAGTAACCGCCAACAGTAAGCTGGATCGCAAACAATTACGTCGGTGGCAAATGGCTGCGTGGCAACATTATCAACGCCAGCCAACGACATCGGGTAATGCGAATCTATTAAATAACAAGCTGGCTGAAATGTGGAGAAATGCGTTAGGGGTGACGCAACTGACACAATCGCAGAATCTGTATGAAATGGGGGCCGATTCTCTGATTATGGCGCGGATGGCCAGGAGAATGCGTGAACAGCTAAAAGGAGCGCCATATGGTGTTGACGAGATCCCTTTTGATGCATTGTTATATCTAATGCTAAATCAACCAACCATTGAAGCACTGGCAGAATTTATTTGGCATTACCCCAAAATGTCGGCAATGAATATTGGCCATCAGCACACTGCTATTGGCGGAGAAAATACTAAACCCTTTCGAAGTAACGGCATATTTTATCACTATGGAGGAGGTAATACCGATGTTACCCGCATAGTCTTTCACGCGGGTTTAGGTTCAATGGACAGCTTCCAACCGTTATTGACGGAAATGGCTGAGCAATCTGTGGGGGCGGTGATCGGTATTAGCGTCGCTGACGATAAGAAATATTGTGCTCTAGATACAGAAAGGTTGGTTGAACGAATTGCGGATGATTATGCCACCTTCTTACTTGCTGCCGGATATCAACAGCTCCAACTTTTAGGGTACTGTCTGGGAGGGCTTTATGCCGTTGAAGTTGCCCGACGTTTAAAAGACCGTGGCGTTAACATCCTGGACTTGGTGTTAGTCAGCAGTCATCCGGTGCGCTTTGAAGTCCACGATGAATTGATGATCGAAATGTTGTTTCTGCCCAATCTGAGCATCTCAATAGAGCAGTTAGAATTAGGTGCCATAAATAGCAGCCTATTGGTTCAGGGTTTTATGCAGGTTATTGAAGCTAATAATGGGGTCATCCCCATGGATTCGTTAGGTACGATAGGTAACGGGGGAAACTTGGATCAGGTAGGCGAACTGTTTAGAACGTTGAACACCCAAACTCGCCGTCAACGATTTGAATGTTATGTTGCTGCTAAGGCACGTCACATTGGGCAAACTATGCCGGTGGAGAAGGCTATGGAGCTTTTTACCGTCTTTCGCCAAAGCTTTCTCTCTGGGCGCTTCACGCCCACACCTTATTTGGGTGATATTCGTTTTTTGCTACCTCAGCAAGGTTATGATTTCGCGCCAGGAATTGATAGTCAGACATTAGCGTTTTGGCGTGAGATCTGTTTAGGGACAATGAAAGTAACTCATATTGAAGGAAATCATTTCAGCTGTATTGCCGCAGAAAATGTGGCGTCATTGGCCCGTTTAATTGCTTTACCATTTCAGAAGTAAATGAGGGGCATATTAGGAAACGGGGTAGCGTGAGTGTAGGAATTCATCAGGCCGGGCGGATGAATATACAAGTAGGTAAATATAAAACAAATCATATTCCTACGCGATCACTGATAGCTCAGAAGATGGTAGTCGATGCGGTAATTTTTATGTATCAGCGATAACTGATTTAGAGCTATTCATCTGTTATTTAGATCTTGATTCTATCAAGAGAACACTCCCTCAAAGTGAGAACCTATATGAATTCACACTGAGGTTTTAGCGAAGCTAATGAGCCAATAAACTGGATTACATCCGCCTCGCACCCTCAAAGCTTGAGATTTTAAGTCAAGCATTCCCCACTGTTGTTATGCAGCGTCTTACGTAGCAGGAAAGTGAAAATGAGCCGCATTTGCTGAATAAGCTGAAAGGCTGGGGAAACGGTTATGAAGCCATTACCCAAAAGCTAAAGCAGTGCAGAAACGAATACCGAGCAGTAGCCTTGTCAGTCCACATTGCCAGCGGAGCACGTTCTTGTTAAATCCTGCTAGTGCGCATGATCGATCATGCGGGCCTGGTTGGCACGGAGAAACTGAGGTTGTCGGGCTGGGGCAGCGTGAAAAAGAGAAGGGCTAATGGATTAAGCAAACAGCCAGGTTACTTTTCAAATGATATGTTTTTTATCAGCATGTTAGTGCTGAAATCCCTCGGGGCAGTAAGTTAAGACCCTCAATGGCATATCCGCTGAGCGTCAGAGGCCATCACGGGCCTTCATGCACGTTCGCTATTGATTCTGTTTCCCGTGCCGTATTGCGAAGCCACTCCAGCAGGGCTTCAAACACCGGGTGGTTTGCCTTACCCGTTGGCGTCATCAGGATATAATCCGTGCCATCCGCAATAAACCCTCGGGGTGCGACAAGTGCGCCTGCTGCAATATCATCGGCAACCAGCGCCAATGGACCCATGGCAATTCCGGCCCCCGATACGGCTGCCTGCAGACTCTGATAGAAATGCTCAAATCTGATGTTTCCGGCATGCTTTATAGTGACTCCTGTTTCTTTCTCCCAGTCCGGCCAAGCAGCGGCGCGGGTAGCCGTGTGCAGCAGCGTCCCTCGTACTTCATTGTTTTGAAAATACATATCGGCCAGTTCTTTCCGGCAGACGGGTCCAACGCGCTCAGCCATGTGACATCATCTTCGGGATAGTGGCAAACCGCGGCTATCCGCGGAAGATGCATATGGATAACGGGCCAGAACTGGTCTCACTGGTACTGGCGCAATGGGCCGAAGAACATGGTGTGTTGCTGGAATTTATCAAGCCGTGAAAGCCGACGCAGAATGCGTTTATCGAGTGTTTTAACCGGATATACCATACCGGACGGAGATACCGGATTTTTATCTGTTCAGAACCATGAATGAAGCGCGGAAAATTACGGAGCGCTGGCTGACTGAATATAACAGCGATTGGCCTCATGAATCCCTGAACAACCTGACGCCAGAGGAGTACCGGCTGATGGCTGAAAAACCGGAACTTACAAAAAGTGTGTGGAACTAAAACAGGTGTGCTTACAGTTGCATGGGGGCTATAAATGCCACTCCAGCCGAGGCTTTTAAGTAGTTGGCGCAGCGAGTGCGATGTCATTGGTCCTAGCGGATTATCCCTGCCCGGAAAAAGGTACTGTCGATGCCCGGTTAATCCCTGTAGCGTTCTGAGCATGTTGACGGCTTGGGAGGGGAGGGGAATAACATGTTCTCTGCGGGCTTTTATCCGCGCTGCCGGAATGGTCCACAGGGCATTATCAAGATCGAATTCTGTCCATTCAGCTTCGGTGGCTTCTGCAGGACGCGCCAATGTCCACCACATGAGCCACATGCAGTAGTTAACCTGGTACGAGCCACGACTATTGTCAAAACAGTTTAATAACTTTCCGATTTGCTGAGGATTCAGTGCTTGTTTGTGCTGTGTCTTATTGGTCGGAAGGGCCTTGCGCACAGGCCAGACAGGATCACTATCAGCTCTAAGTGTCGCTACTGCCAACTCGAAAACTGATGAAATGGTTCGACGGGCTTCAGCGGCAACTGTCGGTGCTCCTCGTTTAGCAGTTTCTTGAAGAATTTTAAGAATGTGGTGTGGGGTTATCTCCCTGACTGGGAGCTTACCGATTGCGGGAAAAACCACTCGTTCAAGCATATCCAGTCGGCGCGTTTTGGTGATTTCGGCCCAGTCTTTCATCTGCAGCCACTCTTTGGCGATCAGCTCAAAGGTGTTAGATGCGTCATTGATCTTGCGGATCTTATCTAGCTGGCGAGCCTGTGTCGGGCTAACTCCATTCGCGACTTGTTTACGCGCTTGCTCACATTTCTCGCGAGCTTCGGCAAGTTTGACCGTCGGATAATCACCCAGCGCAAACATGCTGGATTTACCGTTGAGTTTAAACCGATAGCGCCATGCCTTTTTGCCATTGGGTTTCACTTCGAGGTAGAGACCATTGAAATGATTGAGCCGATAGAGTTTTTCTTTCGGCTTGGCTGTGCGGCATTGTGTATCAGTGAGCATAGCGAGTCTTTGTCTAGTTCTTATACCGCGATTGTACTCATCCCTATAATCATTTTTCACTGCATTGTCATGAGGTTATGTGAGACGCCATGAAAAGAAAAATCCACGCAATTGCGTGGATTTTATGATGTTTGTCTGTCTTCATGCGATACATTGATATCCCAAGAGACAACAAAATTAACTTAGACGTTAAACAAGAAGTTCATGACATCGCCATCTTTAACGATATAGTCCTTACCTTCTGAACGCATTTTGCCGGCTTCTTTCGCGCCTTGCTCACCTTTGTAGGTGATGAAGTCTTCAAAAGCGATGGTCTGAGCGCGGATAAAGCCTTTCTCGAAATCGGTATGGATTTTACCTGCGGCCTGCGGAGCCGTTGCACCGACAGGGATGGTCCATGCACGAACTTCTTTTACGCCTGCGGTGAAGTAAGTTTGCAGGTTCAGCAGTTCGTAACCGGCACGGATAACGCGGTTCAGACCCGGTTCTTCGATACCTAACTCGGCCATGAATTCAGCGCGATCTTCGTCTTCCATCTCGGCAATATCAGATTCAACGGCCGCACATACGGCAACCACGACGGAACCTTCAGCCGCGGCAATTGCGCGCACTTGATCCAGATACGGGTTATTTTCGAAGCCATCTTCATCAACGTTGGCGATATACATCGTTGGTTTCAATGTCAGGAAGCTTAAGTAGCGGATTGCTGCTTTGTCTTCAGCAGTCAGAGTCTTCAATGCACGCAACATACCGGCATTTTCGAGGTGTGGCAGACATTTTTCCAACGCTTCCAGCTCAGCTTTAGCGTCTTTATCGCCGCCTTTGGCTTTTTTCTGTACGCGATGAATGGCACGCTCACAGGTGTCCAAATCGGACAGCGCCAATTCGGTATTGATGGTCTCAATATCGTCAGCCGGATCGACTTTACCTGCAACGTGGATGATGTTGTCGTTTTCGAAACAACGTACTACGTGGCCAATCGCCTCAGTTTCGCGAATGTTGGTCAGGAACTGGTTGCCCAGGCCTTCGCCTTTGGATGCGCCCTTTACCAGACCGGCAATATCGACGAATTCCATCGTGGTTGGCAGAATACGCTGCGGTTTAACGATTTCAGCTAATTGGTCCAGACGCGGGTCCGGCATGGGTACCACACCCGTGTTAGGTTCAATGGTACAGAAGGGGAAATTCGCTGCTTCGATACCCGCTTGTGTCAACGCGTTGAACAGGGTGGATTTACCAACGTTTGGCAGACCAACGATACCGCATTTGAATCCCATGTTTATATCACCTTAAATAACTTAAAAATCAGCCAATTAGGTTTAACCAGCCGATGTAATCAAAATTTATTCCGCCATTATACACATAATGATGATTTATCTCGATCCTACTGTTTGACGCAGTGATTTTAACTGCGGTTTAGCCTCTGTATTTTACCGGTCTATCTTTATCTGGGATCCCGAGAGTCGGTCATAATTTGTTGTTCTTGCATATAATCTTGGTTTGTTGAATTTATCGCTTTCGGTGAGAGTGAGAAGTAAACAAGGGAACGCCGAATAAAAATCTACAGCATTACCGGTTTGCTGCCGATAACCAGTGATTACACCTGATGCCAACTATGGCGTCTTACTGTTCTGATAGGGTATTAAATATGGTGATGAGCGGCTTTAAATGGTTGTTGGTGATCTTATTTGGCTCTTTGCTGGGCATCACTATCACGCATTATTTAACCAGAGTGGACACTGAGCGTCCTTTAACCTGGTTAGAGCAAATCGATAATTACGGAAAATTAGTCGAGCGTCGCTCCGATAAAAGCATTAAATATATCGGAGTGAAAAAGGTGATGACTTCGCCAGAAATGGACAGCTATTTAATGCGTTTTAGCGCATTAACCGATCGCTATGAAACTAACGGTAATAAAGTCGCTAATCAGAAAAAATCGGATGAGTGGGATAAGTTTTTCTGTACTGATGGATTAAAGAATATTATCGGCCAGTATAAGAATCGTCGGGTCAAAGTGATGGTGCCAGGTGCGGTTTACAGCAAGACCGGAGCCCGTGGCAGCGCGACGGCCTGCTATATTAATTAGCTAATTATTTGTTTAACATGTTTTTGAGTGAGAGTTTTCTTAGTTTTTTGTGCAGTACGATATAATTTTCGCAACATTGAATGATTTCTTCATATTTTTCTTCATCGATCGTGTTTTCTGCTGAAATGGCTCTTCGGCTGGACATTCGGCATTTATAACACGCGGATTTTAATTTATCTTTTAACTCATTAAATTCGGCGCTGGTTTTATATTCCCCCCAAAAATCGAGTGAAATACAGGCCAGCCGTATGGCTTTATTAAATTCACCCACTTTCTTCGATTGATAATCAAAGTTCTTTATGCTGCGGTTTTCGCAAACTCTTTTTAACGCTCTGATACTTCTGACTGTATCGTAAGTCAGTTTCAAAAACTGCTCGACTAGCAGAGCAGTTTGCTCCGTTTTTTTATTATCAAACCATTTTATCGCGACTACGGCCGCAGTGATTGCCATAATGGCACTGGAAATCGCAATGACGATATCTGAAATTGAACCCCATTCCATAGTCTCAATCCTAATAAATTAAAGTGTATTGGCGTTTTTTATAATAATTATCCTTGCCCTCGGTGATGAATATGAGGGCAAGGGGAATATTATGCGTTGGCTTTAAATGAATGCAGGCGATTCATAGCCTTGGTCACGTCTTCTTTTAATAAAACCTCGGTACAACGAATAGCTTCATCGATGGCATCATCAATTAACGTTTGTTCGCTCGCCGGTGGTTTCCCTAAGACAAATCCGGTCACTTTACTTTTATCTCCCGGGTGACCAATACCGATGCGCAAGCGGTAAAAATTGGGATTATTACCTAATTTGCTTTGAATATCTTTTAAACCGTTATGGCCCCCGTTACCGCCGCCCAGCTTTAATTTAGCCACGCCGGGCGGAATATCCAGTTCATCGTGCGCAACTAAAATTTCTTCCGGTAAAATACGATAGAAGCTGGCCATGGCAGAAACCGCTTTGCCGCTGAGATTCATAAAGGTAGAGGGAACCAGCAGTCGAACGTCCTGACCGGCCAGATTTAAACGGGCAGTGTAGCCGTAGAATTTACTCTCTTCTTTCAGAGATTGATTATTACGCTCAGCCAGTAAATCTACGTACCAGGCACCGGCGTTATGGCGGGTTTGGGCATATTCAGCGCCTGGATTTGCCAGGCCAACGATCAATTTAATGCTGCTCACTTCGTTATTCGCTATTACTCAGAGATGAAAGAACCCTAGTTTACCCGTCGCCGCGTAGAATCACAAAAATAAGGGGGAGAATAAAGGTAAAACTAGCGGATAAGGTAAATACTAACCATGGTTAATTATTCAACAATTAGGCCAAATAATCGCTTAATGTAAAGATTTATAGAAATATCTTTGCCAGATGTGATCGTCTCCGCAATACCCTTATGCTTTCCCTGACTATACTAAGTCATTAAGTACAGGTGAACAATTCAATAGGAAGAGTTGTTTAAAGGAAGTGAATGCAGGAGGTGGCATATGAAACGCAAAACCGCAACAACGTTAGGTAACGCGCTGATGGGGCTGGGTCTGGTCACTATGGTTGTTGGGGTAGGTTACTCTATCCTGACCGAAGTTTCTCAACTTGGTTTACCGCAGTTCTTCTCCCACGGTGCGGTCATGAGCATTTTTGTGGGGGCCTTGCTCTGGCTGGTCGGGGCGAGAATCGGTGGCCGGGAAGAGGTGGCGGATCGCTATTGGTGGGTTAAGCATTTCGATAAACGCTGCCGCCGTAATGAGCGACACTCATAATATTGACGTATTTATCGTCAGTGAAGTGTGATGCCAGAAAATGTTACCGAAAATGCAGCTGAATAATTCAAACTGAGGGTAGGGAATTAAATGACAGCCCAAGAGTAGAAAGCCCGTTGTTGCTTGCGCTTCAACGGGTTTTTCTTTTTCTGCGTTTAACCGCAAATCACTGTCAGTGCGGCGATAAGTCAGATACAACCTATGCCAGACTTGCAGCGCCTAAGCGCTGCAGAGAGTGATTAATGCTCAAACATCGCAGAGATGGACTCTTCGTTGCTGATACGGCGGATGGCTTCAGCCAGCATACCGGACAGCGTCAGAGTACGAACGTTTTTCAACGCTTTGATTTCCGCAGACAGCGGAATGGTGTCGCAAACAATCACTTCATCAATAACTGAATTTCTGATGTTTTCCACTGCGTTACCAGAGAAGATCGGGTGTGTCGCGTAAGCAAATACGCGTTTGGCACCACGTTCTTTTAAGGCTTCAGCAGCTTTACACAACGTGCCACCGGTATCGATCATATCGTCAACCAGCACACAGTCACGGCCAGCAACGTCGCCGATGATATGCATCACCTGGGAAACGTTAGCACGCGGACGGCGTTTGTCGATAATGGCCATATCGGTGTCATTCAGCAGTTTAGCAATAGCTCGTGCACGAACAACACCGCCGATATCTGGTGAAACAACGATTGGGTTTTCCAGATTCTGCTGCAACATATCTTCCAGCAGGATTGGGCTACCAAATACGTTATCAACCGGCACATCAAAGAAGCCTTGGATCTGTTCAGCATGCAGGTCCACTGTCAATACACGGTCAACCCCAACACTTGAGAGAAAATCGGCAACAACTTTGGCAGTGATAGGCACACGAGCAGAACGCACACGGCGATCCTGACGAGCGTAACCGAAGTAAGGGATAACGGCAGTAATACGTCCTGCGGAGGCGCGACGCAGGGCATCAACCATGACAACCAATTCCATCAGGTTATCGTTCGTGGGTGCGCAGGTGGACTGGATGATGAAAATATCACCACCGCGTACATTTTCGTTGATTTGCACGCTCACTTCGCCGTCGCTAAAACGACCTACAGCGGCGTCACCAAGACTGGTGTACAAACGGTTGGCAATACGTTGTGCTAGTTCCGGGGTGGCGTTACCAGCAAAAAGCTTCATATCAGGCACGAGAAGAACCTCAGGCTTGCGTCCAGAGAAGATATTGTCAGCCAGTAGTCAGGGGCGATTCATCCTACTGATTGCAATATACATACGGGTATTTAAAACCAAAACATTGTTAACCTAAAAGAGCGTTATGAGCCGGCTTTTAATTCAGTTAAGAAGGCAACGTGTTGGCGACGCAGGATAAACCGTAATGCTATGGAAAAACCTGAGTTGCCACGCAAATCGCTGCTTATTTCTCAACTTTTCCAGAGCGTACAAGATGCAGTGGTGAGACGTTAACGCCACGAGCCACAAAACCCTGTAACCACTCCGGGGCAATACTTAACACCTGACGGGCCGATGACTCGGTATCAAATTCAGCAAATACACAAGCGCCGGTCCCGGTTAGGCGCGACGGGGCGTATTGTAACAGCCATGAAAGAACCTGTTCAACCTCGCGAAAACGTTTTCTTGCGATCGGTTCGCAATCATTTGCGTAAGGAGCGGCTAAAAGTGCCGCCAAGGGGCGAACTGGCGTGTTTCTTGTTAAATCCGGATCGGAAAAAATAATTGGCGTTGGGATGCTAACGCCGGGGTGTGCGACCAAATACCAGCGCTCAATGGGCTGCGCGGGCTGCAATTTTTCGCCAATTCCTTCGGCGAAGGCGGCATGGCCGCGCACAAATACCGGTACGTCGGCACCCAGTTGCAGGCCAAGATCGGCTAATTCTTCATCATTCAATCCGCATTGCCACAGGTGATTTAAGGCGACCAATACCGTCGCCGCGTTGGAGGAACCTCCGCCTAAACCGCCTCCCATTGGCAGGTATTTTTCGATCGAAATATCCGCTCCGTGGGGGGTATCGGAACCTGCCGTATGTTGCTGCAATAAACGTGCTGCCCGCACGATCAGATTTTGTTCGTTTTCCACCCCTTCAAGCGGCGTAAGTAAACAAATCTGGTTATCATTTCTCGGTGTGATAGTGAGGCTGTCACCATAATCGAGAAACTGAAATAGCGTCTGTAATTCATGGTAACCATCGGCGCGTTGGCCGGTGATATAAAGGAATAAATTCAGTTTTGCCGGAGAAGGCCAGGTGTGAATCATTTGACAGTCCAGTTATCCATTTTCAGTTTGATGCGTTGCTGATCCTGCTTTAGCTCCAGACGACTCGGTAAAACTGGGGTCACCTTGGTGTTATATTCTTGATAATCAACGGTCCACACTTGATTTCCCTGCTTATAAGTCAGCTGTTTCAGGCGATATTTATCGTCGAGGACAAAATCGTTGGTTTCGCCGGGCAGGCCGAGAATCCATTGGCGCAGGCTATTGATAGGAATGTCCATGCCGGTAAGTTTGGCAATCATTTCTTCCGGGTTATCACTAACGTAGCGTTTGCCCTGGTTATCCGTCAGTTGAGTAACGCCCGGCTGCACGACCAGCTCCATCTCGGTGCTGCCCAGCGGATTGGTCAGCAGCAGACGGTAACGATCCGCTGAATATTGTTGCCAGAAGAAACGGGCATAAACCTTCTGTTTATCTGAAATATAAGCGAAAGAGCCGCGGGTCTGGAACTGGCTGAGTTGCTGCAATTGTTGCTCATGCTGTTGCCACTGCGGCGAGGTGGGGCTCGTCGCCGGGCCAGTCGAGGTGGTGGTAGTACAGGCGGCTAGCATCAGGCTGGCTAATGGAAGCAGGCGATAAAAAGTGACCTTGCGCATGGGCATATCAATATCAATCCTTTAAAAGCGTGGTTTTCACCAGCGAGGCATTTGGGTGCTGCAAAGTTGCAGCCAAGGTGCTCACGCTAACGGTGGTAAGGCGGAGCGTCAATATCTTGTTTATGCCGTGAGCAATTTACCCACGATATCCGTGATATTAGGACGGATAATGCGGTGTGACTTTAATTGCTCTCGCGCATCAAGTAGAATGCGACTCAGACGAGAATCCATACTAAGACAAGTATTACTCTAAGCCGTTCTCATGACCCTGCTCGCATTAGGCATTAATCACAAAACCGCTCCTGTCTCGTTACGTGAACGGGTGACATTTTCACCTGACTCGATCGACCGGGCGCTTAATAGCTTGCTCCAGCAACCGCTGGTGCAGGGCGGTGTGGTGTTGTCTACGTGCAACCGCACCGAATTATACCTCAGTGTAGAACAGCAAGAAAATCTGCATGAGCAATTGGTTGACTGGCTGTGTCATTACCACCGCCTCAGCCGCGATGAGGTCATAAAAAGCCTGTACTGGCATCATGATAATGAGGCCGTCAGCCACTTAATGCGGGTAGCCAGTGGTCTGGATTCGCTAGTGTTAGGCGAGCCGCAGATTCTCGGGCAGGTTAAAAAGGCGTTTGCTGAATCCCAGCGGGGTCAATCCCTCTCTGGTGAATTGGAGCGTTTGTTCCAAAAAACTTTCTCCGTAGCCAAGCGGGTGCGTACTGAAACCGATATCGGTGCCAGTGCGGTGTCGGTGGCTTTTGCCGCCTGTACGTTGGCGCGGCAAATTTTCGAATCCCTTTCCGAACTGAATGTGTTGCTGGTAGGCGCAGGTGAAACCATCGAATTGGTGGCGCGTCATCTGCGTGAACATCAGGTTAAACATATGATTATCGCTAACCGCACCCGTGAGCGGGCGCAGTCTCTGGCGGACGAAGTGAACGCCGAGGTGATTACCTTGCCGGAAATCGATGCCCGCCTGGCCGACGCCGATATCATTATCAGTTCAACGGCCAGCCCGTTACCGATCATCGGTAAAGGTATGGTCGAGCGTGCGCTAAAAGCGCGCCGTAATCAGCCGATGCTGTTTGTCGATATTGCCGTGCCGCGGGACATCGAGCCCGAAGTCGGCAAACTGGCTAACGCCTATCTGTACAGTGTGGATGATTTACAGGCAATTATTCAGCACAATCTGGCGCAGCGTAAGGCTGCGGCGGTGCAGGCTGAATCGATAGTACAGCAGGAAAGCATGAATTTTATGGCTTGGCTGCGTTCACAGGGGGCGGTAGAAACCATTCGGGATTACCGTTCTCAGGCTGAACAGATTCGTAGTGAAATGACCGCCAAAGCGCTGGCGGCCATTGAGCAGGGTGCGAATGTGGAGCAAGTGATCAATGAACTGGCCCACAAGCTGACCAACCGCCTGATTCATGCTCCAACCAAATCCCTCCAACAAGCAGCCAGCGATGGCGATATGGAGCGGTTACAATTATTACGCGACAGCCTTGGGCTGGATCAGCATTAGTTTCCTCAATTAACAGGATTTAAAACCGCGGATGAAGTCTTCTATTGTTGCCAAACTGGAAGCGTTACAAGAGCGCCACGAAGAAGTGGAAGCACACCTTGGCGATGCCAATGTGATTGCCGATCAGGAGCGTTTTCGTGCGTTATCGCGCGAATATGCCCAGTTGACCGATGTGACCCGTTGCTTTAAAGAGTGGCAGGGCGTTCAGGACGATCTCGAAGCGGCAGAAATGATGCTGGAAGACCCTGAAATGCGTGAAATGGCGCAGGAAGAACTGAAAGAAGCCAAAGCCCGTAGCGAAGAGCTGGAACAGCAGCTTCAGGTCTTGTTATTGCCGAAAGATCCCGACGATGAGCGCGGTTGTTTCCTGGAAATCCGCGCCGGAACCGGCGGCGACGAAGCGGCGATTTTCGCCGGCGATATGTTCCGTATGTACAGCCGTTACGCTGAGGCTCGTCGTTGGAAGATCGAAGTAATGAGCGCCAGCGATGGCGAGCACGGTGGCTATAAAGAAATTATTGCCAAAGTATCCGGCGAGGGCGTTTACGGTCAGCTGAAATTTGAATCCGGCGGTCATCGCGTCCAGCGCGTGCCAGAAACCGAATCTCAGGGGCGTATCCATACGTCGGCCTGTACCGTAGCGGTGATGCCGGAAATACCTGAAGCTGAAATGCCAGAAATCAACGCGGGCGATCTGCGCATCGATACTTTCCGCTCCTCGGGTGCAGGTGGCCAGCACGTTAATACCACCGATTCCGCTATTCGTATTACCCATATTCCGACCGGGATTGTGGTGGAATGTCAGGATGAGCGTTCACAGCATAAGAACAAAGCTAAAGCGATGTCAGTGCTGGGTGCGCGTATTCGCGCTGCCGAAGTGCAAAAACGTCAGCAGGCCGAAGCGTCTGAGCGTCGTAACCTGTTAGGGTCTGGCGATCGTTCCGACCGTAATCGCACCTATAACTTCCCGCAGGGGCGTGTCACCGATCACCGTATCAACTTGACACTGTACCGTCTGGATGAGGTGATGGAAGGCAAACTGGATATGTTAATTCAGCCGATTGTGCAGGAATATCAGGCCGATCAGCTGTCCGCACTTTCCGAGCAAGATTGATGGATTACCAACGCTGGCTGGCGCAGGCTGCGGCACGCTTTCAGCACAGTGACAGTCCCAAGCGCGATGCGGAAATTCTGTTGGGTCTTGTCACCGGGCGTCAGCGTACTTTTTTGCTGGCCTTCGGTGAAACCGAATTGACCGAAGAGCAGAAAGAACAACTGGAACTATTAGCCGCCAGGCGAGAGCAGGGCGAACCTATCGCCTATCTGGTCGGTGAGCGCGAGTTTTGGTCGCTGCCGTTGAGCGTGTCTTCGGCCACGTTGATTCCTCGCCCTGACACCGAGTGTCTGGTGGAACAGGCGCTGGTGCGTTTACCTGAACAACCTTGTCGGGTTCTGGATTTAGGCACCGGCAGCGGGGCGATAGCACTGGCGTTGGCCAGCGAGCGGCCAGATTGTCAGGTCACCGGCGTCGATCTCCAACCGGATGCGGTGGCGTTGGCGCGCCATAACGCGGAAAAACTGAGTCTAAACAACGTAGAGTTTCTGCAAGGCAGCTGGTTTTCACCCCTCACCGGGCGTTTTGCGTTGATCGCCAGTAATCCTCCTTATATTGATGCCAATGATCCTCATCTGGAGCAGGGGGATGTGCGCTATGAACCACACAGCGCGCTGGTGGCTGAAGATGAAGGTCTGGCCGATCTTGCGGCCATTATCCGGCAGGCACCCGATTATCTGGAACCGAAAGGGTGGTTATTGCTGGAGCACGGATGGCAACAGGCGACAGCGGTAGAGAAACTGTTGTTGCAGGCCGGTTTTAGCACGGTGGCAACCTGTAAAGATTACGGTAACAACGATAGGGTTACTTTGGGGCAGTGGTTGCCGCAGATGACACATAATTAGAATGAAAATGGAGTGACTCATCATGTGGATTGATTATATCGCCATGAAATATCTACATTTGGCGACGGTGGTTATCAGCATTAGTCTGTTTGTTTTGCGGTTCTTCTGGAAATGCCGCGGTTCAGCTATGATAGACAAACGTTGGGTGAAGATAACGCCACATATCAACGACACGTTATTGTTTGTCAGCGGTATTGCACTGATATTTATCACCGGGTTTTACCCGTTCAGCCCGCAGGGTACCTGGCTTACGGAAAAACTGTTCGGCGTGATTCTCTACATCGTGTTGGGCTATGTTGCTTTAGGTAAACGCGACCGTAGCCAAAAGACGCGTTGTGTGGCCTTTATCCTCGCACTGGGTTGTCTGTACCTGATTATTAAACTGGCAACGACTAAATTACCTCTGCTGATGGGATATTTATGAGTACCATTGCTGATTTCGAATTCAACACCGCGCCTTTGAGTGAAGGGGTGTTACTGGTTACCCAGGAAATCCGACCGAACTTTCCAATGGCTGACGTTCGCAACCAACTGCAACAGTTGGTTGATGATGCCCGCGCGGCGATGCCCAGTGACCTCAATCAAGATCAGCAATTGGAAGTGCTTATTGATTTGTTCTACCGCAAGTGGAAATTCGGTGGGGCGAGTGGGGTTTACCGGCTGTCCGATGCGATCTGGCTGGATAAAGTTCTGGCGAAACGTCAGGGTACACCGGTTTCATTGGGCGTCATTTTTCTGCATATCGCCCATCAACTGGATTTGCCATTGATGCCAGTGATTTTTCCCACTCAGCTCATTCTTCGTGCCGATTGGCTAGACGAAGAAATGTGGCTGATTAATCCGTTAAACGGCGAAACGCTGAACGAGCATATGCTGGAAGTCTGGATTAAAGGTAATTTGGGGCTGTCTGCGGAACTGGAAGATGAAGATCTGGAAGAAGCGGAACATACCCTGATTATTCGTAAGATGTTGGATACGCTGAAAGCGGCGTTAATGGAAGAGAAACAAATGGAGCTGGCGCTGCGTGCCAGCGAAGCGGTGCTGGCGTTCGATCCCGATGATCCCTACGAGATCCGCGATCGGGGTTTGATTTACGCTCAGCTGGACTGCAATCATATTGCCATCTCTGATTTAAGCTATTTTGTCGAACAGTGCCCGGAAGATCCTATCGCTGAAATGATAAAAATGCAGATTCACTCCATTGAGCAGCAGCGTATTACTCTGCATTAACATAATTTGATAGGGCGCTGAGGCGTCGTGATTTATTCCGATTTACCATCATTAAAGGCATAAGCATGAAACAAAAAGTGGTTAGCATTGGCGATATCAAGGTAGCGAACGACCTACCCTTTGTGCTGTTTGGTGGCATGAACGTGCTGGAGTCTCGCGATCTGGCGATGCGCATCTGCGAGCATTACGTCACCGTGACTCAAAAACTCGGTATTCCTTACGTATTCAAAGCCTCGTTTGACAAAGCCAACCGTTCTTCGATTCATTCTTACCGCGGGCCGGGTCTGGAAGAAGGCATGAAAATCTTCCAGGAACTGAAGCAACAGTTCGGCGTGAAGGTCATCACCGACGTGCATGAAATCAGTCAGTGCCAGCCTGTCGCTGAAGTGGTAGACGTGATTCAGTTACCTGCGTTCCTGGCGCGCCAGACCGATCTGGTGGAAGCCATGGCGAAAACCGGTGCCGTGATCAACGTGAAAAAACCGCAGTTTGTCAGCCCAGGTCAGATGGGGAACATTGTCGACAAATTCAAAGAAGCCGGTAATGATCAGGTTATCCTGTGCGATCGCGGCAGTAACTTCGGTTATGACAATCTGGTTGTTGATATGTTAGGTATCAATGTGATGGTGAACTCTACCGGCGGTCATCCGGTTATCTTCGACGTCACTCACTCCCTGCAGTGTCGCGATCCGTTTGGCGCCGCGTCCGGCGGTCGTCGTGCGCAGGTCGCCGAACTAGCGCGTGCCGGTATGGCTGTGGGTCTGGCTGGCCTGTTTATCGAAGCTCATCCAGAGCCTGACAGCGCGAAATGTGACGGTCCTTCCGCACTGCCGTTGGATAAACTGGAGCCGTTCCTGGTGCAGATGAAAGCCATCGACGATCTGGTGAAAAGCTTCCCAGAGCTGGATACCAGCAAATAAGCTGAGTTATTTCGCGCACTAAAGCGATACAAAAGGGCAGCGTGGTGGATAACTATGCTGCCCTTTCTGTTGTGACCAATTCGGTTTTAACGTTGTTTCAGCGCTGCGAGCGCCTCGGGTAGAGAGCCGTAGAAGCTCAGCTTGCCTGGAATCGGCTTCACTCTAGCCCGCGCCAGCGTTTTCAATGGCTGGAACGGCGTATCGGTAATTATCAGCTCCCGGCCTTCTGGTAGGGCTTCCACAAAGCGCAGGAAGGCGTTCAAACCGCCAGCATCCAGCACCGGAACTGCGTCCCACTGTAAGACAATGGTTCGTCGATTCTCGCTCATTTCTAGCAACTCATTGAAAATACGCTCAGCAGCGGCGAAAAACAGCGGGCCGTTGACTCGTAAAATCAGCGTTTGATTATCCTGAGCGCCGGACAACGGGCTGAGGCGAGTCATACGGGCAATGCGGCGCATAAACAGCAGGGAAGCCAGCACGATACCAACGGTGATAGCGATAACCATATCGAATAGCACCGTCAGGCTCATACACAGCAGCATGACGATAATGTCGTCTTTTGGCGCCCGCCGCAGTAAATCTACCACTTTGTGCGCTTCGCTCATGTTCCACGCCACGATCAGCAGCAGGGAGGCCATTGCCGCCAGCGGTAGATAAGACAGCATTGGCGCCAATATCAATAACGCCAGCAGCACCAGCAGGGCGTGTACCACCGCAGAAATCGGGGAAGTCGCTCCCGCGCGCACGTTGGCGGCTGAGCGAGCGATGGCAGCTGTTGCCGTGATTCCGCCGAAGAATGGCGCAATCATATTTCCCAGGCCTTGGCCCACCAGCTCGCTGTTTGGACGGTGTTTCTGGCCGGTCATCCCGTCCAGCACGACAGCGCATAGCAGCGACTCAATGGCACCGAGCATCGCCATGGTGAAGGCGGCGGGCAGCAGAGCGGATACTGTGGCCCAGCTCAGAGTAAACTCTTGCCCATGAGCGGCCGGCAGGTTCCACGGCAGTACGAACTGCGGCAGAATCGGTGGGATTCCTTGTCCGTAGGTACCATCGGCCAGCATATAGCTGAACTTTGAACCAATGGTTGCCACTTGCTGGTCGAACAGAGACAAAACCCACATGACAGCGGTGCCTGCCACTAGCGCAGGTAAGTGACCCGGTAACTTAATCCCAAGCCTCGGCCAGAAAATCAAGACCAGCAGCGTCACGCTGCCGATTAAGGTATCGCTGAAATTAAGGCTCGGAAGCGCCTGCACCAGCGCTGAAACTTTACTCATATAATTTTCCGGCACGACCTCCATCTGTAGACCAAAAAAGTCTTTTACCTGCATGGTGGCAATGGTGATGGCAATCCCGGAAGTAAATCCGAGCGTTACCGATAGCGGAATATATTCAATCAATCGTCCCAGCCGTGCTAATCCCATGCAGAGTAAAAACAGACCAGACATCAGCGTGGCTAGCAATAATCCCGCGAGGCCGAACTGCTGTGAGACCGGGAATAAGATCACCACAAAAGCGGCGGTAGGGCCGGAGACGCTGTAACGCGAACCGCCGCTGACTGCAATGACAATACCGGCAATAGCGGAGGTATACAGGCCATATTGCGGAGGTACGCCGCTGGCAATAGCCAAGGCCATCGCTAAAGGAATGGCAATAATCCCGACGGTGATGCCGGCAATTATGTCTTTAATAAATCGTTGAAGTGTATAGGTTTCTCGCCAGCAAGCTTCAATAAGCGCGCTGAACGGCCTAATGCCGTTAATTCCGTGCGTTTTCATCTAAGGTGCAAACCAAATAAGGAAAAGACAAAATAAATGGCGGGCCAATAGGGGTCCGTCTCGAGTAGTGAATATCAACGATACGCCAAATGTGGGGCAGAGATCTAGATGTATATCAATCTCTGATCGGAATAAGGATAACAGGGGGTTTTAAAATGTCCTTATAAGCGTAAAAAGCACGTCAGATAACGGATTAAAGCATCGATATTTATTCATTTTATGAACTTTTATCAGTTATAGATGAATATTTATTACTAATGAGTAAAAGAGAATAATAATGATTACTTTGCACTCAATATTTGGGGGGCGTGGGTGGCGTAAAAAACGCTGGGTAATGTGGCAGGAAAGTGTAAGAGAGCAGCAATAATGAAAATTTCCCTGTGGAATTGCTTTACGTAGCTAAGATTTAAATGAGAAGCCCTTGAGGTAATCTATATTATGCTGGCATGATTAGGTTATAACGAGGGCAGAAAGCAATATTATTTGAAGACGACGGGTCGCGCCGATGGCTATAGGTAAAGTGAACATAATGATGACAATACAGCATAAGTTTCATTTTCCGTGAGTTTCACCACAACTCTCTCATCGCTGTTTAACGATGCTAGTGTCACTTACGCATCGCTATCTATCAGCTATTTCGCTTTGAGTAAAAATACGCCGTTTTCCTATGACGGTGAAAGATGGAAACGTTTGCTGTTTGGTCTGGTTTCCGGCCTGATATCGCTGTATTTGAATCAGGACAAATTCATTATCATCAACAGCTTCTTTTATAGTTTTGAAATATTACCGATCATTTTGGCGACATTTTACGGCGGCTGGCTCAGTGGTTTAGTGGCTTTAGCCATTAACATTATTTTTACCGGTCTGTTTACGCTGGATAATATACTGATTGTCTTAATCATCTTTCCGCTGCTGTTATCCAAAGTGTGGGAAAGAAAGAGCAATCGGGTTTTCTATCTCACTATCGCAGTTATTGCCGTTTACCGTATCTGCGTCGGCGCGACTTTTCTCAACTATGGACATTTGTGGCCGTCTACATTGATTTATCTGGCGTCATCTGCTTTGTGTCTGGCTATTTGTTTTCACGCATTGAATTTTAAAGAACGCCATATTCATGCTTATTTTGCTATGAAAGAGCGAGCGAACGTCGATAATCTTACCCGCTTAAATAACCGCGCTAGCGTTGATTTCCACTTAAAGCAATTAAGTACGTTAAGGCGCGCCTGTGGGTTATTAATACTGGATCTGGATAAATTTAAATCGGTTAACGATAATTACGGTCACGGCGCGGGAGATTTGATTCTTTCCAGTGTGGGTGAGATTTTGAAGCAATCCGTGAGAAGTCTCGATTTTGTTGGCCGCTTCGGGGGCGAGGAATTTATCATTATTACCGAAAGCCACCATCCGGAAAATATGAAAGTGATGGCGGAGCGCATTCGAGAAAATATTCAACAGCTAGAAGTGACGTTAAGCGATGGACGCAAAGTCAGGATCACTATTTCTATTGGCGTTTCGCTGTATTTACCGGGAATGTCGATGGTGAAGGCGATAAAAATGGCGGACGATGCGCTGTATCAGGCTAAACGGCAGGGACGAAATCAGGTGGTTTATAGCAAACTGATGCCATTCTCTCCGTTGGGAGATCGCATCAGGGGCGTTGGAAAGCGACAGCCGCGGCGTAATAGCCCGTTATAGCCGATGAGTACTACCAGGTACTTTTTGGGGATGGCACAAAAGTTAAAGGCCCCGACTTTCGTCGGAGCCTTTAGCTCGAATATGGCGGTGAGAGAGGGGTTCGAACCCTCGATACACTTACGCGTATACACACTTTCCAGGCGTGCTCCTTCAGCCACTCAGACACCTCACCGTGTTGTTACAGCGTTAAACACTGCAACGGGGCGGTACTATAGGGATAGGGGCCTTGAGGGTCAAGAAGAATTTACGTGAAACCATTCGCTTGCTTAATTCACCGTCAACTTGCGGAAATACCCCGCAAATCCGCGTTATTTTTGCCAGAGTTCCGCTTGCTGTGGCGAATCTACCATCACAAAATCGGCCTGAAGCGCTTTCGCTAAATTATAATCAGATTGCGAATTAATACCTATTAACATCAATTTGCTCAATGAATTGCGTTTAAAACAATGAGTCACTTTTTGATTCCACACCATAGTCGCTGCTGATTGCCCTCTACCCAGCGTTAAGGTTTCAACCACAGATACCGGCGCACGTAATTCAAAAGCATGATATTCCAGTTTCTGCGCTTCCATTCTGTCGTCAACCCGACAATCATCAGCCATTAGTACATTAGCCAGCGTTTTACGCGTATGGCTGCGCGGTGCAAATGTTCTGATCTCTGGCCCCAGCTCTTTGAAAAACCGATGCTTGGTTGAATAAACTCGGGTTCTGCCCGCCGCGTTGCTGTCCGTAATGACCGCCGAGATATATTGAGCCACGCGACCAAAGTCTTTTGTATGATCTTTTATGTCGATAAAGAATTTTGTCGTAGGAAATTTGTTTAATACGCTGGCCAGCGTGGGGATTTTTATTCCCAACCCTCTGAATTTGTATTCTCCTTCAGATTTAAATTTATAACCCGCATCCAGCTTTTGGAGCTCTTCAAGGGTTAATTCAGCCACGGTACCTTCTCCATCAGTTGTGGCATTCAGATTTTTCGAACGGAAAAGTACGGGAATGTTATCGCTAGTGAGTTGGACGCTAATCCAGATAATATCCGCATGATGTTCCAGTGCGTGTTGAATCGCTGTTACGGTGTTTTCCGGCAAATCCGCTGTACCGCCGCGATGAGCGACGATTAACGGTGCCGCCTGAGCGGGGAGCAGGCTGGGCAACAGTGTGAGGGAAGAGAGATAAAATAACGTGCGTAATTTCATGAGAATACCCCTGTCCATAGAGATGTTGAAACGCATAGCATTTTGTCGCCAAGCGATGTCTTGGCTCAGATGTTTTAGCATGGCGGAATTAGGGGTTGGCATAATCAAATTTAACAGGTTCTATCTATTTCTTATTCAACAGAACGGTAGCGAAAAGTGATTAATCAGGGAAAAGCACAGGGAATGGGGAAGCGTCAGGTTTGGCTGGTTTTAGATAAAAAAAACGGCAATCACATTCAGTGGGAAATCGCTTTCCCTACTGTGGATTGCCGTTCTTCTTGCGGAGGACTAACTGCATCATCCGGTACTCAATATGGCGGTGAGGGAGGGGTTCGAACCCTCGATACGCTTGCGCGTATACACACTTTCCAGGCGTGCTCCTTCAGCCACTCAGACACCTCACCGTATTGTTGTCGCCAACGCCAAACGTTGTCGACCGGCGTAATGTAGGGAAAACCAAGCTCAGCGTCAACCCTCTTGTGTATTGTTTATGACTGTTTAGCTAAAGTTGCATCAATTTGCTGATTTCATCGGCATTTATTTCCACAAAACCGTCGCGTCGTTGTAAATCTCTCGCAGAAAATATTTTTGTCAGACAAATAGATGATTATTTGTACTTTTGTGCATAATTAGGCGATTAATTCGCACAATTAGTGCTTAATTATGAGGTTAACGGGCTTTGTTACTGGAGTTATAGTCAAAAATGTCGCTAAATAATCGGCTTGATGGGATTGAAATACCGAACGAAAGTACCTCTGCCTGCGCGGCTATCTGAGCAAAACTACGGCCAGTCGTACTTTTGGTCGGAATAGTATTTTTAGTCGGAAGAGCACTTTTAGTCGAGATAGTATCTTTAGTCGAAATAGCATCTTTAGTCGAAATAGTATCTTTAGTCGAAATAGTATCTTTAGTCGGATTAGTATTAGGGGTAAATTTTGGAACAGTCAGATTCCGCACCGCAGCTCAGTGATGATCTACCGCAGCCGATTCCAGCCGGAACCGGGACTTTATTCTTCATCCAAACCTTTGCCACGTTAGGTTTTGCCGTGCTTTATTCCACGCTGGTGCTCTATGCCACCAAGCGTTTGGGGTTCAGTGAGAGCAACGCCAATGCCATCATGGGCGTATTCGGCGCATTTAACTATGGGCTGCATTTATTCGGTGGTTATTTGGGTGGGCGCTACCTGAGCAATCGAAATCTATTTGTGCTGGGCATGGTACTACAGGTTATTGGTTGCTGGCTGATCGCGGTTTATGGCCTGTGGGGACTGTATTGGGGGCTGGCGATGTTCCTGACCGGCAGCGGCCTGAATGTAACCTGCCTGAATATGATGCTGACTCAGAGATTTATGCCGGATGACGATCGCCGCGAATCGGCTTTCCTGTGGAATTACGCCGGCATGAATTTGGGTTTCTTCCTAGGTTTTGCCGTTGCCGGTTATTTCCAACTGAGTGAAAACTATCGAGCACTGTTCCTGTTTGCCACTTTGGGTAACCTACTGGCGATTGTGATTACTTTATCTCGCTGGCACATATTGAGAGACACCAATACGCCGCTACAGCAGGCCGGAGCAAAGCAGGCCAAATGGCGAATGCTGGTGGGTATTTTGGTGCTGATTGCTTTGGTTCCCATCATTCGTTTGTTGCTGACTCACGCCGGTTTTAGCAGCTATTTTGTTATCGCCATCGGCGTCGCTGTTTTTGTGATGCTAGGCGTAGTCACGGCTCGCCATCATCCTCACGTCGAGCGCCGTCGTATGGTGGCCTACATGTTGCTGGCCGCAGGCTCATTGGTCTTTTGGGCGTTGTACCAGTTGGCTCCGATGGGGCTGATGTTGTTTGCTGAACATAATATCGATTTGAACGTTTACGGCTGGCGCGTGGCTCCGCAATGGATTCAGAACATCAATACATTGGTGATTGTGATCGGTGGGCCACTGATGGCGCTGTGGTTTAGTCGCTTGCGTAAACGCGGTTTCTCTATTGATGTTCCTCTTCAATTTTCTGGTGCGCTTTTGTGCATGGGGATGGGCATGCTGGTTCTGCCGCTGGGAATTCAACTGGCGGGAGGCGACGGGCTGGTGGCGTTTAAATGGATTGCGCTGAGTTATGTACTGCAAAGTACGGGGGAATTGCTGATTTCACCGATCGGATACGCCATGATCGGCAAACTGGCTCCGCCGCGCTATCAGGGTGTAATGATGGGATGCTGGATGATGGTGACCGGCGTGGCATCAGTTTTGGCGGGCTATGTCTCTGGCATGATGCCGACTAATAGCGGCAGCACGCCGATAGAAACCAATCCGGGCTACAGCCATATTTTCAACATGCTGGGCTGGGGTTCTTTGCTGACCGGCGCGGTGCTAATTGTGCTGATTCCGTTGTTGCGTCGTCTGATTCAGGAAGGGCAATTATCTGCGCAAAGCAAGCTGACAGCGCAAAACCGTTAACCCACTGGCATTATTCAGATTTAGGGCGAAATTTCTCCGGTTTCGCCCTTGCATCTCACCGCTAATCGCGGAAATCTAGGGTGACTTATGCTAGGAGCCTACAGATCATGAATATTATTTTTTATCACCCCTTTTTCGATGCCCAACTGTGGCTAACGGGCATGAAGACTCGTTTACCGCAGGCAAATATTCGTCAATGGCAGCGGGGTGATAACCAACCGGCAGATTATGCCCTGGTATGGAATCCGCCTCACGAAATGCTGGCTAAGCGCCAACAACTGAAAGGCCTGTTTGCGTTGGGCGCAGGCGTGGATGCCATTTTGGATCAGGAGCGCCGTCACCCCGGGACTTTGCCTGCCGGAGTGCCGTTGGTGCGACTGGAAGATACCGGCATGGCGTTGCAGATGCAGGAATATGCGGTGAGTAGCGTGCTGCGTTATTTCCGCCGGATGGATGAGTATCAGTTGCAGCAGGAGCAAAAACTGTGGCTGCCTCTGCCGCCTCATCAGCATGATAATTTCGTTGTGGGGATCATGGGGGCGGGCGTGTTGGGCAAAAGCGTGGCACAAAAGCTGGCGGGTTTTGGCTTTAACGTGCGTTGCTGGAGCCGAACGCCAAAACACATTGACGGCATTGAAAGCTATGCCGGTGGTGCGCAACTGGGCGATTTTCTCAAAGGGACGCAATTGTTGATCAACTTGTTGCCGAATACGCCGGAAACTGTGGGCATTCTCAATGGTTCGCTGTTCTCCCAATTGAATAAGCGGGCTTATGTGATCAATCTGGCTCGCGGCGTGCATTTGCTGGAGCGGGATCTGCTGGCGGCGATGAGTGAAGGGCAAGTTGCGGCCGCTACGCTGGACGTTTTTGCCGAAGAACCTCTACCGAGTATGCATCCATTCTGGACGCATCCGCGAGTGACCATTACGCCGCATATTGCCGCCATTACTTTACCTGAAGTGGCGATGGATCAGGTGGCCGAGAATATCAAGCTGATTGAAGCGGGCAAGCAACCGCAGGGTCTGGTGGATGTGGCGCGTGGTTACTGATTCCAGCAGGCAAAACATGGGTTTCAGCTCGGCTGCGCGGGGGATTCCTGCTATGCTTAGCGTACTATGTTTTGCCTGACAAACTGAGAATAAGAACCCGCGGAGTAGTTATGTATCCAGTTGATTTGCATATGCACACAGTCGCCAGCACCCACGCTTACAGTACCCTGCATGATTACATCGCCGAAGCGAAACAAAAGAATATTCAGCTGTTTGCGATTACCGATCACGGCCCAGATATGGCTGATGCTCCCCACTATTGGCACTTTATGAATATGAAAGTGTGGCCACGCTTGGTTGATGGCGTGGGTATTCTACGCGGTATTGAAGCGAATATTAAAAATCTGGACGGGGATATTGATTGCACCGGCCCGATGCTGGACGCGGTGGATCTGGTGATCGCCGGTTTCCATGAACCGGTCTTTCCGCCGCAGGACAAAGCCGCTCATACCCAGGCAATGATTGCTGCGATGGCGCAGGGCGATGTGCACATTATCAGCCACCCGGGAAATCCGAAGTTTCCGGTCGATATTCCCGCCGTTGCGGCGGCGGCAGCAAAATATCAGGTGGCGCTGGAGTTGAACAATTCATCCTTTACTCATTCCCGTAAAGGCAGTGAAGCCAACTGCCGCGCTATTGCCGAAGCGGTGCGGAATGCGGGGGGCTGGCTGGCGCTGGGGTCTGATTCTCACGTGGCATTTTCGCTGGGGATTTTTGATCACTGCGAACGCATAATTGCTGATGTGGGGTTCCCAGAAGATCGCATTTTGAACGTAAGCCCGCGCCGTTTACTGAATTTCCTCGAACTGCGAGGCCGCCCGGCCATTGCGGAATTAGCCGATATGTGACATCGTCACGCCCAATGTTAGCGCAGAAAAATAGTTACCGTAGTAAATGGTCAGCGTAGTAAAAGCGTTTGCTGCGAAAAACATTTACCGCCGTAGACCCATAGACAAATGGATTAGGACAGTTTTATGAATGATTTTTCGCTGGTTTGCCGGGTTTTGGGTTCGCTGTTTTATCGTCAACCACAAGATCCGCTGTTAGCGCCGCTGTTTACTCTGATTGAACAGGGGAAGCTGGAGCAACATTGGCCGCTGGAGCAAGGCGATCTGCTGGCGCGTTTGCAGCAGGAATATCAGCCGCAGGCGCTGGCCGATGATTATGCCGCGTTATTTACCGGCAGTGAATGCAGCGTTTCGCCTTTTGCTTCTCAATGGGAAGACGCACGTCCGGAAGCAGAGTTACGCGCTTTCTTGCAACAACGCGGTATGCCGTTAAACGACGGGCCGGTAGATCACTTTGGCTCTCTGCTACTGGCCGCCTCCTGGCTGGAAGATCAGGCGCAGGAAGACGAAGTTCAGGCGCAGATTGCTCTGTTTGATGATTTCCTGTTCCCGTGGTGCGGGCGTTTCCTCGGTAAAGTGGAAGCCCATGCGGCGACCGGTTTTTACCGCACGCTAGCGCAGTTAACTCGCGAAGCGCTTCAGGCTATGCGCGATGAGCTGGCGGAAGAAGAAGACGAGCCCGAGGCAGAATAAACCGTAGGTTTGCCTAGCCTGGACGATCAAAAAGCCCGCCGTTCGGCGGGCTGGTATGATTGTTCAGTAAACGCAGGTTTTAGTCAGTAAAGGGTACGATTAACATCCCCGGTTTAACTTCCAGTCCTTTAGCCAGTTTTTTCGCCATAGCTTCGGTTTTACTTTTGTCAGCATCTAATACATAGGCCGGTTGTTGGTCAAAATACGATTTTAGTGACTGATTCAAATAGGGTTTTAACATACTCATCGCCGAATCCATTTTTTCTGGTTGGACTTTATAATCGGTCACTTCCATATCTTTCAGGAAAATAGCCCCTTTCTCGCGATCGAATACCGGCTGCGCTTTCAGCGTCAGCTGCATATCGGCGTTCTGCGGGCCGAGGATCGAACTGATTTTCACCTGCGCATTGCCGGTTAGCGTCACTTTACCCGGCTCGGCGCGCCCTATCTGGCTCTGTAATTGGCTCAGGGTAATATGGGCATCCACCAGCCCCGGCACGCCAATCTGTTTCTCGTAATGATTGTGTTTTTGCAGATACTCGTTAATTTCTTGCTCGGTTAGCGTGTACTGTGTCAGTGGGTTGCAGCCGGCAATGGCACCGACAAAAATCAGAGCGGCAGCGCCCCAAAGTAGCTTTCTCATTATGACCTCGTTGAACCGCAAATTTGGCTAATAGTAACCGGTTAGACCTTGGGTTGGAATTTGTAACCGGTTTCTGCCGTTGCAACGCCATTGGTGGCGTTCAGAAATAAGGCTGGATAGTGCGGGAGCGGGGAGAAACTGCCAATCGGATAACTCTGTGTCCGATGATTTAATTAACCAGACCCGGTTTTAGGCGCGTTTATTCCTGATTCTCGAAAGTGTCCATCAGCAAAAAAGTGCCTGCCTGTCGTTGGTAACTGTCTATTTGCGGAACCAGACGCCTGAAATGCTCGGTTTTGCAGTGGGTATCCAGCGCGACGCGATCCGGCCATTGCTCGATAAAAAGGAAATGGCCGGGATCTTTTTGGTTGATACACAACTCATAAGCGTGACAAAGCGGCTCCTGCAAGGTTTTTCCTACTCATTCCCGGTATAGCGGCATGACTTTATCGATATGTTCAGGATGAACAAAATCTTGCGCAATCACTTTCAACATAGGAATAACTCACTGTTTAAGCCTGGCTATCCATTTGATTCGGTCACTTGTGGCAAGATTAGCTGCCACTTAACATTGCCGGTTCGATACGCCGTTGATTAAACTGCCAATATAATCCAGCCAGCGTAATCAGGCCGATGATTCCGAGTAGGAACCAAGGGAGCTGCGGCAAAGACAGGCTTTTGCCTGTGTCGTACATCCAGCCGCCACCGGTGTAGCCTAGTGCGCCACCCAATGCCAAACCTAAACGGCTAAAGCCCATATAGCTACCTCTGGCACGCGCATCTGCCAGCGAGGCGCTCAGGGTTTCCCGCGCTGGCTCGGCAATAATGGAACCCAAATAGAAGAAGCAGATCAGCATTAATAATGTTTGCAAACTGTCGGTTAACCCGATAGGGAACATGCTGATGCTCATAATAAACAGGCCGGTCATCAGCCGTTGTTCCAGACGAAAATGCTTTTCGCTCCAGCGGGCGATCGGATACAGCAACGTCAATGACAGCGCGGCTTCAATGGCATACATCCATTTTACCGCCGCCGGAGAACCGGCCACTTCGTTTACAACGATAGGCAGCATCAACATCACCTGGACCGCCAGCATGTAATAACCGGTGAGCGTCAGGACATAGGTCAGGAAGCGTTTGTCGCGAATCACTCGCAGCATGCCTTCCCGCATTGGGGTGCGCACCGTTGAAATACGGTAGGCGGGGAGCAGCCAGGCGTTCCACAGCGCGGCCAGCACAAAAATAAATGCACCAACCCAACACACCAGATGAAAATCATACTGGAGCAGCCAACTGCCCAGCAGAGCGCCGATCACTGCACCGGCGCTATCTTGCATCATGAGAATAGAGTAAAAACGGCCACGTTCATGAGGGCGAACCAGTTTGATCACCAACGCGGTGCGCGGCGGATCGAACAATGTGCCGCCCAGCGCGGACAATGCGCAGGCGAGCCACAGAATCCACGGCTGATCCGCGATGGCCATCAGGGCAAAACCCGCCGCGCGCAGCAACATCCCAATCACGATCATTGGTTTTGCGCCAAAACGATCGGCAATGGCGCCGCCGAAAATGCCAAGGCCTTGTTGAATAAACTGTCTCAATCCCAGTGCGGCACCGACAACAACCGCCGCCCAGCCTAATTGATCGACAAATCGGATGGATATCAGGGGAAACACCACGAAAAACCCCAGCACGACTAATAAGTTATCAAACAATAAGAAGTACTTACCCAAGCTGCGCGCTTGCGATACCAGAGACATGTTTCACCGTCAGAAAATAGAAAGAGAGGAAGGGTAATTATTACCCTGATAGTTTGTACCCAAATTGATGGAAGCGATAGATGGTGAGTTGATAATATTTTTTTATCGTCAATATGTTAGCTAGCGGGCAAATTGGTAAAAAAAATCGTTTTTGCGAATTGATTGCGCAATAACTCGTCAATAGCGGTTTTACCCGCGACCATTGCAACGGTTATATTAATCGTCACTTTTAATGTTCCGCCTGAACTAAGGGGAGTCGATGTTTGGCTATCATTCAGTATCACCAAAAGTACGCCTGACAACCGATCGTATGTCGCTGCGTTTGGTTCATGAGCGGGATGCGTACCGGATGGCGGAGTACTACGCCGAGAATCAGGCATTCCTTAAACCTTGGGAGCCTGTGCGGGATCAAAGCCACTGCGTGCCTTCCGGTTGGCAAGCGCGGCTCAGCATGATTGCCGAGATGCATAAACAGGGCAGCGCCTATTATTTTATTCTGCTCGATCCGGAAGAGAATGAGGTGCGCGGCGTCGCCAATTTCAGCAATGTGATGCGCGGTTCATTCCACGCCTGTTTCCTCGGCTATTCTCTTGGCGAACGCTGGCAGGGACAGGGCTTAATGTTTGAAGCGCTGCAACCGCTGATTCGCTATATGCAGCGACAGGAAAAAATGCACCGAATCATGGCTAACTATATGCCGCATAATCGCCGCAGTGGCGATCTGTTGGCCAGATTGGGCTTTGAACGTGAAGGTTATGCGAAAGATTATTTGCTCATCGATGGTCAGTGGCGCGATCACGTGCTGACGGCATTGACCGATACTGAATGGAAAGCAACGCGCTGAGGTTAGGATGAAATACAGTTTAAGCCCGTTAGAAGCCCGTGTAGTGGGCTGTTTGCTGGAAAAACAGGTGACAACACCGGAGCAATATCCAATGTCTCTAAACGGTATCGCCACCGCCTGTAACCAGAAAACCAACCGTGAGCCGGTGATGGAACTGTCCGAGAGCGAAGTGCAGCAAACGCTCGATCTGCTAACGAAAAAACACGTTATTCGGAGCCAAAGTCTGGTGAATAGCCGGGTAATGAAATATGAACACCGATTTTGCAACTCGGAGTTCGGTCATCTGAAGTTTTCTTCCGCGGAAGTCGCGATAGTCACCACATTATTGCTACGCGGCGCGCAAACGCCGGGAGAGTTGCGTACCCGCACCAATCGTATGCATGAATTCAGCGACGTGAGTGAGGTAGAGGCAACGCTGGAAAGTCTTGCTACACGTGAGGACGGGCCTTTTGTGGTGCGTTTGCCGCGCGAACCAGGCAAGCGAGAAAGCCGCTATATGCATCTGTTTAGCGGTGAGGTTGCCGCCGCCTCTGCGGACGAGCTGGCAAGCGAGCCGGTCAACGGCGTGCTGGAAACCCGAATTGCTCAACTTGAATATCAGGTAGCTGAATTGACTCGCCGTTTGGATGAAGTCATGACCCAGTTGGATGACTAATAAGGTCACTATGAAAAAACTTCGCGTGGGTATGGTGGGGCTTGGCGGTATTGCGCAAAAAGCCTATTTACCGATTTTAAGCCGTGCCGATGACTGGACGCTGGCAGGCGCTTTTTCGCCCAGTCAGGCCAAGGCTCAGCCGCTGTGTGACCGCTACAGAATAGCGTATTTCCCCCGGTTGAATGAGCTCGCGACGGCCTGCGACGCGATTTTTGTTCACAGCAGCACCGCCAGCCATTTTCAGGTGATCGGCGAACTGCTGCGCGCTGGCGTTCACGTCTACGTGGATAAACCACTCGCTGAAACCGTGGAACAATCGGAACAGTTAATTGAACTAGCGGAAAAACAGGGCAAGGCGCTGATGGTTGGCTTCAATCGCCGTTTTGCGCCGCTGTATCAGCAACTTAAGCTGGAAATGAATCAGCCGGCTTCCCTGCGCATGGAAAAACACCGACAGGATAGCGTTGGCCCAAACGGGCTAGGGTTTACCCTGCTGGATGATTATCTGCACGTGCTGGATACCGTCCTGTGGCTGGGAGGCGAAAACGCCAGCCTATTGGGAGGGCATATCGCCACTAATGACGCGGGTCAGATGCTGTATGCCGAACATCATTTTCAGGCTGGAAACTGCCTGATTACCAGCAGTATGCATCGTCGGGCGGGAACCCAGCGGGAAAGTGTTCAGGCATTGACGGAAGGGCATTGCTACCAGATCACCGATATGCGGCGCTGGCAGCAGGAGTCTGCCGGACAGATGATTGAAACTCCGGCACCGGGCTGGCAAACAACGTTAGAACAGCGCGGCTTCGTCGGCGCGGTACGTCATTTTATCGATTCCGTCAGCCATCAAACCCCGCCGTTGATTTCCGGTGAACAGGCTATTAGCGCTCAGCGAAGGGTGGAAAAAATGCTGGAAAAGCGTTGAGAAGCCCGCAAGGTGGCGAGATGCAGATTGTTACAACAAGAAGTGGCTATTAGTCGGCGGATACGTAGACTATTGTCATACTAAAAACCCGTCATCGGGTTGAGCTGACGCCTGCTAATTGCAGGCGTTGATATTTCCAGCGTAACGAATCAGAAAATATATGAATTTACTTAAATCACTGGCTGCGGTCAGTTCGATGACCATGTTCTCGCGCGTGTTGGGCTTTGCCCGGGATGCCATTGTCGCGCGAATTTTTGGTGCCGGTATGGCTACCGATGCATTTTTTGTCGCATTCAAATTACCTAATCTGTTGCGACGCATTTTTGCTGAAGGGGCGTTCTCGCAGGCTTTCGTGCCGATTCTGGCAGAATACAAAAGTCAGCAGGGGGAAGAGGCGACCCGCACCTTTGTGGCTTATGTTTCCGGCCTGTTAACGCTGGTATTGGCAGTGGTCACGGTATTGGGGATGCTGGCAGCGCCTTGGGTGATTTACATTACTGCCCCTGGTTTTACCGATACGCCGGATAAATTTGCTCTGACTTCTGCACTGTTGCGCATTACTTTCCCGTATATCCTATTGATCTCACTGGCCTCGCTGGTGGGGGCGATACTGAATACCTGGAACCGTTTCTCCATTCCGGCCTTTGCACCGACGTTATTGAACGTCAGCATGATCGGTTTCGCTTTATTTGCCGCACCGTATTTCCATCCGCCGATTTTAGCTTTGGCCTGGGCTGTCGTTTTGGGTGGCGTACTCCAATTGGGCTATCAGCTGCCGCATTTGAAGAAAATCGGTATGCTGGTGTTGCCTCGTCTGGCGCTGCGCGACGCTGGCGTGTGGCGGGTGATGCGCCAGATGGGACCTGCAATTTTAGGGGTTTCCGTTAGCCAGATATCCCTGATCATCAATACCATTTTTGCTTCTTTTCTGGTGTCTGGTTCGGTTTCATGGATGTATTACGCCGATCGCCTGATGGAGTTTCCTTCCGGCGTGTTGGGTGTGGCGTTAGGCACTATTTTGTTGCCATCGCTGGCGAAAAGTTTCTCCAGCGGCAACCACGATGAGTATTCTCGCCTGATGGATTGGGGGCTGCGCCTGTGCTTCCTGCTGGCTATTCCCAGCGCGGTCGCCTTGGGTATTTTGGCCAAGCCGCTGGTGGTTTCCCTGTTCCAGTACGGTAAATTCAACGCTTTTGATGCGGTAATGACCCAACGTGCGCTGGTGGCCTATTCGGTTGGTTTAATTGGGCTAATTGTGGTGAAGGTATTGGCGCCCGGCTTTTATTCTCGTCAAAACATTAAAACGCCGGTGAAAATTGCCATCGCCACGTTGATCATGACTCAGGTGATGAACCTGATGTTTATCGGGCCGCTGAAGCACGCTGGTTTGTCTCTGTCTATTGGTTTGGGCGCCTGTCTGAACGCCAGCCTGCTGTACTGGCAGTTGCGTAAACAGAAAATCTTCCAGCCTCAGCCGGGTTGGGGGATATTTATGACCAAACTGATTGTAGGCGTGGTTGCAATGTCCGCCGTACTGATTGGTATGCTGTGGTTAATGCCAGCCTGGGACGTCGGCGGAATGGCCTACCGTCTGTTACGTCTGTTTGCGGTCGTGGTGGCTGGCGTGGTGGCCTACTTTGGCGTTCTGGCGCTACTCGGTTTCAAACTGCGCGACTTTGCCCGCCGGGTTGCCTGATAACTAAATGGGCAAAAATGCTCATATCATCTCTATGTAAAGCCCGATTCTTCTCGGGGTTACGTGAAATAGTCACCTCCACCCTGTTAGCGGTACGCTGACAGGGTGTTTTTTTATATCAAATGAGATCAATATCTCAGTTTTATTTCCTGCACTACAAGTTCCCGCCAAAATTCTTTTATATTAATTATCCCCATTATTTCTTAGAACTATGCTAGCGAGGTTGGTAATTAAAGCTAATATTTTTCTTATTCATGCCGATAAGTGTATTAAGTCGGGGTTTTTGAATGATTTGATATTTTATAAGAATCTTCTAAATGATGATTTTCATTAGGAATGCTGTACACATTAATTTGACTTAGTGTTGAAGGATAATTGATTTATTTACTGGTTTAATAACATTCTGATTGCGTTTAAGTCTGACTAGACAACAGCGATATAACCGTTTGCGCCCTGCTGAATTCAGGGTTCAGTCAATTTAGAATGAAATATATTTACATATATTTAACTCAAGGATGAGTAGGGCAGGTTATTTACTAAATAGCTTGGGCTATTTCTCATAATGGAATCTATGATAAAAAGAATCGGACTCTATTTTCTGCTCGTCAGTAGCCCCGTCCAGGCGGCGACTCAGCCCGCTATGGGGAATTTTTTACCGCTAGGTGAAAGCGAAGCGCGCCGCTCTTTGCAGAACAGCGCCCGTGAGGTTAATGAGCTAATGGAACAGCGTCGCTACCAACAGTTGCGCCAACCTAAGGCGATTGAAGAGGACGTTATTCCTGCTCAGGCGGCGTTGCCGGAATCCGATCGTTGTCTGGCGATAAAGGGCGTTTATTTACAGGGAATAACCCTTTTAGGAATGGGTGAACTGAATAAACTGACCGCTTTACCTTCGGATTGCATTACCAGCAATGATATCAATCGCCTGACTCATGAATTAACCCGTCTCTATGTTAGGCAGGGTTATATCACCGCTCGCGTGAATTTTGTTCCGCTGAATGCTGACGGCGAATTGGGCATCAATGTTATTGAGGGCGTGGTAGAGAAAATAGAAGGGGGCGATTATTGGGTGAATAGCCGGTTATTATTCCCTGATGTTGTAGGTAAGCCGCTCAAATTGTCGCAGCTTGATCAAGGTTTAGACCAGGCCAATCGATTGCAATCCAATCAGACGAAATTAGATATTTTGCCAGGGAGGAGCACCGGCGGTTCTATTATTCGTCTAAACAATACGCATAAAAAGCCCTGGTTGCTCACAGGCACGTTGGATAACTATGGTCAGAAAAATACCGGAGAGTGGTTGGTCCGTACTACCGCTAGCGTAGATAGCCCATTTGGTTTATCTGACTTTGTCAGCATGAATATCAGCAGCACGATCAAAGATGAATCGCGGCATCATAACCGGGCTTATACCTTACTTTATTCTTTGCCCTACGGAGCTTGGACATTCAGCAGTTTTGCCAGTTATTCCGAATACCTGAATTACCAGCGCTTACCGCTTAATACCGTGAAACTGGATGGCAATACCCAGCAGTACGGCGGGCGCGCAGATTATATGTTTTATCGCGACCAGGAGCAGATCGATGCCCTGAACGTTCAGCTGACCTATAAGAACGTGAATAACTACCTTGAGTCTTCCCGTTTAGGTATCAGCAGTACCACCCTGACGGTATTGGAGTTGGGTGCCAATCATTTGCAAATTCTTCCGCGCGGCGTGCTCAGCCTAAATGCCAGCGTAGAACGGGGACTCAGTTGGTTTGGCGCGGATAAAGCCAGTTCGCATCGGTCGGCTAACTACCCTGATGCCCAATTCACCAAAGCGAAAATGTTTGCCACTCTCAGCCAGCGTTTTAGCCTGTGGGAGCAGCCTTACCAACTCACTCACCTGTTTTACGGCCAGTACAGTCGCGATCCCTTGCCGGGGGTCGAATGGCTAAGCCTGACCGATCGCAGCGCGGTGCGCGGTTTTAGCCGCAATACCCTTTCGGCGGATAACGGCTGGTATCTGCAAAATACATTATCACGGCCGATGACGCTCGGTAATGCCAGCTTGACGCCGCGCATAGGCGTTGACGTAGGGCGTGTTCAAGCCCATCGCGATGCCGTTGGCTGGCAGAGCAATATGGGGCTGAGTGCCGGTGTGTCCTTCAAATATTCGCAGGCGGTGGTTGATCTGGATGTGAGCCGAGGATGGCTGCTTTCCGATCAAAAAAGTCCCACCGACCCGATTCAGGTGTTAGCTCGCCTGAGCTACAGCTTTTAGCTGACTTTCCATTCGTCAGTATTGCAGTGCTTTTACCTTTCAATGAATGGAAATATTTGGAGAAACATGGATGAAAAAAAGTAAGTTCCGCCTTTCCCCCTCAGGAAAGCTTGCCGCGTCGCTGGCGATTATCATTACTTCGCTAACCGCAACTCAGGCAGCAGATATTATCGGTGCGGGCGATGCCGGGCATAATCCGGGCATCAGTCAGGCGGCAAACGGTGCGGCGGTGGTGAATATCGTCACCCCGAACGCCTCGGGCCTGTCTCATAACCAATATCAGGATTTCAACGTTAACAAACCGGGGGCGGTGCTGAATAACGCCTTGAACGACGGACAATCTCAGTTAGCCGGTCAGCTGAACGCTAACCCCAACCTGAACGGACAGGCCGCTAACGTCATTTTGAACGAGGTCATTAGCCGCAACCCATCGTTATTGCTGGGTAAGCAGGAAATATTCGGTATGGCGGCAGATTATGTGCTGGCTAACCCGAACGGTATTGCCTGTGATGGTTGCGGGTTCATCAACACCAATCGCTCCGCTTTAGTGGTGGGAAACCCGCTGCTTGAAAAAGGAGCCTTAACCGGTTTCAACACTTTCGGCAATGACAATACTTTGAGCATTCGCTCCGGCGGATTACAGGCCAACAGCGTGTTGGATCTGATCGCGCCCAAAATTGACAGTCGCGGGAAAGTGATTGCCACGCAGCAAATTAATGCGCTCAGTGGGCACAATCAAACTGCAGCCGACGGCAGTTTAGTGCGAGCGGAGGATGTCCCGAACAGTAGTCTGGACAGCTACTATCTCGGCAGTATGCAGGCGGGTCGCATTCGCTTGGTGAATACTACTGTGGGCAGTGGCGTAAATCTGGCCGGGGAATTCACCGGGTTGGAAGGCATAGACGTAAGCTCTCAGGGCAATTTGGGCTTACAGGCAGCGAATCTGCGCGGTGGTGATATCGGTCTACAGGGTAAAAACATCGATGCTCAAGGCGTCGTGAAAAACAGCAGTACGAATCGCGACGGCAGTGAGAATTACAACAGCACCTGGAGCGGCCAGTACGTCAATGACCGCAGTACCACGCAACGATTACAGCGTACGGTATTAACCGGCAAAAATATCACGCTGAACGCCAGCGATCGTAACCGACTGACGGCGACAGATATTCAAGGGGATAATGTCACCCTGCAAGGTGGTGAACTGACGTTGGACGGGCAGGTGCTGACCCAGACTCAGGGTCATACGCACAATCAGGATAAGCTTACCTGGCGGCACAATGTCACGACAGAAAGCGAACAGCGTCAGCAGATCGGGACGTCGGTCAAAGCCCGTGAGAACGCGACTCTGAAGGCCACGGCTGGTGATATTCAGTTGAAAGGCAGTAGCGTGGAAGCGGGTAACAATCTGGCACTCAACGCTACCGGCGACATTCAGCTGACGGGATTGGTGGAGCAGAAGAAATCCACCGAAACTGGCTATCGCAAAAATCACACGGCCAGCTTACTGACGGGAAACTGGCAGGAAAGCAGCGAAAGTGAAAGTCTGAAGAAAAGCCAACTACGAGCGGGCGATAATCTGGGGCTAACGGCCGGCAACGCGGTGGTCAGTCGCGCAGGCAATGTGCAAGCCGGTAAAGATTTGCTGGTCACGGCGGAAAAGGTGCGGATTGACGTGCAGAAAACCGCCAATAGAAAAACTCAGAAAGATAATAAAACGGCCTGGGGCGGAATTGGCGGCGGTGATAATAAAGACAATGCCAATTTACAGGAAATCAGCCAGGCTTCAGAACTGACGGCGGGCGGTAAACTTTTGGTGTCCGGTAATCAGGGCGTCACTATTACCGGTAGTAAAGTAAAAGGGACGCAGGGCGGTTTTGTGCAAACCCAACACGGCGATTTGGTGATTGATAATGCCGTGAGTACCACTACCGATAAAGTGAATAGCCGCACCGGAACCGTATTCAACATCACCAAGGGTTCACAAAAGACCAATAACTCCATGCAGCAGACTGTAGGCAGTGAACTGAAATCCGATGCGGATTTAAAACTGTTCAGCCAGCAGGATATTACCGTGGTAGGCAGTTTGGTGAAAAGCGCGGGCGAGCTGGGCATTGACGCTCTGGGTGATGTCAATGTGAAAGCAGCCGAACTGCAACACAAAATCGATGAAGAGAAAACCGCTTTAAGCCTGAAAGGCCACGCGGAGAAAACCGGAGATAAGCAATATCGCGCGGGTGTTAATCTGGATCACACTCGCGATACCGAAAATACCGAACGCAGTGAAAACAAATCTTCAACCCTGAGCGGGGGGAGCGTGACGTTAGCATCGGGTAAAGATGTCACTTTCACTGGCTCTCAGCTGGTCGCTCATCACGGCGATGCCAAAGTCAGCGGCAACAATGTCACCTTTACAGCAGCAGAAGATCAAACCACCAGTGAAAGCAGCCACGCCAAAACCGGCGGCGGTTTCTATTACGTGGGCGGGATGGATAAAGCCGGCAGTGGTATTCAGGTGGGGCATGAAAGCAGCAAAACTCACAGCGATGGCAGCAAAGCGCTGGTTTCTGGGACTCAGGTCAGCGGAGATTTGGTGATTGCGGCCAAGGGCGACCTGACTCATCAGGGCACCCAGCAACAGATTGGTGGGAAATATCAGGTTGATGCCGATAATGTCCACAATCTGGCGGCTAAAAATAGCGATAACAGCACAACCACAACGTTGAAAGTGGGCGTAGATATCGGTGTAAACGCCGATTATAGCGCCATCACTCGCCCGTTAGAGCGCGCCGGTGGCAAGGTTGCCAGCCTGGATGCTGGCGGTACGCTTAATGATATCGGCGGAATAGGTGCGCCGAACGTTGGGATTGATGTTAACGCCAGCGGTAGCAGCAGTGATGTGCGTAAAAACAGCGAGCAAGCGGTAGTGAATACGGTGAATGCCGGTGATATTTCCATCAATGCAGGGGGAGCAATCCGCGATCAGGGAACGCAATACAAAGCTAATCAGGGCGGCGTCACCTTGGATGCAGAAAGCCATAGCCACGAAGCTGCGGTGAATCGCGATCAGACCGTTAGTCGTGAAACGAATGGCAGCGCCGGCGTGCGGGTTTACACCACGACCGGTAGCGATGTGGTCGTGGATGCTAAAGGTCAGGGAGGGACGACTCGCAGCGATAAAATCAATGAGCAAGCCGTTGCCGGTGGCATCAGCGCGGTAGACGGTATCACGATTCGGGTTAAAGACGACGCGCGCTATACCGGAACCGCTCTCGACGCTGGAAAAGGTAAAGTCAACGTCACTGCCGGTGGCGATATAGCTTTTGAACAGGCGACCGACCGCGAAACCGAAAATCATAGCGGCTTCAACGTGAAGGCTTCTGGCAAAGGTGGTTTCACCGCAGATAGCAAAAGCTTCGGCGGCGGTTTGGGCGGTGACTATGACAAAGGGGAAAGCAAGACGTCTCACGCTAACGTGAGCCAATTACAGGGCTTGCAAGGCGTAGAATTGAATGCCGGACAGGATTTAACGCTGCAAGGCAGTGAAATCGGCAGCAAAGATCGGCCGGTGGGCGATGTCACGCTGAACGGGAATAAAGTTGATTTGCAGGCCGCACAGTCCAGCCATTGGGAGAAAAGCACTAAGTTCTCCGGCAATCTGGACGCCGGTGGCAGCAAAGGGGAAACCGATAAAAAAACCAGCGCTGGCGGTAACTTCGGCTTTGCCGCAGATTACGCCAAAGTCGATCAATCGACCAACGACGCTCAAGGCGGTGGTATCACTAGCAGCGGCAACCTGAATATTCAGGCCAACGGTGATAATGAGCAAGCCATTCACCTGGAAGGTACGCAGGTGAGCAGCAAAAATACCGTTTTGAATGCGGATAATGGCGGAATTGTGCTGGAATCTGCTAAAAGCGGAGAGCACAAAGATAACTGGAATCTGGGAGGCAAAGCCAACGGTAAACTCGGCCAAAGTTTCGGTAAAGATGAGCAGGGCGCGGTAGACAGCGCCAGCGGGAAGAAAACCCACACGGCGGGCGTCGGCGCGACCTTCGGTCTCGATCGTAAACAGGCAGGCACTCAGCAAAATACCCAGATTGCGACCGGCGATCTGAGCTTCTCCAGCGATGCGGATACGGTTCTGGCCGGCGCGAAAGTCAAAGCGGATAAAGTGGACGGCAGCGTGGGCGGCGATTTGCGTATTGAAAGCCGCAGAGACACCGAACAAAGTCTGAAAGTTGGCGTTGACGTTGGATTAAGTCATACCAACGATCCGAACAGCAGCGTGGTTTCCAAAGTCTCTAAAGTCGGTACGCCACGTTACGCGGATAAAGTAAAAGAAACGCTGGAAGGCGGCGCGAACAAAGTCTTCGATAAAGCCGAGGAGAAATATAACCAAACCGCTCGCGGTCTGGACAGCAAACAAGATACCACCAACGGCGTCAGCTTCAGTAAAGCCGAGGATAAAGTGACCTTGCCGGAAACGCTCGCCAATGAGAAAGAGGGCAGCGCGCTGTGGGATAAAGGTGCACGTAAAGCGGGCAATGTGGCCAAAGAGAGTCTTTTAGGCCCGGCAGGCCGTGATGGGCACTTTAAGGTTACCGCCGATGTGGTGAAAAACGATGCCGTTGGTGAACAAACTGCGCTAAGTGGCAAGCAGGGCGTGAACCTGACCGTACAAGGTAAAACTCAGCTGATCGGCGGCCAGATCGGTAGCCAGAAAGGGCAAGTTGACCTGAACAGCGGCGGTCTTGAGCAAAGTGATATGAATGGCAAACGCTATCACGGCGGCGGCAGCGCCGATGTGGCAGCCACCGTAGGCAGCCTGTTGAGCGGCAGCACCAAAGATATTCTTTCTGGGGATTCACCGTTCATTAAAGTGGATAAAGGGACGACCGAGGTTAGCGATGCTCGCGGCGCGATTATCAGCCATAAAACGGTTAAATAAGCGGGAGCGATAAGAGGTTATTCTTTTTAGATCAAATAAATAATAGCCCACGCTAACGGAGTTATTCGTTAAGTGGGCTATTTTCTCTTACATGATCACATGATCAATCGTTACATCACCAATTTTCCGCAGACAATCAATGCCCGCGCACCATCGGTTTTACATCCGTTCTACCGTTTCAATACCCAAAGTATCCAAACCTTGCTTCAGCGTCTTGGCGGTTAGCATCGCCAGTTTCAGGCGGCTTTGACGGCTTTCTTCGCTATCGGCGTTCAGAATCTGGCAGTGCTCGTAGAAGCTAGAGAACAAACCGGCCACATCGTACAGATAGGCACACATAACGTGCGGAGTGCCTTCGCGGGCGACGTTAGTAATGGTTTCTTCGAATTGAAGCAAACGGGTTGCCAGTGCGGCTTCGCGGTCTTCGGTGATGACTAACGGCAGCGTCAGGCTGCTCGCGTCTACCACACCAGCGCGTTTAAACACTGAAACTACGCGGGTATAAGCATATTGCATGTAAGGCGCGGTATTGCCGTCCAATGCCAGCATATTATCCCAGTCGAAGACGTAATCGGTAGTCCGGCTTTTCGACAGGTCGGCGTATTTCACCGCGCCGATACCGACCGCATTTACCACTTCGGCCAGTTCATCCGCAGGCATATCCGGGTTTTTCTCCGCGATCAGCTTACCTGCGCGTTCGATAGCTTCGTCCAACAGTTCAGACAGCTTAACGGTGCCGCCAGAGCGGGTTTTGAATGGTTTGCCATCTTTGCCCAGCATCATGCCGAACATATGGTGTTCTAACGGCACGGATTCTGGAACATAACCGGCTTTACGCACGATGGTCCAGGCTTGCATTAAATGCTGATGCTGCCGGGAATCGATGTAATACAGCACCCGGTCGGCACCCAGCGTTTCGTAACGATATTTGGCACAGGCGATATCTGTGGTGGTGTAAAGGTAGCCGCCATCCTTTTTCTGGATAATGACGCCCATAGGCTCGCCTTCTTTATTTTTGTATTCATCGAGGAATACAACGGTAGCGCCTTCGCTCTCAACCGCCAGACCTTTCGCTTTTAGATCGGCCACAATGCCCGGCAGCATTGAGTTGTACAGACTTTCACCCATGACGTCGTCTTTGGTCAGAGTGACATTCAGACGATCGTAGGAAATCTGGTTTTGCGTCATGGTGATATCCACCAATTTACGCCACATGGCGCGGCAATATTCATCCCCGCCCTGCAGTTTTACGACGTAAGCGCGAGCGCGAGCCGCAAATTCTTCGTCTTCATCGTAATTTTTCTTCGCTTCGCGATAGAAAGCTTCCAGATCTGACAGACCCATATCGCTGGCGTTCTCATTCTGCATTTTTTCCAGATAGGCGATCAGCATCCCGAATTGGGTGCCCCAATCTCCGACGTGGTTAGCGCGAATGACATTGTGACCCAAAAATTCAAGCGTTCGCGCGGCGGCGTCACCGATAATGGTGGAGCGTAGGTGACCCACATGCATTTCTTTCGCTACGTTTGGCGCAGAATAGTCGATAACCACGGTCTGAGGCTCAACCGGAGCAATCCCCAGTTTTGGCGCAGTCAGGGCAAACTCGACTTTCTCGGCAACCCATTGGCGGTCGAGGAAGATGTTGATAAAACCGGGGCCGGCGATCTCGACTTTGCTGGCGATACCCTCAAGATCCAGCAGCTCAACCACTTTTTCAGCCAGTTGTCGGGGTTGCATACCGAGTTTTTTGGCAACGGCCATCACGCCATTTGCTTGATAATCGCCAAATTGGGCCTTTGCGGACTGGCGAACTTGCGCTTCGCTGTCGACGGGGGCACCTGCTGCAATCAGCGCCTGGCTGACTTTATCTGAAAGAAGAGCCTGAATATTCACCGGGTTACCTTAATTACGGACATGAGGCGCAAAAATGCGCCCTGTTAATATCAACGGGTCTGGCGTCACGCACGCGGTTTCTCTACGCGGGAGGGCCAACCACAAAACTGCTGGGTTTATATCATATTTGCCCGCCGACGTCAGCAGGGGGAAAGCCTTCCGCTTGTGCTATCTCAGCGCTATGTTCCTAACGAACAAAAACAGTGCTTTTATCGGTTATTTCAACAGCAATAGCGGAGATTCATCGACAAAACTCTGTTGTTCGCCGCTGAAAACGGTAAATTATGGCCGATTCGCTTTCCCCCCCGATGAACGGAGAGAAAACCTTATGCAAGCCTTGGCACACATTACCGAATTACAGGATTTGGTACAGGATTTACCCCGTTTTGAACAACAGCTGACGGATTTTGCGCAACGGCTCAATTTGGACCTCAGCCAGTTCACCGCCGACCACATTTCTCTACGCTGTCACCAGGCCGCTACAGCCGATCGCTGGCGCAGCGGTTTGCTTCAGTGCGGTAGCCTGATGTCAGAAAATCTTATCAATGGCCGCCCTATCTGCCTGTTTGATTTAGCGCTGCCGTTGTCCGTTGGGCCTTGGGGAATTGATTGCGTAGAATTGCCTTATCCGGGAAATAAGCGTTATCCCCATGAAGGCTGGGAGCATATTGAACTGGTATTGGCCGGCACCCCGGAAACGCTGTACTCGCGGGCGTTGAGCCTGCTACCGGCAGAGTCTGACCTACCGGAAGGCGTGACCTTCAAATTCAGTTCGCCAAAAGGGGAAGCCGAACGTTTGGCTAACCCCACGCTGGTGGTAAGCAACGGCGCGATTACCATTAAGTTCCATCCCTATACATTAAGGCAAATTATTGACAGTGAGCACAATAGTTAACGTGTTTAGGTTATTTATCTCGCTCAGGATTATCACTTATGGTTATCACTGTGACTGACCTCTAGTCATTATTTTGAATTGAATGCCATAGTAAGGCTTTCGGCAGTCTTGATGAGATGACCTTTGGGCTTGAGTGATAAGTTCTGCATCCAATCTATCAGACGGCGGAATGATTGATTTACGGGTGGTGAAATGAGCTGTAGCAGATGTGTTTGTCAAAAGGGGAGAGATAATGACTAAGTTAGAAATTTGTTGCTATAGCGTCGATTGCGCGCAGACCGCTGAGCGCGCTGGAGCCGATAGAATTGAGTTGTGCTCAGGTCAGTCTGAAGGCGGCCTGACGCCAAGTTTGGGCGCGCTGATGCAAGCGCGTGCCACGGTAACCATTCCGGTCCACCCGATAGTCCGGCCGCGCGGTGGTGATTTCTGCTATAGCGAGAGTGATTTTGCGATCATGAAAAATGATATCGCACAAATTCGGGATATGGGGTTTGCCGGAGTTGTCGTCGGCGTACTGGATGAAGAAGGGCACATTGATTTGCCGCGAATGCGTGAAATCATGGAGATCAGCGGCCCGCTGGCGGTCACTTTCCATCGGGCATTTGATATGTGTCTGAATCCGATGGTGGCGTTGGAACAGTTAACGCAGTTGGGCGTGGCGCGGATTTTGACCTCCGGCCAACAGCAAAATGCCGAGTTGGGGTTAACCTTACTGCGCGATCTGGTGAACGCGACCCAGGGGCCGATTATTATGGCCGGTGCCGGTGTGCGCTTGTCAAATATGCAGAAATTCTTAGAAATTGGCGTCACGGAATTACACAGTTCCGCAGGCCGCACACGTCCTTCCACCATGCGTTACCGTAAAGCCGGTGTCACTATGTGTGCAGATAACGATGTGGATGAATTTGCTCGCTATTGCGTGGATGAAGAAGTGGTGGAGGCGATGAAAAGCCTGTTATGTATTACCGAACCGCTGCCACGTTCCGCCTGATAGTCCTAAATAAAAAAGCCCCGACGCGTGATGTTCGGGGCTTTTTTTATGCCGGAAGAGAGCCGATTGTGATTAAGGCTTACGGGCAATCAGTACCGCTCGCATCGGTGCCGGATAGCCTTCAACGGTCTTGCTGCTGTCGTTGGGATCGAGGAATTCAGCCAGTGACTCGCTAGTCATCCAATCGGTACGACGCTGCTCGTCGGTGGTTGTGAGCGCCACGTCGGCGATTCTCACATCGACAAAACCGCATTTTTCCAGCCAGCCTTTCAGCGCCAGCGCTGACGGGATGAAATACACGTTGCGCATTTGCGCGTAACGATCGCCCGGCACCAGAACCTGCTGGCTATCGCCTTCGACTACGATGGTTTCCAGCACCAATTCGCCGTCGCTGACTAACTGATTTTTCAACTGATATAAGTGATCTAACGGTGAACGACGGTGGTACAGCACGCCCATAGAGAAAACGGTGTCAAAGGCCGCCAGCTCCGGCAATTGCTCAATGCCTAGCGGCAGCAGATGGGCGCGCTGATCGCCACCCAGCAGTTTTCGTACCGCTTCGAACTGACATAAAAACAGCTGCATTGGGTCAATGCCTACGGCCAAATGCGCGCCTTCGCCGATCATGCGCCACATGTGATAGCCGCTGCCGCAGCCGACATCAAGAATCGTTCGACCTGCCAGCGGGCTGATATGGGGCAGAACGCGATCCCATTTCCAGTCTGATCGCCATTCGGTATCGATATCCAGCCCGTATAATGAAAACGGGCCTTTGCGCCACGGCATCAGCGCGCGCAGCATTTTTTCCATGCCCTCGCGCTGACCGGCTGACAGCGGCGGGGTGATGTCCGCGCGCACGCCGTCTTTCAAATTCAGTTCGGTAGGTGTCAACAGCGGCAGATGCTCAACGGCGTTAAACCAGGTTTTGAACTTACCGTGCAGGGATTCACGCTGCCAGCAGCTTAGCTGCGCCGGCAGGGTTTCCAGCCACGGGCTAAGTGGCCCTTTGGCAATCAGTCGGTAAAAATCACCGAATTCAATCATTGGGCTTCTCCTGCTTTCAGAGCAATCAACGAACCAAAATTAAAGCACTGGAACCATACTTCGGCGTGTTCAAAACCGGCGCGGCGTAAACGCGCTTTATGGGTTTCCACCGAATCGGTCAGCATAACGTTTTCCAACATGCTGCGTTTTTGGCTGATTTCCAGCTCGCTGTAGCCGTTCGCCCGTTTAAAATCGTGGTGCATGTTAAACAGCAGATCGCCGACGTTGGCATCTTCAAAACTGAATTTTTCCGATAACACCAGTGCACCACCGGGACGCAGCCCCGCGTACACCTGATTCAGCAAGCGCTGGCGATTGGCTGGCTCCAGGAATTGCAGAGTGAAATTCAGCACGACCATTGAGGCGTTTTCCAGTTTCACATCCAGAATATCCGCCTCGACCACTTCCACCGGGGTATCGGCGCGGAAAGCGTCTAAATGGCGACGGCAGCGTTCAACCATGGCAGGGGAATTGTCCACGGCAATGATTTTACAGCCGGGAACCTGAATATTACGACGCATGGCCAAGGTTGCCGCGCCCAAAGAACAGCCCAGATCGTAAACCTGACTATCAGGTTGTACAAAGCGCTCAGTCAACATGCCAATCATCGAAATAATATTGGAATAACCGGGTACCGAACGCTGGATCATATCGGGGAAAACCTCCGCGACGCGTTCGTCGAAAGTCCAATCACCCAATTTGGCAATGGGCGCAGAAAACAGGCTATCCCGCGGCGGTTGCGTGGATTCTGTGTGCGGCTGGCTTGCCGGCATAGCATCAGTTGCTGGTTTGGTATCGCGATTTGGCATGACGGTCATTGAGATTGCTGGAAAATGAAGGCGCGTATTCTAACAGAAACGACCGGTTTTTGCTAAAACCGGTTAAACCTGAGTGACAGGAAAATTTGTCCTTGATAATTTAAAGGGATTGGTCGCTTACTCCTGGTTATTCCGTGGCTATAGCGGCCTGAGTCGCTGCTATATGGGTTCGGTTATCGTTGAATATATAACCGGTGGATTTAACAGCAACCAGTGATGTCTGGTGTTATTATCCGTTGCGGGAATAATTCAGGGATGGATGATGAGAAAGATTATCTTTTTAATCGGCTTAGTGGTGGTGGTTTTGAGCAGCTATGTACTGCGCTATATGCCGCTTTACCTGGTATTCATGCTTTTTATTTGCTTGATAATTTATGGCGCAGGCATCTACCTTAACCCCAGATTAACGACCTCAAACTGGCACCTTGGGCAGAAATGTCAGATCAATGGTGCGACGGCGGTCTCTTTGAGCGTCTTATTTTTAATCTTAGTGACGTGTAGTTCAACCATCGGCTGGGCTTATTATATGTCGACCAAGCCTTGGTATCAGGAAGATAGCAACGGCTATCAGACGCATACGCTGTCCGCCACTAGCCGGAAAATTGCCCAGGTGCATAATGCGGTATTGAAGAAAGTCAAACATCCAGAACGAGCTGAATTCCTCGGAGATTATATCAGTCCCTCCGAGGGGTTAGGAGTGATTTGCGGCTACCTGAACTATCAGGATCCCGCAGGTGAAGACGATGATTATTATCGCTATGTTTCCAATGGCACACCATCCGGCACCTTTTTACAGCTGCAAACCGAAAGTTTTTCCGCGGTGTGGACCCAATTCTGTTTGGATAAAAACTGAAAATAGAATCGTGGTTGACCGCATGAAAGCGTGTCTGAACAGCGGGAGGGAAAGAGGCGGGGTAACACGGGAAGGGGAAAACCGGATAAGCTACGGTGAGAAAGCTGGAACATGAAGGCGGTGATAAACCGCCCGAACTAACTGTGGTTCCGATAAAAGAACGCATAAACAGTGAAACCGGGGATTAAGTTAAGCTAAAAATCTGTTCCCACGGTAAATAGTAGATATTAGCGATTATCATTAGTATCAATGAAACATAAGTTGCACTCATCCCTGAACGTCGCCAGCGAATTTCCCGGTGACGTAACCCGTAATAGTGTAATAAACGACCGACAATCAGCATTAATCCACACAGATGAATCATCCAGGTCTCTGCGCCGTTCATTTCCATCATAACCAGCAATACCACGGCGATCGGAATATATTCTACGGCATTGCCGTGTACCCGTATGGCCGTTTGCAACTCATAAAACCCACCGTCGCCATAGGCTACCCGGTACTGGTTTCTTAATCTCACCACATCAAATGAAAGCTTAATTAGTAATAGTGCGCCCAACACAACATAAAGCGAGCTAACCATTTTTAACTCCATAGCCCAACCATAACTGGCTGAATAATGATAACCGTCAACGTCGTCACTGTCGCTAGAAAAATCGAAAGTCTACTATCTATGATCGCTGTTGTTTATAGAGTAGAAATAAATACCTGCCACCATTCAGCCTTGCATTTTGTCGAAATGAGCGTCAGTTCTCATTTTTCACCGATTTCTGGCGTTTCTACTCTTTTAAATGTGCGACTTCTCGCCGCCCTTCATTTTGATGCAAATCATGACAAACTGCCGGGATTGGACAAGGGAATTTTCTGCTAAAACAATGTGTTTTGCTCTGGCCAATCCGGCGCGGGAGGTAAAGAAGGTATTAACGCCGCTAGCCGTTGCCAGATTTTTTGCGCTTGCTGCGGTGAATCGCCATTATCCGGCGTATGAATAAACAGATAAGGCTGGTGCTGATGCTCCCATACCGGCAGTTTTTGCAGCCAGGGGGCGAAAAGTTTCAGATTTTCATCCAGCCTATCGCCGCCGATAAACCGCACCAGAGGTTGATGACCGGTAACCACGGCATGTACCGGCAGTTTGGGTTTTTTACTTTGCGCGTCCCGCACCGCGGCGGTATTGGGTGCGGCGCTGTGGATCGGACGGCTATCGAGAATAACCCGGTTAACTTGCCGTTGGTGCAAACCTTGATTGAGCGCCAGTTCCTCCCCGCCTTTGGCAAAAAAAGCCGGATGCCGAACCTCCACACCATAGTTAAAGTCACGGGGTAATCGGTCGAGAAAGTGAAACAGCCGCGGCAATTCACGCGGCCCAAAGGCGGCGGGCAATTGCAGCCACAGTTGGCCGATACGCTGATTGAGCGGTTCCAACGTCTGATAAAAGGTTAATAATTCCTGCTCGCACTGACTGAGTGCCGCCTGATGGCTGATAGTGGCGGGGAATTTGAAGCAGAACCGAAAGCTTTCCGGTGTCATATCCCGCCAGCGCAGCACAATTTCCGGTTTCGGCAGCGCATAAAAAGTGGTGTTGCCTTCCACGCAGTTGAAATAGCGGCTGTAATCCGCCAGATCCTGCAAACCTAACCGGCTCCATGCCGAATGTTGCCATTGAGGTAATCCAATATACATAAGTCAGCCGCTGCGAAAGAAAGAAACAACGCGGCTCAGCTCACAAACGAAGCCGCTAAAAGGTACCCTTACCTTAACGTCAGGCGGTTAGCGCGGCAATAATTTCATTGCTGCTACGGACGCGAGAAATACGCGGGAAGATGTGGTGGAAGCTGGCCTGATGCTGCTCGGTGTCCGGAGCGCTACAGGCGTCTTCGGCGATCACCAGCTCGTAGCCGTGTTCCCAGGCGGAGCGGGCGGTAGATTCAACGCCGAGATTTGTCGCAATCCCGCCCAACACGATGGTTTTTATCCCGCGCCGGCGCAGTTGCAGATCCAGTTCAGTGCCGTAAAAAGCCCCCCATTGGCGTTTAGTCACCAGAATATCGCTATCGCGAACCTTCAACTGCGGCGGGAAATCCCACCAGTTGGCAGGTAAACGGCCAGCCGGGTTTGGGCGATCGACCGGCGGATGCAATACGTCGGCAAAATCTCCCGACCAGCCCACGCGCACCCAAAACACCGGAGCGCCTAATTGACGAAACTGTTCGGCTAGGTGTGCACCATGATTGACAACTTGTTCGGCACTGTACGGGCCGCCGGCGTAAGGGAGAATTCCCTGTTGCAGGTCGATCAGCACCAGTGCGCTGGTTTTTGCTTCAATTTTCATCATCTTTGGCCTCGAACAGACATGGGCTAAATGAGGTTTATGGCCTCTGGTGCCTCCGAGTTTATGCCAACAAATGTTGCCGAACAGTCTTATCACGGGGAGAATTTTGTTAAATGATGTGTTAAATCACCGCAGAGAGTGACTTTGTCGTCCCTGACCTGTGCGTTCGCTCTTATCTATGCCATGAATTTCCTTTATAATGACCCCCTTTTTTCAACACTCTTTAATCCAAAATACCTATGCCAATTTATGAATATGCGTGTAGCGCGTGCCAACATCGATTAGAGAAACTACAAAAATTTTCTGATGCGCCACTGACAGACTGTCCGGCGTGTGGGAAGCCTGCGTTATCGAAACAGATATCTGCTGCCGGTTTTCAGCTGAAAGGCACCGGTTGGTACGCCACTGATTTCAAACCGGGTGCCAAAAAACAGGGTTCACCAGAGTAAGGGTTCACCAGAATAATAGCCGCGCGAACAGTTCAGAACACTCGACGGGCGCGGCATCGGCTGAGTAAAAGGACATTGTATGCGTACTGAGTATTGCGGGCAGTTGAATCTGTCCCACGTGGGACAAAGCGTCACACTTTGTGGTTGGGTCAATCGTCGCCGTGACCTGGGTGGCCTGATTTTTATTGATATGCGTGACCGTGACGGCATCGTTCAGGTGTTCTTCGATCCTGACCATAAAGCGGCCTTTGAGCAGGCTTCTGAGCTGCGCAATGAGTTCTGCATTCAGATTACCGGTACTGTGCGTGCGCGTCCGGAAAGTCAGATCAATAAAGATATGTCTACCGGTGAAGTGGAAATCTTTGCCAACTCACTGAATATTATCAACCGTTCTGAGCCATTGCCGCTGGACTCCAACCAGATCAACAGCGAAGAACAGCGTTTGAAATATCGCTATTTGGATCTGCGTCGTCCAGAAATGGCCGACCGCCTGAAAACCCGCGCTAAAATCACCAGCTTTGTGCGCCGCTTTATGGACGATCACGGTTTCCTTGATATCGAAACCCCGATGCTGACCAAGGCGACGCCGGAAGGTGCGCGTGATTATCTGGTACCAAGCCGGGTACATAAAGGCAAATTTTACGCGTTGCCGCAGTCTCCTCAGCTGTTCAAACAGTTGCTGATGATGTCTGGCTTCGACCGTTACTATCAGATCGTAAAATGTTTCCGTGACGAAGATTTGCGCGCCGATCGCCAGCCAGAATTTACCCAGATCGATGTGGAAACTTCCTTTATGAGCGCCGATCAAGTGCGTGAAATCATGGAAAAAATGATTCGTCAGCTGTGGCAAACCACCAAAGGCGTTGATCTGGGTGATTTCCCGATCATGACTTTTGCGGAAGCCATGCGCCGCTTCGGTTCAGATAAACCGGATCTGCGTAACCCGTTGGAGCTGGTGGACGTTGCCGACTTAGTGAAAGACGTTGAATTCAAAGTGTTCTCCGGCCCGGCGAACGATGCGAAAGGCCGCGTTGCTGCTATTCGTGTACCTGGTGGCGCGCAACTGACTCGTAAACAGATCGACGAATACGGCCAGTTTGTCGGTATCTACGGCGCAAAAGGTCTGGCGTGGTTGAAAGTCAATGACCGTGCTGCCGGTATGGAAGGGGTGCAAAGCCCGATTGCCAAATTCCTTAGTCCGGAAGTGTTGGAGGCCATTCTGGCTCGCACTCAGGCTGAAAGCGGCGATATTCTGTTCTTCGGCGCAGACAGCTTCAAAATCGTCACCGATGCTATGGGCGCACTGCGTCTGAAGCTGGGCCGCGATCTGGAACTGACTAAGCTGGATAGCTGGGAGCCGCTGTGGGTGGTTGATTTCCCCATGTTTGAAGACGATAGCGAAGGCGGTCTGACGGCGATGCATCACCCGTTCACCGCGCCGAAGGACATGACGCCAGAAGCGCTGGCAGCGAACCCGACTTCTGCTATCGCTAACGCCTACGATATGGTGATTAACGGTTATGAAGTCGGCGGCGGTTCCGTGCGTATCCACCGCACCGAAATGCAGCAGCAGGTCTTTGGCATTCTGGGCATCAATGAACACGAACAGCGTGAGAAGTTCGGCTTCTTGCTGGATGCGTTGAAATTCGGTACTCCACCGCACGCCGGTTTGGCCTTTGGTCTGGATCGTCTGGTGATGCTGCTGACCGGTACTGATAACATCCGCGACGTGATTGCGTTCCCTAAAACTACCGCCGCGGCCTGTCTGATGACCGACGCGCCGAGTTTTGCCAACCCGGCCTCTTTGCAAGAGCTATCGATCAGCGTCGTAGCGAAGAAAACCGCAGCCGATACTCCGGCAGAAGAGAAAGAGTAATGAAATACAAACGCCCCGAGTCAATTTTGGCGCTGATCTATGCCCAATCTACGGGTCGGGTGCTGATGTTACAGCGGCGTGATGACCCTGAATTCTGGCAGTCGGTTACCGGCAGTCTGGAGGAGGGGGAATCCCCATTGTCTGCCGCGCAGCGTGAAGTAAAGGAAGAAGTGGGCATTGATATCACAGGTGAAAACCTGACGCTGCTCGACTGTCAGCGCTGCGTGGAGTTTGAACTCTTCGCGCATTTCCGTCCTCGCTATGCACCGGGTACTACGCATAATAAAGAACACTGGTTCTGTCTGGCGTTACCCGAAGAGCGTGATGTCAAACTTACCGAACATCATGCGTACCAGTGGCTTAACTCGCCGGAAGCGGCAGCATTGACTAAGTCCTGGAGTAATAAGCAAGCGATTGAAGAGTTTGTTATTTATTAGGTCTAATTAGGCTATTTTCGGAGATTCTTATGGCAGGTCATAGTAAGTGGGCCAACACTAAACACCGCAAAGCGGCGCAGGATGCCAAACGCGGTAAGATTTTCACCAAAATTATCCGTGAACTGGTTACGGCTGCCAAATTAGGCGGTGGCGATCCGGCTGCTAACCCACGTTTACGTGCGGCTATCGATAAGGCATTGTCCAATAACATGACGCGCGACACCCTAAACCGGGCTATCGCACGCGGCGTGGGCGGTGACGAAGATAACAACATGGAAACCATCATTTATGAAGGTTATGGTCCGGGCGGCACCGCGGTAATGGTTGAATGCCTAAGTGACAACCGTAACCGTACCGTATCTGAAGTTCGCCACGCCTTTACCAAAACCGGTGGCAACCTGGGCACTGATGGTTCCGTTTCTTACCTGTTCACCAAAAAAGGCGTGATTTCTTACGCCCCAGGTCTGGATGAAGATACCGTGATGGACGCGGCGCTGGAAGCCGGTGCCGATGATGTGACCGTGTATGACGATGGTGCTATTGACGTGTTCACTGCGTGGGAATCTCTGGGTCAGGTAAAAGACGCGCTGGATGCGGCTGGTCTGGTGGCTGAATCGGCGGAAGTGTCGCTGATCCCATCAACTAAAGCCGATTTGGATGCAGAGACTGCGCCAAAACTGCTGCGTTTGATCGATATGCTGGAAGATTCTGACGACGTGCAAGAGGTTTACCATAACGGTGAGATCTCCGACGAAGTCGCTGCTACGCTGTAATGAGCGGCAATCAGCGTGATTTCATGTAAGTCATCGCGGCAACAGCGTTAAAGCAGTAAAGTCGCCGTGCTCATTATTGGGCACGGCCTATTTTTAGGTGGGTGTGGTTCCCAACGATAACGGACAAGGTGAAAACTGGTATGGCGATCGTATTAGGTATCGATCCCGGTTCTCGTGTCACCGGTTATGGCGTTATCCGCCAGGAAGGGCGCCAACTGACCTACCTGGGCAGTGGTTGTATCCGAACCGTGGTGGACGATTTACCGACCCGGTTGAAATTGATTTACGCCGGTGTGACTGAAATCATTACTCAGTTTCACCCGGACTTTTTTGCTATTGAACAGGTGTTTATGGCAAAAAACGCTGATTCGGCGTTGAAGCTAGGGCAGGCAAGAGGCGCGGCCATCGTCGCGGCGGTCAATCTGGATCTGCCGGTGTCTGAGTACGCGGCAAGACAGGTGAAACAAACGGTTGTTGGCACCGGCGCGGCAGAGAAAAGCCAGGTACAACATATGGTGCGTTCATTACTGAAGTTACCGGCTAATCCGCAGGCCGATGCCGCCGATGCCTTGGCGATTGCGATTACCCACTGCCATCTCAGCCAGAATACGGTGCGATTGGGTAATAACCAATTGGTCATGGCACGTGGCCGTTTGCGTTAATTTTGTGCAACGGCGCGCAAAGACCCGATAAAGCCGGGTTAATCGCTGAAGGCTGGATATCCATCCAGCCTTTTTTATGTTATAAACAGCTATAAAATATATTCATCGATAAACCTGCCGGGCAAGGAGACAGTCAAGGTGATAGGGCGCATCAGAGGTATCATTCTGGAAAAGCAGCCGCCGCTGGTGCTGCTAGAGACCAACGGCGTTGGCTATGAAATCCAACTGCCAATGACCTGTTTTTATGAACTGCCGGAGATCGGGCAGGAAGCCATTATCTTTACTCAGTTTATCGTGCGGGAAGACGCGCAGTTACTCTATGGTTTCAATGATAAACAGGAACGTGCGTTATTCCGTGAACTGATTAAGGTCAACGGCGTTGGGCCAAAGCTGGCGCTGGCGATTCTGTCCGGTATGTCGGCGCAGCAGTTTGTCGGTGCCGTTGAACGTGAAGATATCACTACGTTGGTAAAACTGCCGGGCGTAGGAAAGAAAACCGCCGAGCGTTTAGTGGTGGAAATGAAAGACCGCTTCAAAGGCTTGAACGGCGATCTGTTTAATAACACCGGTGAGATCCCGTTGCCTACCACCTCGGCGCAGGTTTCTGCGGCAGACACGGAGGCAGAGGCCGTTTCAGCGCTGGTGGCGTTGGGATACAAACCCCAGGAAGCCAGCCGTTTGGTCAGCAAAATTGCCAAGCCCGGCGCAGACTGTGAAACACTAATTCGTGACGCGTTGCGCGCAGCCTTATAGTAGTGACAGCAAGAGGTAGAGGATGATTGAAGCAGACCGCCTGATTTCGGCTGGCGTTATCAGTGAAGAAGAGATCATTGACCGAGCGATTCGCCCCAAGCTATTAAGCGAATATGTCGGGCAACCCCATGTCCGCGAGCAGATGGAAATCTTTATTCAGGCGGCGAAACAGCGCGGTGATGCGCTGGATCATTTGCTGATATTTGGCCCTCCGGGTCTGGGTAAAACTACGCTGGCTAATATTGTGGCTAACGAGATGGGCGTGAATCTGCGTACCACTTCCGGCCCGGTACTGGAAAAAGCTGGCGATCTGGCGGCGATGCTGACCAACCTTGAGCCTCATGACGTACTGTTTATTGATGAAATTCATCGCCTATCTCCGGTAGTCGAAGAGATTCTTTACCCGGCGATGGAAGATTATCAGTTGGACATAATGATCGGTGAGGGGCCAGCGGCGCGTTCTATCAAGCTGGATTTGCCGCCCTTTACTTTGATTGGTGCCACGACGCGTGCCGGATCTCTGACTTCACCGTTGCGGGATCGCTTTGGGATTGTGCAGCGGCTGGAGTTTTATCAGGTTGCGGATCTGGAGCATATTGTCAGCCGTAGCGCCCAATGCCTGGGATTGGAATTAACGCCGGAAGGTGCTCATCAGCTGGCGCGTCGATCACGGGGCACGCCGCGGATTACCAATCGCCTGCTACGACGGGTTCGGGACTTCGCCGAAGTGAAAGCCGACGGTGCCATTAATGGTGATGTGGCGATGAAAGCCTTGGATATGCTGAATGTGGATGCGGAAGGCTTTGATTACATGGACCGTAAGCTATTGCTGGCAGTGATTGATAAGTTTATGGGTGGCCCGGTAGGGTTAGATAATCTGGCGGCGGCTATCGGGGAGGAGCGTGAAACCATTGAAGACGTGCTGGAACCCTATCTGATTCAGCAAGGTTTTATCCAACGCACTCCGCGTGGGCGTATTGCCACGCATCATGCCTACAAGCATTTTGGTATCGATCGAGAAGAGTAATGTTGTAAGCGGCGGAGTCTGCCTGAATGAGACAACTCCGCCGAATGACTGTGCCTGAATTAGGTTTTAAACCGTGGCTTTCTCGGCTACTGGCGTATTCACCATTCGGTTCAACCATGGAATCATCAGCCCCATCACGACTGCAATCCCCAGCGTAGTCAAACCGATCTTACCGAACACATCGGTATAGATAGGCAAGGTTTCCAATGGGTCGGTAATGCCTTCCGGCGTCGCGGTGAAGGTCGCAACGTAGCCCCCAATCAGGAAGGATGCTGCCTGTGTCAGGAACCACATCCCCAGAATAAAGCCCATCAAATACTGAGGCACTAACGCTGCTACCATCGCCAGACCCAAGGCGCTAATCATTAATTCCCCGAGACTCTGGAATAGATAAACCAGAACGATAAACCAAGGTGATGTCAGGCCCTGGGCATCGGCAAACCACATACCGGCTGCCGCAGCGGTCAAAAATCCCAGCGAGCATAAGAACATGCCCAAAGTGAATTTGGCTGGCATAGTCAAATCTCGTCCTTTACTACCAAAACGAGTGTAGAGGCTGGCGAGAATAGGGCTGGCAACGACCACCCAAAACGGATTGAGTGCCTGGAAGCTGACTGGATTAATGGCAAAACCCAGTATTTCGTGATGAACGTTATTAATTGCGAAGAAATTTAGCGAGGTTGGCATCTGCGCGTACAGCACGTAGAAAACAATAGCTTCCAACATCAAAATGAAGGCAACAAACATCTTATTGCGCCCCAATGTATCCTGCTTGAATGCTTCTTTGAAGAAAATAAAAACCACCACTAATGACAGCACGATTAACACCAGATTGGCGATCATGACGTGATTCATCAGCCAGGCACAAACAAATACCATAATGACCGTACCGGCCAGCACCAGAAACAGGTTTTTCCAGTTTAGCGGCTGGGCGTCCGGCTCGGATCCTATATGGCGAACCATATGACGGCAGCAGAAATAAACCAGCAGAGCAAAGATCAGACCGATACCGCACAGATAGTAAGTGACAGTGTAACCATAGCGTTCGGCGATAATTGGGGCTAACGACAGAGAAAGCAACGAACCTACGTTAATTGACATATAAAACAGGGTAAAAGCACCGTCCAAGCGAGGATCTTTTGGCGGGTAGCACTTGGATAATAAGCTAGCTGGATTAGCTTTAAACAAACCATTCCCAACAGCAATAATCCCTAGGGCGATAAAAATCAGATTAGGCCGGTACAAGGATAAACCGGTAGCGAAATAACCAATGGCCAGCACCACTGCACCCAGCACCATGGTGCGCTTGGTTCCCAGTAAATGATCGCCGACGTAGCCACCGATGGAAATCAGGCCATAAACCAAAGCGGCAAAAGCCCCGAAAGTCACAAATGCCTGTTCTTGTGAGAAGCCCAGCTGTTTAACAAAGAAAACCGCGAGAATGCCCTGCACGCCGTAGTAGCCAAACCTTTCCCACAGTTCGACAAAGAAGATCATAAAGAAGGGTTTGGGCTGCTGTAATAAACCGGTTGGTGTGGGTTTATCCATGATGGTTTGCCTCTGAATAATAGTTATGAGTGGGTAGGGCGCGCACAAATCCGTCCCGGCGCGATAAAGAAAGCCGAATAGAATAGTGAAAATGTTTTCTCAAAAAGCAACGACGGCAGAGTATTACACTGGGTGAATATTATGTTTGTGGCTGATCACACTAATTAAAACTTACTGAGTGGTTTTTGTATCCGACATGTTTATTTCGTACAGAATGTTATCAAATTCAAAAAAATATAACTGAAATAACAACGGCGTAAGCGGTTGCGCCCATAAGGCTATTTGGGAGGGAAAGGTGAATATCAGCAAAATGCGGGATAAATAAGCAGGCGAAATAAGAAACAGGAAGTATAAAGCAGGAGGTAAGAGGAAAAGTATAAGAGGTCAGAAGTCCAAATCAACGCACGGAGGGAGCTGCGAACTTGCTCCCTCCGCAGAGCTTTATCCTCTGGGTTTTTGCGACAGGCTTAGCACAAACATCATTGCGGCGCAGAGCACCACGGATGGGCCAGCTGGCGTATCGTACAGCGCAGAGAAGGTCAGGCCGCCGGTTACAGCGAGAATGCCAATCACCACGGCGACCCCGGCCATTTGCTCCGGCGTTCGGGCAAAACGACGGGCGGCGGCGGCGGGAATGATGAGCAATGACGTGATGATCAGTGCGCCAACAAATTTCATTGATAAACCAATGGTCAACGCGGTAATTAGCATCAACAGCATTTTGACCCGCTGTAGGTTAACCCCGTCAACGTGTGCCAGCTCCGGGCTAATGGTCATCGATAACAGCGGCCGCCACTGCCAGCGTAGCACCAGCAATACCACGGCGACGCCGATGGCAATCATCCAGATATCATTCAGGGTAACTGAAAGCAGGTCGCCAAACAGATAGGCCATCAGGTCGACCCGCACATTTGACATTAGGCTGACGACGACTAGACCGAGCGACAATGCGCTGTGCGCCATGATGCCCAGTAAGGTATCGACGGCCAACTGCGGGCGACGTTCGAGCCACACGAGAACCAGAGCCAATATCAGCGTCATGGCGATCACCGCGTAAAACGGGTTCACATTCAGCAGCAGGCCAAATGCCACGCCGAGCAGCGAGGCGTGAGCCAAAGTATCGCCGAAATAAGACATTCGACGCCAGACCACAAACGACCCCAGCGGGCCAGCGGCGCAGGCCAGCAGGACACCCGCTAACCAGCCGGGTAAGAGTAATTCGATCATGCGTCACGGCTCCCTGGGTTTTTTAGAATAATTTTGCCATGCAAATCGTGACGATGATTATGGTGATGACGGTAAACGGCCAGTTTTTCGGCACCGCGGTTGCCAAACATGGCGATGAATTCTGGATGGGTAGAAACCACTTCTGGCGCTCCGGAACAGCAAATATGTTGATTAAGGCATAATACTTCGTCGGTTTTCGCCATAACCAGATGCAGATCGTGGGACACCATCAGTACGCCGCAGCCCAATTCGGTACGCAGTTGTTCAATCAGATCGTACAGTGCCAGCTGCCCGTTGACATCGACACCTTGTGTCGGTTCATCAAGCACCAGCAACTGCGGCTTATTCAACAAGGCTCTGGCTAGCAGTACCCGCTGATTTTCCCCTCCGGACAGTTTCTGCATGGGCTGTTCTAATAAATGGGCAGCATGGACGCGTTTCAGCGCCGGTAAAATATCCGCTTGCTTCACGCCGGGCTTAAGGCGCATAAAACGGCTCACCGTCAGCGGTAGAGTGGCGTCCAGATGTAATTTTTGTGGCACATAGCCAATACGTAATCCAGGCTCCCGAACCACGGAACCGCCGGTAGGGGCGATCAATCCCAGCACCACACGAACCAGCGTCGATTTTCCCGCGCCGTTTGGCCCAAGCAAAGTGAGGATTCTTCCCGGCTGTAATGAGAGGGAAATATCAGCGAGTACCCGCCGATTCCCGAAGGTAACGGATATTTTGTTCAGACTTACCAATGTGGACATGATGATTACGTTTGCAGAATTAAGTGAATGTTATAATATTACGCTTTTCCAGCGGAAAGGACGAGTTAACTTACCATGTTCAATAGAAATAACGTTATGTTACAAAAAAACCAATGGCTACGAAGAACCCTATTAGCCAGCGCCGTTTTGATGGCAGGTGTGGTACATAGCGCATCAGCAGCGGTAGTCACCTCCATCCGTCCGTTGGGATTTATTGCGGCTTCTATCGCTGACGGCGTGCTGCCAACGGAGGTTTTACTGCCCGACGGCGCTTCGCCACACGATTATGCCCTTCGTCTGTCCGATGTCCAGCGTTTACGTCAGGCTGAGCTGGTAATTTGGGTGGGACCGGAAATGGAGGCCTTTCTGATAAAGCCATTGACGCAAGTCCCTGCCAGCAAACAGATTGCTGTTTCTCAATTGACTCAGGTTGCAGCGCTTTTAATGAAAGGCGACGAGCATGATGAACATGAAGGTGAGCATGACACGCATCATGATGATCATGCAGCGAATAATGATGAACCTGGACATCACCACGGTAAGTACAACATGCATGTTTGGCTTTCGCCAGAGATCGCTAAGTTGACGGCAATTGCTATTCACGACCGATTATTGGAACTTATGCCACAAAATCGGGACAAACTAGATGCAAACCTGCGCCGATTCGAGGATCAACTAGCGCAAAGTGACAAAAAAATTGCTAATATGCTGAAGCCTGTGCAGGGTAAGGGATATTTTGTTTTTCATGATGCCTATGGCTACTTTGAAAAACACTTTGGCTTGGCCCCATTGGGTCACTTTACAGTCAACCCCGAAATACAGCCCGGCGCACAGCGTTTACTTCAAATTCGAACACAGTTGGTTGAGCAAAAGGCGGTATGCGTTTTTGCTGAGCCACAATTCAGGCCGGCCGTCATTAATGCCGTTGCCAAGGGAACTCAGGTGCGTTCAGGCACGCTGGATCCATTGGGTAGCGGCATCGCATTGGGCAAAGACAGCTACACAGAGTTTCTGTCTCAGTTGTCTGACCAATACGAGAGCTGCCTGAAGTAAGACTTATAAGGATACTCATAAGTGCAGCAGATAGTCCGAACTATCGCTCTGGCGTATAACAACTTACCGCGGCCCCATCGAGTGATGTTGGGGTCGTTGACCGTAATGACCTTGGCCGTTGCCGTTTGGCGGCCATTTGTTTATCACCCAGAACACGATCCCATCGCGAAGAGCGTTATTCTTGATACCAGCCAGGCGAACATTTTGGCTCCCGAAGCCAGTGAGCCGCTAGACCAACCGAGTCCGGACGATGAGATTCCTCAGGACGAGCTGGACGCTAAAGATGTTAATGAAAGTGGCGTTCATGAATATGTGGTTTCCACCGGCGATACCCTTGGCAATATTCTGACTCAGTACGGCATCGAGATGTCCGATGTGGCGTTACTGGCTTCGCAAAACCGCGACCTGCGTAATCTGAAGATCGGGCAGCAAATTTCCTGGACGGTGAACGATTCCGGCGATTTACAACGCCTGACCTGGGAAGTGTCTCGCCGTGAGACGCGTACTTACGATCGCGTTGGCAATACCTTTAAAGAAACTAAAGAGTTGCAAAAAGGTGAGTGGCGTAACAGCGTAATGACCGGTCGTCTGGACGGCAGTTTCGTTAACAGCGCCAAGAAAGCCGGATTGAACAACTCGGAAATTCGCGCTGTGACTAAAGCCTTACAGTGGCAGTTAGATTTCAGTAAATTGCGTAAAGGCGATCAGTTCGCCGTGCTGATGTCGCGGGAAGTGCTCGACGGGCGCAGTGAGCAAAGCCAATTGGTCGGCGTGCGTATGCGCTCCGGCGGCAAAGATTACTATGCTATTCGCGCCGAAGACGGCAAGTTCTATGATCGTCAGGGTTCCGGTCTGGCCCGTGGCTTTATGCGTTTTCCAACCATGAAGCAGTTCCGCGTGTCTTCCAACTTTAATCCACGTCGTATTAACCCGGTTACCGGGCGTGTTGCGCCGCACAAAGGCGTCGATTTTGCTATGCCGGTCGGTACTCCGGTACTGGCGGTGGGCGATGGCGAAGTAGTGATTGCGAAACGCAGCGGCGCGGCGGGCAACTATGTGGCCATTCGTCACGGTCGCCAGTACACCACGCGTTATATGCATTTGAAAAAGCTGCTGGTTAAACCGGGTCAGAAAGTAAAACGGGGCGATCGTATCGCACTGTCTGGAAATACCGGTCGTTCCACCGGGCCGCATTTGCACTATGAATTCTGGATCAACCAGCAGGCGGTTAACCCGTTGACGGCTAAACTGCCTCGTTCCGAAGGATTGAGCGGTAAAGAACGCAGCGATTATCTGGCTATTGCGAAAGAAGTGATCCCGCAGTTGCAGCTCGACTAACCGGTAATTCCACTCAGGAATTCTTGAGCGGAATAAATAAAATCTAATGTGGTCGTTATGGTGATATTCATTGTAACGGCCACGTTGGTGATCAACAGGTCAGGTTTTTTAGCCTGATATCAGTTTTTACAGTCAGATGGACAATTGCATTCTCTATCTTCGCAATTATGATTAGCTGATTGGCCTATTCGAAGAGTTTCCTGATGCAAAAAGAGAAGAACGACAGCGCGGGTTTTATTCCGGTATTCCAAAAATCATTCCTTCATCCGCGTTTTTGGGGCGTATGGCTGGGCATTGGCGTGATGGCAGCGCTGGCTTATTTACCGGCAAGAATTCGCGATCCTTTTTTAGCCAGTGTAGGCCGTTTGGCCGGTAAATTCGCCAAAGGCGCTCGTCGGCGCGCGCGGATAAACCTTCTCTATTGTTTGCCGGATATCAGTGAGACGGAACGTGAGCAAATTATCGATGAGATGTTTGCCACTGCGCCGCAGCCGATGATGCTGATGGCCGAACTGTGTTTCCGCGATCCTAAGCACGTGTTGTCCCGTGTTCATTGGCATGGTGAATCTGTTTTAGATGAACTCCAGCAGCAAGGGCGCAACGTTATTCTGCTGGTGCCCCACGCGTGGTCTATCGATATTCCCGCCATGTTATTGGCCGGGCAGGGGAAACCGGTCGCCGGAATGTTCCATCATCAGCGCAACCCGCTGGTAGATTATCTGTGGAACAGCGCTCGCCTGCGTTTCGGTGGCCGCATTCATGCGCGCGAAAGCGGCATTAAGCCTTTTATCAGCTCGGTGCGTCAGGGGTATTGGGGCTATTATCTGCCGGATGAAGATTACGGCGCAGAGCAGAGCGAGTTCGTTGACTTCTTCTCGACCTATAAGGCCACGCTGCCTGCGGTAGGGCGTTTGATGAAAGTGTGCCGTGCGGCCATTGTGCCGATGTTCCCTGTTTATAATTACCGTGAACATCGTTTGGATATTTATATTCGTCCACCAATGGATGATTTAGCGGATGCGGATGACGCTTATATTGCTCGTCGCATGAACGAAGAAGTAGAGGCTTTGGTTAGCCCTAACTTAGAGCAGTACACTTGGATTTTGAAACTGCTGAAAACCCGTAAAAAAGGTGAAATCGAGCCTTACGTACGCAAAGATCTGTAATCCGGCGTGAGCGGGCCGCGCGTTCAGTAGTGAAAAGTGAAATAAAATGCAGATAAAGAAAAAGCCAGTCAACTTAACGCGGACTGGCTTTTTTATTGGCGCAGAATAATTATTCCACGCGAATAATACGGCTGGTGTTAGTCGTACCTATGGTACCCATCACATCGCCCTGAGTGACGATAACCAGATCGCCAGAAACCAGGAAGCCTTTATCGCGCAGGCAGTTAACCGCTTCATTGGCAGCCACTACGCCATCGGTGTGGTTGGCGCAATAAACCGGCGTGACGCCGCGATAGATCGCGGTCAGGTTCAGCGTATGTTCATGACGAGACATGGCAAAGATCGGTAAACCCGAGCTGATACGCGACATCATCAAGGCAGTACGGCCAGATTCGGTCATGGCAATGATCGCCGTAATACCTTTAAGGTGGTTAGCCGCGTACATCGTGGACATCGCGATGGCTTCTTCGACGTTATCGAATTGCACATCTAAACGGTGCTTGGAAACGTTAATGCTTGGGATTTTCTCTGCACCCAAACAGACTCGCGCCATCGCGGCTACGGTTTCAGCCGGATACTGACCCGCCGCCGTTTCTGCTGACAGCATCACCGCATCGGTCCCATCCAACACGGCGTTCGCTACGTCCATAACTTCGGCGCGGGTTGGCATTGGGTTGGTGATCATCGATTCCATCATCTGCGTGGCGGTAATGACCGCACGATTCAACTGACGGGCACGACGGATCAGTTTTTTCTGGATACCGACCAGCTCTGGATCGCCAATTTCTACGCCCAAATCGCCACGGGCGACCATAACCACGTCAGAGGCGAGGATGATGTCATCCATGGCTTCGTCAGTGGCTACGGCTTCGGCACGTTCGACTTTGGAGACAATTTTCGCGTTACAGCCAGCATCCCGCGCCAAACGGCGGGCATAATGCAAGTCTTCGCCAGTACGCGGGAAGGAGACGGCCAGATAATCGACGCCAATTTTTGCGGCAGTCACGATATCAGCTTTGTCTTTCTCGGTCAGCGCTTCAGCGGATAAACCACCGCCCAGTTTGTTGATGCCTTTATTGTTGGAAAGAGGGCCGCCGACGGTGACTTCGGTGAACACTTTCATGCCCTGAACTTCCAGCACTTTGAGCTGAACGCGGCCGTCGTCGAGCAACAGAATATCGCCCGGCACCACGTCCGCAGGTAAGCCTTTGTAATCGATACCAACTTTATCTTTGTCGCCTTCGCCTTTACCCAGGTTGGCGTCTAACAGGAACTTATCGCCAATATTCAGGAAGACTTTGCCTTCCTTGAAGGTGGATACACGGATTTTTGGCCCTTGCAAATCGCCAAGAATTGCCACGTGACGCCCCAAACGCGCGGCGATTTCGCGCACTTTATTAGCGCGTAACATGTGGTCTTCAGCGGTGCCATGGGAAAAATTCAGGCGGACTACGTTTGCACCCGCAGCAATAACCTTTTCCAGGTTATTATCGCGGTCGGTAGCCGGCCCCAGTGTGGTAACAATCTTGGTCCTTCTGAGCCGTCTGGACATGCATTACTCCGTTGACTGGTGAAGCATTGGTGTTGTTAAAACTGCGGATAATTAACCCTAGGGCAAAATGTCACTGAGTGACGAGTTTTACTCTGAAATTGTGTCATCCAAATTAACCGCATGCGAATGTAGAAACGATAGCTGTGTAATAGGTTATCGGCGCAAAACTGAAATAAATCAGCTCTAAGCGATATTTTTAGCGTCGGGCGTTTATTCAATCAGGCCCTGTAAAGACGCGCCCTTATCAAAGCGCGATTCTTTCAACGCTTCTTTGACCCGCTTCAAGTTATCCCTGAATTTATCGCCGCGGCGTAAAGTAAATCCGGTTGCCAGTACATCAATCAGTGTCAGTTGAGCAATTCGTGACACCATCGGCATATAAACATCGGTATCTTCCGGAACGTCCAGCAGCAATGACAGCGTTGCTTCGTGTGCCAGCGGCGTGTCTCGCGAGGTAATGGCAATAACGGTCGCATCGTTCTCGCGTGCCAGACGGGCCATTTCTACCAGATTCTTGGTGCGGCCAGTGTGGGAAATCAGCACCACAACGTCACCTTCCCCGGAGTTCATACAACTCATGCGTTGCATAACGATATCATCGAAATAAATAACCGGGATATTGAAGCGGAAAAATTTATTCATTGCATCATGGGCGACGGCGGCGGATGCGCCCAGGCCAAAGAAGGAAATTTTCTTGGCCTGAGTCAGTAAGTCCACCGCCCGATTTATCGCTGCAATATCCAGATTGGTTTTCACCATATCCAGACTGGCCATCGTCGATTCGAAAATCTTGCCTGTATATGCAGCAACACTATCATTTTCTTCGACGTTACGGTTCACATAAGGTGTGCCATTTGCCAGACTTTGGGCTAAATGCAGTTTAAAATCAGGGAAGCCTTTGGTATCCAGACGGCGACAGAAACGATTAACCGTTGGTTCGCTAACGTTGGCCATTTTCGCCAGCGTGGCGATACTAGAGTGAATGGCAGTTTGTGGGGAGGCAAGGATCACCTCGGCGACTTTCCTTTCAGATTTGCTCAGGAGGTCCAGATTATTTTGGATCTTTTCCAGCGTATTCATATAACGAGAGTCACCCATGGGTTTTGTCGATTTCATTCAAAGGAGAAATCTATGCCGGTTTAATGGAAATATACTACGAGCCGGGACCCGTTGGCAGAGGCATTGATGAGGAAGCAGCCCTTTTTCATCAGAATATGACCTGTGTCTAATTTTCAGAATGGTAAAAGACGATCAAAAAAGTCATAAAATTACATTTTTATCTTACGCCGCCTTATTTGACGGGGCTTAGCGCCTGATAGGATGTTTTATAACCGTTTTTATTGCCTTTTTATCCGGGTTTACTGGCTATAGTCAAAGAGAGTACATTATAGATGTAAGAAAATTACAAATATCCTGCAACGAGGAGAAATACATGGCGGTAACTAATACAGCCCAGGCATGCGACCTGGTTATTTTCGGCGCTAAAGGTGACCTGGCACGCCGAAAGCTGCTGCCTTCCCTTTACCAGCTAGAGAAAGCGGGTCATATCCATCCTGATACACGCATTATCGGTGTGGGTCGGGCTGACTGGGATAAAGACGCGTATATCGGCGTGGTGAAGGAAGCCCTCGACACCTTTATGAAAGAAAAGCTGGATGACGAACTTTGGCAGAAGCTCAGCAGCCGGCTGGATTTCTGTAATCTGGATGTCAACGACAGCAAGCACTTTGCTAAATTGGGCAAAATGCTCGATCAAAAAAACCGCACTACCATTAACTACTTTGCCATGCCGCCTAGTACTTTCGGTGCCATCTGCAAAGGTTTGGGCGAAGCCAAGCTGAATAACGAACCGGCGCGCGTAGTGATGGAAAAACCGTTAGGAACCGATTTGGCTTCCTCACGGGTGATCAACGATCAGGTTGCTGAATACTTTAACGAGTGTCAGGTTTACCGTATCGACCACTATTTAGGTAAAGAAACGGTTCTGAACCTGTTGGCGCTGCGTTTTGCCAACTCACTGTTTGCTTCCAACTGGGATAACCGCACTATCGATCACGTGCAGATTACCGTTGCGGAAGAAGTGGGTATCGAGGGCCGTTGGGGCTACTTCGATCAGGCTGGCCAGATGCGAGATATGATTCAAAACCATTTGCTGCAAATCCTGACCATGATCGCCATGTCGCCACCGGCAGATTTGACCACCGACCGTATTCGCGATGAAAAAGTGAAAGTGCTGCGTTCACTGCGCCGTATCGATCAGACCAACGTGCGTGAAACCACGGTTCGCGGTCAGTACACCGCCGGTTTCGTTCAGGGTCATAAAGTACCGGGCTATCTGGAAGAGGAAGGGGCGAATAAGAGTAGTAATACCGAAACCTTTGTGTCTATCCGCGTGGATATTGATGACTGGCGTTGGGCCGGCGTGCCGTTCTACCTGCGTACCGGGAAACGTTTGCCGACCAAATGTTCGGAAGTGGTGGTGTACTTTAAAAACCCTGCGCTGAATCTGTTCCGCGAGTCTTACCAACAGTTGCCGCAGAACAAGCTGACCATTCGTTTACAGCCGGACGAAGGCATTGAGATTCAGGTGCTGAATAAAGTGCCGGGTCTGGATCATAAGCACCGCTTGCAAACGACTAAGCTGGACTTGAGTTTCTCCGAGACTTTCAACGAAGAGCATATCGCTGATGCCTATGAACGTTTGTTGCTGGAAACCATGCGCGGCATTCAGGCCCTGTTTGTGCGTCGTGATGAAGTGGAAGAAGCTTGGAAATGGGTTGACTCCATCATGGAAGCCTGGGCGGCGGATAATGAAGCGCCGAAGCCTTACCAATCCGGTACCTGGGGACCTGTAGCCTCAGTTGCCATGATCACTCGCGATGGTCGTTCATGGAACGAATTCGAGTAATCGTTTAACAGCATAACCATCAGTAACCTCACTACCCCGGTGCCGCAGACACAGCCGGCCGCTGACCGGCGGGGTAGTGCATCCATCAGGGAATGCCTGGATGAACTCACGGACGGAGCACCTGCGCGATTATAAGAGCCATTCAAAGGCTTAGTTCTGATTTTGTTTCATGGCAGGCAGTATAGAAGAGGCGGGTCACTTTCCGTGGGTCTTCGGCTGAGTGCCATCTTTTAACCGATGCCTAGAAGGCAACCAACATAGCCCTGAATGGAAAGGCATCAATCCTATGTCAGACGGCATAAGTGGAGATAACGACCGATGAAAAGCTGGAAAACGAGCGCAGAACAGATTATGACCGCAGGTCCGGTGGTCCCGGTAATCGTCATCAATAAACTCGAACAGGCGGTGCCTTTGGCTAAAGCGCTGGTTGCCGGTGGCGTACGCGTGCTGGAAGTGACTTTGCGTACCCCGTGCGCAGTTGACGCGATTCGCGCCATTGCACAGGAAGTACCAGAAGCGATTATTGGTGCCGGTACCGTGCTGAATCCTGAGCAATTGGCAGCCGTGACCGAAGCGGGCGCCCAGTTTGCTATTAGCCCTGGCTTAACCGCCGATCTGTTGCAGGCGGCCACCGCAGGCACGATTCCATTGATTCCAGGCATTAGCACCGTTTCTGAATTGATGCTAGGCATGAGTTACGGCCTGAAAGAGTTCAAATTCTTCCCGGCGGAAGCCAACGGTGGCGTGAAGGCGCTACAGGCTATCGGCGGCCCGTTCTCTCAGGTTCGCTTCTGCCCAACAGGCGGTATCACGCCAAATAATTACCGTGATTATTTAGCGCTGAAGAGTGTTTTATGTATCGGCGGCTCCTGGTTGGTTCCGGCCGATGCGCTGGAGAAAGGGGATTACAATCGGATAACCGAGCTGGCGAAACAGGCGGTAGAAGGCGCAGCGGCATAAGCTGTCTAAGCCCCTGAACCGGCGAGATAATTTCTGCTTTTCTCTAGAATTGAAAACCCCCAGATTCTGGGGGTTTTGTATTTTTGAAATAACTAAAGTGCTCTTTTCTAAACTTTTTTTTCTCTAATTTTTTCAAATTGGCGGTTTGCTTTCTATTTTTGCCTATGGTACAAATAGCTCAGTTAATTATTCTAATTTGATGAGGATTTGAGGCAAATCGCACTCGGTTTCACGAAATATGTGCGGCTAAAAAAGAGAAAACATTATGATTAAAACTAACGGAATTACTCTCAAAACTTCTACCTGCCAACTCTTCCTGTCTGCCATTCTAGCCAGTGAACATCACTGGTGCAGCGAGCTTTAGCGTCACTCTCCCTTAACCGGCGCGGCATTTAACTCCGCATAATCCGGGCATAGCATTTTTATACGCCAAGTGAGTATCTATTTCTTACGGCCTACGCACGTCTGCAATCTGTGATTTCAGCTTGTGCATGAGGATAACCGTAACAAATAGACCTTAGCGTGCGTTTTCGCGTGTTAGGAGAGATTTTATGATTTATTGGATTTTTTTAGGCTTAGCTATCGTTGCAGAAATTATTGGTACCCTTTCAATGAAATACGCCAGCGTCAGCGGCGAATTAACCGGCCATTTGGTGATGTATGTGATGATCACCGGTTCTTACATCTTATTGGCGATGGCGATTAAGAAAGTGGCATTGGGCGTGGCTTACGCGCTGTGGGAAGGGATCGGGATTCTCATTATTACTCTGTTCAGTGTGCTGTGGTTTGGCGAAACGCTGTCTCCGTTGAAAATCGCCGGTCTGGTGACCTTGGTGGGCGGGATTATGCTGGTTAAATCCGGCACCCGTAAGCCGAAAAAACCGGGTCAGGGCGGTGGCATCAAGCTCCCCGGAGCGCTGAAAGCCAAAGTCACTGGCCAGCCGACATTAGCGGTTAAGTCAGGTGGGGATCATGCAACAGCTTGAGTTTTACCACATTGGCTTTTTGATTCTGGCGGTGATTTTAGAAATTCTTGCCAATATTTTGTTGAAAATGTCAGACGGCTTCCGTCGGGTTTGGTTAGGGATTTTCTCCCTGCTGTCGGTACTTGGTGCGTTCAGCGCTTTAGCGCAGGCGGTAAAAGGTATCGATCTTTCGGTGGCTTACGCGTTATGGGGCGGTTTTGGTATTGCCGCTACCGTCGCGGCCGGTTGGATTCTGTTTAACCAGCGATTGAATTATAAAGGCTGGATTGGTCTGATTCTGCTGCTGGCCGGTATGGTGATGATTAAACTGGCGTAACACCGGGGATCGCACTGACTCAGTAACAAACTACAGAAAAGTCACAGAGAAACCATATAAAAACAAAAGGGTAGCCGGTGCATGCGGGCTACCCTTTGTACGATTTAACGTGCGGCGATAATTTTAATTTCGACTTTATACTGCGGATTCATCAACTTAGCCTGAACGGTGCAGCGTACCGGTGCGCTGCCGTCAACGACCCAAGCATCCCAGGCGGCGTTCATACCGGCAAAGTCTGCAGCGTCGGCCAGAAAAATTGTCGCATCGAGGATTTTGCTCTTGCTCGAACCCAGATGATTCAGCAGCATATCAATAGCGGCCAGCGTATTGGCCGTTTGCGCGGTAATATCAGCATCCAGATTTTCCGGTACGCCGGTGTAATAAATAGTGTCGTTATACACCACCGCATCTGACCAGCGTTTTTCCGGGTTAATTCGTTCAATGCTCATTTTCACTCCTTTGTGTGAATATCGTTATCTGCTACCTCTATCAGGGTAACATAAGTGATCGCGATAATGTGTGTGGTGCCTCAGCCTCATGCTTGGCATAATCAGCGCTGATTTGATTCGGCAGAGAGAAAGTGTGACAGACGATTTTGCAATAGACGGCGCTTTAGCGCAGGCGATAACCGGTTTTAACCCGCGAGAATCACAGCGTCAGATGGCGCAGGCGATCGGCGAAGTCATTACCACCAAACAACAATTGGTGGTGGAAGCAGGCACCGGTACCGGTAAAACCTATGCCTATTTGGCACCGGCGCTGCGTGCAGACTGCAAAGTCATTATCTCTACCGGTTCTAAGGCCTTACAGGATCAGCTGTATTCCCGCGATCTGCCTACGGTCGCCACGGCGTTGAAATATAAAGGCAAACTGGCGTTGCTAAAAGGACGCTCCAACTATTTGTGTCTGGAACGTTTGGAACAGCAAACTCTGGCAGGCGGTGAGCTGGCGGGAGAAACGCTGGTGGATTTAGTCCATTTGCGCGGCTGGTCGTCACAAACCGTAGACGGTGATATCAGCACCTGCGGCGATGTGGCGGAAGACAGTTTCGTCTGGCCGTTAGTCACAAGTACTAATGATAACTGTCTGGGCAGCGATTGCCCGGCTTATCAGGACTGTTTTGTGGTGAAGGCGCGCCGCCGCGCGATGGATGCGGATGTGGTGGTCGTTAACCATCACTTGTTTTTGGCGGATATGGTGGTGAAAGAAAGCGGCTTTGCCGAGCTGATCCCCAGCGCTGACGTAATGATTTTCGATGAAGCCCATCAGATTCCTGATATCGCCAGCCAGTATTTCGGCCAGCAGCTCACTAGCCGCCAGCTTATGGACTTAGCTAAGGATATCACCATCGCTTATCGCACTGAGGTGCGAGATTCGGTACAGCTACAGAAAAGCGCCGACCGGCTAAGCCAAAGTGCGCAGGATTTCCGATTGGTGCTTGGCGATCCCGGATTCCGTGGCAATCTGCGAGACGTACTCCAGCAACCGGCGATCCAGCGGGCTTTGCTGCTGTTAGACGATGCTTTAGAGCTGTGCTATGACGTAATGAAGCTGTCGCTTGGGCGCTCCGCTATGCTGGATGCGGCCTTCGAGCGAGCCACGCTATATCGCAACCGGTTGAAACGTTTGAAAGAAGTGACTACGCCGGGTTATAGCTATTGGTATGAATGTAATGCGCGCCATTTCGTGCTGGCTCTCACGCCGCTGTCGGTTTCCGATCGTTTCCGCGAGTTAATAGAAGAAAAAGCCGGTACCTGGATTTTCACTTCGGCCACTTTATCGGTGAACGATCAGCTAGGGCATTTTACTCAACGTCTCGGTTTAACCGATGCCAAAACCCTGCTGCTTCCCAGCCCGTTTGACTACGCCAATCAGGCATTGCTGTGTGTACCACGAAATTTGCCCAATGCCAATGAGCCGGGCGGGGCACGTAAACTGGCACAAATGCTCAAACCGATGATTGATGCTAATCAGGGACGCTGCTTTTTCCTTTGTACTTCTCATCAGATGATGCGCAGTCTGGCGGAGGAGTTTCGCGCCAGCATGACGTTACCGGTGCTGGTGCAGGGTGAAACCAGTAAAGGCCAGTTACTGGCTCAGTTCGTCGCTGCCGGTAATGCGTTACTGGTTGCAACCAGCAGTTTCTGGGAAGGGGTAGACGTACGCGGCGATGCGCTTTCCTGCGTGATTATTGACAAATTGCCCTTTACTTCACCGGACGATCCGCTATTGAAAGCGCGGATTGAAGACTGCCGATTGCGCGGCGGCGATCCGTTCAACGACGTGCAGTTACCCGATGCGGTGATTACCCTGAAACAGGGCGTTGGGCGTTTGATTCGGGATATTGACGATCGCGGGGTGCTGGTGATTTGCGATAACCGTCTGGTGATGCGGCCTTACGGTGCGGTATTCCTCAATAGTCTGCCGCCCACGCCACGTACCCGTGATTTGACCAAAGCTATCGCTTTCCTGAAACGGCAGGAGTGAGGGTAAAGCCTTGTGGGGTGTGCTATTATGCGCGCCCTGTGTTGAATATAGATTCTTTTTCCTGCCGAGGTTGGCATGTCCACGCGAATTTTAGCGATCGATACCGCAACAGAAGCCTGTTCTGTTGCACTCTGGAACGACGGCGCGATCCACGCCCATTTTGAACTTTGTGCCAGAGAACACACTCAGCGAATTCTTCCGCTGGTGCAGCAAGTTTTAACCGAATCCCACCTGACGTTAACTCAGTTGGACGCGCTGGCCTTTGGGCGCGGGCCGGGCAGTTTTACCGGTGTGCGTATTGGCATCGGCATCGGGCAAGGATTGGCGTTGGGTGCCAATTTGCCGATGATTGGCGTTTCCACGTTGCAAACCATGGCGCAGGGTGCATTTCGTCTGATCGGCGCAACTCGCGTATTAGCTGCAATTGATGCACGTATGGGCGAAGTGTATTGGGGACAGTTTGAACGCCAGACTGACGGTAGCTGGCTGGGCGAAGAAACCGAAGCGGTACTGACTCCGGCGCAAGTACAAGAGATGACGCAGGATTTAAGTGGCAATTGGGCCTTTGTTGGCACCGGTTGGCAGACTTATCCCGATCTGGTCGCGAGTCATGCGGCTATACTGACTGATGGGCAAATGTTGTTGCCGCAGGCGGAGGATATGCTGCCTCTGGCGATCCAACTGTGGAACAACGGTGCGGCCTTACCGGTTGAACAGGCTGAACCGGTTTACCTGCGTAATGAAGTGACCTGGAAAAAGTTACCTGGACGATAAAATATGGCAACTTGTCTCTGAATTTATGGTCTTAAAGTTTAAGATTAATTAAGGAGATAACGGCGATGACACCCAGTGAATTAAGGCGTAAATGGCTTTTCGGGCTAGTAGGACTGAGTGCCTTACTCTTGACTGGTTGCGTAACCATTCCCGATGCCATAAAAGGCACCACGGCTACGCCACAGCAAAACCTTAATGCGGTACGTAATGCGCCGCAGGTTTTTGCCGGTCAGGAGGCGCGTTTTGGCGGCACGGTCGTCAATGTGGTTAACGAAAAACAACGTACTCGTCTGGAGATTGCCAGCGTGCCGTTGGATTCAGGTGCCAGACCTATTCTCGGTGAACCGTCTCAAGGGCGAGTGATTGCCTATGTGGATGGTTTCCTCGAACCGGTAGATTTCCGTGGTCATCTGGTGACGGTCGTCGGGCCAATTGTCGGCAGCGAGGCGGGCAAAATTGGTATGACGCCCTATAACTTCGTGGTAATTAACGCCACCGGTTATAAGCGCTGGAATATTGCCCAGCAGGTGATGATGCCACCAGCGCCAATGGGGCCTTGGGGCTTCCGCGGTCATCCTGGGTGGGGGCCAGGCTGGGGTTGGTATGATACCGGGCCAGCGCAGATTCAGACTATTGTAACTGAATAGCGTTGCTGAAACGGTAGGCAAGTTAGCCAGCCGTTGCCAATATAATAATATAGAGAAGGGTGTTGAGCGATCGACACCTTTTTTTATTGTTTTAATCCGACAATTAGGGCGCTAAATCATCCTCTGCTCGGATAACTCCCCGTTACTGCCCCACATATTTGACTGTTATCTCGCGAGAGTGAACGCTGTTAGGTTCAAAAAATGACCCTGATTCAGGGGATAGGGCGCATCATTGCCACCCGGTCAGCCATGCCGCTCGCGACCTCCTCCGTCAGTATTTTCGTCAGCCAAGGCGGCGTATTACGTGAATTCAGGCGAATAAAACCGAATTTGGTATAGAGCGCAACGCTTTGAGCAAAACGGCTAAAGGTCGTCAGATACAGCGCGGTAGCGCCGCGATCTCGCAGACGATCAATGACTGCCGCCAATAATTGGCTGCCAATACCTTGTCCACCGTGCTGGGGTACAACATCAATTTCCCCCAGTAAAGCCCTCTGATCCACCCAGTACACTAAAGCGAAACCCACGGGAGTCCCGCTTCTGTCTTTCGCTATCCACAGGCGTTTTTCTCGCTGCGCTGTCACTAATTCAATCAGCGGCAGCGTTTCTGTTTTTAGATCATCAGGCAACAAGTGTGCAGGGAAAAGTTCGGCTGCCTGTTGCTCAATACTTGCCAAAAACGGCAGATGTTGCTTTTTAGCAGACTCAATCTGATATTCGGTCATTGTATCCACTCGTTAACATTAGAGTGACAGCTTAACCGCCAATGAAGAGTCGCATAAGGTTTTTTTGATAAATGGATAAAAACTATGTGTGCTATTTAATCGATTTGTTGAAATTATCACCGGGTAATCATTTTCAGCTCAGCTTTAGATTATAAACTGACTTAAACGGTGTATAATCAAAGAGTTACAATCATTATAATTATGAATTTATATAACGCATTGATTTTATTTATATTAATGAGGCGGCGATGGCCGCCTTGTTTTTTTGTTGAGATACATGAAAAAAATTAGTGATGTACTTCTCAACCTCAAAATTGTTTAAAAGCAAACTGGTACGCTGAGTTAAAATATTGTTAAAGTCCTGAGGTGGATTTGGGTGAAGATATGATAATCAACAATGATTTCAGGAGTGCTACCTTGGAAAAAGCATGGCTAAAACGTTACCCGGCGGATGTTCCAGCGGAAATTGATCCGGATCGTTACTCTTCTCTGGTGGAAATGTTTGAGAATGCGGCGCTGCGTTATGCGGATCAGCCTGCATTTATCAACATGGGTGAAGTCATGACTTTCCGTAAATTGGAAGAGCGTAGCCGCGCTTTTGCTGCCTATTTGCAAAATGGTTTGGGGTTGAAGAAGGGCGACCGCGTGGCGTTGATGATGCCGAACCTGTTGCAGTATCCCATAGCTTTGTTTGGTATTTTACGGGCTGGAATGGTGGTGGTGAACGTCAATCCGCTGTACACGCCCCGCGAGCTGGAACACCAACTGAACGACAGCGGCGCAGCAGCAATCGTGATTGTTTCCAATTTTGCTCATACATTGGAAAAAGTTGTCTTCAACACACAGATTAAACACGTTATTTTGACCCGCATGGGCGATCAGCTTTCCGCAGCGAAAGGCACATTGGTCAACTTTGTGGTGAAATATATCAAGCGTTTGGTGCCGAAATATCACTTACCTGACGCCATTTCTTTCCGTACCGTATTGCAAAAAGGCCGTCGCCTGCAATATGTCAAACCGGACGTGCTCAATACCGATTTGGCTTTCCTGCAATACACTGGTGGCACTACCGGCGTGGCTAAAGGCGCGATGCTAACCCACCGGAATATGCAATCTAACCTTGAACAGGCTAAAGCGGCCTATGCGCCGTTGCTACAGCCTGGGCAAGATTTAGTGGTAACGGCGTTGCCGCTGTACCACATCTTTGCTCTGACGATGAACTGCCTGCTATTTATCGAGCTGGGCGGGCGCAGCCTGTTAATCACCAATCCTCGAGATATTCCGGGAACGGTGAAAGAGCTCAGCCGTTATCCCTTTACCGCGATGACCGGGGTGAATACCTTGTTTAATGCGTTACTGAATAACGAAGAATTCAACAAACTTGATTTTTCCACTTTGCGACTTTCTGTCGGAGGGGGGATGCCGGTACAGAAAGCCGTTGCGGAAAAATGGGAAAAACTGACGGGCAGGCACTTGCTGGAGGGCTACGGCCTGACGGAGTGTTCACCTTTGGTCACAGGTAATCCCTATGATTTAAAACATTACAGTGGCAGTATTGGTCTGCCGGTGCCTTCTACCGATGTTCGCCTGATTGATGATAACGGGCAGGATGTTGAAACCGGTATGCCGGGGGAACTATGGGTGCGCGGGCCGCAAGTTATGTTAGGCTACTGGCAGCGGCCGGAAGCCACTGACGAAGTCTTAAAAGACGGTTGGTTGGCCACCGGAGATATTGCCACTATCGATGATATCGGCTTCTTGCGTATTGTCGATCGTAAAAAAGATATGATTCTGGTTTCTGGATTCAACGTTTATCCTAATGAAATCGAAGATGTGGTAGCGTTGCACCCTAAAGTACTGGAGTCTGCGGTGATCGGTGTGCCTAATGAGGTTTCCGGCGAAACGGTGAAAGTTTTCGTGGTAAGAAAAGACCCGTCTCTGAGCCGAGACGAATTGCTGACCCATTGCCGCCGCTATCTTACCGGTTATAAAGTACCGAAAATTGTCGAGTTCCGTGACGAATTGCCGAAATCAAACGTAGGCAAAATATTGCGCAGAGAACTGCGTGATGAACCTGTTAAGGAGAGTAGCAAAAACGCTGCTTAATAGGCTTCGTTACAGGCTCATCATCAACAACGCCGGTCAATACCGGCGTTGTTGTGTCTGTCATAGGCTAACGACCAAGAGAATGATGTTTTGAATTATCAGTTGATCACTACCGACGCTGCGTTGCAGCAAGTCTGCGAGCAAGCTCGTAACCATACCCAGGTGGCTTTGGATACAGAATTTGTCAGAACGCGTACCTACTATCCTCAGTTGGGCCTGATTCAACTGTTTGACGGTGAACAACTTTCACTGATCGACCCTTTGCCGATCACCGAATGGCAGCCCTTTCGCGAGTTGCTGAAAGACGAGTCGGTGGTGAAGTTTCTGCACGCGGGCAGTGAAGATCTTGAAGTCTTTCTTAATGCATTTCAGCAATTACCTACGCCAATGATTGATACTCAGGTATTAGCTGCCTTTACGGGTAAAACGCTTTCCTGCGGTTTTGCGACGCTGGTGGCAGAACTGGAAGGCGTCGAATTGGATAAAAGTGAGTCCCGCACCGATTGGCTGGCTCGTCCATTAACTGAGAAACAGTGCGATTATGCGGCGGCCGATGTTTTCTATCTATTGCCTATGGCAAAAAAGCTGGTGGATGCCACATTGGCGGCGGGGCGTATGGATGCCGCGCAGGACGAATGCCTGCTGCTGTGTCGCCGTCGCAGTGAAACGGTAGATCCTGAGCTGGCTTATCGTGAGATAACTAACGCCTGGCAGTTACGAGGTCGTCAGTTGGCATGTTTGCAAAAACTGGCGTCGTGGCGTTTACGTCAGGCGCGCGAGCGTGATTTGGCGGTCAACTTTGTGGTCAGAGAGGAAAATCTGTGGCAGGTTGCTCGCTATCAACCTACGTCACTCGGTGAACTGGATTCTCTGGGCTTAAGCGGTCAGGAAATTCGCTACCACGGGCGCACTTTGCTGGCGCTGGTGGCTGAAGGTAATGCAGTGCCGGAAGATCAGTTGCCACCTTTGGTCGCCAACCTTATCGACCAGCCGGGTTACAAAAAAGTCTTTAAAGATATTAAAGCATTGATTCAGGCCGTGAGCGAGCGCAGTGGATTAAGCAGTGAGCTTTTGGCTTCACGTCGGCAAATTAATCAGTTATTGAATTGGCATTGGAAACTCAAGCCGATTGAAATTCGTCCTGAGTTATTAGCCGGATGGCGCGGTGATTTGTTAGGTAGTGAATTGGAAGAAATACTTAAACAGTATTAATCCTATTTAAGGGCAGGGGAACTCTCTTCTGCTCTGAATATTTTATACGCGGTAGGATTTTATTTATTTAGCGGTATCAATAATCCATCAAGCTATTAAGACTTTTTTTGCCAGAAATGACGAAACTCATTTCCGCAGTAACTTCTTTTCACTGTGTTTATATACAGCCAGGAAAACTCAATTACCCCCTGTAAATAAATACAGGGGGTAATTAATGCGACGATGTCATTTAGGTGTTTCTTCCGTTTCCGGTAATGTCACGTTAAGTTCTAACACCGAAATATCGTCACCTTTCTGCTCAAACTGAACGTGTAGCATTTCCGGATCGATCTGAATATATTTACAAATCACCGCCAATATATCGCGCTTAAGATCAGGCAAATAATGGGGCTCACTGTCCCCACGACGACGCTCAGCGACGATAATTTGCAGCCGTTCCTTGGCTATATTGGCTGTCGGTTTTTTGCGGGACAGAAAAAAGTCTAACAAGGCCATGGTTTATCCCCCAAAAAGGCGTTTCAGGAAGCCCTTCTTCTCTTCTTCAATGAAGCGGAATGGGCGTTCTTCTCCTAGTAAACGATCAACGGTATCGTCATATGCTTTACCCGCATCTGACTCTTTATCCAGAATAACCGGCTCGCCTTGGTTAGAAGCGCGCAATACGGATTGGTCTTCTGGGATAACGCCAACCAGCGGGATCCTAAGGATTTCCAGGACGTCCTCCATGCTCAGCATGTCACCGCGACTCACCCGGCCTGGGTTATAACGGGTCAGCAGCAGGTGTTCTTTAATCGGCTCTTCGCCACGTTCGGCACGACGAGATTTTGAGGATAAAATACCCAAAATACGGTCGGAATCGCGAACGGAAGAGACTTCCGGGTTAGTGGTAATGACTGCTTCATCGGCAAAGTAAAGGGCCATTAACGCCCCGCTTTCGATACCGGCAGGAGAATCACAAACCACAAAGTCAAAATTCATATCGCCAAGGTCGTTCAGGATTTTCTCAACGCCTTCAACGGTCAGAGCATCTTTATCACGAGTTTGTGATGCGGGTAGAATATAGAGATTATCCGTGCGTTTATCTTTTATCAGCGCCTGATTCAGGGTGGCATCACCTTGAATGACGTTAACAAAATCATAAACAACTCGACGCTCACATCCCATAATCAAATCAAGGTTACGCAGGCCGATATCAAAATCGATGACCACGGTTTTCTTACCTTTTTGGGCCAAGCCGGTCGCAATGGCCGCACTTGAAGTGGTCTTGCCAACGCCCCCTTTACCCGATGTAACAACAATAATGCGTGCCATGAAATGGATTCCTTGTTAAAAGGGCTTAATTTAGAGGTTGTATGGTTAAAGCATTATCCAACAGATGAAGACGTGCGGCCTGGCCAAAATAATCGCTTGGAATCTGGTCACTTAACCAATATTGCCCTGCAATAGAGACTAGCTCAGCGCTCAGATGTGTGCAAAAAATCTGACACTGAGCATCGCCAGAAGCGCCAGCTAAAGCACGCCCTCGCATCATTCCATAGATATGAATATTGCCGTCTGCAATAAGTTCTGCACCGGCACTGACACTGCTGATAACAATCAAATCACAATTACGGGCATAAATCTGTTGGCCGGAACGGACAGGAGTATTAATGATACGCGTCTTAACGGGGGCATTTTCCGGTGGGCTTACTGGCTCGGGAGCCATCTTTTGGCCTTTACCTTCATTCAGTAATGGCAAACCCGCTCGAGCAATCGCACGTTTTTGTCGTTCATCCCGACAGCCGCTGACGCCAACAATACGAAGGCCCGCTGAAGTGACAGCCTGCTGAACATCTCTGAAGTTAGCATCGTTAGGTAACGTAGCAACATTAAGAACAACAGGGGCGTTTTTCAGAAAAGCGGGAGCTTGTTCCACTTTTTCCTGCAAAGCCTGACGAATTACCTCCGGCTGTGCATGATGTAAATGCACTACCGATAGGGTAAAACTACTGCCTTTTAACTCAATTGGCGATTGTGACATCTATCCTGACTCAGTTTCAGCTACGTTAAATCCCCGGAATACCATTCGGGGTACGATATTCCGATGTACCTATGCATGTTATAGGTAATATAAAGATAAATCTATCCGTATCAATATATCGAAACCCTTCAGCAACATTTATTAAAATTCGATTGGAAATTACAGCACAACTTTGGCGTATTCGCTAGCCCACCTCGGCTATATATCTCTGTTACTGGTCGTTTTATGTGATAATTGATCCGGTACCAAATCAAATTCACCGGTGTTTGTCTTGTATGTAAAATAGACAGAAAGTAATGTGGCTGAGTCAGTTCTGTCTATTTATCCCATTGATGTTTTTTCAATAGAAGTTTTTCCGGTTGTATTTTAGTAATAATAAAATCTTCAATTCATATAATTTCAGATCAATCTGAGCATTTATTGTCAGCCTTGAGTCCAATAGCGAGTTAATTGGGCGAATTATCTGCGATAAAGATCACAGTTCGCCGACGTAGATCTCGGACGTGGTGATGGAGCGGGTTTGGGGAAATGAAACTGCCGTGACTGATAGCGAGTTTAGTGCTGGCAGGCATGGCGCTTCTCCGCCTTTTCCACTTTAGATGAAGCAGTGCGCCCACTAAAGATAGCGACGAGATCCCTATTATTTAAGGATTAGTGAGTAATAGCCGGTAATAGAGAGTGGTAGTCTTGAAATTATCACCACGCGTTGGATTAGGAGAGAATAATGAAGGGAATCTATCTTTACTTAATTCTGTTCAGCGGAGTCGCTTATATCCCTGTTAATGCCAATGTGAGTGATTTGGCAAGCTACGAGCGGGGATTACAACTCTTGGGCGAATGGGAGGGGGACAGAGAAAGGGGTATCGGCGCTTTCTCTGCGATGACTCTCCCTTCATTGAAGACGGTTGCCCGGTGGATGCGGGATTGCCACTACAACATAATGGAACAGAAAAATCGTTTCTTATAACAATTGAAACCCGTCTATGTAGCCATAGGCTGAGTTCGGTGACGTTTAATTATCTGGGAATATTGCCAATTTTCAGCAACCCAATGTGGTTATCCACCGTGTAAAAAAGCAACGGCAACCCTGATTTGACGGCCGCTGGCTCAAGGGCTAAAGTCACTTTTTCTGATACAGGCGTGGTATAGTCCACGGCTTATACAGGACGTTATTGACCACTTGAGTAGAGCTAAAAACATGCATTGTGTGATTTATCGAAGCCCTAAACGGGATCAAACTTACCTCTATATTGAAAAAAAAGACGATTTCTCCCGGGTTCCTCCTGAATTACTGGCCAGCTTTGGTCAACCCCAGTTTTCCATGATGTTGTCTCTTTCAGAGCGAAAAAAATTGGCTACCGCAGATATTGAGAAAGTAAAAACTGCGTTGATTGAGCAGGGTTTCTATCTGCAAGTTCCGCCACCGCCAGAAAGCCTGCTAAAAATGCATTTAGGGACGGATAAAGCCTAATTCTCCACCCCGATGAGAAGCCCGGATGCCAGCCTTTGCTGCGCCGGGTATTTCGCAGGTTTTTTCCCCCTATCGGATTAAATTGATTGGCTGCCTCAAAGTATTGCCAGTAAATAACCAAAGGAAGTGGGTGATGAGGGTTTCGTTACTGACAATGTTGTTCGCTTCGGCCGTTTTGAGTGGCGGGTTACATTCGGCTACAGCTGCTCCGGCAGTGACGCCAGATTCGGCGAAGGTCGCAAATAGGTCGACAACCGTCACCACGCCGGCGCAGCAAGGCCGCGATCCCGCTGAATTCCACGCTTATGTCGAACAACTTAAAATCCAGGCTCGCTCACAGGGAATCACTCAGGCGACCTTAGATCAGGCGTTTGCTGACATTCATTTTGTTGACCGAGTGATCAAATCCGATCGCAATCAGTTAGAAAAGAAAGTGACGTTGGATGATTATCTACAGCGGACATTGCCCGCGCAGAAAATCAAACAGGGAAAACTGTTTCATCGCCGTTATAAACCTCAGTTAGCCCGAGCTAGCGCCCGCTACGGAGTACCTGAGCGCTATATTGTGGCGCTATGGGGAATGGAAAGTGGCTTCGGTAAAATTCAGGGGAAAGAGGATGTCATTTCGGCGCTAGCTACACTCGCTTTTGAAGGGCGGCGCGAAGCATTTTTTACCAAGGAACTCATGGCTGCCCTGAATATTATTCAGCAAGGGCATGTCGGTAACCAAAAGCTAAAAGGTTCCTGGGCCGGAGCCATGGGGCAGAATCAGTTTATGCCATCCTCTTTCCTGAATTATGCGGTTGATGGCGACGATGACGGAAAGATCGATATTTGGACCAACGTCGATGATGTTTTTGCCTCAACGGCCAATTATCTGTCTAAAGAAGGCTGGAAAACAGGGGAAAGCTGGGGGCGGGAGGTTCTGTTGCCGGCGAATTTCAAATCGCAATATGTGGGTTTGAAAAATGAGCAGGTGCGCACTTTGGCTGAGTGGCAGCGAATGGGCGTATTACCGCTGAATAAAAAGGCGTTCAGTTATCCTGCATTACGAGCCTGGGTTATTACACCAGATAATATGCAAGGTCGAACATTCCTAGTTTATGATAACTTTAGAACTATCATGCATTGGAATCGCTCTTACTATTTCGCACTCAGTATAGGTATGATGGCTGATGGTATTGTACGTTAGCAGAGCGAAATATTGATGACCCGATTGGGATTAACTGTCGATGTACTCTAGAGTTTATCTGTAGATGATTTCAGGAGAAGCAACATGTATCAACATAGAGACTGGCAGGGAGCCTTACTTGATTTCCCGGTAAATAAAGTGGTGTGCGTCGGCAGCAATTATGCAGATCATATTAAAGAAATGGGCAGCGCAGTACCCGTTGAGCCAGTGTTGTTTATTAAACCTGAAACCGCGCTGTGCGATATTCGTCAACCGGTTGCTATTCCAAAAGGGTTGGGCGGCGTTCATCACGAAGTGGAATTGGCGGTATTAATTGGAACCCCACTAAAACAGGCCAATGAAGATCGGGTTGCTCGCGCAATAGCCGGTTACGGTGTAGCGCTGGATTTAACGCTGCGTGACTTGCAAATGGGTTTTAAAAAAGCCGGTCAACCGTGGGAGAAAGCCAAAGCTTTTGACGGTTCTTGCCCTATATCCGGTTTTATTCCTGTGGCAGAGTTTGGTGACGCGCAACATGCCGAACTGTCTTTAATGATCAACGGTGAAGTTCGCCAACGGGGCAATACCGAAGATATGATTACGCCAATTCTGCCTCTGATTAGTTATATTACGCGTTTCTTTACCCTGCGAGCCGGAGATATTGTGCTGACGGGAACGCCGCAGGGCGTAGGGCCGCTAAATTCAGGGGATATGTTACAAATTGCTCTGAATGATAAAAGGCTAAACACTCGTATTATCTAATGATTTGCTCGCTGCCCCGGCCCGCTTGGGCTGGCGAGGCTTGCATCTTCGCTCTAAAGCGTCTATAACGACCCGCCATCACTTACTTACACCGGATACCGATATGTCACAACTTCCTTTTTGGCAACAAAAAACGCTGGCCGAAATGTCAGACGCAGAATGGGAATCTCTGTGCGACGGCTGCGGTCAATGTTGTTTAAACAAACTGATTGACGAAGACACCGACGAAATATATTTCACTAATGTTGCCTGCAATCAGCTAAATATCAAAACCTGTCAATGCCGTAACTATGAGCGTCGCTTTGAATATGAAGAAGACTGCATCAAATTAACCCGCGAAAATCTGGTGACCTTTGATTGGCTTCCGCATACCTGCGCCTATCGATTGGTGGGTGAGGGCAAACAATTACCCGATTGGCATCCGCTATTAACCGGTTCCAAAGCCGCAATGCACGGTGAACGTATTTCTGTACGCCATATTGCCGTGCGTGAAAGCGAAGTTATCGACTGGCAGGACCATATTTTAAATAAGCCTAGCTGGGCCAGGTAGTCAATTGATGAAAAGAATTGTTTTCTTTTAAAAAACCGGGTGCGCCAGTGGTTTATTGTCATTAAAATCCAAGGTTATTATCATATATAGATCTAGGTTATTTCTTCTTGCTGCGTAGCCATCGTGAGGAGGGGGGTAGCCTTATCATTGCTTGTTTTCACTCATCATTTGAAATGCACTTCTTATTGGTCTTTATTATATTTATACAAAAATAAAACTTGCGTTTGATATTTTTCCATTAAAGTAACAATATTCACTTTAAGTTTAAGTTTAAGTTTAAGTTTAAGTTTAAGTTTAAGTTTAAGTTTAAGTTTAAGTTTAAGTTTAAGTTTAAGTTTAAGTTTAAGTTTAAAGCTTAATGATAAATTTAATGTGAGTACAGCGGTGGTTCATGATTACTGCTCCTGAGGTGAAACGGTATGGTATGCCTTTCATGATGCAAAGTTCGAAAAATGAAAATATTCTAATTGGTGTGGATCAAGCGGAAAATATTGCCAGCCAGCCAGCCAGCCAGCCAGCCAGCCAGCCAGCCAGCCAGCCAGTGGGTTGAGTACCAACACGGCGGCCATCCCGGTGAAGCTGCTAAGGGATTTTTTCTAACGTTCAAACTCAGGCTAATCAACTTAAGATCAAGGTAATAGGTATTTGGGTAAGAATAAATTAGGAGTAAATGTATGCTCCATAGAACGAGAGTTTTTAAACTGCAAGGATCTCGTCAGGCATCTTTTTCTGGTGTTGGTCACAATATTTTGGGGCAAATAGCAAAGGCGGCTTTATCTCTCTATCGTATTGTGAAACCACCAGTCGGCAAGGTCGATGCTGACATATAAAAATATGATTCTTATCAGGCAATAAAATGTTATTTAGGGGCGTAACTATCTACTGATTAATTCATCGAATATCATTCGCAACTAGTATTTGGTAAATTTTAAATGAGATTTTTTATTTGTCACTATATGTGAGGGTCAGTAGGTTCAACACGATTCAACAAATCAAACATTGTTTAATTCGAGAATATTCCCCTGTTATTTCTGTGTGGAAACCGCAGGGGAAGTCATAATATCGTTAGCTGCTATTTAAGAGTTATACTGGGCTAAAATTATTCGCGTTGCTTCAGCCAGAACATCCCGTCGTGATTCTGCATCTTTCTTATGTTGGGTAAAATATACTGCGAGAATTAACGGTGCTCCCGTTGGCGGCCAAAGTACGGCCACGTCATTGGTTGTCCCGTAATCACCGCTGCCGGTTTTATCACCCACGAGCCAGTCTGCTGGAACACCGGCGCGAATGCTGGCATTTCCCGTAGTATTTCCTTTTAACCATTGAGCCAACTGTTGCTGCTGGGCTGGCGCTAATCCATCGCCGAACTGTATTTTTTTCACTAACGCCGCCATTGAGCTTGGCGTTGTGGTATCACGAGGATCACCAGGAATAGCGCTGTTTAATTCAGGTTCCCAGCGATCCAGACGAAATGCAGTATCTCCGAGGCTCTGGGTAAACTTATTCACACCTTCTAATCCGCCAAGTTGCTGAATTAATAAATTCGCAGCAGTGTTATCGCTATATTGCAGCGCTGCGGCGCAAAGTGCAGCTATCGTCATGCCTTTTCCCAAATTTTCGCGAGCTATCGGCGCATAGGAAAGCAGGTCGGCCTCAGAATACGTGATATGTTTTTCCAGCAAAGCAGGTTGAGACATACTTTGGCGCAATATTGCTGCCGCCAGTACCAGCTTAAAGGTGCTACAGAATGGGAAAGCTTCATTGCCACGATATTGAAGTTCTTTACCGCTTTGGATATTAATCAGCGAAACGCCCAAACGACCTTGAGCTTTTTCCTCAAGGGCTGTCAATTGTTCAGATAATGGCTGGCCGGCAGATTTCGCCCATGAGGGGAATGCCAGATTGGCCAATGGAAGGGTGATACCTGCAAGTAGCAGCGAGCGCCGCAGCGTTGAATGCTTCATAGTCGTCTCTTATGCAATGTGAATCTGGGGTTCTGAGCAATAAACTCTGCTCGTCTCTGTTTGACCGCAAAATGAGAGCGGCTCCGAGTTACTCAAGATTCGGTGAAATAAGAGAACAAAAAGACCAGGATTGCCACGGCGATCATAATCATGGTTGTACGTCTCATTTTAGCGCTCCAATGTGTTGTTCAATCTAAAGGTGAATGAACATGGCGACTATTCTACGTCTGCCCAGGTAAAAACCCTAGTCCGTTAGGGGAGCGGGAATCGACAGCATCAGGATATTGATTTAATGCAATTAAACCAGTGACATTTTTTACCTGCTTGACTGGATATGACATAATGCAGGTAAGATTAAAATGATAAGTTGAATGCCATGAAAAAAAATAAATTAGTGTTGTTTACCTTCGGATTAGCGATGGTCATAGGTACATTCTCTGCCTCAGTATTGGCATCTCCGCTGATGCGTTTACAGTGTTTAACTGAATCGGGGTTAAAGTCAGAGAGTTTGCTGGATGGCCTTAACCAACAACTAACCATTGACGGTGCTATTTTCAAATTCACCGAAATTAAAAATGACGCCAATGGCGAACGTCTGCTTTTTCAACGTACTGTTGATAACAGCACTTTTCACGCTGCGTTGAATATCTCCACCACGCCTATTTATCTAGATTTGAACAACGGTGAGAAAACATTGAATTTCACCTGTAAAAGTCTTAAGGCCTAAGTTTTACTGCAAGTGATACCGTTAGAGTCTTACGTTTTCTCTGTGTAGAAAGGGTAAGCAGCCCCTGTTCCCCATACAGGGGCTGTCGTTATAACGATTAATAAACGGTTTGATTCCTTCCAGCGTTTTTGGCCTTATAGAGATTATTATCTGCGGCTTTTAGTAGCGAATCTAATGTTGGTGTATCCGTACTTAGCTGTTTTAGCCCAAATGAAAGGGTGAGTTTAATATTATCCCCGCTTGCTGGAGTGAAAATTGTCTCTTCGACCTCTTTCCTGATTTTTTCAATTCGCTGATAAGCGTTCTCCACATGACAGTTGAAAAAGACCATGGCAAACTCCTCACCGCCAATGCGTATCACCATATCTGATTTTCGGCTATTCTTTTTGAACATATTAGCCAACTCGCAAAGTATAAAGTCACCCACAGGATGCCCGTAGGTATCATTGATCTTCTTAAAATGATCGATATCGCCGGCAGCCAGAGTAATGGGTTTGTTCTGCGAGTGGATGACCTTCCAATCTTTCGCTAATTTACGCCGATTGAATAAATGTGTTAACGGGTCTATATTAGCTTCTCTAATTGCTCTCTTATTGGTTATAATCTGTTTGAATATAATGACCAAATAGGTCAGTTGCAGAAGTAAGCTGAATCCAAGCCCAAAACAGAATAATATCTTGGCGCTTTTATCTACCTCCGAGATGGCCATTTTCGCCTCGGATAACTGCTCACTGCTGTATTTCAAGAGTCGCATGTTTCGGAGTTCAAAATCGATAAAATGGCTAAGTGCATCGTTGAAAAGAATATTTCTCGCTTCATTAATATATCCGTTTTGATACAGCGAAACTGCTTTTTCACTTAGGCTAATATAACGCAGCCAGGCATGATACGCCTCGTCAAGATCCTGCCTGTTATTGCTCTCTGGCAAGGTTTTACTATACATATAGAAAGTATTTTCTATTCTTATTATTAACTCATTTGTTTCTTTCCGTACCTCCTCAACAGCTTTATCATCGTGAGCATTAACCAGTTGAAGCTGCAACTGCCTTAATTGCACGGTATCAGTAATAAAGCTCCTGCAGGCCGCAAGTGCTGGTATAGTTTTATCCGTCAGTTCGGCCGTTCTGGCACCGAACCGGGCGGTATCTTTTAGCAGGTTATTACCCATATAGAGGTAAAGAATATTCACAATCACAATGACAATAAATACAGATATGGCGACCCCATTTTTTTTGAGGCAAGACATCTTAATCTCCCAGTGTTTTCCTGTTTATAAAGTTGTCATAACGCACTTATATAGCCTGGTTAGTCTTACTGGTAGGTAATGGCAGTTTTTTTGTCGCTGATAATAGTTAAATAGATAAGTTTAGTCCAAAATTTTTTACTTCATTTCATTTTTAACGGAACTTATATTGACGGGTAGGTTATTAATGTACTTGATTCTGGCTATTTCTCTGAGATTGGATAATTATAGCTATTATGCAAATAAAAAAAGGTGCCTTTCAGCACCTTTTTAAGATTAGGAGTTTGTTATTTATCGGCCAAACAGGTCACGTCTTTTCGGCTTAACAAATTGACTAATAAGAACCAGAATAGCAACCACAAGGTAGGCGGAAAATATAACGACTAGCCACTGAGGCATCTCAAGAGATAAGAATTGCCACTGTCTCACTGAGCAATCGCCACTGGCCAGGAATACAGAAGGCAGCCATTTGTCTAGTGGCAACCAGGACGGGAAATTAACAAAGAAATCGCAGGTGGCAAATGGGGAAGGGTGAAGTTGGAACATGGTATGTTCCCACGCTAATTGCACGCCCTTCCAGGCACTGTATATCCACAATGCAATCGCTAAATAGCGTAATGGCGATTTGGGCGCAATAGCGCCAAGCAGCGAAGCACCAAGAATACCAAACAACGCACAGCGTTCATAAATGCACATTACACATGGCTGTAATAGCATGATGTGTTGAAAATAGAGTGCGGCCAGCTCAAGCAGAAGTGCAGTCAAAGCCATTAAAAGCCAAGCACCGCGCCCTTGGGAGCAACGGTTAAGAAATTGCAACATATCTTTATATTCCATGCAGTAAGCAATTGTAGTGGCAGTGTAAACCAATTCATCATTGCTGCCAGCTATCCGGCGACAAGTTTAAGCGAAAATCATCTGTTTATCGCTTAGACCACGATTTAACGGATAAAAATTCATCTTTGATGATGTTAATGGCATTTTAAGCCAGCCCTTTAGTATAAAAGTGTAGGGCTGGCTGAGGTCAGAATGCAAGGAATCAGTGTGTAACCAGTGCGCCTGGGTCAATTTGCGGCACGGCTATCAGGCCCGATTGAATCATTAATTCGGTCATAGGAACTAATGCAAACTCAACGCATAGAAGACCAACCAACGTCATGACAATGGTATAGGGCAGTGCCATATACACCATTCTTCCGTAGGATAAACGAATAAGCGGAGCCAGCGCGGAAGTCAGCAGGAATAAGAATGCGGCCTGTCCGTTAGGCGTAGCAACGGAAGGTAAATTGGTGCCGGTATTAATGGCCACCGCCAGTAGTTCGAACTGCTGTAGGGAAATAGCACCCTGTTCGAAGGCGCTACGAGCCTCGTTAATATAAACGGTGCCGACAAAAACATTATCAGATACGGAAGAGAGCAAACCGTTAAACAGATAAAACAGCGACAGTTGCGCCGATGGCGACGACTGTAGGACAAACTGGATAATCGGCGTAAACAGATGCTGTTCAATAATTACCGCCACCACGGCAAAAAATACCGTCAATAACGCGGTAAAAGGCAAGGCTTCCTGAAATGCTTTGCCCAGTGCATGTTCGTTGGTAACGCCGCACAACGACGTGGCCAGAATAATAACGGACAATCCAATCAGACCCACTTCAGCCAAATGTAATGCCAACGCTACAACCAACCAAACGCCAATTAACGCCTGAATGATTAATTTCATTTTTTCCTGACGCGTGCGTTTGGCGGAGGTTTGCTGATCGTATTCTTTCAAAATCTGGCGCACACGATCCGGCAATTCTGCACCGTAGCCGAACAGTTTAAAACGCTCAACCAGCAGACAGACCAATAAACCGCAAACAAATACAGGCAAAGTGACCGGAAGCATGCGAATAAAGAAATCGAAGAAATGCCAGCCAGCGCTTTTGGCAATGATCAGATTTTGTGGTTCGCCAACCATCGTCATTACGCCACCCAGCGCAGTACCGACACCGGCATGCATCATCAGGCTGCGTAAAAAGGCGCGGAACTGCTCCAGTGTCTTACGGTTTTCCTGCGAATCTATCCAGCTGTCATCGTTGACGTCCTTATCGCTATGATTGGAGGCAACGTGGTGATAAATAGTATAAAAACCGACGGATACGCTGATAACCACGGCGATAACCGTTAGTGCATCGAGAAATGCAGAGAGGAAGGCGGAGGCCAGACAGAAAGCCAAAGACAGAATGATTTTAGACCGAATATTCAGCAGCAGCTTGGTAAAGACAAATAACAGCAGCTGTTTCATAAAATAGATACCGGCCACCATAAAGATTAATAGCAGCAGCACTTCGAGATTATTAGCAATTTCCTCCGCAACCTGATGCGGACTGGTCATCCCAATAATAATTGCTTGAATCGCCAATAAACCGCCAGGCTGCAACGGGTAGCATTTTAACGCCATCGCTAAGGTAAAAATAAACTCAACGACCAGCATCCATCCCGCGACAAAGGGACTGACGAAGAAAAAGACGAGAGGGTTTATTATCAGAAAACCGATAATGGCTATTTTGTACCAGTCTGGTGAGTTGCCCAGAAAGTTCTTGATTAGAGCCTGTCGATTGGTCATATCCATTGTGTGTCATTATCCCCTTAATTTTTCTATGGTTCAGTTAATAATCAAGCTTACGGCGTGCTTTGAGCAAGCGATTTAAAGAGTGTAAAAATATGACTAGTAGCGTGAAGTTGGCGCGATTTTTGCCATTTTATGACCGCTTTCACCAATTGTTCTGCTGCGACGCTATATCATACACGGCGCGTCTGGTATGATAAGCTCTATTAAATTGCTGAAAAATATCGCTACGGAACGTCACACACATGGTTATAAAGGCGCAAAGTCCTGCCGGTTTCGCGGAAGAGTACATTATTGAAAGTATTTGGAATAATCGCTTCCCTCCAGGATCTATTTTGCCCGCGGAGCGTGAACTTTCAGAACTCATCGGGGTAACCAGAACGACCTTGCGGGAAGTATTGCAACGTCTTGCTCGCGATGGCTGGCTCACCATTCAGCATGGTAAGCCTACAAAAGTAAACAATTTTTGGGAGACGTCGGGCCTTAATATTCTTGAAACACTGGCTCGCCTGGACCACGATAGCGTCCCTCAATTGATAGATAATTTACTCGCTGTTCGAACCAATATCGCTTCGATTTTTGTGCGGACTGCGTTCCGCCAACATCCCGATCAAGCATTGGATATACTGGCGAAAGCGTCAGAGGTAGAAGATCACGCAGAAGCTTTCACTGCTTTGGACTACGGCATTTTCCGCGGTCTGGCATTTGCTTCCGGTAATCCGATTTACGGGCTAATCCTGAACGGACTAAAAGGTCTTTATACTCGCGTTGGTCGTTATTATTTCTCTAACCCGGAAGCCCGTAAGCTAGCGCTGAACTTTTATAGCCAGTTAGCTAGCCTGTGCGAAAATAAATCATACGACCAGGTTATGGAATGTTTGCGTAACTACGGGAAAGAAAGCGGGGCGATCTGGCACAGTATGCAAGGCACAATGCCGAGCGATCTGGCTGAAGCGCGCCGCTAGAACGGCAAATGACAATGAAAAAGGGCCATTTGGCCCTTTTTACTATCTGATAAACGGTATTCTCGATAAAACCGCATCAGACGAAGGCAAAGGTTACAATTTGCTTTCACGTGGTGGCGTGCTTTCCAGCAGTTCGGTGCTGCCATCCTCATTCAACTGTTCAATGTGTACGTCAAATCCCCAGAGGCGATGGATATGTTTCATCACTTCTCGACGACTTTTATCCAGCGGAGCTCGATCCTGCGGAATATAGCGTAAGGTCAGTGAGCGGTCGCCGCGCAAATTGACATTCCAAACCTGAATATTTGGTTCATGGTTACTCAGATTGTATTGAGCAGACAGCTCATTGCGAATAGCCCGATAACCCTCTTCATTATGAATCGCCGAGATTTCCAGATAATTATTTTTATCGTCATCCAGTACGGTAAATAAACGAAAATCGCGCATGACTTTGGGCGACAAAAACTGGCTAATAAAACTTTCGTCTTTAAAATCACGCATGGCGAAATGTAACGTATCTAACCAATCAGAACCGGCAATACCCGGGAACCAGTAGCGATCTTCTTCCGTTGGCGACATACAGATGCGCTTGATGTCCTGAAACATGGCAAAACCCAGCGCATAAGGGTTTATCCCACTGTAATAAGGGCTGTTATAGGCGGGTTGGTACACCACGTTGGTATGACTGTGCAGGAATTCCATCATAAACCGATCGCTGACCCGACCTTCGTCATACAGGTGGTTTAAAATAGTGTAATGCCAGAAAGTGGCCCAACCTTCATTCATCACCTGAGTCTGTTTTTGCGGATAAAAATATTGGCTGATTTTGCGTACGATGCGCAGGATTTCCCGCTGCCAGGACTCCAGTAATGGGGCATTTTTCTCCATAAAATAGAGAATATTTTCCTGGGGTTCACTTGGATAGCGTAGCGCTTCAGCCTGGGTTTCTTCTCGAGCAATGCGCGGCAGGGTTTTCCATAGGGAGTTGACCTGGCTTTGCAGATATTCCTCCCGACTTTTCTGCCGAGCTTTTTCTTCCTGTAGCGAAATTTTTTGCGGGCGTTTATAACGGTCAACGCCGTAGTTCATCAGCGCATGGCAGGAATCGAGCAGTCGTTCCACTTCTTCTACACCGTAGCGTTCTTCACATTCACTGATGTAATGGCGGGCAAACAGCAGGTAATCGACAATGGAGCTGGCGTCAGTCCAGGTTCGGAAAAGATAGTTATTTTTAAAGAAGGAATTATGCCCATAGCACGCGTGAGCCATGACCAGTGCCTGCATCGTAATTGTGTTTTCTTCCATCAGATAGGCGATGCAAGGGTTGGAGTTAATCACTATTTCATAGGCCAGACCCTGCTGGCCTTGTTTATATTTCTGTTCCGTTTCGATAAATTTTTTGCCAAACGACCAATGGGTATAATTTATTGGCATACCAATACTTGAATAAGCATCCATCATTTGCTCAGAGGTGATCACCTCGATTTGATGCGGATAGGTATCCAATCGATAATGTTTGGCGACCCGATCGATCTGATCGAGGTAAACCTGTAGTAATTCGAAAGTCCAGTCTGGTCCGTCAGTCAGACGCTTATCTTGCGCGCCCGTTTTTTCAGTTGAAGTTGTCATCAGCGCACCCTCACGGTTTTAACATCTGGCCAAATACCTGTCCCTTGCATAATCCTAGCTCAATCTGAACAAACTGAAGCACGGCAAGACCTTATGTCAATATAGTTTATTTTTTCCGCGCTGGGAGCATCATCTTATTCTTCTATTTGGCAATATTTTATTCTGCATCAATGGCAATTTATAAGAATTAAATATCGTCAAAGTCATCTTGTTCAAGTTGTGGATTATTTGGACTATAAACAGCTAACTTAATGAATTTATTGAGATATACACCTGTTTATGATGTTCAAACCGAATCTTATCGCCAATAATGTAAATCACTTGAAAAACAATAAGATTAAAATATAAAATAACTGTGAGCAGAATCACAACCCACGATCAAATTGTTGGCTAGTTTTTTACACTAAGTTAATTTTCTGTCAGCAGAATATTATGCTTTATGTATTATCGGCGGAGTTAAGGTATGCGTATTATCATTTTGGGAAGTGGAGTGGTGGGGGTGGCCAGCGCCTGGTACCTAGCAAAAGCAGGCCATGAGGTAACGGTCATTGACCGCCAATCTGGCCCGGCTCAGGAAACCAGCGCAGGTAACGCGGGGCAAATTTCCCCCGGCTATGCCGCGCCTTGGGCAGCTCCGGGCGTACCGTTGAAAGCCATTAAATGGATGTTCCAACGCCATGCTCCGCTGGCCATCCGATTAGATGGCAGCAGCTTCCAGTTACGCTGGATGTGGCAGATGCTGAAAAATTGTAGTACTTCCCATTATATGACCAATAAAAGCCGCATGGTTCGGCTGGCCGAATACAGTCGGGATTGCCTGAAAGATCTGCGCGAAGATACCGGAATCCAATACGAAGGCCGTCAGGGTGGAACCTTGCAATTGTTCCGGACTCAGCAACAGTTTGATAATGCTGCAAAAGATATGGCGGTATTGGAGGATGCGGGCGTACCTTATCAATTATTAACCGCTGATAAATTAGCGACCATAGAGCCAGCCTTGTCCAAAGTGTCTCATAAACTGACCGGCGGATTACGTTTACCTAACGACGAAACCGGCGATTGCCGTTTATTTACCGAGCAATTGGCGAAAATGGCTGAAGCCGCCGGAGTGAAATTTATTTTTAACCGCTCGGTAGATAAATTGCTGGTGGACGGTAATCAAATCGCTGGTGTACTTTGCGGCAATGACGTGATCAAGGGAGATGCTTATGTCGTGGCATTTGGCTCTTATTCCACGTCATTACTACAGGGTTTAGTGTCTATTCCGGTATATCCGCTAAAGGGTTACTCGCTGACTATTCCAATTACCGATCCGGATTCTGCGCCATTTTCTACCGTGTTGGATGAAACTTATAAGATTGCAATTACCCGATTTGACGATCGTATTCGCGTCGGTGGTATGGCGGAGATTGTGGGTTTTAATACCCAATTGGAACAGGCCCGTCGGGAAACGCTGGAAATGGTGGTGCAGGATTTGTATCCGGATGGGGGCAAAGTTGAACACGCCACATTCTGGACCGGGTTGCGTCCAATGACGCCTGACGGTACGCCGGTGGTAGGGCGGACGACGCTGAAAAATCTCTATCTGAATACCGGCCACGGCACTCTGGGCTGGACAATGGCCTGCGGCTCAGGGCAACTACTGGCCGATATCATTTCTGGCCGTCAGACCGCCATTGACGCCGATGATTTAGCGGTTGCTCGTTATAGTCCGGGATTCCATTCCGCGAATCATGGCAGTCTGTACGCGGCGCGTTCGATTCGCTAATTTTCAAATATTGCACAACAAGCGGCTGGGTAATATCGGCCTCTTGATGTGCGCGTTATTTCATAGAATAAATAATCCGGTAACAATTAAAAGCCCGACAAACCCGGTAAAGTAAAAAGGAACGCGCATGCCTCGCCCGATATCTGCCACGCTGCATTTGTCTGCCTTTGATAATAATCTTAATGTCATCAGAAATTGTGCTCCTCAGTCAAAAGTATGGTCAGTGGTTAAAGCCAATGCTTACGGTCACGGCCTGAGCAGAGTGTGGGAAAGTTTATCCGCTACCGATGGGTTTGCATTATTGGATCTCAATGAAGCAGTTTTACTGCGTGAGAAGGGTTGGAAAGGGCCAATTCTATTGCTGGAAGGGTTCTTTCAACCGCAGGATTTGACGTTGTTGGATCATTATCGTCTGACGACGACGATACACAGTGATTGGCAATTAGACGCTATTCAACGAGCGCGGTTAAGTGCACCACTTAATGTTTATCTTAAACTGAACAGCGGAATGAACCGCTTAGGTTTTCCGGTTCGTCAGGCTGAGACGGTCTGGCAATGGGCGAAAAGCATTGCCAATATCGATCAAATTACGTTAATGAGTCATTTTGCTAATGCGGATAATCCTACCGGCGTGGCGCAGCAGTTTAATGACATCAGCGATGCCAGTGCCAATATTCCTGCTCCGCGCAGTTTTGCCAATTCCGCCGCGACGCTTTGGCACAGTCAAACTCATCGAGATTGGGTACGGCCGGGTATTATTTTATACGGGGCGTCCCCGAGTGGTAGGACGGCAGATATTGCGGACACCGGTTTGCAACCGACAATGAGTTTGTGTAGTGAAATCATCGCCGTTCAGGATTTGAGCAAGGGCCATGGCGTGGGCTATGGCAGCCGCTATCAGGCCAGCGATGCTCAGCGTATTGGCGTCGTGGCTTGCGGCTATGCCGACGGCTATCCGCGTCATGCGCCAACGGGTACTCCGGCATGGGTTGAGGGCGTTATGACTCGAACCTTGGGCACTATATCAATGGATATGATGATGGTGGATTTAACCCTTTGTCCACAGGCCGTAACAGGTAGCAAGGTTGAATTGTGGGGGAAAAATCTGCCGATTGACGACGTTGCCGCCGCTGCGGGAACCGTGGGCTACGAATTGATGTGCGCTTTGGCTCCCAGAGTGCCGGTGAAAATCGAGAGTTAAGCTTGAAAATTCCGATATTCCGAAACCTATCCTGAAGGCGTATCTTTATCCAGATATGCCTTCTTTATTTTGATCTCATTTCATTAATTTGTTGATATGGCGACATGTGAATAGTGGTTATAAAACCCATTTATATCGTTATTCTCCCTTCGGTTTTTATTATTGCCACCTCATCTGATTTATTTATAGTGGTTGAACTGCTGATCATCCGCATGATTTTATATTCTGAGAATAAATGAAATCGAATAGGAGAGTATTATGTCAGTTGCCAGAATAGATTCACTCCAGTTGAGAATGAATCAGACAAGAATACTCATCCTGTCATTAATATCTATCTCTCAGCTCATGCTTTGTCTGTATTCAATATTATCACTGCGGTAGCATCGGGGTTTGATTGTTTATTTTCAATACTAGGGAAAACTATTGTTGATCAATATTATCGACGATCTTTCTATCGGCTAACCGAGACAGTTTTAGCGAGGAAATATGATGCGCCAACTCGTGGGTCTGATTACCTCTGATTTATCCCGTATGGCGCACAGCCGCGCATGGGAAACGCTGGAGCGTAACATGGCAGCCGATGATTTTCGGCTGGATAGCAAGGTGAAAAATACCAAAGAAACCTCCGGTGAGTTGATGATTATCAGAACGGGTGCCGAAGCCATTGTATTTCCCTCTGGCGTTAATGTATTAATTGAAAATGCAGATTATCTATTTTATTGCTTGCTCCATCCGATAACTCAGCTATGGATGAAAAACAGGCGGCCGGACGGTTACGATCTCAATGTTCTGTATAATAATAGCCAATCCCGCTATATCATTTATATGCAGATGACCGAAGCCATGTTGTATTACGTACGCCGGGGGTATCGGGTCTTGGTTATCTATCATTGCGATCCAAAGGCCACCGATCCAGCAGTCCAGTGCGCTATTTCACTGGCGCGACGGGAGCGGCATCGAGTTACGTTGCGGACTATCGGTGGTGTAATAGAGCCAAACCAGGAAGAACAGCAATATCGGGCGGGTCTCATATCCGCGTCAGATAACCGCGGGTTTATCTATGCGCTATTCACTCGTAAGAAAGTCATGATGGCTGTTATCCATTACCTATTAAATAGGTCTCAGCCAAACTGCGACAGAATAATCTCAGTCTTGGCGGATTATTGCATCGACTGGAATCGCTTTATTCCAGATATCGATCATCAGATTGATACTTATTTATATCCGTGGAATGGCGTTTATTGCAGTGAAGCGCCCCGAACTCTATTTTGCCTGCTGGCTTCGGTTGGTACGAATAAAGGTTGTCTATTAGAGATTAACGGGCACCGAGTTCGTCATTTACGTTATCGCTTCGGGACGTTGAGTTGGGCTGCGGGAGCAGAAAATCCTCATCATGGCTATTTGCATTTTGACTGGCAGGCACAGGGGCGGAGGATAGTAGGATACTGTTGGAGAACGGGACAACGCAGCCTAGAGGGTCAACGTATTGTCGCTTTTTCTGCCACTCTGGAGGGACAGGAAAAAGTCGAAGCAATTTTATCCTGCGAAGGACATTGTCGCGAAATCATTCGAAAATTTTCAAGTGGAGAAAATGAGCCTAGATTTGATTTGCCTGACTGGGCGCAGGAATTTGTGCAACCAATGATACAACCGCGTCCCCAAGGGGGGGAAAGGGTGTTTTGTCATTATTGGCGGAAAGCAGCCTTGGCAAGGCTGGCACTGAGGTTATTACAAAGTAAGTGCTAACGTAGGATAAACATTAGGGCAGAGTAAAATAACGGCTGATTTAGCGGGTTATCAATGATCCTCTAAGATTAATTATCCATACCATTTATTACCCGACGAGTTCACGTCATCCAACTCATTCCGCGAAAGCGGATCGACAGAGCGATCCGCAATCATTATCAGGCAATTTTCTTGATGATGGTCGGCATCCGCTTGCTGGCACTGCGGGCAATCCACGCCAATAAACAGCCGGTTAACATCACCAACGCCAGCGAAAGCTTAGGCTGAATGGGTAATGACATAGCGATCAGACCCAAGGCGGCACCGCCGGCCATTTGCACAAAACCGACCAGAGCAGAGGCCACACCGGCTTCATTGGCGTAAGGTTCCAAGGCATAGCTGGTCGCCGGGCCCATCATAAAGGCCAGACCGGCGCAGGCACTGGCGACCGGCAACATGTAAGTCGGCCAGCTATTCTGCATTTCCGCACTTAATTGTGTTACGCCAAATAATAAGCCTACACACCCCAAAGCCATGAGCAGACTACCGGTCATCAGACAGGCTGGACGGCCCACTTTTTGAATGATCCTATTGGCAAAGAAACTCACAAACATAATCCAGAACCCGTTGGCGCCGAAAGCCAGTGAGAACTGGAGCGGTGTGAGATTAGCCTCGCCCATCAATACGTTAGGAGCCAGAGACACATAAGTCAGCGCCATTCCCATCGCACCCGCGTTCACCAGCGCAAAGACCAGAAAACGATCGTCACGCAAAATACGCAAATAGTTTTTGAACGGTAAGCCTTTAACCGACTGGGTTCCCGCTGGGCGGGTCTCTGGTAGGAAAAATACCACCAATATCAGTACCAGAACGGCGTATAGCACCAAGAACCAGAAGGGGGCGCGCCAGCCGAAGGCTTCGGCTAACAGGCCGCCTAACAAAGGCGCCAGCGCCGGGACGATATTCAAGGTGCCATTTAAAAAACCAAAGGCTCGGGCGGCCTCGTTACCATTTAAACGATCGCGCACGCCGCTAAATGCCACCACGGCGGTGCAACATACGGCGGTTCCCTGTAGCAGGCGCGAGGCGACAAACATCGTTGGCGTAGTCGCTAGCGCGGCCATTGCGGCACCCAGCATATACAGCAGAATTCCGATGATGGCGATAGGTTTGCGGCCATATTTATCCACCAATGGACCTGCGATCAGTTGCCCGACGCCCAAAACCAGAATAAACAGCGCTATGGTGGATTGAATTAGTGATTCGCTGCTATTCAGGCCTTTGGCAATAGCGGGAATAGTGGGCAGGTAAAGGTCGATACCCAGTGGGCCTAATAGAATCAGGCTGAGTAATAAAAACAGAAATTTTTGCATAGCAGAGATACAACGTCCAGGTGACAGAAGCGGCAAGAAACAGGAATTTGGCTGAGAAAGGGGGCTACGTTTCGGCAACGGCGTCACTTGTCTCAGAAAAACTCAACCTGGTTAGATTACTACAATCAATGAAATATAACCTGCAAATAGTTTTAATTGCACGGTAATTCTGGGGAAGCGGTGCGGGGAAGGATTACCGCACCGGATTGATAACTCTCCTTTTATCTACAAACCCCGAGATTAGCTGATCCAATTAATAACACTTGGCGGGGTTACGATAGCTTAACCGAGGATATCACCACAGGTTATTTTTTGTACTCACTTATGATTCGTAGCATGTCACGGTCGGGGAGCAACTTGGGGTCTGGATATTGCCGCCAGGCGTGCGTACCGCCAAAGGAGCATCGCGGGCGCGAGTGGTTAAATTGCGATTGCGGCAGCAGGTGCCATTTGCCGTCTATTTTAACTCTCGGCTGCTTGCCAGGAATGTCATAGGCGGGGCGTGTATCGCAGTTTGCGTGTAGCGTATCGTCGACGGGCGCTTGCATGGCCATATGGCTGATGCGATAGCATTTTTCCTGATTAATCGCGACGCCTCGACGTTCCACTTCGGCGGTTAAGCGTAATACGGATTTACCGTCGTTATTATAAGTACCCAGCGCGGAGCATAATGCATCTGAATCAAATTCAGCGATCTGTTTGTCGGTCAAATGAGGAAGGGGAAGTGAGCAACCCGAAATGAATAAAAAAGCCAGCGGTAATACAACTCTCATGAAAAATCCTGTTCCATAAGTCACTACAAAAAATAGTGGTAAATAATTTCAATACTAATTAATAGTCCATTTAGAATTAACCGTATTGAAAAGTGAGGGTCTAGTGTAAGTGATAATAAGCAGATTTATTATATTAATTGCCAATTTAGATAAATAAAGGATAAACAGAGGAAATTAATTTATGGTAGTGGAGTGAGTTAACCCGCGTTAGGCTGATGAGTAACCCCATCAGCTTGACGCGTGAGCAATGACCCATTGTTCCATGGCGGAAGCATCCAGCGGTTCGGAAAACAGATATCCCTGCCCGATGAGATAACCCTGACGGCTGAGCAAGTTGCGTTGCGCTTCGGTTTCCACGCCTTCTACCACGACGGAGAGTTGCAGGCTTTCACCAATGCGGATTACCGCTTCGCTAAGCGTTCTGCTGGTTTCATCGTGCTCCAGATCGTTTACGAAACTCTTATCCAGCTTGATTTCATCTAATTCCAGTCGACGTAGATAGCTCAGGCTGGAATAGCCGGTGCCAAAGTCATCCATTGATAACCTGACGCCCTGCTTATGGATCTTATGAAGGGTGGCAAAAATACTGGGATTATTATCAATCAGAATATCTTCGGTAATTTCCAAAGTTAAATCCTGCGGTGGCAGATGGTAGCGTTGCAGAATGTGGGCGATGATATCCGGCAGCCCTAAATTATGGAAATTGGTTGGTGATAAATTAACGGAAATAGACGGTACATCAAGGCCACGCAGGCGCCATTCCGCCAACTGACGACAGGCTTCATTAATAGTCCACAGCGCGAGTTCATTAATTAACCCGCATTCTTCGGCCAATGGAATAAAACGCTGCGGCGGGATCTCCCCAAGCGTTGGATGATGCCATCGGCTTAAGGCTTCTACGCCGTAAAGTTGACTATCGTGAAGTCTGACCTGTGGCTGATAATAGAGCTGCAGGGTATTGAGATGAACCGCTTGACGCAGCGCGCCTTCCAGCGCCTGACGCTGTAAATTTAGCTGGTTCATTTCTCTGCTGAAGAACTGGAACTGTCCACGGCCCATCTCTTTAGCCTTGTGCTTGGCAGCATCTGCATTGTGCAGCAGCGTATTGATTTCTTTGCCATTATCTGGATACAGGCTAATACCTATTCCGGCAGAAGGAATAATGGTCACCCCGGCAATCTGGCAGGGCTGTGACAGGCAACCCAGCAGTTTCTCGACTCGTAGCGTGGTTTTATCAACGTCAAAAGCGGTTAGAATCAGGACGAACTCGTCCCCCGATAAACGGCCAATGATATCGTGTTTGGCCATATCCCCGCGTAATCGTTGGGCAATGGTACACAGCAATTCATCTCCCGCAGCCTGACCCAATGAATCGTTTACCTGCTTAAAGCGGTCGATATCAATCACTAATACGACCAGCGATTGCCCTTGCGCTTCAGCTTGACTAATTGCCTGATGAGCATGGTTGAGGAACTGGGCGCGATTAGGCAGGCCGGTCAGTGAGTCATACAGCGCCAGTTGCTGGATTTTCATCCGTGACTGTTTTCTTTCCAGCGCCAGCGCGCACAGGTTAGTGGACAGTTTGACTAACTTATGGTGGAAGGCGTTAGGGCCGCGTTTTTCGCGAAAGTAGAAGGCAAAAGTTCCCAGCACTTCTCCCTGGCTGGATAAAATAGGGCTAGACCAACAGGCTAATAATCCGAGTGGCAGCAAAATATGACGGAGGCGACGACACAAAGGGTCGTTGGCGATATCGTCCACTAATACCGGTTCTTTGCGATAGGCTGCAGTACCACAAGAGCCGCTGTGCGGGCCGATGGGCACCCGTTGCAGTGCGTCGGTGTAGTGTGGTGACAAACTGGGAGCCGCCAAATGCTGTAAGGTATTATCATCCCGCGCCTGAAGAATACTCACCACGACTTCCGGCGCAATGCGTTCAATCTCGAGACAAAACATATTCAGCACTTCATCCAGCGGGCGCTCTAACACTAAGGATTCCAATACCTTATATTGTAGTACTTCATATATTTTGGTCGGGGTAATATCCGTCAGTACGCCAATGGTATAACTGGCTTTCCCCTGTTCGTCATAGACCGAATTTATGGTTGCCGAGCACCAATGAGGCTGGCCGTCCTGACTATAAAACAGTTCTTCCGGCTGCAACGTTTGGTGAAGGTCGTCGGACGAAGCCGATATCGATGAGGAAGGCGGTTTATTTTGTAATAGGGCAGCAATCGGTTGCCCCAGTGCCTGCTGTGCGCTGTAACCGAATAGTTTGGTAAAACCCTGATTAATATACAAGGTTAGCTGACCGTCATCGCTGCCACCGGCAATAAACATTGCGCTATCGCTGCGGTCGGTCAGTTCGGTCAGCAGCTGTACCCATTCATGGGTTGAGGATTCCAGCGCCACCTGCTGAGTGATATTTTTGGCGATTTTGACCATTTTGGCGGTTTTACCGTCGCGACCCGGAACCGGCTGATAAATCGCGGCGAGCCATACCGGGGAGCCGTCTTTATGTCGCCGCTCAAAGCGACCTTCCAGAGACTGGCCAGCGCGCAGGCTTTTACGCAGGGCGTGATACTCTTTGCTCCCGATAAAATCGGGCTTACAGAACATTTTATGGGACTGTCCGATGACTTCGTCACGCTGATAACCAAAGTAATCAAGGTAGTTCTGGTTAACATTGACTACCACGCCGTTAAGATCGAATTCGATAATAGCCAGAGAAAGATTTAATGCTTGCAACAGCGCCTCATGTTCACTGTACGCAGACAGATCTTTTTCAGTGGGGAAAGGGTCATTTAAATGGCTCATGAGGATTCCTGTAGCAATAGAAGCGCCTAGGCCGTTGTATCATTAAACTAAAATCATCGGATATGTAAATCAAATATCACTATCTATATAGAAACAGAATAGGATAACTGACAAAGAAATTAAATATAATAAAGTCATTTCCCCAAAGAACAGACTTTGTACAACGACAAGTAGATTTTTTTAAATCTGTTTAGCGTGTATTTAACCTACCTTAGGAGAGAAACCCCATGGTCATAAAGAGTAAATATAGTGCAATATTTATAAATTAATTAGAGTTTTTAATGCGTATTCAATCTGTCGCTTTTTATCGACTAATTAAAAGTTAAATGAATGCTTGTTGTCGACAGCTAATAACGCAGAAAAACCGGCTAAAAAGATAACCATTGTTTGTAACTCATTAAATTATTGCGTTTTTATTACGTTGATGGAAAGAATAAGCCCCGCCAGCGCTAAAAAGGCCGGCGGGGCTGAGATATCGGCCATCAAAGATTTTAATGGTCGATAGAGCTGAAACGTCCGCCATTAAAATCTTTAATGGCATTTTTGATTTCCTGCTCGCTGTTCATAACAAAAGGCCCGTAACCGACAATAGGTTCATTGATCGGTTCGCCGCTGAGCAATACCAAGACGGCATTATTGTTGGCTTCAATGGTCAGATGGCTGCCCGCTGAATCCAGCAAGACCATTTCCGCTTCGCGACCAATGCTTTCGCCATTCACCATAATGGTGCCGTGCAAGACGATCAGTGCGGTATTCCAGCCTTCCGGCAGAGAAATTTCACTGACGCTGCCCTGATTCAACCGCATATCCCAAACGTTCAGCGGTGAAAAGGTTTTGGCAGGCCCGGTATGGCCGTCGAACTCACCGGCTATGACCCGAACACGACCGGCGTTATCCGGCAGTTCAACGCGCGGAATATCCTGACTCAGGATCGCCTGATATCCAGGTGCGGCCATTTTATCTTTGGCAGGCAGGTTCACCCACAGCTGAACCATTTCCAGCGGGCCACCGCTTTTACTGAAGGCTTCGGAGTGAAACTCTTCGTGTAAAATACCAGAGCCTGCGGTCATCCATTGCACATCGCCGGGCCCGATAACGCCGCCTTTACCGGTTGAGTCACGATGTTGGACTTCACCTTGATACACAATGGTGACGGTTTCAAAACCGCGATGCGGATGTTGCCCTACGCCACGCGGGTGATTGCTCGGTTTAAAATCCTGCGGACCGGCATAATCCAGCAGCAAGAACGGACTCAGCTGCTTGCCATGGCTTTGATACGAAAACAGAGAACGAACCGGGAAACCGTCGCCAACCCAGTGGGAACGTGGCGCAGTGTAAACACCTAGTACTTTTTTCATCATAATCTCCTTACAACAGGTAGGTTGCTGTATTGGATAAAGTATAGGTTTAGGATAATTTAAGCGGTAGATAGCAAAATAGCACATCACTGTCCTATTAAATGAACAATAAGGTGACTATGCAAGATCTCAACGATCTTTATTACTACGTTCAGGTGGTCGATCACGGTGGTTTTAGCGCAGCCGCGCGAGTGCTGGGTATGCCTAAATCCAAACTCAGCCGCCGTTTGGCGCTGCTTGAGGACAGATTGGGCGTTCGCTTGGTGCAGCGTTCTACCCGACGTTTTGCGGTGACGGAGATCGGCCAAACCTATTATGAGCACTGTAAAGCCATGCTGGTGGAGGCCAAAGCGGCGCAGGAGTCTATTGAGTTAACCCGCGCTGAGCCACGTGGCGTGGTCAGAGTCACCTGTCCGGTGGCGTTGTTGCAGGCGAACGTGAGCCAGATGCTGGCGGATTACATGGCCAGTTGCCCTCATGTGAGCGTGCATTTGGAAGCCACGAATCGCCGGGTTGATCCGGTGGCGGAAGCTATTGATATTGCGATAAGAGTACGGCCTGGACCGATTGAGGACAGCGATTTAGTGATGCGGGTGCTGGCCGATCGTTGCCAGAGTCTGGTTGCCAGCCCGGCGTTGCTGGCGCAGTGCGATGAAATCCGATCACCGGCAGATCTGACCGGCATCCCCAGTTTAGGATTAGGGCAACCGCAGCAGAATTTTGTCTGGAATTTGCAAGGCCCAAATGATGCTCACGCGGCGGTTAATCATCAGCCTCGGTTTATTACTGCCGATATGGTGGCGTTGCGCTGTGCCGCGCTGGCTGGCGTTGGCGTGGTGCAATTGCCGCTGATGATGGTCAGGGAGCAACTAGAGAGTGGGGCGTTGATTCGCCTGCTACCGGATTGGGCACCCAAACCGGAAATTATTCATGCGGTATTTCCGTCTCGTCGCGGGTTGCTGCCTTCGGTTCGTAGCCTATTGGACTTCCTCGCCGAACGTTTTGCGCAAATTCACGAAACATAATCGCCGGATTATCCGCCACGCCGTAGCAAATTCACCATATTCACGACCGCGGTGGAGCGCTCGTGGCGGCGCCAGGCCAGCGTAATCTGGGTTTTTAGCTGGTCATCATCAATTTCATGGTAGGTAACATTGTTTGCATGAATGGTTGTTAGTGAACGCGGCACTACGGTGATACCAAATCCGGCTGAGACCATGCCGATGGCGGAAACCAACTGTGGCGATTGCTGCCCCAGTTCTGGCTCAAATCCGGCGCGATAACAGGCGTTCATAATGGCATCAAACAAGCCGGGGCCAACTTCCCTTGGGAAGGTGATCAGCTTTTCATGCTGTAAATCCCGCAGGCTGATTTTGGCACAATGGTGCAGAGGATGATTGGCGGGCAGCACCAGCACCATATCTTCTTCCACTAGCACCTCACAGGTAAATTCGGTACTGGCGCTACAAGGCTGGCGAATAAAAGCCACGTCAATGCGTTCGCTGTGTAAATCGTTCATCAGCACCGGCATGATTTCTTCGCTAGGCAATAAAATGACCGCGGGAAAGGTTTCTCGATAGCGGTGCAACAAGGATAAAACCGCCGGTTGGAAAGCGGTGGAGCTGGCAAATCCAACCTGTAGTTTTCCCGTTTCCCCTCGGGCGATGCTTTTGGCTCGCTCAACCGCTTCATCCGTCAATTGCAAAATATGAAGGGCGTCGGCATAGAAAGCCTCACCGGCCTCCGTCAGTTCAACTCCCCGGCTTAACCGATGTAACAGCGGCGTACCTATCTCTCGTTCCAGCTTTTGAATTTGCTGACTCAGCGGCGGTTGCGAGATGCCGAGCTTTTCAGCTGCCCGGGTAAAGTGCCGAGTAGAAGCGACGGCAACGAAGTAACGCAGATAACGATGTTCCATATATTTTTGATATCAAAATAGTGAGGTTCCTATATTGGTACTTATGTCGTTCTGGCGTCAACCTTATAACTAAACATAAGTGTAATTTATGTTACAGATAAGAGGGAGAGCGACATGATTAAACAAGACCACCCAGTATGTTCATGTGCAGAGACGATTGCGCAGAGCTTCATTGCCCATCAGAAAGGGCATCCAGAGTGTGTTTTGTACCAAACCTCATTGATGAGTGCGCTAATTAGTGGTGTTTACGAAGGCAATATCACCATGAAGCAGCTGCTTCAGCACGGTGACTTTGGATTAGGAACCTTCAACAATCTCGATGGGGAGTTAGTGGCGTTCAACAGCGAAATTTATCAATTGCGTTCGGACGGTAGCGCCCGTAGCGCCCAGCCTGAGCAGAAAACGCCCTTCGCAGTGATGACCTTCTTCCAGCCGACGGAAAAACGTTGTTTTGAGCATAAAATGAGCCGCCAGCAGATTCACAATGTGATTGATGATGTGACCGAGACCGATAATCTGTTCTGCGCATTGCGTATCGATGGCAAGTTTAGCCACGTTGAAACCCGCACCGTACCGCGTCAGCAGCGCCCTTATAAACCCATGCTCGAAGCCATTGCCGAACAGCCGACGTTTGAATTCGAGCATCGCAGCGGCGTGATTATCGGATTTCGCAGCCCGGCTTATACCCAAGGCATTAATGTCGCGGGTTACCACGAGCATTTTATTACCGATGACCGCAGCGGTGGCGGCCATGTACTTGATTATCAACTGGAAAACGGAGAGCTGACTTTCGGCACGTTGACCAAGCTGGTGATTGATTTACCGCAGGACAATGACTTCCTGAAAGCAGATTTGACGCCGTTGAATCTCGATACAGCGATTCGCGCGGTAGAAAGTTAATTCCCCCTGATGGGTAATGAGAGCGGTAACAAAGGACAACGTCATGAGTCATGAAATTGAAATGCAGGAATGGAAATGCGGTGCCGATCTGGTGGTGAATCATCTGGAGCAACAAGGTGTTAAGCAGGTTTTCGGTATTCCGGGCGCGAAAATTGATCGGGTATTTGATTCACTGGAAGATTCTACGATTGAAACCATAGTGGTACGCCACGAAGCCAACGCCGCTTTTATGGCTGGAGCCATTGGCCGTTTAACCGGTAAGGCCGGCGTGGCATTGGTGACTTCTGGCCCAGGTTGTTCAAATCTGGTGACCGGGCTGGCCACCGCAACGTCGGAGGGGGATCCGGTGGTCGCTATCGGCGGTGCGGTGAAACGGGCGGATAGCCTGAAAATCACTCACCAAAGCATGGATACCGTCAGCATTTTCCGGCCAGTCACCAAATTTAGCGTGGAAGTGACCGCCGCGAGCGCATTGCCGGAAGTTATGGGAAACGCCTTCAGAACCGCAGAGTTTGGTCGACCAGGCGCCGCCTTTGTGAGCCTACCGCAGGATATTATTAATGAGCCGGTAACCAGCCGTATTCTGGCTCATCAGCCTTGCCCGGTTAACGGGAGTGCGCGGACGGAAGATATCGTCGACGTTGCGGCACTGCTCAATAAGGCCAAGAATCCCATATTGTTACTAGGTTTAATGGCGAGCCAACCGGCCAACGCCGAGGCGGTGCGACGCCTGCTGCGCCATAGCCAACTGCCGGTTACCAGCACTTATCAGGCGGCTGGGGTTATCGATCAGGCGCATTTCGATCGTTTTGCGGGTCGGGTTGGGCTGTTTAATAATCAGGCCGGTGATAAGTTACTGCAACAGGCGGATGTGATTCTCACCGTTGGTTATAGCCCGGTGGAGTACGATCCGGCGCTGTGGAACAGCGGCCACGCTACCTTAATCCATCTGGATGTATTACCGGCGGAAATTGACATTGCCTATCAACCGGAAAAAGAGCTGGTGGGGAATATAGCCACCACGCTGGATGAGCTGACCAAACGGCTGAACGGTTCGTTAATCCTGACCTCACAGACCGAGGCTGTGCTGGAAGAACGCGGTCGCCAGCGCCGTGATTTGGCCAACCGAGCCGAACGCATGAACGGTTTTGCTATTCATCCTTTGAGATTAGTTCGTGCGATGCAGGATATTGTTAACAGTGACGTGACGCTGTGCGTGGATATGGGGAGTTTCCATATCTGGATTGCACGTTATTTGTATAGTTTCCGTACGCGGCAGATTTTGATGTCTAACGGCCAGCAAACCATGGGGGTAGCCTTACCCTGGGCGATTGCCGCCGCGTTGGTAAATCCTCATCAAAAAGTGGTGTCGGTTTCTGGGGACGGTGGCTTTATGCAATCCAGCATGGAGCTGGAAACGGCGGTGCGGTTGAAGAGTAATTTGTTGCACATTATTTGGGTGGATAATGGGTATAACATGGTTGAAATCCAAGAGCAGAAAAAATACCACCGTCCTTCCGGCGTCAGTTTCGGCCCGATAGATTTCAAAATGTATGCGGAATCCTTCGGTGCCAAAGGTTTTGCCGTTGAATCTGCTGATGAATTAACCGCCAAACTGCGTCAGGCTATGGACGTTGACGGCCCCGCCGTGATCGCGATTCCGGTGGATTACTCAGATAATTACCGTTTAATGGAAGAGTTAAATATCAGTCAACTGCTGTAGGTGAACGAGGTTAGATCCGCTGATTTTCATAGGAATAAGCAGGGTAGTTACAGCGTTGAAGAGATAAAAAAACCGGCTGATGTTTGGCCGGTTTGTATTTTTCTGATCAATCAACTTTCGGCGGTTTGCCGGTGGAACAGTTCCCGGAACACGGGATAAATGTCTTCCGGTTCGCGAATATGCTGCATAGCGAAATTATCGAATTGTGCTTCCAAAGCCTCGTATTCCCGCCACAGGGTTTGATGTGCGCGGCGGGTGATTTCTATATAGCTGTAATAACGCACCAGAGGGAGCAGCTTTTTCGCCAGAATCTCGCGACATAGCGGCGAATCATCAGCCCAGTTATCGCCGTCCGACGCCTGAGCGGCATAAATATTCCACTGCACCGGGTCATAACGTTCCTGAATAACTTCATCCATTAACTTTAAGGCGCTGGATACAATGGTGCCGCCGGTTTCCTGCGAGTAGAAAAACTCCTGTTCGTCAACTTCCTTAGCCTGCGTATGGTGGCGAATATACACCACATCTACGTTTTTATACGTCCGGCTCAGGAACAGATACAGCAGAATATAGAAACGTTTAGCCATATCCTTGGTCGGTTGATCCATTGAGCCGGAAACGTCCATCAGGCAGAACATCACCGCCTGACTGGAAGGTTCAGGACGACGTTCATAGTTTCTGTAGCGTAAATCGAAGGTATCAATAAAAGGAACCCGTTCGATTTTCTGCCGTAATTCAGCAATTTCTTTTCTCAGACGCTCTTCTTCCAGCAACTGAGCCGGTTCTGAGTTTTCCAGTAAAGCTAATTCTTCTTCCAACTGATGCATCAACCGCCGTTTACTTGCGGTCATCGCGGTACGACGCGCCAGCGAGTTTTGCAGTGAACGCACCACGCTGATATTGGCCGGAACCCCATTTGCCGTGTAACCCGCGCGATGTGTTTTAAATTCAGTCAGCTGTTTATATTGGTTCTTTTTCAAATTGGGCAGGGCGAGATCTTCAAATAGCAGATCCAGATACTCATCTTTGGAGATCTGAAAGACAAAATCATCTTCGCCTTCACCATCCTTACCGGCGTTTCCCTGACCACTGCCCGATCCGCCGCCACCTTGCTGGCGTTCAACCCGATCGTTAGTCACAAAATGGTCGTTACCAGGATGAACCCGGTGACGTGCGCCACCGCGTCCCTGATGAAACATCGGTTCGTTAATGTCGTCGATAGGGATGGAAACCGATTCGCCGCTGTCTACGTCAGTCACAGACCGTTTGTTGATGGCCTCGGTAATCGACTGTTTAATCTGCGCCTTATAACGACGCAAAAAGCGTTGGCGGTTAACCATGCTTTTGTTTTTGCCGTTAAGTCGCCTGTCAATAAAGTAGCCCATAAGTCCCCCGAATCCGATCGACCTGAATCTCACCTTCATCTTTCGAACGGTTGTTGCGTTGGCGGCTTTCCTTCACCCCAGTCACTTAGCGGGCTAAATGACTGGGGGGTGTTCAATTGCCGCCTTGCCGCCGCCCGAAATCTCTTGGGGAGCCCCGTTATTTCTCAAGCTGCCGCTTGAAATCTATTGGGTTTATACCTGTTATGCCGAACTGTATCGGCAAACGGGTTATGAAGATTTTCTTACCCGCAGATACCATTCACACAGCAGGCGAACTTGCTTGCGGGTATAACCTTTCTCCATCATCCGGTCGACAAAGTCATCATGTTTTTTCTGCTCATCCGTTGAGGTTTTCGCATTGAAAGAGATGACTGGCAGTAACTCTTCGGTATTAGAGAACATTTTCTTCTCAATGACCGTGCGTAATTTTTCGTAGCTGGTCCAGTTAGGATTACGGCCATTGTTATTAGCCCGCGCCCTCAGAACAAAATTAACGATCTCGTTACGGAAATCTTTCGGGTTACTGATACCCGCTGGCTTCTCGATTTTCTCCAGTTCGGCGTTCAGTGCCTCGCGATCGAACAGTTGACCGGTATCCGGATCGCGATATTCCTGATCCTGAATCCAGAAATCGGCATAGATAACGTAGCGGTCGAAAATGTTTTGGCCGTATTCAGAGTAGGATTCCAGATAGGCGGTCTGAATTTCTTTACCGATAAATTCGGCGTATTTCGGAATCAGATAACCTTTCAGGTGCTCCAGATACTTCTCAGCCACGTCCTGCTGGAATTGTTCCCTCTCGATTTGCTGTTCCAGAACATAGAACAGGTGCACCGGGTTGGCCGCCACTTCCGCGTGATCGAAGTTAAATACGCGCGACAGAATTTTAAAGGCGAAACGAGTAGATAGGCCGTTCATCCCTTCATCCACGCCGGCATAATCACGATATTCCTGATAAGACTTGGCTTTAGGATCGGTATCTTTCAGACTCTCACCGTCGTACACGCGCATTTTCGAGTAAATACTGGAGTTTTCCGGCTCTTTCAGACGCGATAAGACAGAGAAACGAGCCAGCGTTTCCAACGTTCCTGGCGCGCAAGGCGCGTGGGTTAACTCACTGTGTTCCAACAGTTTGTCGTAAATCTTGATTTCCTCTGAAACCCGCAGGCAGTAAGGAACCTTGACGATGTATACGCGGTCGAGGAAGGCTTCATTGTTTTTGTTGTTTCTGAAAGTGACCCATTCCGATTCGTTGGAGTGAGCCAGGATGATGCCGTTGAATGGCAGGGCAGAGATACCCTCAGTACCGTTATAGTTACCTTCCTGCGTGGCCGTCAGCAGGGGATGCAGGACTTTAATCGGCGCTTTGAACATCTCAACGAATTCCATAATCCCTTGGTTAGCGCGGCATAATGCACCAGAATAACCATAGGCATCGGGGTCGTTTTGCGCGTGATTTTCCAGCTTACGGATATCCACTTTCCCAACCAGAGCGGAGATGTCCTGATTGTTTTCATCTCCCGGCTCGGTTTTGGCAATGGCGATCTGTTGCAAAATCGAAGGCCAAACTTTAATCACTTTAAATTTAGTGATATCGCCACCGAATTCGTGCAAACGTTTGGCGGCCCACGGCGACATGATGGTGCCGAGATAACGGTTAGGAATATTGTACTCTTTCGCCAGAATGGCCGCGTCTTCCTGCGGATTAAACAGGCACAGCGGATGATCGTTAACCGGGCTGCGCTCGCCGTTGGCGCTGAGCACATAGATGGGTACGAGCTGCATCAAGGCTTTTAGTCTTTCGGCCAGAGAGGATTTACCCCCGCCCACCGGACCTAATAAATAGAGGATCTGTTTCTTCTCTTCCAGCCCTTGGGCCGCATGTTTCAGATAGGAAACGATTTGTTCGATGGCTTCTTCCATGCCGTAGAATTCTTCAAACGCAGGGTATCGGGCAATAACCCGGTTGGAGAATAGCCGAGACATGCGTGAATCCAGCGCAGTGTCGACCATCACGGGGCTACCAATAGCCATCAGCAAACGTTCGGCCGCGTTGGCATAAGCACTGCGATCCTGCTGACAGACAGTAAGAAACTCCTGCAGAGTGAACTCTTCGTCTTTGGCCGCTTCATAGCGCTGGCGATAGTGATCAAATATGTTCATAGCATGCCCGTCCTGTTTGAATGGTTGGGAACATAAAAAAGTAGTAGGGCTTTATTGGGTTAAAATTTTGAAACTACTACCTTATTGTTATGGTCGCGTCTGTTCTAAAGGTCAAGTTGGCCATGGCGATAGATTGACCAATTCTGCGGTGAGGGAAGGTACTTAATTAGAGTATTATGCTAATATTACGGGGTTAACTGATTGAATTATGATTCTTGCTGGTTTTTTATTCTGGGAAAGTGCCGGTATACTGGTGTAATCAAAACGACATAAATTTTACTTACTTTCTGTTAACAGCGGTCAAATCTATCGCAACCTATTTATCTTTGTAATCAATCCGCAGCGTCAGACTGCGGCTTTCGGTCTAAGGTTGGAATGAGCGTCGGGATTGATGTCGTAGGTCGATAATCTGAGGACGGGAAAGAAAGGCGCTTAGAGATTGATGCGATAGCATCATTTTTATCCGCAGAAGAGTAACAATAATTTTCACTAGTTACTATAATTGCTTGGCTAATTGCAGCCGTAAACCGCACTGTGATTGAAAATGTTACCGGTTTGGTAATAGGCATTTCCTTTATAAATCACGGAGTTTTTGCCTGAATTTATGTAAAGTTCCAGCAGAAAGCCAACAGTTGCTTTACACTAAGGCAACTAATTATTTGTTTACATATGGAATAGACAATTTGTGAAAACCTTTAAACTAAAAACTTTGGCTGCTGCAGCCATCGCCATTAGCTGTGCCAGTGCTGCACATGCCGGTACCTGGTCTTTAGGGGCTTCCGCCTTAGTTAGCCCGGATCCGTATTTGGGCAAACAGGATCGCGTTTATCCGGTTCCTGTGATCAATTACGAAGGTGATGATTTTTATTTCCGTACTCTGGCTGCCGGTTATTACCTGTGGCGTGATGATAGCAACCGCCTGACTCTGGACGCTTACTTTCTGCCGTTAAACTTCAGACCGAATGATAGCGACGACTGGCGCATGAAGCAGTTAGACAAACGTCGCGGCACGTTAATGGCTGGCGTGTCTTATGCTCATACCGAAGACTGGGGAATTATTCGCACCGCGATTTCGGGGGACATGCTGGATAACAGTAACGGTTTGATCGGGGATGTGGCTTACCTGTATAAATTCCAACTGAACAACTGGTTGTTGACGCCGGGTGTGGGTGTAACCTGGAACAGCAAAAACCAGAACAAATATTACTACGGCGTGAGTGGTAACGAAGCTGCGCGTAGCACTTTGAGCGCTTATGAGCCGAGTGATAGCTGGTCGCCTTATGCTGAGTTGTCTGCACATTATCAAATTAACGCTAGCTGGAATGCATTCTTCCTTGGCCGTTATATTCAACTGTCGAGCGAAGTTAAAGACAGCCCAATGGTTGATAAATCCTATACCGGTATCGTCTGGACCGGTGTGACCTATACTTTTTGATTAATATAATCAGATAGAATGACAGGGGCCAGCAGGCCCCTGATTTTGGTTAATTTAACGCTTAACTGACGCTTCCTCTTATCATTTCCCTAGCGCGAATGGCCTATTCGCAGGCACGCCTTAGATTTTTTGAAGAACAATTCGTTTAATGCTAATAATCGTATTGATATGGATTGAATTTCTATATTGGCGAACCGTTTGAACGAAGAGTTTTCAGGAACCCTATTCTATTTTTTAGACTTAATGGGTTCTCATAGCTATTTCTGCGTTCGATTAAACGGCGAATCTCCTATCCCATATTTTACCAATAATCTGGATGTATCCTGTTGTCTATTTACTCAGACTAAAACGGATAAGTTAATCAGGTAGGTAAATGGTTAAGGTACTGGATACCAAAAGAAAGTTATTATTTTATTTATTTCACCCAGTTGGTTTATGTCATCAGGACGCTTCGTTAATTCATGATGATCATTCTCGGGAGAGTTACGAGTCCCGCTGATTATTATTTTCAGTGATATGCTACACAGGACGCATATTAATTTAAAGGTTTTGGCTTTCATTACATTAACGCATTAGCCGAATGGATGGGGATTATCGAAACCAGTCTAAATACAAATTATAAATTCTAAAGTGTAGATTCAGAGAGTAAAATTGAAGTATTTAATGGAAAGGAAATGATGGAATAAACAGTGATGAATTTATGTTCCCCGAAACCGGCTAAAGAGCGATTTATGAATCGGCTATTCGCATATTAAAACGACAATCTCTACGCTTTTGAAATCAATTTCACCGATGCAATAGCTGCTGAGCGCAAGAAAGTCGCCATATACATACGAATATATGTGGTTATCTGCTACAAGGCATAGACCCATATAAAAATGGAGCACCAGGCTCCATTTTAACGTACTGATATTGCGTGCGGCGGCGTTGTTAGGCGTTTTTGCGGCTGCGAATTGTCATTGCAAGGCGAGCAGGCGCTTCATCGGCCGCGACCATGGGTTGACTGACTCGCGCAGTTTCAACGCAAACCATGGTTTTGTAGCCATCATTTGGCATATCCTGCATGCTGCAAGACAGCTCAGGGCCTGGGTTCCAGGCAACAACGTCGCTTTGGTGATGATGATGAATCTCAATGGTTCGTTTCAGCGCCGGGTCTTTAATCAGGCTGTAAGGTTCCGGTTGGGTATAAACCCGATCTGTCTGGCCGTTAAAGACCAGGTCGCCGCTTTGAGCGGCGTCGTTGATTTTCAATACCTTATCGATGTACTTCTCGCCCAGGCCACTAATTTTAATCTGGCTGATATCCCCGATTTGGAAATAAGTATGCAGGGCGGCGGCAGCCTGATAATCCCCGTGGGATTCCAGCTCCATTTCACATTCAACGCCCAGTTTGAAACGAGCGATTAACGTGAAGGCATGTGGCCAGTATTTACGGGTTTCGTCGCTGTCTTTCAGCGTGAAAGTCAGCATCACGCCGTTATCATTCTCATCGTGCGCGGTCAGTGTCCACGGCAGAATGCGTGCGAAACCGTGGGAAGGCTGCGCCGTTGGACCGAACCAAGGCCAACAGATAGGTACACCGCCGCGAATCGCTACGCCGTCGGTAAATGCGGTATTGTTGCTTAGCCAAATAACCGGTTGTTCACCGCTAGGCTGCCATGCCAGCAGATGCGCACCTTGCAGAGCAACGGCGGCGCGTACTTTAGGGTGAGAAACGACCACAACGGGTAGGTTGTCCAGTTGACGTTGGCTGATATAAGGGGAGATTTGTTCAACAACGGGCAGACTAAAAACTTTCTCGTTCATTAATTTGGCCTTAATTGAAAAGTGGCAGTTATTCGTTGAACCTCAGATTATCGATAGTATCACAAGCTTTTCTGTTTTTACCTACGGCTTATATGTAGCAGATTAATCATTGATATTGCGCAAATTTATCGGCATTGAGGCAGAGAACCGGGGGAGGCTAGGGGCATAAAAAAACCGCCCGAAGGCGGTTTTTACTGATTTCGACATCAATCCATTACTTGGAGATGTGGGAGATCAGGTCCAGAACTTTGTTCGAGTAGCCAGTTTCGTTATCGTACCAAGAAACCAGTTTCACAAAGTTGTCGTTCAGCGCGATACCTGCTTTAGCATCGAATACTGAAGTGAGTTTTTCGCCGTTGAAATCGGTAGATACAACGTCGTCTTCGGTGTAGCCCAGAACGCCTTTCAGCTCGCCTTCTGAAGCTGCTTTGATTGCAGCACAGATTTCTTTGTAAGAAGCGGGTTTTTCCAGACGTGCAGTCAGGTCAACAACAGAAACGTTAGGAGTAGGAACGCGGAACGCCATACCGGTCAGTTTGCCGTTCAGTTCTGGAATCACTTTACCTACAGCTTTAGCTGCGCCGGTAGAGGATGGGATGATGTTCTGGGATGCGCCGCGGCCGCCGCGCCAGTCTTTGTGAGACGGGCCATCAACGGTTTTTTGAGTTGCGGTAGTTGCATGAACAGTGGTCATCAGCGCTTCAACGATACCGAATTTGTCGTTGATAACTTTAGCCAGTGGTGCCAGGCAGTTAGTGGTGCAAGAAGCGTTAGAAACGATTTCTTGGCCAGCATAAGACTTGTGGTTAACGCCCATAACGAACATTGGGGTGTCGTCTTTAGAAGGGCCAGTCAGAACCACTTTTTTCGCGCCAGCAGCGATGTGCTTACGAGCCGTTTCGTCAGTCAGGAACAGACCAGTCGCTTCAGCAACAACGTCAACATTGACTTCGTTCCACTTCAGGTTAGCCGGATCTCTCTCTGCGGTAACACGGATGGTTTTACCGTTAACAACCAGGTGGCCGTCTTTCACTTCTACAGTACCGTCGAAACGACCATGGGTAGAGTCGTACTTCAGCATGTATGCCATGTAATCCGCGTCCAACAAATCGTTGATTGCAACGATTTCAATGTCAGAACGTTCTTGAGCAGCACGGAAAACAATGCGACCGATACGGCCAAAACCGTTGATACCTACTTTGATAGTCATATATTCCACCAGCTATTTGTTAGTGAATAAAAGGTTGGTTGTAAAATTACAAAAACCACACCGAGCGTCAAGCGGAATCGTGTCAATTCTTGCTGCAAATCAAACCAAACGAGCGAGTTTGCACATTAATCACACATTCCTGAAACCATTGGCCACATTTCTATATTGGGGCGAACCCACAAGTTTAAAGGGCGGGGCGGTAAATTTTGCGATTTTTATCACATTAACGCACTTCAAACCGGAATGGGATAGAGTCTAGGCTAAAATCTGCTGCTTTGTTGTTAATTTTTTGTTATTATTACACCTTGTTTTCGTTGACTTTATTCCTTGTCAGAGAACCGCACAAATGGCTAAAGAACAAAACCCTACAAAACCTCTTGAGCAACTGACTGATATACAGCGTCATGTTACGCAGAACCACGGAACCGAAGCGCCATTTTCCGGCAAACTGCTGCACAATAAGCGCACCGGGGTGTATCAGTGCCTATGCTGCCAGCAACCGCTATTTATCTCCGATTCCAAATTTGATTCCGGCTGCGGCTGGCCCAGTTTTTACGAACCTATCGCCGCCGACTCTATTCGCTATATTGATGATTATTCACATAATATGCATCGGGTAGAGATCCGCTGTGGTCACTGCGACGCTCATCTGGGCCACGTGTTCCCCGACGGCCCGCAGCCAACCGGCGAGCGTTACTGTGTCAATTCGGCCTCGCTGAATTTTGTTGACGATGAGAGTGGCGAACAGATAGCGGGTTGAACCTTTATCTCGACGTATTTTTAATTTGCAATTTTGCTGAAAAAACGATTCAGCAAATTATTCACTTAGGAATGCCCAATGGAGCTTGATGATTTGATTGCCTCCATGACGCCGGAAATTTACCAGCGTTTGTCGCAGGCGGTGGAGTTAGGGAAATGGCCCGATGGTGTAGCCCTGACGGCAGAACAAAAAGAGAACAGTCTGCAAATGGTTATGTTGTGGCAAGCCCGGCATAACACAGACGCTCAACATATGAGTATTGGCACCGACGGCCAGATCGTGATGAAGAGTAAGCAGGAGCTTAAACAGCAGTTTGCCAAGCAGCCGCTGATTAAGATTAAAGCGCAATAATTCAGGCGAGAGCCGGAACCACACTGGCGAGCATACAAAAGCGAAACGGGCCATTCCGCCTAATGCTGGTCATTTAAGGTGACCAGCAGCCTTTTTATGCGGGTACTTTTTACATTTTGCTCTGACTTCATGCGGGTAACTTCATTCCCGTCTTAACGGCAACATGCAATGTCTGGCCTGTTCTTAAAATCTTTTTAACTCTCCCGGCACTGTCTGTTCCCGGCGAGACCCACGGCAGCGTTATAAGTCGCCGCATTAGCCTGGTTATCGCGCGGCTAAACTCAGCTATACGGCAGATAATCGCCTTTCAGAGGGTACGCCGTTTTGACCATCTGGTAGCGAACCCAATTGTAAACCTCATCACTCCTGCCGCATCATTTCGGGTAACCTGCTGCGAAGCGTCTAACTGTACAACTCAACCCTATCATGTTTAGAGCTTATCTAATTCCGTCAAGCCGTTCGGCTATCTGTGACAATGAGACTAATTGCGCACCGGCGCTCCGCATTTCAATCAACGCCAGCTCACTGTCTTGCGGTTGCAGGTTAACACCGCGACAGCCTTCGGTAATCACCCAGGTTTCATAGCCCAGGGTGAGAGCATCTAACACGCTGTATTTAACGCAATAATCGGTGGCTAAACCCATGACCAGCAGACGGTTAATACTCTGCGCTTTTAACCAGTCATCCAGTGCCGTTTTTGCCCGTCGACCGTTATCAAAGAACGCGCTGTAGCTGTCTATCTCGGGGTCCTGACCTTTCCGAAATACTTGTTGAATAGCTGAACTGTTCAGGTGGGGATGAAAATCAGCTCCCGGTTGATGCTGCACGCAGTGTACTGGCCACCACACTTGCGTCAGTCCATTCAGATCGCCAATCGTTCCCGGTTGCGCATTGGAGTTAACGGCGAAACTGCGGTGGTTTGCCGGATGCCAATCCTGACTGGCAATAATCGAATAATCCCGTTTTTGGCACAGTTCGATAGCCTGATTCGCTACCCCGATGACTTTATCGCCATCGGTGACAGCCAATGCGCCAGCGGGGCAAAAATCATTCTGTAAATCAATTAAAAGCAGGGCGGTTTTCATTCAGGCTCCGAAGATTAACCGACATCGGTTAATTCACCACGTAGGTTCTGTTGCATCAATTGGCGAATTTGGTCGGCATCCAGCGGCTGGCTGAGCAGATAGTGCAATTTGGTCAACGCCGCTTCTACGGTCATATCAAATCCACTGATCACGCCAGCATGAGCCAGAGCATTACCGGTGGCATAGCCGTCCATATTCACACGACCAGAAATACACTGAGTCAAATTCACCACTACAATGCCACGTTCGCTGGCATGTTTCAGCTCATCCAACAGTTCGGCTTTCTGCGGGGCATTACCCACGCCGTAAGAACGCAAAATCAGCGCCTTGACCGGCTGTAGCAAGAAGTTGCGCACTACCGCGCCGGAAATCCCCGGATAGATAGTCACGACCCCAATGGGCTGCGGCGTAATGTTATGCACGATCAACGGACCGTTACTGGCCGGAGAGATGACCGAAGTTACGCGGCGAATGTGTATCCCGGCTTCCAATAACACCGATAGGTTGGGTGAGGCAAAGGCGTCGAAACCATCGGCATGAGCCTTGGTGGTGCGATTGCCGCGAAACAGTTTGTTATTGAAGAACAGGGTCACTTCGTTAACCGGATAGTTTGCCGCCAGATACAGCGAGTTCAACAGGTTGGTTTGCCCATCGGAACGCAACTCCGCCAATGGAATCTGTGACCCTGTCACTATGACCGGTTTAGCCAGATTCTCCAGCATAAAAGACAAAGCGGAAGCGGTAAACGCCATGGTATCCGTACCATGCAAAATCACGAAGCCATCATAAAGATCGTAATTCTGCTTAATGTCATCGGCGATGTGCTGCCAGTCTTCCGGCGTCATATCCGAAGAATCAATCAAAGGCGCGTATTCGTGAATGGTAAAATCGGGCATTTCAGGACGATGGAATTCAGGCATCAGCGCCAGTTGACGTTGTAAATGGCCGGATACCGGGATGTAACCCTGTTCAGAGCGCTGCATACCGATAGTACCGCCGGTATAGGCAACGTAAATGGATTTCTTTTGCATGTAAGCATACCGCTGAGTGAGATGACTGGATTATAGGGTGGCTGGCGCAGAAAAAAAGCCCGGCAAGTACCGGGCTGGAGATTTATCTGTTATTTGCGTTGTTTATCAGCGTACATCACCGCAATTCAGGCAAAGCGCATAGCGATTCTGTGGATCGTTCAGATTAGTAAAGAAACCCGGTTGATCTTTTACCGCCATGGCGAGCGTGGAAACTGGCGCTGGCAGCCAAGCTTGCAGCACTGAAGGCAGCATGGCGTGAACCGACGCCCCCATTTGCCCAAACAGCATATCGATGAAGCCCGGCTGATCGACATACCAGTTCAGCTGGTAGGTTTTCAGCTTAGCCAGCTCGGCGGCTTTTTTCACCGCGTCATCGAAGTCGCCCAGTTGATCCACCAAACCGTTGTTTTTGGCATCTAAACCTAACCAGACGTGTCCTTGAGCAATGGCATCAACCTGCTCAGGTGTTTTATGGCGCGAGGTAGCAACCAGATCGATAAAGTTCTTATAACCATTCTCGATGCTGATTTGCATCATCTGAGCAAATTCAGGCGGCAAATTCTTGGTGACAGCCACGTCAGCCAGCGGCGAAGTAGCTACGCCGTCGGTATGGACACCCAAGGCACCCAGCGAATCCTGATAGGTGTTGACCACGCCGAAGATGCCGATGGAACCGGTCAGGGTGCTTGGGCTGGCGATAATGTAGTTCGCCGGGGTGGATACCCAGTAACCGCCGGATGCAGCCATCCCGCCCATAGAAACGACAAGCGGTTTGTTTGCGGCACGTAGCGCGGCCAGTTCGGAGCGAATCAGCTCAGAGGCGCTGACGCTGCCACCCGGACTATTTACCCGCAATACCACCGCTTTGATTTTCGGATTCAAACGCGCTTCACGGATTTGTGCCGCGGTATTATCACCGCCCACGCTGCCGGGCGTTTGTGGACCATCCATAATCGCCCCGTTAATAAAGATAACGGCGATTTCTTCACCTTGCTGCACTTTTGGAGCAGGTTGGTAATCGTAAATACTGACGGAGTTGTAATCGTTTTTTTGCTTGTCCCAGCCGAAAGTTTTGATCAATTCAGCTTCTACCGCCGGACGGGAGGCCAACTGATCAACCAGTTTATGTTCCAGCGCGTACTGCGCCGGATCGCCACCAACCTGCTGCAAGCCGCTGATAATACCGGCCGCTCCGGGGAACAGTTGTTCAGGAGTGAGCTGGCGGTTAGCGGCAACTGCCGTCAGATAGTTATTCCACATGCCGCCGATCCAGCGGGTATCCGCTTCACGCGCAGCCGGAGACATATCATCGCGAATCATAGGTTCCACGGCGGATTTATAAGTCCCGACGCGGAAAATATTGGTCGTGACTTTCAGTTTTTCCAGCAGAGATTTGTAGTACAGGTTATTGCTGGCAAAGCCTTTTAGATCCACCGAGCCTTGAGGAGACAGGTAGATTTTATTGGCGAAACTGGCCAGATAATATTGTTGCTGGTTATAGCTATCACCCACGGCATAGATAGGCTTGCCACTGTCACGGAATTCGCGTAGCGCTTTGCCAATGTATTGCAGAGAAGGCTGGTCGGCACCGGCAAAATCAGACAGGGACAAAACGAGCCCATTGATATTGTTATCGGTTTTAGCCCGACGAAGGGTTTCCACCACGTCGAACAGCGAATTTTCCTGCAGACGGTTGCTCGATGCCCCTAACATTTCGCGGGTGAACTGCATCACTTTATTGTTCACTGCCGGCGTATCTACCACCACACCGGTCAGATTGACCAGCAGAGCACCTTTTACCGGTTCAACCGGCTTGCTTTGGACCATCAGATAAATACCGACGCCCACAACGATGAGGAAAATCAGGAACAGGTTAAGAACGAATTCTCTGACAAAATTAAGTAGACGCCAGGTCCACTTGAAAAAACCGCTAATAATTCGCCACAAAGTGCGCATGTGATCTCCAACAAATCCGAGCAAGTGGGGGTATCCTAATGACCTACAAATAAAAAGTCAGTATTAAATCATCAGACAGCTAAACGTATTGGTCAAGCTGGTAACAAATCCTCTACTTATGTTACCGTGCTGAAAATGAAAATCGTTATCTGGAGAAGAGTATGGATGCGTTAGATTTGCTGCTTAACCGCCGTTCGGCCTCGCGTTTGACCGCCCCTGCGCCAACTGGCGAAGCGTTGGAAAATATCATTCACGCCGGTATGCGCGCTCCGGATCATGGTGCACTGCAACCCTGGCGTTTTGTGCTAATTGAAGGAGAAGGGTTGGGACGTTTCAGCGAATTGCTGCAAAAAGCAGTGCGCCATGATGGCTCCGACGATGCGGTACTGGAAAAGGCGAAAATGGCTCCTTTCCGCGCGCCACTGATTATTACCGTGATTGCCCATGTGACGGAAAACCCGAAAGTACCAAACTGGGAGCAGGTTGTTTCCGCCGGTTGTGCGGTGCAGGCAATGCAAATGGCTGCTCTGGCGCAAGGTTTTAACGGTATCTGGCGAACTGGCTCATGGACACATCATTCGGTGGTTCGGGCCGGTTTTGCCTGCCGTGAACAGGATGAAATTGTCGGTTTCCTCTATCTTGGCACACCGCAGTTAAAAGGTTCCAGTAAGGTGACGCCGCAGGATGTCAGCACCTTCGTTAGCCACTTTTAAGCCTTTCCCAATGCAGCTTAGGCCAGAAATTGGCAGCTTAAGCTGCGTTTGCGTCTGCTTTGTGACCAAGCTAACTGCCTGAACAGCCAGCGCTACTTATCAATTCCCTCGGTAAGCGCTACCATAGGCGATATGTTCTTTGCCTATCATAATCAGTGTTAATTAATCCGATGATGGTTAACCGAGGGAAGTGATATATGACATCGCCAGCGATACGTCTTACGCAATATAGCCACGGAGCCGGATGCGGCTGCAAAATCTCGCCGAAAGTGCTGGAAACCATTTTGCACTCCGATCAGCAGAAATTCTTCGATCCGCGGCTATTGGTGGGTAATGAAACCCGGGACGATGCGGCGGTGTACGATATTGGCAGCGGTGTCGGTATTATCAGCACCACGGATTTCTTTATGCCGATCGTGGATGATCCCTTCGATTTTGGCCGTATTGCTGCCACTAATGCGATCAGCGATATCTATGCCATGGGGGGGAAACCTATTATGGCGATTGCGATTCTTGGCTGGCCGATCGATAAATTGGCGCCGGAAGTGGCGCGTCGGGTGATTGAAGGTGGGCGACACGTTTGCGCTCAGGCGGGTATTTCGCTGGCCGGTGGGCATTCTATCGATGCGCCAGAGCCGATTTTTGGTCTGGCAGTGACCGGCGTGATCAGTACCGAACAGGTGAAGAAAAACAGCGCCGCACAGGCAGGCTGCAAGCTGTTTTTGACCAAACCCTTAGGCATTGGCGTTCTGACAACGGCGGAAAAGAAAAGTAAATTACGGCCGGAGCATCAAGGCGTTGCAACTGAAACTATGTGCCAATTGAATAAATCAGGCGCTGATTTTGCTCACATTGCCGGCGTTACCGCGATGACCGACGTGACCGGTTTCGGCCTATTGGGGCATTTAAGCGAAATCTGTCAGGGTTCCGGTGTGCAGGCAACGCTACATTTTTCGGCGATTCCCAAATTGCCTGCGGTGGTTGAATATATTGAAGAAGGCTGTGTGCCGGGGGGGACGCAGCGTAACTTTGACAGCTACGGTCATCTGATCGGGCAGATGTCTGATTTACAAAGAAAACTGTTGTGCGATCCTCAAACCTCCGGTGGCCTGCTACTGGCAGTATTACCGGCGGCTGAAAATGAGGTTCATGCCGTAGCTGAGCGCTATGGCATGATGCTTAGCCCGATAGGGGAACTGACTGCACCGCGCACCGATCGCGCCTTAATTGAGATTTGCGAATGATTTTCCCATCGCCTTCAATACCGATACTACCGACGTTTCTTTAGGGCCGCTAATGCAACTGTTTATTGCCGAAAAACCCAGTCTGGCCCGCGCTATTGCCGATATCTTGCCGAAACCCCATAAGCGGGGGGACGGCTTTATTGCCTGTGGTAATCAACACGTTGTCACCTGGTGCGTCGGGCATTTGCTCGAACAGGCGCAGCCGGATGCCTACGATAGTCGCTATGCGCGATGGTCATTGGCCGATCTACCGATTATTCCTGAAAAGTGGCAATTGAAGCCGCGGCCTTCGGTCAGCAAACAGCTTAACGTTATCAAACAGTTGTTACAGCAGGCTGATGAAGTCGTCCACGCGGGCGACCCGGATCGCGAAGGGCAGCTTTTGGTCGATGAGGTGTTGGATTATCTGGGATTAGCGGCGGAAAAACGACAGAATGTGCGGCGCTGCCTGATAAACGATCTCAACCCGCAGGCGGTAGAGCGGGCAGTTTCTCGTCTACGCGATAACAAAGAGTTTATTCCGCTGTGCGTTTCCGCTCTGGCGCGCTCACGGGCTGATTGGCTATACGGCATCAATATGACTCGCGCTTATACCATTCTGGGTCGTAATGCGGGTTACGACGGCGTGCTGTCCGTTGGCCGGGTGCAAACGCCGGTTCTGGGGCTGGTCGTCCGGCGGGACGAAGAAATTGAAGACTTTGTACCCAAGGATTTCTTTGAGGTTAAGGCTCATATTGTTACGCCGGCCGATGAACGCTTTGTTGCCTTGTGGCAGCCAAGCGATTCCTGTGAATCCTATCAGGATGAGGAAGGTCGCTTACTGCACCGTCCCTTAGCTGAGCACGTCGTCAACCGGATCACTGGCCAGCCGGCGCGGGTGACATCCTATAATGATAAACGGGAATCAGAAACCGCACCTTTACCGTTTTCCCTGTCTACGCTGCAAATCGAGGCCGCCAAGCGTTTTGGCCTTAGCGCTCAACAGGTGCTGGATGTGTGCCAGCGTTTATACGAAACCCACAAACTTATTACTTATCCTCGCTCGGATAGCCGTTATCTGCCGGAAGAGCATTTTGCCGGTCGTCATTCGGTGTTGAATGCAATCAGCGTGCATCTACCGGATTTACAGCCGCCAGCGGTGATGGACAGCGACCGCCGCAATCGTTGCTGGGACGATAAGAAAGTGGATGCGCACCATGCGATTATTCCTACTGCCCGCTCCAGCAAGGTTTCATTGACGCAGGATGAAGCCAAGGTCTATACCTTGGTCGCTACTCAGTATCTGATGCAATTTTGTCCCGACGCGATGTTCCGCAAATGCGTGATTGAACTGGATATTGCCGGAGGAAAATTTATCGCCAAAGCTCGTTTTCTGGCCGAGGCGGGCTGGCGTACGCTATTGGGCAGCAAAGAGCGAGACGAGGAAAACGAAGGTTCACCGCTGCCGGTGGTTGCTCAAGGGGACGAATTGCTGTGTGAAAAGGGCGAGGTGGTAGAGCGACAAACGCAACCGCCGCGGCCTTTTACCGATGCAAGTTTATTGTCTGCCATGACGGGCATAGCGCGCTTTGTGCAGGATAAAGAACTGAAAAAAGTCCTGCGCGCGACCGATGGTTTAGGGACAGAAGCGACTCGCGCGGGCATCATTGAACTGTTATTTAAACGCACTTTCCTATTTAAAAAAGGGCGTTACATTCATGCCAGCCCTGCGGGAAGGGCGTTGATCCATGCGTTGCCGGATATTGCCGCTCGACCCGATATGACGGCGCACTGGGAGTCGACTTTGACGCAAATCAGTGAGAAAAACTGTCGTTATCAGGATTTTATGCAACCATTAGTGGTAACGCTGCAAAATTTAATTTATCAGGCAAAGCAGAACCGAACGCCTCAGGCGTTTCGTGGTTTACCGGCTGCGCCGGCCGTTCCGGCTAAAAAAAGTAAAAAAACCAGCGTGAAGGCAAAGGAGAGTAAATCATGAAAAAAACCATAATGATAGGGTGCCTCGCGTTGAGCGTTTTATTCTGCAGCACGACTTGGGCAAACCGCCCAAACCTGGGAAATAACGTGGATGTGGTGGTGCCTTTGCCTCCGGACATGTGGAATAACGCCGGTACGCGTGGAACCAATAATAATAACTGTCCCCGCTGCTGCGTTTATCAAAATCAGAATTACTCGGAAGGGGCAGTTTTGCGGGTGGAAGGCGAGATATTGCAGTGTGTGCGGGATCCGAACGTCACTGGAACCCATCCACTGATTTGGAAACGACTTCCTCGTTAACCTATTTGGTTGTCCGTTGGCTGATAAAGGCTTCCAGTAAAGGAATATCCGCCGGAGCCAACGGATAATTTAGTGCTTGCTCCGGAGTGACCCAGATTAAAGCCGAATGGCAATGCATCTGGGGTTCTCCGTAAAATTCCTCTACGCGCCAGGCATGTAAACAAATTCTGCGATCGGGTAAATCTCGCTGGTGGCTGGCAACGTAACCGGAAATTTTGGCGTCAATGTCCAATTCTTCTGCTAATTCGCGTCGTAACGCCTGCGGCTGGCTTTCACCTGGCTCAACCTTTCCTCCGGGAAACTCCCACAAACCGGCCTGATCGCTGCTTTCATCTCGCTGAGCCAGCAGGATTTTGTCCTGATGCTGAATGATAGCGGCAACCACGTCGATAAGTTTCATGAATATAATCTCTCAGAGGAGCCATTCGGCGTATAAGAATTGCGACATTCCCCGTGTTGCCACGGGGAAAATAGCGATGAAAATAGTTATAGAGAAAACTCAGACCAGATCGGGGCGTGATCGGACGGTTTTTCCATACTGCGGATCTCGTAATCAATACCGGTAGAAATGCAGCGGTCTGCAAGTGATTGAGTCGCTAGCACAACATCAATGCGCAGCCCGCGGTTTTCATCAAAGCCGCGAGAGCGATAATCGAACCAGGAGTAACGATCATGACAATCAGGGTTGGCGGCGCGGAAAGTATCGACCAGCCCCCAGTTTTGCAAACGGGCTAACCATTCCCGCTCTTCCGGTAAGAACGAACATTTTCCGGTGCGCAACCAGCGCTTACGGTTGTCTTCACCGATGCCGATATCTAAATCCGTTGGGCTAATATTGATATCGCCCATGATTAAAACCTGCGCCTCCGGGCTTAATTCTTTTTCCAAATAGCTTTGTAGATCCTGATAAAAACGTTCTTTTGCCGGGAATTTAGTCGGATGATCGCGGCTTTCGCCCTGTGGAAAATAACCGTTAATGACGGTTAAAACACCCTGTGGCGTTTCCAGATCGGCCATAATAATCCGGCGCTGGGCATCTTCTTCATCGGTTGGGAAACCACGGCGCACTGCCAGCGGTTGCTGCTTGGTGAGCAGAGCGACGCCATAATGTCCTTTTTGGCCATGATAAAACACGTGATAGCCATGCTGGCTAACTTCTTCAAGAGGGAACATATCATCGTGAACTTTGGTTTCTTGTAGCCCAATAACGTCCGGCTGATGTTGTTCGATGATCGCCGCTAATTGATGAGGGCGGGCACGTAGACCATTGATATTAAAAGAGACAAATTTCATAGCCAGCGTCGTTTCCTGATAAAAATGTGCGTGAATAGTAGCAGATATCCGATAAAAATGTAATGAAGTGGGGAGGTGGCTGAGTCGATAGGGGGCGCTTTGCTATAGATTTACATTCAGCGATTTAAACTTGTTATAGGCTGTCTTATTCACAATATAGAAAATGCAATGACTATGAGTGGGAGTAGATGCAGTTAAGGATAAACTAACATGTATTCTGGACTATATATTTAAGAAGTCAGTTAACTATCCCATCGTTAAATATTAAAATCAGACTTTTATATGGTGTAATATTAAAAATAGAGAGTGAACTATAATCCTCACATCTAACATTTGCCGCGTGTCAGTTATTATTTTGTTGATAAATTAGCTTAAAAAAAGAATGGTAAGGTGTTGGTATTTGAATAAGCCTCATTATTTAGTCATCACAGATAAATAAATTTATCATTTGTTATAGTGACGTAGTAACGTTATCAGCATGATTGGCAAAAAATAGGATTTATTATAAATCTGGAATTTATTTTGTTTCTAATTTTCACTATCTTTATTATAGGTAAGCCCCGCGGTTGACAATATTTTAACTAAACTATGGTAGTGAAATGCCTCAAGAATTTTTATGGGTTAACGCCGCTATAATATAAAAAATAATTCTGTTAATTTATTTTAATAGGCTTCAGTGAAATGGCTTTTTTTAGGTCGGCTAATTAAAATACTCTAACTTTTTTAGTAGTGCTGATCGACAGTTAAATAATCAGTCAAATGCTAATATACCAAATTAGAAAATCAATAAACAGCCATTCTGGCGGTGTGAAAATTTGCATATTTAATATTGGTTATTATCTACAGCTCTGGCTGACTATCCCTATTTTTATGATGAATATTAACGTGTAAATGAATAAAATTAACACACGATTATTTTTCATTCATGAACGAATAAAAATTATTAGTTAATAAGCATGGAATTAAGTATCGAGTTTTGTTAAAAATTATAGAACATAAACTATATATATATTTAAAACCAATTCATGCATCGCTGATGAATATTATGATCTTAACCGTACTTCAAATACATAAATGTCATTTTATGAGCCACTTTTACAATACGTGTTTACTGTTCTTATTTTAGATTTAACCTGTTGTTTTTAGTGATTTTTTTTCAATAAAATGAAGTTGAGAAAGTTTAGTGATTGTGAAAAAACAATTTGTCCGGGTAACCGGTAGCATTTTTAATAATCAATGGTTGAATAAAGGATGGTGAACTATGTTTTTATCTAGAAAACTAGAGGCATTTATGGCGGTTGTGGAATACGGTTCTTTAAGTAAAGCGGCGCGAGTTATGAATCGCACTACGCCACCCGTAGCCAAATCGATTAAAGACTTTGAAAGTATTATAGGAAAGAAACTGTTCAAAAGAGAAAAATTTGGCATGAGCCTCACTCATGATGGAGAAGTGCTATATAATGATCTGAAGGATCTTCATCAGCAAGATAAAGAAATTACCAGCAAACATCTTACGGGGCATGTTTCTAATGCGGTGAATATTTATTACGATTGGGGTAAGGTGGATAGCTTAACAAAAATATGGGAAGTGGCAGAGAAGAACAATATACATGCAAGCATTATTAGATTTTGCTATGAAATGATTGATGATATTTGTGACTTTGACGGAAATAGCTTGATTATCTCTTCAGAGAAAATTCTTTGCGACAGATTTTCTCTCATTAAAGAAGCCTGTGATACCGGTTTGGGGGTTTATGCCCGTAAGGAAATTATTGGTGAAAATTCAGATATTATCAATTTATTACGTAGCAATACTTGGCTATGCAATCCAATACTGTATAAGAGCGAATTTATAAAATCGTTAGAAGAAGAGGTGAAGAAGTCTGTGAGCAAAGTTAGCATCAGACAGGTAGATAATTTAAATTGTTGCCTGAGTTTTATCAATTCTGGTAATTATGTTTGTATTACTGACTCGATTATCGATAGTTTTGCCGTTTGTAATAAACTAGGTTTTGTTAACCTTAAAGATCACTTTGGCGATCATAAGTTCTACTTTTATAAATCCAGATCGCATTCCAGCGTGCTCAATGGGTTAATAGACTTTGTAAAAGCAATAAACTGATAAGTAAAAATTAGCGCACTGAGGTATACAGTCTGGTAGTTTGTCATGTTTGTTGGCATTGATTCTTGATCTATATAAGACTCAGATAGAGGAATATTTATATTTCTTTTATCGTGGTTGGCATGCTGACAAACATTACTTTTGAGTCAATAGGGATGTAACGCACCCAGTGTCACTTTCGCGCTGAGAACCAACATGTATTCCATTTGGGTAAAGCATCGCCATTGAATGAGGGACGGGGGTCTATCGCATTGGGTTGTTCATATTGCCTCTCGTCAAAGGTTTGGCGATAGAACGAGTTTAGAGCCTAGCAAAGGATAGAGAGGATATACCGGGTGTCGGTGGCGGAAAATAGGGTGTGGTTTGGCGAAATTTAACCTGGTTAAGCACCTTTTTGATTTTGAACCGAAATAAAAAATCATTTTGAACCGAAATAAAAAATCTATAGTGCGATCTTCGTTTAAATTGACGACTATATGACTGAGCGCATCCTGTTCAACTCTATCCAAGGGCTGTTAACTAAGGGGAATGCTGCTCATCTTAGCTTCTGCCTGAAGCGTTAAGGCCTGCTAGAAGGCGAAAGGAGTTTATTGGTAGGATAATACCGGTAGTTGGGGGAGCATCATTTCGTTCTTCACCCTTCGGGTTACCGAAGTGCAATGTTGTCTCACGCTGCTCGACTCAAACCCTGTCGAAAGTTATTACCTTCGCCCAAAATATCTAAGGGTGGTTTGGTGATGGGGTTAATACCTTGGAAATATAAGAGAGATGGTGGTGGGGGAAGGATTCGAACCTTCGAAGTCGATGACGGCAGATTTACAGTCTGCTCCCTTTGGCCGCTCGGGAACCCCACCACTGAATTTGTGGTTTTTATTTCTGGCTAAATACCTGGCCGGTATTTTTTAATGATTTTGCTATTCATCTTAATTACTGCGCTTGGCTATTTAATATTCCGAATAACCTAACAAGCCAGTTTAAAATGGTGGTGGGGGAAGGATTCGAACCTTCGAAGTCGATGACGGCAGATTTACAGTCTGCTCCCTTTGGCCGCTCGGGAACCCCACCACTGGCCTAACTGCTTAGAAACGTTGTCTCGGTAAGCGGGGCGCATCATATCAAATGAAGCGCCACTGTAAAGACTTGATTTGAAAAAAAAGATTTGTTTGCCGTTTTTTTGCTCTTGAAGGTGTTTCTTCAAACAAAAACTAACGATTTATTGTGCAGTTACAGAATAACTGTGCGATTACCGTAAACAAAAACGCGCTGCGCTAAAACACGATAAAGTGCGCGGCTCAGTACGTTTTTCTCCACATCTCGGCCAGCACGCATCATATCTTCAGCGGTATAAGAATGATCAACGTGGATAACGTCCTGCATGATAATTGGGCCTTCATCCAGACTGTCATTTACATAGTGAGCCGTTGCCCCAATAATTTTCACGCCGCGTTCATAAGCCTGATGATAAGGGCGTGCACCAATAAAAGCTGGCAGGAATGAATGATGGATATTGATAATTTGGTATGGATAGCGCTGTACAAAGGCAGGAGTTAATACCCGCATATATTTGGCCAGAACAACATAATCAGGTTGGTATTGGTCAATCTGCGTAATCAGCTGTTGATCGTGTTGATCCCGAGTTAATCCTTCATGGCTAACCAGATGGAAGGGGATATCAAACCGCTCGACCAGGTGTCGCAAGGAATCATGGTTACCAATGACGGCGGCGATTTCTACATCCAGTCCACCATAAGCGCTTTTCATTAACAGGTCGCCAAGGCAATGAGCTTCTTTGGTGACCATGATAACAATGCGTCTGCGCCCTGCAGTATGCAGCTCGCGGCTGGTACCTTCGGGCAGTGCATCATCCAAATCGGCGAGCAACGTTGTGTCGTTAAAGATCCCTTCCAGTTCGGTGCGCATAAAGAAGCGCCCGGTCAGATGATCTACAAACTCATTATTTTGAACAATATTAAGCTGATGCTTGTAACAAATATTGGTGATCTTGGCGATTAACCCTTTGGCGTCAGGACAAATGGTACGTAATACTTTTCTTTGTATATTCTGGTGTGGCATAAGTTGGTCAATCCTGTCTGAGATATCTTTGATGTTGTGTTTTAATTCGATGCAGCCAGATTAGGCACGTTTAGGCGTAAATCATCCGCAGCATTTCTTATATTTTTTGCCTGAACCGCAAGGACAACTGTCGTTCCTGCCGACCTGAGGGCGTATTCCATCAATATAGTACCAGCGTTCATTTAAACGAAGGAAGCGCGAACGTTCATGCATCATCGAAATGGCACCGCTATTGCCTTCTTTAAATCGGGCAACAAACTCGACAAATCCTTCATCTGGATGGGAACCGGCCGCTTCTTCTCTAACGGTTAAACCCAACCACTGCGTGCCTGCAAAACCCTCTGCGATATTGTCACGCCATTTTTCTGCATGGCAATCGGGATGCCAGGTACCTACCAAATAATTGACGTCTTCTTTGACATAAGCGCTGTAGCGCGAACGCATCAGAATGCCAGGCGTAGCTGCTACTTTAGCGCCGAGAATATAGGGTTCGCAGCAAAGTTCGTAATTTATACGGCTTCCGCAGGGGCAAGACTCTGTCAAAATATCTCCTGATAACATAATTAAATTCGCGTAATGCAATCTCTTCGTGGCAAGGTTGTGTAATAACGATTGCCTGACGCAATTTTCCAGGATGTGCACAGGAATGATTAAATTGTGCAGATCGGTCCAATTTGAAAGGTTTCAGCCGTATATCTTACCTAATCACCCCCCAAGGTTCAAAGGCATGGACTTAAAATGGGAATCGCGTGTCCTGTGTTTTTTATTGTGATGCCAATGGCTAAAATTGACCGGTGTTTCATTTTAATGTAAATTGCGTTTTGTGATTTAGATCACATTGTAATGGCGAAATTGAAAGGTCAAAATCATGAAGTTAATCAATAGAATCATCGCGATGTTCGAAAACATGCATATCTCTTTCGGCACATTCAACGCCTAATCATTTTCTGGCGTTTTTACCCAGGCCTGATGAGGTCTGGGTATCATTTAACTCAACTCGCTGATAGTGAGTCGTATTCTACGATTCCGATAGTGTTCTTCATCTTCACTTTGCCTCATCCCTCAACTCCCCCAGGTAAGATTCCGTCCTCAGATTGTGCTCCATATAAACGTTACCGTCTCATTAAACGGGTGGGTTATCGAGATGCCTCGTAGCAATTATTCTCTGTTGCAATACGATTAACTTTCTCTGTGAGACTCCGTGCAAAATGCAAGATTAGTCACGATTACTTACAGCCAAAGATTGGATTGTTCACTTATGATGCTGTAATTCAGCGATTAGAACGCGATGGTTCGATGATAATCAGGGTTATAAATTGCTCGATAATTCATTTGGTTAATTTGATGAATCAGATGGCAGAGTGATGACTAACAAGGATGTTAGCTGTATCTCACTAATGAGAATTAATGAAATTACAACTAATGAAAGCGTGCATGATGCTAAGTCCTGTGGGCAGTATAGCCAAATAGACGCTGTTAATAGTTTTGAGCATAGCTGACGTTGGTTGCGAAACGGGAACCGTATTCGAGTGAGATATACCGAAACACATGCGAGTGGATAATGCGACAAATAAAGGTAGGTTTAGCTCTTGGTGCAGGTGCAGCAAAAGGATGGGCGCACATTGGTGTGATCAATGCGCTGAAAAAGCTGGATGTGGAAATTGATATCATCGCCGGTTGTTCGGTTGGTGCACTCGTTGGCGCGGCGCAGGCGACCCAGCACATGCCGGAACTGGAGCGTTGGGTCAGATCCTTCAGCTATTGGGATGTGATTAAACTGATGGATTTTTCATGGCGAAGGGGCGGATTACTGCGAGGTGAACGTGTATTTAATACGGTGGGCGAACTTCTTTCAATCGATGACATGAGCCAGTGCGCCATTCCTTTTGGGGCGGTAGCAACCAACCTGAGTACTGGTAGAGAGTTATGGCTTACTGAAGGCAATATCCATCAGGCCATTCGTGCATCCTGTAGCATGCCGGGATTGTTCTCCCCCGTTTGGCTTGACGGCTACTGGCTGGTGGATGGTGCGGTGGTGAATCCGGTTCCTGTTTCATTGACCAGGGCAATGGGGGCTGACGTGGTCATTGCCGTTGATTTACAGCACGACGCACATCTTATGCAGCAAGATCTGCTTTCTATCAGTATGCCAACGGAGGAAACTCCTTCCGATATGCCACAAAACTGGCGCAGTCGCCTACGTGATCGCATTGCCCATCTGGCACCAAAACGTTCGAATACGCCTCCGAGCGCGATGGAAATTATGTCTACCTCTATCCAGGTGTTAGAAAACCGCCTGAAACGTAACCGTATGGCCGGCGATCCACCTGATGTGCTGATTCAACCTTATTGCCCACAGATATCTACTTTAGATTTTCATCGGGCGAATGAAGCCATTGCTGCCGGTGAATCGGCGGTTGAGCGCAAACTTGAGCAATTAGTGCTTTTAGCTAAAAGAAGAGGAAAAACACAGAATGGAAATAAAAATTGACGTCATGGCCACTTCTGGCAAGCACAAGTCACCTTTTTGAGCCACTATTAGCACAACGATAGCTAAGAGATAACATTGCATGGACAAACCGTTTACAGATAAGAACATTTTGATTGTTGAAGATGAAATGGTCTTTCGCACGGTACTGAATAATTATCTGAGCAACCTAGGGGCTTCGATATTACAGGCATCGAACGGTCTTGAAGCATTGAATTTGTTGGAAAACAGTATGCCTGACCTGATTCTCTGCGATTTGGCTATGCCAGAAATGGGAGGGATTGAACTGGTTGAGCAACTGCTGGTTCGGGGGATTAAAACTCCGGTTCTGGTTATCTCAGCCACAGACAAAATGACGGATATCGCGCAGGTTCTACGTTTGGGTGTAAAAGATGTTTTACTCAAACCTATAGATGATTTACATCGCCTGCGGGAAGCGGTATTGACTTGCCTGTATCCGACATTGTTTAGCTCTCCGGCGATTGAGGAAACTGAACTTATTCAAGACTGGGATGCGCTGAAGAAAAATCCGTTTGAAGCCGCACAGTTACTGCATCAGTTACAACCGCCCGCGCAACAAGTTATTGCTCGTTGCCGCGTGAATTACCGCCAGCTAACCGGCGTTGATCAACCGGGATTGGTTTTGGATATCGCCGCACTTTCTGATAGCGATTTGGCTTTCTATTGTCTTGATGTCACTCGAGCCGGTGATAATGGTGTTCTCGCGGCATTATTACTGCGGGTGTTATTCAACGGTATCTTGCAAGAACACTTAGCCGGTCGCCATCACCGTCTGCCGCAAATGCCGGCGTTGCTTAAACAGGTTAACCAACTCTTAAGACGAGCCCATCTTGAAGGGCAATTCCCCCTGTTGGTCGGGTATTACAATTCGGAATACAAAAACTTGATCCTGGTTTCCGCCGGGCTGCATGCTAATGTCAGCGCGGGTAAAAACCATATACAGCTGAGTAATGGCGTGCCTTTGGGAACGCTGAGAACCGCTCATTTAAATCAAATCAGTCAGCGCTGCGAGGCTTGGCAGTGTCAGGTATGGGGAGGGGGCAGCCAATTAAGACTTATGCTTTCTGCTGAATAATATTCATTATGCTTATTTACCATTCGTCATCCATTATCCCCACTGTCTTATTTCCCTCCCTTTTTTAAGTCCTGTATGTAGCCTATTTTTTGAACCAATGAAAAGAAACTCTGACCTGTAAATATAAGTCAGCTTATATCCTTCGTTTTTCCGTTGATTGCTACACTTCAATTGCCGGGTCTTAAGGTTACGTTAATGCTTCTCTCTTAAACTACGCTTAATGGCTGACAGCATGCGGAAATAGTCATGCCCTTCGTGGCGGCTTAGGCTATTGAAAATCGCAAACTAATCATGCAACACCGGATTAATCGCCCATGTTGAATCTGAAAATGTTAACGATGGTTGATAAAGCATTAATACAGACTGTGCAATTGTGTGCTGCTGCCAGCAGTAGCCACTAACGTACCAGGGTTTTTATTCATCTACCTTTTATTCTAGTGGTCCGAGAGTTCGGTGAATCGCCGCTGCAAACGGTTTGTATCGTTTCGACAATGTGTCATTAGCGCAATACATGTAGCGGTATGCTCTGGCTTATTTATTAAACATTCGATCGCTAAAGATGATTGAAAGTTTCGTGGCTAACAATTGGTTTTCGATTTAAACGGTTAGGGTAAATATAATGAAAGTAACCATTTTTGGTATTGGCTACGTCGGATTGGTTCAAGCCGCAGTATTTGCTGAGGTTGGGCATGATGTACTTTGTATTGATGTCGATGCACGTAAGGTAGAAGGCTTGCAAAAAGGGCATCTGCCAATTTTTGAGCCTGGGCTGTCTACTTTGGTAAAAGAAAACGTTGAGGCTGGTCGTCTGCATTTCTCTACGGATGCGAAAGCTGGTGTACATCACAGTGCCATCCAATTTATTGCTGTTGGTACTCCGCCAGATGAGAATGGTGCCGCAGATTTGCAATATGTGATTCAGGTTTCAGAAACTATCGCTAAATATATGATGGAACCTAAAGTTATCATTGATAAATCCACGGTTCCGGTGGGTACTGCCGATAAAGTTCGGAGTGCCATGGCTGCAGTTCTACGTCAGAGAGATATAGAGATCGACTTTGATGTGATATCCAATCCTGAATTTCTGAAAGAAGGGGCGGCGGTATCTGACTGTAAGCGCCCTGAGCGTATCGTAATAGGTACTGACAATAATGACGTGATTCCACTTATAAGTGAGCTGTATGAGCCATTTAATCGCAATCACGACCGTATGCTGGTAATGGATGTGCGCAGTGCTGAACTGACGAAGTATGCGGCTAACTGTATGCTGGCGACAAAAATCAGTTTTATGAATGAAATTGCAAATCTGGCCGAACTATTAGGCGCAGATGTAGAAAAAGTCCGGCAGGGTATAGGCTCAGATTCGCGTATTGGCTATCACTTTATATATTCAGGCTGCGGCTACGGTGGATCCTGTTTCCCAAAAGACGTTCAAGCATTAATTAGTACAGCTGAGAATATTGGTTATCAACCAAAACTGTTACAAGCCGTAGAGCAAGTCAACATTCAGCAAAAATCCAAACTGACTCAGTTTATTAAAAAACACTATGGCGATAACCTGGCTGGAAAAACTTTTGCGCTATGGGGACTGGCATTTAAACCTAATACCGATGATATGCGTGAAGCGCCAAGTCGTGTTTTGCTGGAGTCGCTGTGGGAGGCTGGTGCTATTATTCAGGCTTATGATCCTGAAGCCATGGACGAAACTCAGCGGATTTATGGTTCGCGTGACGATTTGAGATTAATGGGAACTAAAGAAGCTGCGCTTCAGGGGGCAGATGCGTTGGTTATTTGTACCGAGTGGCAAAACTTTCGAGCTCCAGATTTTGACGTTATCAAATCCAGATTGAAAGAAGCGGTTATTTTTGATGGGCGTAATTTGTACGACCCGGAGCGCTTAAATAGCCGGGGCTTTATTTATTATGCCATCGGCCGCGGAGCATCGGTTAATCACGCTAACTCGCGCTAAGTAAGAACATTCTAAGCAGCGGTATGTTTTACAACGGCCATACTGCTGCATTTTCTGATTTTTCTATCCACGTTAAAACCGTAAATTTTCTTCTGAATAAATCTGACGTTGGTAAAACTCTGACGGCACTTTACCTGAAATTTAAAACTAACTATTAATATTGTTATAGATTAGCAGAGTATTCTTATGGATTTGCTATGAAAATGATAACGGAGAGTAATTTATAGAGAAGTGTAATGATTGGTAAGAAATTGGGAATTTTTTCTGGGTTAAGGATCGTTTTTAAAACCCAATAAAAAATACCCTCAACATAAGAAGAGGGTATTTCTCAGATAATAGTAAATGTTTAAATACTATTACAGTAGGAAATCGTCCAGCGATTTACCTTGTTCATCGAGAGCTTTCTTAATCACAGCTGGAGTACGGCCTTGGCCGGTCCAAGTTTTCAGTTCGCCATTTTCATCAGTATATTGGTATTTAGCTGGGCGAGCTGCACGTTTAGCTTTGCCTGCTGCTTTAGCTGTACTTAAAGTGGCCATCAGCTCGTTCGGGTCAATACCGTCTGCAATAAGCATTTCACGATATTGCGACAGTTTACGCTCACGTTCTTCAATCTCAGCTTTAGCCTGACGTTCTTCTTCAACACGCTCTTCAACAACTACCTTCAACTTATCAAGTATTTCTAGCAATATATCAACGTCATAGTTGCGCGCTTTAGCACGTAGAGTACGGATGTTGTTTAGAATATTAAACGGTTCGCTCATTGTCCTGGTCTCAATTATAATGTTGGGGGGCGTCTGGATAATAATAGAGTGCTATTTTAATTTCTGCAATAGCCAATTTGATTAGCTTACTGGAATTTACTCTTTTTAAAAGCTGAAAGTTGTCTGTCGTTAGTAATAAGTGATGAGTTCGGGCAATTAGTTTGCACAGTTCTAAGACAAATTCTCGATATGTGAGTAAAAGTTGCAATTTTAGAACATGATTTTCTCACTAAGCTATAAGCATGCTTTATATCAATAAAGCAAAAAATAGAGCGTTGTTGATTGTGTTTGCTCGTTTACAGCCATCGAAAAAAATGTGGATATAGATGAAAAAATCGACTTTGCCAAGGATACCTTTAACCGGATAAAGTCGCAACGACACTAATAAATATGTCTGTTAGGTATTTAATGTTAATTTCTATCGCTGCCATGATGCATGGGATTAATGAGTAAATTTGGCTGTTGTTGAGTTCGATGTTTTTTTGGTTTTTACTCCTTTTAGTACAGCCCCATGTTTGGGGAAAATCTTTAAGCGCGATGAAACTGTGAACTCAGTCAAAAAATAGCATCGAATGGATTCTTAAATCAGTCCAGGTAAAAGAAGCCGGAATGCTTTCATCGCATTACTCAATTTATTAAACTTATTAACCTCCTGCATCCCCTGTCAGCTTGCGCATAAAGTTTGTGTTACACTATGGCATATCGTTAATTTGCGCTTTTAATATACCAGTGGAGTTACGGGCCCATGGCTCAGCTTTATTTTTATTATTCTGCAATGAATGCAGGGAAGTCCACCGCATTACTTCAATCCTCCTATAACTATCAAGAGCGTGGTATGCGCACACTGGTTTTCACGGCAGAGATTGATAACCGTTTCGGCGTTGGCAAAGTCAGTTCACGTATCGGCCTAACCTCTCAGGCTCAGCTTTATAATAATGAAACCCAATTGGCGGCCATTATAGAAGCAGAGCACCATGATAAGCCGGTGCATTGCGTGCTGCTGGATGAGTGCCAGTTCCTGACCAAAGAGCAGGTTAGGCAGCTTTGCCACGTTGTCGATGAATATCATATTCCAGTCCTTTGCTATGGCCTGCGCACCGATTTCCTCGGGGAGTTATTTACCGGCAGTAAATATTTGCTGGCCTGGGCTGATAAATTGGTGGAATTAAAAACCATTTGTCACTGTGGCCGTAAAGCCAATATGGTGCTGCGATTAGATGCGCAGGGCAGAGCGGTGCATGATGGTGAGCAAGTAGTGATTGGTGGTAACGAAAGCTATGTTTCCGTTTGTCGCCGGCATTATAAAGAAGCAATCAGTGCGGCCTGCACGCCGTTAGCTGGGCAGGGCGATATTTAATCCTCGAGAATCCCCCTCAGAAGCCCCATGGACGTTTTTTTTGTCGCCGTGGGGTGACTTACCTTTTTGTCTTTCCTCGTATTAGCATTCTGTTGACGTCGTTTGAACCTAAACTCAATGGCACAGACAGATACGTTCGTTAATCTATGTACCTTAGCCGATGAATAATAGGAATAGCGGCAGATAATTATGATCGGGTCGATATTCACTATGAGTCTCGATGACGGGGAAATAATGGGTAGGGTTTGACAATGTTGCTGCACAAGAAAACCCCCCAATCAGATTTACCGATTGAGGGGTAGACAGTTTGCTGATTACCCACCGTTAGATGAGCAGTGCAGTCAAATGATTACTTCTTGGTCTTTTTTTCTGCTTTAACCACTTCTTTTGCAGCTGCTTCTTCACGTTCGAATTCTTCGACGTATTCGCGGCCATAATAAGTGTCCATCAGAATCTGTTTCAGCTCAGAGATCAGCGGGTAACGTGGGTTAGCACCGGTACACTGGTCATCGAAAGCATCTTCAGACAGTTTGTCGACCTTCGCCAAGAAGTCAGCTTCCTGAACGCCCGCTTCGCGAATAGAAGTCGGGATACCCAGTTCGGCTTTGATTTCATCCAACCAAGCCAACAGTTTCTCGATTTTCTGTGCGGTACGGTCGCCAGCGGCAGCCAGACCCAAGTGGTCAGCGATTTCAGCGTAACGACGACGTGCCTGTGGGCGGTCGTATTGGCTGAAGGCCGTTTGCTTAGTCGGGTTGTCGTTCGCGTTATAACGGATAACGTTAGAGATCAACATGGCGTTAGCCAGACCGTGCGGGATGTGGAACTCAGAACCCAGTTTGTGAGCCATTGAGTGACAGACACCCAGGAAGGCGTTCGCAAACGCGATACCGGCGATAGTCGCTGCGTTGTGTACACGCTCACGTGCAACCGGGTTTTTCGCCCCTTCTTTGTAGCTGGCTGGCAGGAATTCTTTCAACAGTTTCAACGCTTGCAGCGCCTGACCGTCGGAGTATTCGTTAGCCAGTACAGAGACATAGGCTTCCAAGGCATGAGTTACCGCATCCAATCCGCCGAAGGCGCACAGGGATTTAGGCATATTCATAACCAGGTTGGCATCAACGATAGCCATATCTGGAGTCAATGCGTAGTCAGCCAATGGATATTTCTGGCCGGTAGCATCGTCGGTAACGACCGCAAACGGTGTTACTTCTGAACCGGTACCGGAAGTGGTGGTGACGGCGATCATTTTCGCTTTCACGCCCATTTTCGGGAACTTGTAGATACGTTTACGGATATCCATAAAGCGCAGCGCCAGTTCTTCGAAGTGAGTTTCCGGATGTTCGTACATTACCCACATGATTTTGGCCGCATCCATCGGTGAACCGCCACCCAGCGCGATAATCACGTCTGGTTTGAAGGAGTTCATCTGCTCAGCACCTTTACGCACGATGCTCAACGTTGGGTCAGCTTCAACTTCGAAGAAGACTTCGGTTTCGATACCGTGAGATTTCAGCACGCTGGTGATTTGGTCAGCGTAGCCGTTGTTGAACAGGTAGCGGTCAGTCACGATGAAGGCACGTTTTGCACCGTCAGTTGCCACTTCTTCCAGCGCGATTGGCAGTGAGCCACGGCGGAAGTAAATAGATTTCGGTAGTTTATGCCACAACATGTTTTCTGCTCGCTTAGCCACAGTTTTCTTGTTGATCAAGTGTTTCGGACCGACGTTTTCAGAGATGGAGTTACCACCCCATGAACCACAACCCAGCGTCAGAGACGGTGCCAGTTTGAAGTTGTACAGGTCACCGATACCACCTTGTGAGGCAGGGGTGTTAATTAGAATACGGGCAGTCTTCATTTTATCGCCGAAGTATTTCACGCGAGCAGTCTGGTTATCCTGGTCGGTGTACAGGCAAGAGGTGTGACCAATCCCGCCCATTTCAACCAGTTTTTCCGCTTTATCGACTGCGTCTTCGAAGCTCTTCGCACGATACATCGCCAGAGTCGGGGACAGTTTTTCATGAGCAAACGGCTCGGATTCGTCCACAACTTTCACTTCACCAATCAGAATCTTGGTATTGCCCGGAACCTTAATACCGGCCATTTCAGCAATTTTAGTTGCTGGCTGACCTACGATAGCCGCGTTCAGGCCACCGTTTTTCAGGATGATGTCCTGAACGGCTTTCAGTTCTTTACCTTGCAGCAGGTAGCCGCCGTGGGAGGCGAAACGTTCACGTACCGCGTCGTATACGGAATCAACGACGATAATAGATTGTTCAGATGCGCAAATGACGCCGTTATCAAAGGTTTTAGACATCAGAATAGAGGCTACAACGCGTTTGATATCTGCGGTTTCATCAACCACAACAGGCGTGTTACCTGCGCCTACGCCGATAGCAGGTTTACCAGAGCTGTAAGCCGCTTTAACCATGCCTGGGCCACCGGTTGCCAGAATCAGGTTGATATCTGGGTGGTGCATTAGTTGGTTAGATAATTCAACGGTAGGGGCATCAATCCAACCAATAATGTCGGCTGGCGCACCTGCAGCGATAGCGGCTTGCAGCACGATATCAGCAGCTTTATTGGTTGCGTCTTTAGCACGAGGATGTGGAGAGAAAATGATACCGTTACGGGTTTTCAGGCTGATTAATGCCTTGAAAATAGCCGTTGAAGTTGGGTTGGTTGTCGGCACGATACCGCAGATTAAACCGATAGGTTCCGCAATAGTGATGGTGCCGAAAGTTTTGTCCTCACCCAAGATGCCGCAGGTTTTTTCATCTTTGTAAGCGTTATAGATATACTCAGATGCGAAGTGGTTTTTAATAACCTTATCTTCGACAATACCCATGCCAGATTCCGCTACGGCCAATTTAGCCAAAGGGATACGGGCATCAGCAGCGGCTAGGGCGGCAGCGCGGAAGATTTTATCAACTTGCTCTTGAGTAAAGTTGGCATACTCGCGCTGGGCTTTCTTGACGCGTGCTACTAGCTCGTTAAGTTCAGCGACATTCGTTACAGCCATAATGCTCTCCTGATAATGTTAAACTCTTTTAGTAAATAAGCAGTTGAAGCAACTAGTATAGTCAGGCTATCTCGTGCTGCATTGTCGAATAGGAAGACTTTTCGCATTCTACTCAACCATTACTACCGCTGATTTACTGAAAGAGCTTTCTTTATTTTTGTCGGGGTGCGGATTTGAAGCTAACCACAACTGACCTTTCCAAGCTCTCTACCTCTTTTCCTATGACAGAGCTTAACTATTCTTAGGTATGGATTTCGTGATTTAAATCACAAAAACGTCAAGCTGACACCTTTCAGCAGCGTTGAATTGAGAATTAAAAGCATTAAAACCATAAAGGCGATATTTTATGACGTTAAAACAGCAGAAAAGACACACTTTGTTAACAGTTGCTCGCCTATTTTTTGAGTAAACTTATTGCGTATTAAAATGCTGATCTAATCCATAGATTCCCCAATGTAATTCCATTACATTAGCGCGCATATAGATGAAGGCTGTGCGTTATGCCAGTCCGGCAGCCAAAATAACTGCCTGAATGGCTCCAAGCGGCGGGTTTCTTCTGTAGTAGCTTGTAGTCGCGCCGTCACCTGAGCAAAAACTGGTCAGGGAGGCGCTAATCGACGGACATTAACCGCTAATGGTGGTTATTGCGCCGAGGTACTTTATATTAGCGATAGTGCGGAGTGGGTGTGAGTCAATCACTGTTGGACCTGTCAGGCTACATCAAGTTTTTTGTTGGCTTGTTTGCGCTGGTTAACCCGGTAGGAATATTGCCGGTATTTATTAGTATGACGAGTTACCAGGCAGAAGCGGGGCGCAATAAGACAAACCTGACGGCGAATCTTTCCGTCGCCATCATTTTATGGATAGCGCTATTCCTTGGGGATGCCATCCTGAAAGTATTTGGTATTTCTATCGATTCTTTCCGCATCGCCGGCGGTATTCTGGTCGTTAGCATTGCAATGTCGATGATTAGCGGCAAGCTGGGCGAGGATAAGCAAAACAAGCAGGAAAAAACCGAAACGGCAGTGCGGGATAGTATTGGCGTAGTACCCTTGGCTTTACCATTAATGGCAGGCCCAGGGGCGATCAGTTCGACTATTGTCTGGAGCTCCCGCTATCACAGTTGGCTAAATTTGCTCGGTTTAACTCTTGCTATCGCCTTATTTGCCTTCTGTTGCTGGCTGCTATTTCGCGCGGCGCCGCTATTGGTACGCTTGCTAGGGCAGACCGGTATTAACGTTATCACCCGAATCATGGGTTTGCTGCTGATGGCATTAGGTATCGAGTTTATTGTTACCGGTTTAAAGGCCAGCTTCCCCGGCTTACTTTAATTTAATTAATTTAATCTCGCGATGATACCGGCTGGCCGACCTATATCCTCGGCTGGCCGGTTTCCTTCCTCTCGCTTTCATTTTTTGTTTTATTTCCCACTTATCCGGTTCTTCAATATCCCTGTATTTTCCTAAACCCCATCCCGCTGCATTAATTTGGTGCGAACAGTGCATTAATTTTAACCAGATGCACTTTAATGTGGCGTAAATAAAGCTCTCCTGCCTTTAAACTGACTTAAAGCCTATTTATCTGTGTTTACGCACTGGCATCAGCGCCGTTTGATTAAAATAAATCCGTCATTTGTTGTTAATTTGCTCACATGATTCTGTAATGCTTGTGTGGAATTTATCTAGATGTTATTAGTGATTAAGACAACATATCCAGATGTTTATTCTGGGAATGGTATAAATGTTAATTTTATGTTTCTTTCTTCGGGTTGTGCGAAATTTCATTAGTTCAATTTTTTCCTTCCCTCTGAATTAATATAGTTAAATCAAATTGTTGCGTAATTTTTTGGGTGGGGTTAATACTATGAAAGATTACTCATTCAATGCAAGAAAAGAGAATTGCTTAACATTTCTGTAAAAATTATTGGCGTAGATTTTCTGCTTCTGTTAGCTTTCGAACCACTTCCGAATGAGATTTTTCTGTGTTCTCTGCAAAAAATGAGCATGGATATTGCAAGGAAATGAGCAGTGCAGCGCGGTATTGGCTCCAGACTGACCCTAACCATTAAAAAAAACATCATAAATTTGGAAAAAGGACTATTGGACATGCAGATAAAGTTGAAGCGTAAGCCATTAACAGTACTTAGCACTATTCTGAGTTTATCTTTTCCTTGTATGGTCGGTGCCGCAACTGTTCCTGCCGGCGTTGAATTATCCGCAACTCAATCCATCACCATTAATAACGGCGCAGAAGTTGCGTCGCTCGATCCTCATAAAGTTGAAGGCGTTGCGGAAAGCAATGTGATTTTAAATTTGCTGGAAGGTTTGGTGAGTAATGACGCCGATGGCCATATTATCCCCGCCGTTGCGACTCATTGGGAAAATAAAGATTTTAAGGTTTGGACTTTCCATCTACGGGATGGCGCGGTTTGGAATGATGGGGCGCCCGTGACCGCAGAAGATTTTGTGTACAGCTGGCAGCGTTTGGCTGATCCTAAAATAGGTTCGCCTTACGCCAGTTATTTGCAGTACGCTCAAATTGAAAACGTTGACGATATTTTAAAAGGCACGAAAACGCCGGGCACTTTAGGCGTTAAGGCATTGGATGCTAAAACGCTACAGGTCACATTAAGTAAACCCGTACCGTATTTTGTCAGTATGTTATCGCATACTTCAATGAAGCCAGTGAATCGGGCTGCGGTGGAAAAGTTTGGCGATAAATGGACTTTGCCGGGAAACTATGTCGGCAATGGTGCATACAATCTGAAAGATTGGGTGGTTAACGAACGCATTGTTATTGAACGTAATCCTACCTATTGGAATAATAAAGCGACAGTGATTGATCAGGCGACGTTCTTGCCAATAGCCTCTGAAGTGAGTGATATCAACCGTTATCGTAGCGGTGAAATAGATATTACCAGTGGTGCTATCCCGCCAACTTTATTCGCCAAAATGAAGCAAGATCTGCCAAAAGAAGTTCACGTAAGCCCTTATCTCTGTACTTTCTATTATGAAATTAATAATGGCAAAGCGCCGTTTACCGATGCGCGCGTGAGAACCGCCATTAAATTGACGCTGGATCGGGATGTGATCGCCAATAAGATTATGGGACAAGGGCAGATCCCAGCTTACGGATTTACGCCAACGTTTATGGAAGGGGCGAATTTTACATTGCCGGAGTGGGCGGGTTGGTCGCAAGAAAAACGTAATCAAGTGGCAAAACAGCTATTGGCCGAGGCTGGATATAACGATAAAAATCCGTTGAAGTTCAATTTGCTCTACAACACATCGGATCAGAATAAACAGCAGGCAATTGCTGCCGCATCTATGTGGCAAAAGAATCTGGGTGCCAAAGTTACTTTGCAGAATCAGGAATGGAAAACTTCGCTAGAAAGCCGCCATCAAGGTCAATTTGACGTGGCTCGAGCCACGTGGTGCGCGGATTATAATGAGCCTAGCGCCTTCCTGAATATGCTGTTATCCGACGGTAGCAATAATACCTTCTTCTATAAAAGCCCTGAATTTGACGCTATTTTGGCTAAAACGCTGACCGCGTCGGATGAAAAAGCCCGCGCCACGCTATACCAACAGGCAGAAAATTTACTGGATAAAGATTCGGTGATGGTTCCGGTGTATTACCGGGTCAGCGCCCGACTTATTCGGCCAACGGTAGGCGGTTTTAGCGGAAAAGATCCGCAGGACGCTACCGATATAAAGAATTTGTATATCCGTAAACTCTAGCAGAGTCAGTAATATCGTAGTAAAAACAATGATGGCAGTGAAATAGGGATGTATGACGCAGCGTCAGTGCGGTGTTAATACATATGGGGTCTTACTTCCTGTGGATTCGTTCCTCCATAGGGGTAAATAAAAAAATGCCTTTTAAAAGGTGAGGCGTATTCAGTCACTGGATAACGCAATAATAAAAAACTGGAGTTAAGATAAGTATGACCAACATCACAAAGAAAAGTCTCCTGGCCGCAGGTATCATCGCCGCTTTGGGTATAGCGTCGGTCAGCAGCAGTTTCGCCGCTGACGTTCCCGCCGGCGTTCAATTGGCAGAAAAGCAGGTTTTAGTCCGTAATAACGGTTCTGAACCTCAGTCTTTGGATCCGCATAAAATTGAAGGCGTGCCTGAGTCAAACCTGTCCCGTGACCTGCTGGAAGGCGTAGTGATCAACTCGCCAAACGGTGATATTGTTCCGGGTGTGGCAGAAAGCTGGGATAACAAAGACTTTAAGGTCTGGACTTTCCATCTGCGTAAAGATGCTAAATGGTCAAACGGTGACCCTGTCACTGCGCAAGACTTCGTTTATAGCTGGCAACGACTGGCCGACCCGAAAACGGCTTCCCCTTACGAAAGCTATGTGCAATATGCGCATATCGCGAATATCGATGACATTATTACCGGTAAAAAACCCGCTGACACACTGGGCGTAAAAGCGCTGGATGATCATACGCTGGAAGTCACTTTAAGCGAGCCGGTGCCTTACTTGGCCAAATTGCTGGCGCACCCGTCTATGTCTCCGGTGAATAAAGCCGTAGTCGAGAAGTTTGGCGACAAATGGACTCAACCAAAGAACTTCGTTGGCAACGGTGCTTATAAACTGAAAGACTGGGTGGTTAACGAACGCATCGTTCTGGAACGTAGCCCAACCTATTGGGATAACGAAAAAACCGTTATCAATCAAGTTACTTATCTGCCAATTTCTTCAGAAGTGACTGATGTTAACCGTTATCGCACCGGTGAAATCGACATGACCTATAACAACATGCCGATCGAGTTATTCCAGAAACTGAAGAAAGAGATCCCCGATCAGGTACATGTAGATCCTTATCTTTGTACTTATTACTACGAAATCAATAATGCGAAAGCGCCATTTACCGATGTTCGCGTGCGTGAAGCATTGAAATTAGGTATGGATCGCGACGTTATCGTTAATAAGGTGAAGAATCAGGGCGATCTGCCAGCCTTTGGTTTCACTCCGCCTTATACCAGCGGTGCCAATCTGAAGCAGCCTGAGTGGGCGAGCTGGACACAAGAAAAACGTAATGAAGAAGCGAAAAAATTGTTGGCCGAAGCCGGTTATACCAAAGATAAACCGCTGACATTCAACCTGTTGTATAACACTTCTGATCTGCATAAAAAATTGGCTATCGCCGCTGCGTCTATCTGGAAGAAAAATCTGGGTGTGGACGTGAAACTGGAGAATCAGGAATGGAAAACCTTCCTGGATACGCGCCATCAGGGCAATTTCGACGTGGCGCGTGCCGGCTGGTGTGCCGATTACAACGAGCCTTCTTCCTTCCTGAATATGATGCTGTCTAACAGCAGCAACAATACCGTTCATTATAAGAGCCCGGCCTTTGACAAGCTGATTTCTGATACGCTGAAAGTGAAAACTGACGAAGAGCGAGCGGCGTTGTATCAGCAGGCAGAAACTCAGTTGGATAAAGATTCTGCCATCGTGCCGGTGTATTACTACGTGAACGCCCGTTTGGTGAAACCTTACGTTGGTGGCTACACCGGTAAAGACCCGCTGGACAACTTGCACGTTAAAGATCTTTATATTATCAAGCATTAATCATTTTGAGGGCGGTTTCCTATGGGAAACTGCCCTTATTGTTTCGATAATATAAAGCCGTAGTAAAAGGCTAAAGACACAGGTACGGGCAATGTTAAAGTTTATTTTACGCCGCTGTTTGGAAGCAATTCCGACGTTATTTATACTGATTACTATTTCATTCTTTATGATGCGTCTTGCGCCGGGAAGTCCATTTACCGGTGAGCGTAATCTTCCGCCAGAAGTCATGGCCAATATTGAGGCAAAATATCACCTCAACGATCCTATCTATAAGCAGTATTTCAACTACCTTGGCCAATTGGCGCAAGGTGATTTGGGGCCTTCATTCAAATATAAAGATTATACCGTTAACGATTTGGTGGCCGCGTCTTTCCCGGTTTCCGCCAAGCTCGGTCTTGCGGCCTTTATTTTGGCCGTGGTGTTGGGGGTGAGTGCCGGCGTTATTGCGGCGTTGAATCAGAATACCAAATGGGATTATACGGTGATGGGCTTTGCCATGACCGGGGTAGTTATCCCCAGTTTCGTGGTGGCACCGCTGTTGGTGCTGATTTTTGCCATCATGCTTAAATGGTTACCGGGTGGCGGTTGGAACGGGGGCGCACTGAAATTTATGATTCTGCCGATGGTGGCGCTTTCTCTGGCTTATATAGCCAGTATCGCGCGTATTACCCGCGGTTCGATGATTGAGGTTCTGCATTCCAACTTTATTCGCACCGCGCGAGCCAAAGGTTTGCCGCTACGTACTATTGTATTCCGCCACGCATTAAAACCGGCGCTGTTGCCCGTTCTGTCTTATATGGGGCCAGCGTTCGTGGGTATTATTACCGGCTCTATGGTTATTGAAACCATCTTCGGGTTGCCGGGGATTGGTCAGCTGTTCGTAAACGGTGCGTTAAACCGCGATTATTCTCTGGTGTTGAGTTTGACGATACTGGTGGGCGCGTTAACCATTTTATTTAATGCGATCGTTGATGTGCTCTATGCCGTTATCGATCCAAAAATCCGTTACTAACACTGGAGCTGGCCTATTATGTTGAGCAAAAGAAATAGCGAAACGCTGGAAGCTTTCAGTGAAAAACTGGAAGTAGAAGGGCGTAGCCTTTGGCAGGATGCCCGTCGCCGTTTTGTACATAACCGCGCGGCGATCACCAGTTTGGTGGTCTTGATGTTAATTACTTTATTTGTGATTCTGGCTCCAATGCTGTCGCCATTTGCCTATGATGATACCGATTGGGCCATGATGTCGGCCGCGCCGAGCTTTGAATCCGGCCACTATTTTGGCACCGATTCCTCTGGCCGTGACTTACTGGTTCGTGTTGCCATCGGTGGACGAATCTCGCTGATGGTCGGTGTCGCAGCGGCTCTGGTCGCCGTGGTGGTCGGAACTTTGTACGGTTCACTCTCCGGTTATCTGGGCGGAAAAATCGACTCCCTGATGATGCGGTTGCTGGAAATTCTGAACTCCTTCCCGTTTATGTTCTTCGTGATTCTATTAGTGACCTTCTTCGGACAGAACATTTTGCTGATCTTTGTGGCGATCGGCATGGTTTCCTGGCTGGATATGGCGCGTATCGTGCGCGGGCAGACGCTAAGCCTGAAGCGCAAAGAATTCATTGAAGCGGCGCTGGTGGGCGGCGTATCAACCCGCAATATTGTGGTGCGACATATCGTCCCTAACGTATTGGGCGTGGTGGTGGTTTACGCTTCTTTATTGGTACCGAGTATGATTCTGTTCGAATCCTTCCTGAGCTTCCTCGGATTGGGGACTCAGGAACCGTTAAGTAGCTGGGGCGCATTATTGAGTGATGGAGCCAACTCGATGGAAGTCTCCCCTTGGTTGCTGATGTTTCCGGCGGGATTCCTGGTGATTACGCTATTTTGTTTCAATTTTATCGGCGATGGCTTGCGTGATGCCCTCGACCCGAAAGATCGCTGAGGAATATTGCCATGTCGATTACGAATAATCAGTCTGCCAATCCACAGTCCGTTTTATTGGATGTGAAAGACCTCAGTGTGACTTTCTCCACGCCGGATGGCGATGTGACGGCGGTGAACGATCTGAACTTCGACCTACGTGCTGGCGAAACCTTGGGTATCGTTGGGGAGTCTGGTTCAGGTAAATCTCAGACCGCATTTGCTCTGATGGGCCTACTGGCCAGCAACGGGCGTATTGGCGGTTCGGCCAAATTCAATGGTCGGGAAATTCTGAATCTGCCGGAAAAACAGCTAAACCGGATGCGGGCAGAGGAAATCTCGATGATTTTCCAGGACCCGATGACATCGCTGAATCCTTATATGCGCGTCGGCGAACAGCTGATGGAAGTGCTGCAACTGCATAAAAAGATGAGCAAAAGCGAAGCCTTTGAAGAATCCATTCGGATGCTGGATGCAGTAAAAATGCCGGAAGCCCGTAAACGGATGCGGATGTATCCCCATGAGTTTTCTGGCGGGATGCGTCAGCGAGTCATGATTGCTATGGCGTTGCTGTGCCGTCCTAAGTTATTGATTGCTGATGAGCCGACTACTGCTCTGGACGTTACCGTACAGGCGCAGATTATGACGCTGCTGAATGAGCTGAAAAACGAATTCAATACCGCGATTATCATGATTACCCATGATTTGGGCGTAGTGGCCGGTATCTGTAATAAAGTATTGGTGATGTATGCTGGCCGAACCATGGAATACGGCAAAGCCCGCGACGTGTTTTATCATCCAAGTCACCCATATTCCATTGGTTTACTGAATGCGGTTCCGCGTCTGGACGCTGAAGGCGAATCGCTGATGACCATCCCCGGCAATCCGCCGAACCTGCTGCGTTTACCGAAAGGCTGCCCGTTCCAGCCTCGCTGTCAGTACGCCATGGACCGTTGCTCAACCGCACCGGAATTGGAGCATTTTGGTGAAGGGCGCTTACGCGCTTGCTTTAAGCCAGTGGGGGAATTGGTATGAATACAGTGACAGATAAGCGCGTTTTGCTCGAGGTCGCCGATCTGAAAGTGCACTTCGACATTCAGGATGGCAAACAGTGGTTCTGGCAACCGTCGAAAACCCTGAAAGCGGTGGACGGCGTGACGCTGCGTTTATACGAAGGGGAAACCCTTGGTGTAGTGGGCGAATCCGGCTGCGGTAAATCGACCTTCGCTCGCGCCATTATCGGTTTGGTTAAAGCGACCGGTGGCAGCGTTGCCTGGTTAGGGAAAGATATGCTGAATATGAGCGACGCCGAGTGGCGTACTACGCGCAGCGATATTCAGATGATTTTCCAAGACCCGCTAGCGTCATTGAATCCGCGAATGACTATCGGCGAAATTATTGCCGAACCTTTACGCACCTATTACCCTAAAATGCCACGTCAGGAAGTGCGGGATAAAGTGAAGGCCATGATGTTGAAAGTGGGCCTGTTACCTAACCTAATCAACCGTTATCCGCATGAGTTCTCTGGCGGTCAGTGTCAACGCATCGGTATTGCCAGGGCGCTGATTCTGGAGCCGAAACTGGTTATTTGTGACGAACCGGTATCGGCTCTGGACGTATCGATTCAGGCGCAGGTGGTTAACCTGTTGCAGCAGTTACAGCGTGAGATGGGGCTGTCGTTGATCTTTATTGCTCACGATTTGGCGGTGGTAAAACACATTTCCGATCGCGTATTGGTGATGTATCTCGGCCACGCGGTTGAACTGGGTACCTACGATGAGGTGTACCACAATCCGCAGCATCCCTATACTAAAGCGCTAATGTCGGCAGTACCTATTCCCGATCCGGATAAAGAACGGGACAAAGTGATCCAACTATTGGAAGGGGAGCTTCCTTCGCCGATCAACCCGCCTTCCGGCTGTGTGTTCCGTACCCGCTGCCCGATTGCCGGGCCGGAATGTGCTAAAACTCGGCCGTTGCTGGAAGGCAGCTTCCGTCATGCGGTTTCCTGCCTGAAAGTTGATCCACTGTAATCATTCCGGCGGAATATCATTGAGAAAAAAAAAGCCCTGTTAGTTCAATTGCTAACAGGGCTTTTCTATAGGTAAGGTAGTTCATTAGCCTGAGACTAAATGAGTGCCTGACTTACTCTTTCCACAGAATATGGCAGAGTTTATGGTCTTTTTCTCGGCACAACAGAACGCGGGCAAAGACGTCATTAACCGGTTCGCCTTCGCTCTCGGCCAGACCGATGACCACTTCCGCGAAGAAATCTGGATTCAGGTCAAAATCGACGTGCTCACTCCAGTCTTCGGCGGGATCGAAAAGCTCAGCCGCACCGCGTTCCTCAAACTGCAAATTGAATAGCAGAATATCTGCCGGATCCAGATTGTCGCCTGCCAGCTCAAGAAAAATATCGTAAGCCTGTTCCAGCGTTTCGTCTTCGCTCAGGCGGTTGTTGAGGTCCATAATCGTCTGGTCCATGTGCAGGTTCCCATTAGTCATCGCAATATTGCCCACATTAAAACATTCTCTTTGCGCCTTTTACACACTTTATAGCGCTTATTGCCAATAACTAAGAATTTCTACAATACGATAATCATTACTAAGCAACATTATTACAGGAATGGACTGAAGAAATAGAACAGACGCTCCATCACCCGATGCCAGAGTGGCCGTTTGGCCCAAACTTCACCGTCCAACAACGTTGAGCGAGCGATATAATCGTCCTGAACCTGAGACAAATCATTACCGAAACCGGCATCATCGATCACCAACGTGATCTCAAAATTAAGCCACAGGCTGCGCATATCCAGATTGACCGTACCGACCAGACTTAGCTGTCCATCGACCAAAACGCTCTTGCTGTGTAGCAAACCGCCTTCAAACTGATGAATTTTAACGCCAGCCTCCAGCAATTCGGCGAAGAATGCGCGGCTGGCCCAGCGGACCATCATGGAATCGTTGTCTTTCGGAACGATAACACTGACGTCTACGCCGCGCTGCGCCGCGGTGCAAATAGCGTGGAGCAAATCGTCGCTTGGCACGAAGTAGGGGGTGGTCATCACCAATTGTTCACGGGCGGCATAAACCGCGGTCAGTAGCGCCTGATGAATCATTTCTTCCGGGAATCCAGGGCCGGAAGCAATAACCTGAATGGTATGGCCGGACTCCTGTTCAAACGGCATGATATTGGCATCGGGCGGCGGGGGCAAAATACGTTTTCCGGTTTCGATTTCCCAATCACAGGCATAAACTATGCCCATAGTTGTTGCTACCGGGCCTTCCATTCGCGCCATCATATCGATCCATTGACCCACACCTGCATCCTGTTTAAAGAAACGCGGATCAACCATATTCATACTGCCGGTATAAGCGACAAAGTTATCAATCAGCACCACCTTACGATGTTGACGTAAATCCATTCGGCGCAAGAATACGCGGAACAAATTCACTTTCAGTGCTTCAACCACTTCAATTCCGGCGTTGCGCATCATAGCGGGATAAGGGCTGCGGAAGAAGGTCACGCTTCCGGCAGAATCCAGCATAACGCGGCAATGCACGCCCCGACGAGCGGCGGCCATTAAGGATTCAGCCACCTGATCCACCAGTCCGCCGGGTTGCCAGATATAGAAAACCATTTCAATATTATGTTGAGCCAGATCGATATCGCGGATCAGCGCTTTCAGCGTGTCATCGGTGGTGGTCAACAACTGAAGTTGGTTGCCTTTAACGCCGCTAATGCCTTGACGACGTTCGCAAAGTTGGAATAGCGGCGCGGCTACCTCGCTGTTTTCGGTGGCAAAGATATGCTGGCATTCTTTTAATTCACTTAGCCAATGAGCGGTGGAAGGCCACATCGCCTTGGCGCGTTCGGCTCGTCGTTTACCGAGATGCAGCTCCCCAAACGATAGGTAGGCGATAATCCCGACCAACGGCAGAATATAGATGATAAGCAACCAGGCCATGGAGGAAGGTACTGCGCGTCGCTTCATCAGGATACGTAGCGTAACCCCGGCAATAAGCAGCCAGTAGCCGAAGAAGGAGAGCCAACTGATTACGGTATAAAATGTTGTCATAAAAGCGAGAAGTCCTGTTCGCAAACGTTCATCACTGAGTGTACGCACAGTAATGAAAAGGGGAAACCATTAACTCGATATATTCAACTATAAATTCTTTCAGTTAAAAGGACTTGCGTCCATTTGTGTTCTTATAATCTTAGCGGGTTTCTCGTCAAGCGTGAATAAACCTGCGATGGAATAAGATAACTACGAATTCCTATTTCCTGCGGACAAGTACTTGGCGGCTGAGCCGAAAGGTCTATAATGAGCCGGTTCTCAGCTTTGGAAGAATAGTTTCATGAGACGTAGTAAAAATGAAGTTGGCCGTTGGCGGATGCTTCGGCAAAATCAACGTCGGCGTAATCGCTGGTTGGAAGGGCAGTCTCGTCGTTATCGTCATATATATAGCGTGCGCCAGATTCACGTAAATCAGCATCGCCGGGCGTTGTTGTTTAGCGTGGCTTATGAGTGGCAGTAAATGACGAGAATAATAAGAACGGTCCCTTTGTGGGGCTGTTTTTATCTTGTTTTAATATATCTTACAAATAGACTCTGAGTATTTTGGCTTCATTTTTTTGCGCGGAATCTAACCAGATGAAGTGGGTATAACAATATTTTTCCGATATTTCTTGAACGGATTTCACTTCTGAGCAAAGTCGCGTTAATATATATACATGGTCGCTTTGTGACTAGAGGTCAGTTTCAGGGGTGTTACTGAGCGATAGCATAAAGCGGCCGACCTTTCGGCGTAATATTTAGCCATTTATTCAAGTGTTCTTTCTTTATTAATTCTCGAATTATTTCCTGTATCATACTGTTTTTTATGGATTTAATATCCAATGATGACGGATTCAATTGCGGTTTTATATCAATGAATGCTATCTGAAATATTTCAGAATTCACTATTCCTTTGTGCAAGATTAATCTGAAGGTTTAATGAAATGTCAATGTCCATATCAGCCTAAAAATAAATATTGCTACTCTTTTCTTGTGCCACGGACAATAAATCAGACAATTAACTTTTAGCCTAATCTGCTGGCAATCGTCTTCAATGCGTAGCCAAAAATAACGTTATCCTAGCTATTGTTATATGTTTTCACCTGTTCTATTGAGGGCGATCAAAGATGAATCAACCGCTTATAGTCTTAGACCCAAACCGTGTAAAGGGTTCTACAGATAAGTCCAGTTTAAAATCAGGTGTTAATTAAATAAAACAGAACCGGTACTAGAACGATTGACCGAAATCTCGTTTTCATGCGTGGAACGATAATAATAAAAATTAGTGAAGATACGACTATTGATCTGAAGCCGGATCCGGATAAACCCTCGACGCAACTTTAAAAATTGAGTTATTTCAAAGCCGTTACTGCGGTTATGCCGTGATCATCACAGATGTAATTATCAAATCGGTGGAGACTGGCTCTTCCATTTCAGCAGAGAGTGTATTTTCTATGTCTCGATATATTTTGGCTAAAACGGTTTTCTTTGGAAATTTGCAAAAGAGTGACGCGCTTTACAAGTATGAGATTTACAGCGATCGGGCTGAAACTGTGTTCCAAACCACTATTTATGCTGAACAGACTATGACTCAGGGGAAACACAGTTATAGTTTGTGGGTACGGAAAGATCATCGCATTTTGAAGGCTGCGCCTCACGATCTTGAACAGGCCGTCGATGCGTGCGAGGAACATTGGGAAAAAACCTACGCGAACCTTAAATAATCGCTGACATTTTGTTTTCACAAAAACACTGTTATTGGCAGACATTGTGGGCAGCTGCCAATAACGCCGGTTTGAGTGGAAACAACATCCAAGGATATCAATGCAATTACCGATTAAAACCTTAAGACTTCTGCTACGACGCTTTACTCCAGATGATTTCCCTTCTTATCAGGCCTATCACTCACTGGCGTCGGTTTATCGTTATCTCTATTGCGCTCCGGCGGATGATGCCACTCTTCGGGCAAATTTACTGCAGGCCACTGAATGCCGTTTTCAGGAACAGGGAGATACCTTAACCTTGGCCGTTGAACGTGTGGACACCGGCGAGCATATTGGCGAAGTATTGTTTAAACTGTCTAATAAACCGGCAGCTCAGGCTGAGGTTGGTTATATATTTAATCCAAAGTTTAGCGGGCAGGGCTTTGCCACTGAAGCGGTTCAGGCCATGTTGAATATCGGCTTTACCCAACATGGATGCCATCGTATTTTTGCTCGGTTGGATGCATTGAATATCGGCTCGATAAATGTGGTCGAGCGTTTGGGAATGCGCAAAGAAGCGCATCTGATACAAAACGACTGTTTTAACGGCGTATGGGGCGATGAACTTATTTATGCGCAGCTCAAACGTGAGTGGCTGGCTAATTCTGCCCGTCAGGATTAGGGGAAAGATATGCAGGCCGTGTTCGCTAGATCCTTACCAACTGTGTCGGTGCAATAATAAAGGAGGCTCGAATGTTAGATAATTACTTTGGCTCTGGGAATCTCCCAAGCGATCAGCAAAAACAACGGCTATTGGCGGTACAGGCTGCCTTAGAAATTATTAAACAATCGGTTGGTGCCAGCGAAGGGGCTGCTTATTCGCGCGTTAATGACGATATGAAGCACGCTGTCGAGTGGCTAGCGCCACTGGCCGATGCCATTCAACAAGCCTTGATTGTGAAGAAATAGTTTTATTCTAGGGTCTTATCAGAACAGCGGTTATCGATGAGACCCGGATTAGTATGAGGGGTATAACGCCAGGACTCACGTAAACGGGCTACAATGCTCTATTCTTCGTACGGTTAATCAGCAATACATGAATAATATTTAATTAGGATTTTATTGCGCGCTTTATTTAAGTAAGAAAAAGTTAATTAAATTGGTCTAATGAATTCACGGAGAGTAAGACTAAAACAGTTAATTTCCCACATATATTATATGGGCGAAAGAAATGACTTTTTAAAGCAGCTGCAGTCAATAGGCCACACAGTTAATCTGTCGATTTAATCCGCCGGTAAATTCAAATACTCATCAGAATACTTGTTTAAAAGGTTTTACAATCACCGATTGATAAACGCCGGCCGCCACATAGGGATCTTGTTCTGCCCAAGCTTGAGCTTCGGCCAGACTTTCAAATTCCGCAATAACCGTTGAACCGCTGAAACCCGCGGCGCCTGGGTCATGGCTGTCGATAGCAGGATGAGGGCCTGCGGTTAATAACCGCCCCTGATCCCGTAGGGTTTGCAAACGCGCTAAATGGGCAGGGCGAACGGACAAACGCTGTGCCAGAGAATCGGGTACATCGGTTGAGAAAATTAAATAAAGCATCGTATCACCTTAAAAATCAGACCGATAAATGAGTAATAATCGAATATTCATCTGACCATGTTCAGTGATTAAATTCAACCCGCGAACATAATTTTGGTTATTTGTTTTTACTAAACCGATAATGGCAGGTTATCAGTGCTGAAATAAAATGATAATTAACTGTCAACAGAAAGTTTTATCATTCTGAGATCGCAGCTAAAAACATCATTTAGTGCCGATTGAAGCAATTGTTTGCCATTGCTTATTGAATATGATTGCTATTTGCATTTAAACTTGGCGGCATCAGAGGATATTGAATCACTATGCAGCTAAAAAAACTTTTACCGGTTCGTCGGCTTACATGGCCAGTAGCATTTTCTCTCGGGTTGCACGGCAGCGTTATTGCTGCATTGCTTTATGTCTCCGTCGAGGAAATAAATAAACAACCTGAAATTGAAGATGCGCCGATTGCAGTGACGATGGTTAATATCGCCACATTTGCTGCTCCGCAGCCTACGGCTGCCGAACCGGAAAGTCAGCCGGAGCCCGTAGTTGAGGAAACCCCGCCAGAACCTGAAGTTTTGCCAGAACCGGTACCGGTTCCTTTGCCTAAACCTGAGCCAGTGAAAAAGGAAGTGGTTAAGCCGAAACCCAAGCCTAAACCGGTGAAGAAAGAAGTGAAAAAACCGGACGTGAAGAAAATCGAGCAGCCGCCAACGGAATCGCTGTTTAAATCCGATGAACCGACCGCGGTGACCCAAGCGGCGCCGGTGAAATCTGCACCGCCAGCCTCGGTGCCTGGCTCGTCTAACACTGCTGGTCCTAAAGCGCTGAGTAAGGCAAAACCAACTTATCCGGCGCGCGCACTGGCGTTAGGCGTGGAAGGTTCGGTTAAAGTGCAATATGACATTGATGAAAATGGCCGCGTGACCAACGTGCGTATATTAGAAGCCACACCGCGTAATACTTTTGAACGGGAAGTTAAACAGGTGATGAGAAAATGGCGATTTGAGGCCGTAGCGGCAAAAAATTATGTTACCACCATTGTGTTCAAGATTGGCGGTGATATGGAAATGAACTGATTGGGTTATTTCCCATAAGTTCGTCCGGTTATACGTTTTTGCAGTGTCTATGTCAGTATCTATGTCGCCTTAAAAAGGATCGCTTTGGCGACCCTTTTTAAGGGTAGAAACTGAAGCTAAAAAGCAGCGGGAAATGATTACTGCCCGGAGCCAACTTCAAAATTAATCTTTCCCGCGGGCAGTGGGCGAGATTTGCCTTCATCATCGACCGCCACGTAAGTAAATACCGCTTCGGTAGCGCGATAACGCTGACCAATAGGTTCTGATGAAACTTTCTTAACCCACACTTCGACATTCACTACGATGGAACTGCGGCCAGTTTTAATGCAACGAGCGTAGCAGCAAACTACGTCGCCTACGGCCACCGGCTTGAGGAAGGTCATGCCGTCCACTCGTACCGTCACCACTCGACCGTGAGCTATTTCCTTTGCCTGAATAGCGCCACCAATATCCATTTGCGACATCAGCCAGCCGCCAAAAATGTCGCCGTTCGCGTTGGTGTCGGCTGGCATTGCCAAGGTACGAAGTACCAATTCCCCGTTGGGTAAAAGTTGCTGAGTCATCTCTGTCTTCTTATAAAAAGTAAATTCATACAATAATGGCTCGCCCAGAACGGCGGGCGAGCATCAAATCAATCTTAGGATTTTTTTTGTTCTGTTGGCATATGGCGATAAATATACACGCCGCTTATCAGGGTAAAGACCAGCGTTAATGCGGTTAAACCGAATACTTTGAAGTTTACCCAGATATCCTGCGGCAACCAGAAAGCGACATAGATATTAGCCAGACCGCAGACCAGGAAAAACATCGCCCAGGCCAGATTGAGTCGCGACCATACGCTATCAGGCAGGGTTAACTCTTTGCCCAGCATGCGCTGAATCAAGGGTTTCTTCAGGATTAACTGGCTGATCAGCAAGGCACCGGCGAACAGAACGTAAATTACCGTGACTTTCCATTTAATAAACTGATCGCTATGGAAGGCCAAAGTCAGTGAACCAAATACCACAACCATGGCGGCGGTGACCAAGGTCATTTTCTCGACCTTGCGGTACATCACCCAACTTATAGCCAAAGCCAACAGCGTTGCGACGATGAGTGCGCCCGAGGCGACGAAAATGTCGTACATCTTATAAAAAATAAAGAAGACGACCAGCGGTAGGAAATCTAAAAGTTGCTTCATTAATCAATCCATTTTCTGTACATCAAGTGACTATACCGGATTCAGCGATGTGAGGGTACAGTGGGCAAACCGTTATTATCCCTAATTATCAGCCGGAATGCGCGGGCTGCCAGCGTTATTTGCAGAAACTTACGATTAACTTATCTGGTAGTTGCCAGTTGTCGTAGAACTCAGCATGATGGACTGAGACTATTGGTTTAGAGGTAGAGAAGAACAGATGCTGAGGAAATCGCTCCGTTATTGGATGCCGGGATTAACCCTGTTAATGGCCTACCAGCGCGAATGGCTAAAACCGGATATTCGTGCGGGTTTGTCGGTGGCTGCGGTGGCGTTGCCTATTGCCATCGCTTATGCCGAGTTAACCGGCGTGAGCGCGGCGGTGGGGCTATATTCCTGTATCTTACCGATGATTGCCTACGCCTTTTTCGGCTCTTCCAGGCAGTTAATTGTCGGGCCGGATGCGGCAACCTGTGCGGTGATCGCGGCAGTCGTAGCGCCGTTGGCGGCGGGAAACAAAGAGGTTCATTGGCAGTTAACCATAATGATGACGCTGATGATGGGGAGCTGGTGTCTGGTGGCTAGCCGGTTCAAGCTGGGCGCGCTGGCGGATTTGCTGTCGCGACCGATTCTGACCGGTTTGTTAAACGGCGTGGCAATTACCATTATTGTCGATCAGTTGGGCAAAGTGTTTGGTTTTATGACCCGGCCGCCACAGCTGATAGAGCGGGTGCTGGCGCTGCCGCACAATATTCTCAACAGTCATTTACCTACGCTGGCGATTTCTATCCTGACTTTCGCCATTCTATTCGGCGTGAAATGGGCGCGCCCCAACTGGCCTGCGCCGCTGCTGGCTATCGTAATCGCGACTTTTGTTACCTGGGCCGGCGGCTTACAGCAGTTTGGCGTGGAAGCGGTGGGCGGATTTAACGGCGGTTTGCCGATAGTTAGCTGGCCGGAATTCAAGCCGGGCTTGCTGCGCGATATGGTGATTCCGGCGCTTAACCTCGCGGTAGTCAGCTTTGTGAGTATGATGCTGACGGCGCGCAGCTTTGCTACCAAAAACGGTTACGAGGTCGATGCAGATGTTGAACTACGCGCTTTGGGCGTGACTAACATCGTTTCGGCGCTGTCGCAGGGCTTTGCCATCAGCGGAGCCAGCACCCGTACCGCAGTTAACGATGCCAACCACGGTAAGAGCCAATTGGTGTCGATTATTGCCGCGCTAGCTATTGCGTTGGTGCTATTTTTCCTCACCGCGCCGTTGCAGTTTATCCCAGTAGCTGCGCTGGGCGTGGTGTTGATCTACGCGGCTTGGTCACTACTGAGTTTCAAAGGCATCTGGCAACTGCGAAAAAGAAATACGCAGGCGTTCAGTCTGGCGATTTTTACCTTTGGCAGCGTAGTGCTGGTGGGCGTCATCGGCGGGATTGGGTTGGCGGTATTACTGGGGTTACTGCAGTTTTTACGTACCGTTTTCCGCCCGACGGAGCAACTGTTGGGGGTGAATTCAGAAGGCATGATTCACTCGATGGGTAACAATAACGGTATTAAAGCGGTGCCGGGGGTGATGATTTACCGTTTCAACTCGCCGTTAACCTATTTCAACGTAGCTTACTTTAAGCGCCGCATCCTTAACTTGGTGGACTCAACGCCACATCAGGCAGACTGGGTGGTGATCGACGCGGTTGCCAGTTTCACCTACGCCGATATCAGCGTGCTGGCGGCTATTGATGAGCTAAAACGAGACTTAAAACAGCGCAATGTCAAATTGGTATTGGCGGGGCGTCGCACTGAGTTAACGCGTTGGTTCCGCCTGAATCGCTTAAAAAGTCAGGATAACGATCTGATTTTAGTACCGGATTTGTATCTGGCACTCAAGCTGATTCAAAGTAAAAAACGGGTTGAGGAACGAGCCGAAGCGGAGCAACTGGAAGGATCGTCCTAAATTAGTTGCCGAGCACAAAGTGACGCGGTCGAGGGCTGACCACCATGTTTCTTCCGCCTCGACTTGGCGGTTTCTTTTGTTGGTCATAACATTGGCAGTAAAAAAGGGCCTGAGCGGCCCTTTTAGGTTTCTATATGATGACGTTATGCTTTACGCAACAACATATATAAGCGGAACAGATAAACCAGCAGCAGTGCCGAGACCAGATTGCTCAGGGTGCTCAGTACCACGGTGGCAATGGCAGGTGGCAGCGCGGCAAGGTGGCCGGCCAGATACAGCAAAATCAGCTTGGCTGCCAGCCACAACATTAACGCCGGAATCACCAAACGCACGTTAGCAAAGGCCAGTTTGGCACTGGCTTTCATTGCCGCAAATACGCCGATTTTTTCGTTGGCGACCATCACCGGAGCCAGACATACCGCGACCGCAATCACCACGCCCGGCACAATAAACAGCGCCAAACCCAGTTGAATCAGTAGGGTACAGATAAACAACAATAACAGCAGACGCGGCAGAATCGGCAAGGAAAGCCCCACCGCCTGCAATGCGCTGATTCGGCTGCCCTGTGAGACGGCAGAAATTAGCGTCAGCATTCCACCAACCAGCAGTAGATTACCGATCAGTGCGGAGAAGGTCGCCACCGCAGAGACTTTGAGCAACACCATTTGCTGTTCTGGCGTCATTTGCGACACCATTTCGCGAATTCCCATGGTGCTTGAAGAAGCGATATCCGTATCACCAGCATTCAAAATCAACAATTGGTCTGCATCAGGAATAAACGCCTGATTCAGCATGACGGTAATAAACGCAGTCAATAACGCCAATAACAGAATGGCGGCGAGCTGATTGCGAAAGAAATTAAAACTGTCACGGTACAGAGTGTTCGCCGTGATAGGCATGAAGGCTCCTTGGGATAATCGATAAAAATAACTTTCAGGGAAGGATTATACCCTGTTATGCGCGTTCTGTGACCCTGTGATCAACAGGCTACCTATTTCCTCGGCGGCCAATTGCTCAAATTCTTCAACAGGTAACGGCGGTAAGCCGTAATAGGCTCTGGCTCGATCGCAGGATTCATTGCGTTGGTTATTTTCACCAGAATAGGAAAATTCATGGCAGGGAGTGGGTCGATCCGGATAAATGCTACAGGCGACCTGTTGGCCGATGTCACCCTCTAGGGCGACGCAGCGCGGCGATTTGCAGTTAGTACCGCTCATGCAGCTAATAAAAGGGGTGATTTGCTCAGTCAGGTCATTGGGCACTGAGCCTTGTTCGCTGCCCGCTTCGGACCAATAGAAGGAAACACGAAAATAGGCGCAGCACGCGCCACAGCTAATGCAAGGGTTGATAACAGCGCTCATCTTGAACTCATTCGCTCCTGTATAAATAAAAAATATAGGACAGCCAACCGATCACGAATTCACACAACTGATAACGCCTGACAGCATTACCTACCTCCCCCTGAGGAATCAATGGTTATTTAACCAACAGCAATAAATGAACCATTCACCCCTTTCTTGATTCAGATCAATTCCAACGTTTTTAAGGAATTAAATAACCTTACGCAAAATGTTATTTTTTAAAACGACGTTAAAAGTTGTGATCCGGATTGGATCATAACTACGCATTTATAGGTATATTCTGCCTCACTATAAACCATACAAATGGAATGGATAATGAAAAAGGTATGTTTGTTATTACTGGCTGCGGCAACTCTGGCTCCGTCTCTGGCATCGGCTCATCAGGAAGGTGATTACATATTCCGTGCGGGTACGGCAACGGTACGACCAAATGCCGGTTCAGATGACGTATTGGGACAAGGTTCTTTCAGCGCTGACAACAATACCCAACTGGGCCTGACTTTCAGTTATCTGGTTACGGACAACATCGGGGTGGAATTACTGGCTGCGACGCCTTTCCGCCATAAAATTGGTTTGGGCGCGATGGGCAATATCGCTGAAGTCAAACAATTGCCGCCAACCTTGATGGCGCAATATTACTTTGGCGACAAACAGGACAAACTGCGTCCTTATTTAGGCGTAGGTCTGAACTACACCACTTTCTTTGATCAAAAATTCAATAATACCGGCAGCGAAGCAGGCCTGACGGATTTGAGCGTGAAAGATTCCTGGGGTATCGCCGGGCAGGCAGGTTTGGATTATATGGTCAGCGAAAACTGGATGCTGAACATGTCCGTTTGGTGGATGAATATTGAAACTGACGTGAAATTCAAAGCGGCGGGGCAAGAGCACACTATCAATACCCGTCTGGATCCTTGGGTATTCATGTTTGGCGCGGGTTACCGCTTCTAATTTATCTGAGCGATATGGCACAAAACAGAGGAGGCGCATTGAGCGCCTCCTTTTTCTTATATGACTTATAATGATTGACTAAGACGCGTATTAATTATCGAATTCTCATATCGTTTGCTACAGATTTGACACCGGGTACGGTGCGGGTAATCTGTACGGCGCGATCAGCTTGCTGGCTGGAGCTGACAAAACCGCTCAACTGTACCCGGCCTTTAAAGGTCTCAACGCTAATTTCAGTCGATTTTAGGTTCTTCTCACCCAGTAACGCGGTTTTTACTTTCGTGGTAATCACTGTGTCATCGACATAACCCCCGGTGCCTTCGGTTTTGGCCGTCGGAGCACAGGCGGATACGGCTAACGCCATTACGGCGGCAATACATAAGGCTGAAAGGGTTTTAAATAGCTTCATAAGTTACTCTCCATGTCCTGCCAATGTTAAAAGAACGTTCACTACAAAGTTAATAGCTGAAACTTTAATCGTGTTAAAGCGGTCATTGTGTTGAGAAGAAAATAATGTTGAACCAAAAATAACGACACATTCAGTACCATCAGCGACGCCGAAGTGATTCGGAATAGGGCAATTGATCGTTCGCATGTGCAGTTAAGTATTGATTATGAATAGTGATTGAGCAAATTAGTACGGGCAATTTGGTGTGGAAAGAGACTCATTAAACCTAAATAATGCCCGATCTGACGGATCGGGCATGCCGTATTAACGGCGAGTGGCGGCCTTCATTTTACTGACAAATCGAGATAGCTGCGCCAGCATTTCTGCCGGTTGCACTAAATTGTTTTCGATAATTTTCACGATGGCCGAACCGGAAATGGCACCCGCGGCACCGGCATCCAGCGAGGCTTTTACCTGTTCAGGATCGGAAATTCCGAATCCTTGCAGCGCCGGAGCCGCATGATATTCATGCAGTTTATCCACCAAATGATTGAGCGGTTGCTGCGCCCGATTTTCTGCGCCGGTGACGCCTGCGCGGGAAAGTAGGTAAGTGTAGCCGCGGCCGTGGGAAGAAATCTCCCGCAGCAGGTCATCGCTGGCGTTAGGCGGGCAGATGAAGATCGGCGCGATACCGTGGCGCAGAGCGGCGGCGCGGAAAGGGGCGGACTCTTCAAAAGGCACATCGGCGATTAATACCGAATCCACGCCGACTTCTGCGCAGCGTTGATAGAAGTTATCTATGCCTTTGTTGAAGACCAGATTGGCATACATCAGCAGGCCAATAGGAATATTCGGGTGTTTTTTGCGAATTTCCGCCAGCATTTCAAAACACTGGGTTGGGGTGACTCCGGCGGCAAAGGCTCGCAGGGCCGCATTTTGAATCGTTGGGCCATCGGCCAAAGGATCGGAAAAAGGAATGCCTAATTCAAGAGCATCGGCACCGGCGGCAATCAATGTATCAATGATCGCCAATGATTGGGTTGGCGATGGATCGCCCAGTTGCACAAAGGGAACGAATGCGCCTTCTTTACGTGCATCCAGTTGTTTGAAAAGTTGCTGATAGCGTTCCATCAAATTTCTCCCCGTGCTTTCAAAATATCGTGAACGGTGAAAATGTCTTTATCACCGCGGCCAGAGAGATTCACGACCAGAATCTGTTTTTTCTCTGGCGCGGCGTTAATCATTTTCAGGGCGTAGGCCAATGCGTGGGAGGATTCCAACGCCGGGATAATCCCTTCTTTACGAGAGAGAGCCTTAAAGGCTTCCAGCGCTTCATCGTCAGTGACGGAAACGTATTCCGCGCGGCCAATGCTGTTGAGATAAGCGTGCTGAGGCCCGACGGAAGGGAAGTCCAGACCGGCAGAGATAGAGTAAGATTCTTCGATCTGACCTTCGGAAGTCTGCATCATCGGTGATTTCATACCGAAGTAGATGCCAACGCGACCATGTTTTAACGGCGCGCCGTGCTGACCGCTTTCGATACCGTGACCGGCGGGTTCAACGCCGATCAGACCAACGTTTTCTTCATCGATAAAATCGGCAAACATACCGATGGCGTTGGAACCGCCGCCGATGCAGGCGAGAACGGCGTCGGGCAGACGGCCTTCGCGCGCCAGAATCTGCGCTTTGGTTTCTTCGCCAATCATGCGCTGGAATTCCCGGACGATAGTCGGGTAAGGGTGCGGGCCTGCGGCGGTGCCCAGCATATAGTGAGCCTTTTCGTAGCTGCCAGACCAATCGCGCAACGCCTCGTTGCAGGCGTCTTTTAGAGTAGAGGAGCCGCTGTGTACTGGAATCACTTCCGCACCCATCAGGCGCATACGGAAGACGTTCGGTGACTGACGCTCAATATCTTTGGCGCCCATATAAATGCGGCATTTCAGGCCCAACAGGGCGCAGGCCAGCGCCGACGCTACGCCGTGTTGACCGGCACCGGTTTCGGCGATGATTTCAGTTTTGCCCATGCGTTTGGCCAGCAAGGCTTGCCCCAATACCTGATTGGTTTTATGCGCACCGCCGTGCAGCAGGTCTTCGCGCTTCAAATACAGCTTGGTATTGGTGCCTTCGGTGAGATTCTGGCACAGGGTCAGGGCCGTTGGGCGACCGGCGTAATTTTTTAACAAATCATGGAATTGCGCCTGAAACTCAGGATCCAACTGGGCGCTGACAAAAGCCTCTTCCAGTTGTACCAATGCTGGCATCAGAATCTGCGGCACATACATACCGCCGAATTCACCAAAGTAGGGGTTAAGTCTGGTCATTATCCTGTCCGTTATTCGTAGGTTTATCGGGTTCACCCATAGCAAAGCTATTCTAATAAGCGCGTAAGGTCTGGAACGCAGCGGCAATCTTGTTCGGATCTTTGATTCCGGCTGCGCCAGCCACTTCTACGCCGGAGTTAAAATCCAGCCCGGCACAGCCAAGCGTAGCGGCAATGGCGCAGTTTTCGGCATTCAGGCCGCCTGCCAGCAGCACGTTATCCAACGGCTGTTGATTCAAAACTGACCAGTCAAAACGTTGGCCGCTGCCGCCCGCGCCGTTGTCTAGCACATAGCGATCCACAGAGGGGATATCGCGGGCGGGCAGGGAATTACCGACGCTAACCGCTTTCCAAATCTGGCAGCTTGCCGGTAACAATTCTCGCAGTTTCTGAATATAGTCCCGATCTTCGTTACCGTGTAACTGAATCGCCGCTAATGCCAGCGCTTCGACACTATGCTGCACGGTTTCCAGCTTGGCGTCGCGGAATACGCCGACATATTTCAGCGGCGCGGCGCTGATGACGGCGCGGGCCTGTGCCATATCGATATAGCGAGGGGAACTGCCGACGAAAATCAATCCGCCGTACACTGCGCCAGCGCTATAGGCGGCTGCAGCGTCCTGCGGACGAGTAAGGCCGCAAACCTTGTTTTCCCCGAGCAACACCCGACGCACTGCGGCATTCAGGTTTGGTTCTGACATCAAAGCGCTGCCGATCAGGAAACCGTTAGCAAATTGGCTCAGTTCCCGCACTTGTTGATAGGTATTGATACCGGATTCGCTGATTACCGTGACGCCGGCTGGCAGACGTGGAGCCAGCTGTTTGGTGCGATTCAGGTCGATAGACAGGTCGCGCAGGTCGCGGTTGTTGATACCCACCACTTTGGCTCCCAGTTTAATTGCTCGCTCCAGCTCTTCTTCATTACTGGCTTCGGTCAGTACGCCCATATTCAGGCTGTGAGCGACGGCGGCTAGCTCCCGATAGCGTTGGTCGTCCAATACCGATAGCATCAGCAATACGGCATCGGCTTGATAAAAACGCGCCAGAAGAATTTGATATTCTTCGATAATAAAATCTTTGCACAGCACCGGCTGAGTGACCGCAGCGCTGACCAGAGGCAGAAAATCAAAGCTGCCTTGAAAATATTTTTCATCGGTCAGCACTGAAATGGCCGAAGCATAGTTGGCGTAAACCCCGGCGATCTCCGCCGGATCGAAATTCTCGCGAATAACCCCTTTGGAGGGGGACGCTTTTTTGCATTCCAGGATAAAAACGGTGTTATCCCCTTGCAATGCCTGATAGAAACTGCGCTGACTTGGCGTCACCAGATGTTGGAAACTGGACAGCGGCTGATGTAGCTTGCGTGCGGCGACCCAGATTTCTTTGTCGCGAACAATTTTGTGAAGTATCGTTTCTTGCATGATCTATCCTCTCGCTGCCAGTGCGATAACTCGCTCAAAAGCTTTGCCGCTATGAATTATTTCCATAGCCTGATGTGCGTTTTGACGTAAATTCTCCTGCCCGTTTAATTTCAGCAACAGCGCCACGTTAGCCGCTACCGCCGCCGCGTGGGCAGGTTCGCCTTTACCTTGTAACAACCTCGCCAGAATGTCACGATTTTCTTCCGGTGAGCCGCCCTGTAAGGACGCCATCGGATAGGTTGATAAACCAAAGTCTTTCGGCGTCAGTTGATAGGTTTGGATCTTACCGTTTTTCAGTTCCGCTACCTGAGTGGGTGCGTGGATAGCCACTTCATCCATTCCTCCACCGTGAACCACTGCCGCACGTTGGTAACCCAGCACTCGCAGTGTTTCGGCAATCGGCAACACCAATTCCGGGCTGTATACCCCGATTAACGCCAGCGGTGGGCGCGCCGGATTTATCAACGGGCCCAGCACGTTAAACAGGGTGCGGGTTTTCAGCTGTTGGCGTACCGGCATCGCGTGGCGAAAACCGGTGTGATACTGCGGTGCGAACAGGAAACAAATCCCTAATTCATCCAGCGCCTGACGAGATTGCTCGGCGGTCAAATCCAAACGAATGCCGAAGGCTGCCAGCAAATCTGAAGATCCAGAACGGCTAGACACGCTGCGGTTGCCGTGTTTGGCTACTTTCATCCCGCAGCTAGCAGCCACAAAGGCGCTGGCCGTGGAGATATTAATGCTGTTAGTGCCGTCGCCGCCGGTGCCGACGATATCGGCAAAGGCGTAATCCGGGCGAGGGAATGGCTGCGCGTCGGCCAAGAGCGCCTGTGCTGCCCCGGCGATCTCTGCCGGCGTTTCCCCCCGAACTTTCATACTGATTAAAGTCGCCGCCAGTTGGCTAGGCTCCAGCTCGCCTCGCACGATGGCGGTAAATAATTGCTGGCTTTCCTGCTGAGTCAGTGGCTCGGCGCGGAACAGTTTTTCAAATAAATTATGCATGATGAGTTCCTGAAAAGTTACGCCAAAGCCCAGGCCAGAGTTTGCTCGAGTAAACGAGCGCCCTGAGTGGTCAAAATGGATTCCGGATGGAACTGGTAGCCGCAAACCCGGTGAGCATCGTGACGAACCGCCATTACCATTTGGTTAAAATGCGCGTTAACCGTCAGTTCGGCGGGAATATTGCTGCCGACCAGCGAGTGGTAGCGGGCGACCGGCAGTGGATTCGGCATACCGGCGAACATACCTTGTTCATCGTGCTCAATCGTCGAGGCTTTACCGTGCAGGATTTCTCCCGCCTGACCTACGTAGCCGCCGTAGGCTTCCACAATGGCCTGATGTCCCAAACAAATCCCGATAATGGGAAGTTGACCGCGTAGGCGCTGCAATAATTCCGGCATACAACCTGCTTGCGCTGGCGTACCGGGGCCGGGTGACAGCACCAGCACCGGCTGAGACATCTGTTGCAAGCGCTCGGTAATGGTGTCGGCGGCGATCTGGTTGCGGTAAATCACCACTTTATGACCGCTGGCGCGTAGCTGATCCACCAGGTTGTAGGTAAAGGAGTCAATGTTGTCGAGCAGTAAAATATCGGCCATTAGAAAATCTCCTTTGCCTGATGAGCGGTCGCGATAGCGCGCAATACCGCTCGCGCTTTGTTACGGGTTTCATCGGCTTCGGCCTGCGGGATGGAATCCAGAACGACACCTGCACCGGCCTGTACCGTCGCTACGCCGTCTTCGACATAAGCCGAGCGAATAACAATGCAGGTATCCAAATCACCGTGCGCGGTCAAGTAACCGACTGCTCCGCCATAGCTGCCGCGTCGTGTGCCTTCGCTTTGAGCAATAAGCTGCATGGCGCGAACTTTGGGGGCGCCGCTTAAGGTGCCCATATTCATACAGGCCTGATAAGCATGGAGAACGTCCAAATCGTGTCGTAGCGCGCCGACAACGCGGGAAACCAGATGCATCACGAAGGAATAGCGGTCTACTTTGGTTAAATCCGCTACGTAACGGCTGCCTGGCTCGCAAATTCGCGCCAAATCGTTGCGTGCCAAATCCACCAGCATCAGATGCTCCGCCAGCTCTTTATGGTCGGTACGCATTTCCAGCTCGATGCGGCTGTCCAGATCTCGGTCCAGCTCGCCGTTGGCTCGACGCCCGCGCGGGCGGGTTCCAGCAATGGGGTAAATTTCGATCTGGCGATTGTCCGCGTCGTATTTCAAGGCGCTTTCTGGCGATGCGCCGAACAGAGTAAATTCGTTGTCCTGCATAAAGAACATGTAAGGGCTGGGATTGCTGTCTTTTAGCGTTTGATAGGCAGCCAGCGGCGACGGACAAGGCAGGGAGAAGCGGCGCGAAGGCACCACCTGGAAAATTTCTCCGGCGCGAATCGCCTGCTGCAAGCCGCTGACTACCTGACAGTATTCCTCGTCGGACTGATTGCAGTTCAGTGCCATTTCCGGCACGGACACCGCTGGAATCGGCTGCGGAACCTGCTGCATTTGTTGCACCAATTGCTTCAGGCGTTGCTGTAAACGGTATTGTTCCTCTGTATCTGGCGTGAACAGACTGGCTTGTAAACGGGCGGTGCGGTTCTGGTGATCCAGTACCAGCAAAGTTTCTGCCAGATAGAAACAAAAATCCGGGCAGCGTTGCTCCTGACGCAGTGGCGGCAGGTCTTCAAATCCGGCGACCAAATCGTAGGCAAACAGACCGCCTAACAGCATGGCTTCGCGTTCGTCGGCCGGTGTTTCTACCAGCGTTAATAACTGGCGCAACGCGTCAAACACTGACAGCGCCTGTAGGCGGGAATCTTCGTCCTGCATATCGTTGATCGGCGGGAAGGTGAGCTCGCGGCCGATAGGACGCTCTTCGATTTTTACTTGCTCGGGCAATGCTGCATCCAGCAGTGGCAGCAGCGCCGCGCCGTTGCGACTCAGTGCCTGAATGCTGACCTGACGACCTAACGCGGTGATGCGCAGCGCACTATCAACTACCAGCAAGCTTTTCAGATTTTGCTTGCTGGTTATCTCGGCGGATTCCAGCAGCAACGTTGCCGGGCGAGCGCCACACAGCTGGTGGAAAAGGGCGGTTGGGTCGTCCCTATAACAGGCTTCAGCCGTGAGTAGTTTTAATGTGGGGCGTACTGTTTGCATTGATTTAACCCTGATTCTGTCCATAAAAAAGCCCGCGAATGAGCGGGCTGAAGCAATCTGCATGGTCTGATGACTGATATGCGTGATTACACCGCCCGAAAAAGGGAGCTATGCCACCAACGAAGTAGAGAAGTCATATAGTTGTTCATCATCAGTCTCTTTATGATTGCATTCAGTTTATGGGGCTGGATCAGCTTACCGCTGTCCTCAACTAGCGTTTTTTTCGCTACTTTACTTCAACTTATTACCGTTCTGGCTGACCGCTTTGTACCGAGAATACTCTTCGATGGTACTTTGCTATTACTCAACCGAATTATTCGCTCTGCCAGTGAACTCGTGTACTAGTAAACTAGTTCTAGGGGTTGCTGTCAACCCCTCAATCTTGTTTTTTAACGCGCTTTTTCATCCACCCGCATCGCCTTTGTCAAGATTGGTTAACATCTGCAGCGGGTTAGCGGTTATGATAGGCCGCCCAGACTGATTCGGATCCTAGCTTTGACTGACACCACAATTGAACCGACCGCTTTTACCCTGTATGACCTCCATAGCCATACCACTGCCTCCGATGGGTTATTAACGCCCTCGCAATTGGTGGCGCGTGCGGCATCAATGCGCGTGGGGGTATTGGCCATAACCGACCATGACACCACCGCCGGACTGGCCGAGGCGGCGCAGGCTATAGATGAGCAAGGGTTAGCGCTACGGTTGATTAACGGGGTGGAAATCTCAACGCTGTGGGAAAATCATGAAATTCATATTGTTGGGCTGAATATCGATATCAGCCATCCAGCGATTTGCGGTTTGCTGCAACAGCAGTCAGATCATCGCCATCAGCGAGCGATGGAAATCAGCGCCCGTCTGGAGAAAGCACGTATTCCTGATGCTTGGGCAGGGGCGAACCGACTGGCCAGCGGCGGGCAGGTGACGCGCGGCCATTTTGCTCGTTATCTGGTGGAACTGGGATTCGCGTCGAACGTCGGCCAGGTATTTAAAAAATTTCTGGCGAAAGGCAAGACCGGTTATGTCCCGGCGCAGTGGTGTACAATAGAACAAGCGGTTGAAGCCATTCATCAGTCTGGCGGACTGGCGGTAATGGCGCACCCTGGCCGTTATGATCTTTCCACCAAATGGTTGAAACGGTTGTTGGCTTATTTCGCCGAGCAAGGCGGAGACGCAATGGAAGTCGCTCAGTGCCAGCAGGCACCGCACGAGCGAGCCCAGTTGGCGCAGTATGCGCGTGACTATCATTTACTTGCATCCCAGGGGTCTGATTTTCATCAGCCTTGTTCCTGGATTGAGCTGGGCCGCAAACTGTGGCTGCCCGCTGGGGTGGAACCGGTGTGGCGTGATTGGCCCGTAGAAGCCAGCCATACCGAAGACACGTTGAACGATGAGGTAGAGTTATGAGTCAATTTTTTTATATTCACCCGGATAACCCACAGCCGCGTTTAATTAATCAGAGCGTAGACGTGTTACGCAAAGGCGGTGTGATTGTTTATCCAACGGATTCTGGCTACGCGCTGGGCTGTCGTCTGGAAGAAAAAGCGGCGATGGAGCGTATTTGTCGGATTCGTCAGCTCGATGGTAACCATAACTTCACTCTGGTTTGCCGCGATCTCTCGGAATTGTCTACCTACGCCTACGTAGATAACACCGCTTTCCGTTTGATCAAAAACAATACACCGGGTAACTATACCTTTATTTTAAAAGCGACCAAGGAAGTGCCTCGGCGCCTGATGAATGACAAACGTAAAACGATAGGGCTGCGCGTGCCGTCTAACCCTATTGCGTTGGCGCTGCTGGACGTATTGGGTGAGCCGCTGATGTCCACGACGCTTATGCTGCCGGGGAATGATTTTGCCGAATCCGATCCGGAAGAAATTCGCGATCATTTAGGTAAACAGGTTGATTTGGTGATTCACGGTGGATCCCTTGGCCAGCAGCCAACCACGGTTGTCGATCTGACCGAATCTGCGCCGGAAGTGATTCGTGAAGGGGCTGGCGACGCCCGACCTTTCCGATAATTTTCCTGAAACGGTCATATTTATCGGGTTTGGCGTTTGTCCAGACCCGATAATGTCTCATATTTTTTCCCTAAACTGGCCGTCTTCTGGCCACCAAACGTCGCTACTTTTCTCATTCCGCCTCTATCCTGAGCAAATGCTCACGCAGAAAAGGCGTTATTTTGCCCATTGCTGTGGTGGCTGATGCCGGCAGAGACGAATGTGCTCTGCAACGGTGAGATTTATTAGAATCATTGGGCAGAAAATTAGTGTAAAATAACCGACCACGGACTGGCTTGTGTGGCTGCCTATAGGGCGGATTTATCGACATGCTTAGTTCTAAAATGTATTCCAATCAGTTGGTTAGACTCATTTCGGGGTAAGCGATTGATAAAAATATATAACACGACGCCTGTGAAGGCGACATTAGAGGTTGCTCAATGAGCGAGAAGTTACAGAAAGTTCTGGCGCGTGCCGGTCATGGTTCACGCCGTGAAATTGAAGGGATCATCCAACAGGGCCGCGTCAGCGTTGACGGCAAAGTGGCAAAGTTGGGCGATCGCGTTGAAGTGGCTCAGTCCACCAAAATTCGCCTGGATGGCCGCGTTCTATCGATCACTGAATCGGAAGAAGCGGTATGCCGGGTTTTAGCCTATTACAAACCGGAAGGCGAGCTGTGTACCCGCAGCGATCCCGATGGCCGTCCAACGGTGTTCGATCGTTTACCTAAACTGCGCGGTTCCCGTTGGGTCGCCGTAGGTCGTTTGGACGTTAACACCTCAGGTTTACTGTTGTTCACCACCGATGGCGAGCTGGCAAACCGCCTGATGCACCCAAGCCGCGAAGTTGAACGTGAATATGCCGTACGTGTCTTTGGCCAGATTGATGATGAAAAAATCAAACAACTGAGCCGCGGCGTACAGTTAGAAGACGGCCCGGCCGCATTCCGCACCATCAGTTTCCAGGGTGGGGAAGGTTTGAACCAGTGGTACAACGTGACTCTGACCGAAGGGCGTAACCGCGAAGTTCGCCGTCTGTGGGAAGCCGTTGGCGTACAGGTCAGCCGCCTGATTCGCGTGCGTTACGGTGATATCAATCTGCCTAAAGGTTTACCGCGTGGCGGTTGGACCGAGCTGGATTTGAAAGCCACCAACTACCTGCGTGAGCTGGTTGAATTGGATGTTGAAACCGTTAGCAAGCTGCCGGTGGAAAAAGATCGTCGCCGTGTGAAAGCTAACCAGATTCGTCGGGCGGTAAAACGTCACACTGAAGTGGCAGGTCGTCAGCAGACTGCCGGTCGTCAAGGTTCAGCCCGTAAAGGCTCAACTCGTCAGAACGCGGGTAATACCCCTTCTGCGAGCACTCCGGTTTCAGGTCGCCGCGGCGCGCCCGCTAAACGCGGATCAAAATAGCGGTTAACCTTATTGCCGCAGTCTCTGTACTGCGGCAAATTTTCTTCCTCATTCATCTCTTCAATATTACTGCCTGATTATTCCCATTGCTTTTCCAATTATCATATTCATACAGAATCATATTTATAAAATGAATGTAGTGTTACCAATCGATTCCTTGCTGGGCCTTAATTCCGGCGTCAAAAGCATGTTTAACCGGACGTAACTCGCTTACGGTATCCGCCAGTTCCAGCAAATCGCGATGACAGCCTCGTCCGGTGATGATGACCGTTTGATGAGCAGGGCGATGATTCAAAGCTTGAATAACCTCTTCCGGCGTTAAATAGCCGTAGCTGACCATATAGGTCAGTTCATCCAGCACCACCAAATCCAGCGAGGCGTCTGCCAGCATCCGTAATCCATGTTGCCAAACTTCCTGACAGGCAGCGGTATCAGTGGCTTTATTCTGGGTATCCCAGGTAAAACCGGTGGCCATAACCTGAAATTCGACGCCGTGAGGCTCTAGCAGATTGCGTTCGCCATTCGGCCATTCGCCTTTAATAAACTGAATAATACCCGCACGCAGGCCGTGGCCAACGGCGCGGGTGACAGTACCGAATGCGGCGGTGGTTTTACCTTTGCCATTGCCGGTCATCACAATCAAAATACCGCGCGTTTCCTGCGCTGCCGCGATGCGCGAATCGACTTTTTCTTTCAGCCGCTGTTGGCGCTGTTGGTGACGATCGTCAGACATAGTTGAATACTTTCCTTAAAGCGACTCGACGGTCAGATTACTCGGCAGCGCCAGCTTTGCGTCCCGGCTGAGCATCAAAGCTAATGCCGGTTTTGCGGCGGCTATCATCGCCCATTAAATAGAGATAAAGCGGCATGATTTCAGCCGGTGTTTTCAGGTTATTCGGGTTCTCTTCCGGGAAGGCAGATGCGCGCATTTTGGTGCGAGTCCCGCCTGGATTGATGCAATTAACCCGTAAGTTAGTAGTTTTATACTCTTCGGCCAATACCTGCATCATGCCTTCGGTAGCGAATTTGGAAACCGAATAGGCTCCCCAACCGGCGCGCCCCTGACGGCCAACGCTAGAACTGGTAAAGACGAGCGAAGGAGAAGCCGCTTTCAGCAACAAGGGCAGTAAAGCCTGAGTAAGCATAAAGGTCGCGTTGACGTTCACCTGCATCACGTCTTGCCAGATCTGCACGTCTTGTTCGGTCATTGGCACCACTTCGCCCAGCAAACCGGCGTTGTGCAATACGCCGTCCAAATAAGGCACAACCTCAGCAACTTTCTGCGCGAGCTGATGGCAATCGGCGGAGGTAGCATGCAGTAAATCCAGCGTCAGAACCGTGGCGGGTAAACCGCCGGACTGCTCGATTTGTTGCTTAACACTTTCCAATTTGCTTTCAGTACGGCCAACCAAAATCAAACGCGCACCGTAGCGAGCGTAGGTTAGCGCGGCCTCGCGGCCAATGCCGTCTCCGGCACCGGTTACCAGAATAATTCGGTGCGTCAAAAGGTCATGTTTAGGTTGATAATGCATAACAACTCCTCTCACTATCGGCAGGTTTGCGCGATAGCAGGCAGTTAACAAAGCAGGATAACGGAAGGGAACTCGATCGAACCTAAGCTCAACCTACTGACTATCTTGCGCGAAAATGGCGAGCATCAGAAAAAGCCATTACTCCTATATGCCTGAAACAAAATGCATTTTCAATCAGAAAGACCCTGAAGATGTTTTTGTCTGTAACAATTTAGAGGTAATTTCGTTTCGTTTTTCCGCTACTGAATAACATTCATTCTTATATTTAAGAGAAACTAATGCAATTCATCATTTGCGCAAGACGGCGAGTCAGGTGTTCGCTAGAATGCAAATACTCTCTTTCAACACTGATTAAGAAAGGCGGAATGTGTGGAGTTAATTTCACTGTATGGGCTGTTTCTAGCCAAGGTTATCACTGTTGTTGTGGCTATTGGGGCACTGGTTCTGCTGGTGGTAAGCCTTGGGCAACGCAAGCAAGGTGCAAAGGGTGAATTGAATCTGGTGGATCTCGGCGAACAGTATCGGGAAACCCAGCGGGAAATGCGTCTAGCGCGTATGTCATCCGCCGAGCGGAAAATCTGGAGCAAAGAGTTTAAAAAACAGCAAAAAGCCGATCTGAAACTGAAAAAAGAACGCGCCAAGGCCGGTGCTATTGCCGCGGTGAAACCTTGCCTGTATGTGCTGGATTTCAAAGGCAGCATCGATGCGCATGAGGTGACCTCTTTGCGTGAAGAAATTTCGGCCGTGCTGGCGGTGGCGACGCCGCAAGACGAAGTATTGCTGCGGTTAGAAAGCCCCGGCGGCGTGGTTCACGGTTACGGTTTGGCGTCGTCCCAGTTGGAACGTTTGCGCCATGCAGGCGTGCGTTTGACGGTGGCGGTCGATAAAGTGGCCGCCAGCGGTGGCTACATGATGGCCTGTGTCGCGGATCGCATTATTTCCGCGCCTTTTGCCATTATTGGCTCGATCGGCGTTGTTGCGCAAATTCCTAACTTCCATCGCTTATTGAAAAAGAATGATATTGATGTGGAATTGCATACCGCCGGCGAATTTAAACGCACTCTGACATTATTTGGTGAGAACACCGAACAGGGCCGCGAGAAATTCCGGGAAGACCTGAACGAAACTCACGAGTTGTTTAAGCAGTTTGTGCATCAACAACGACCTTCACTGGATATTGATTCGGTGGCAACCGGAGAACATTGGTTCGGCATTCAGGCAAAGGAAAAAGGTCTGGTTGATGCCATTGGCACCAGCGATGATTTACTGATTGCCGAGATGGAAAATCACGAAGTGATTGGCGTGCGTTATTCTCGTCGTAAACGTCTGATGGAGCGTTTTACCGGTAGTGCGGCAGAAAGCGTCGACCGCCTGTTATTACGCTGGTGGCAGCGCGGTGAGAAACCACTGCTGTAAGTCGATTGGCTCACTGCTGGCAATCAGTGTCAGGAATAATGTCAGGTAATAAATAGAAGAAAGCAGGGGGCTAATGCCCCCTGTTGTTTTATGACGCAGGGCAAAATTGAGATGCCCCAAAGCGGTGGTTAATCAACCAGGTGATATTTGGACGACAACACGTGAGCCAAATGCTTAAACATGTTAAATACGGCGGTAGTTTTCGCCGTCGGTAACCCGTCCTTATCCAGGAAGAATTCGCCGCGAAAAACTAATACCGGCCCTTTTTGCTCTACTTCAGTTGCCACCATGCCGTGCAGATAATCCTCATGTTGTTGGATTATTTCGTTAGCTTCAGTCAGTAATGCCTGACGTTGAATCGGGGTTGTTTCACCGTACATTATCTTTCTCCCTCTAAGGTCATTTCTGTCGCTATTCTACTGCGGGTTAGCGTTTATCCGCAAACAGGCTAAGGTTTATGCGAGTGAACAAACGTTTAACCTTAAGGGATTAGCTAAATTAAGATTCCGAGTTAATTAGGTTGCGCAGCGGTTTTTATCAGGTACAGTGTGGGATTTTATACTACTAGGTGGAAGGTTTTGTTGACGCAATTGGGCTGAATTAATGCCCTGGCCTCTGGGCGTAGACAAAAATCTTGAGGGCGTTTGATACGGATTTTAGGATCGTCGGGTTGAGGCGGCGATCAAAAAACATGTTGATCTCCTGCAAAAGTACCGCAATATAAAAAAGAGATGCAGAATGCCGCGGTATGGCGAGATAAAAACCTTCTTTTAGAAGCAATAATTTAGGTAAAGGTAATTATGGGTAAAGCTCTCGTAATAGTTGAGTCCCCGGCAAAAGCCAAAACTATTAATAAGTATTTAGGGAATGACTACGTGGTTAAGTCCAGTGTCGGTCACATTCGTGATTTGCCGACCAGTGGTTCAGCCAGCAAGAAGAGCGCTAACTCAACCGAAGATAAAACCAAGACAGAAGACAAACCCAAAAAGAAAGTTAAAAAGGACGAAAAGGTTGCGTTGGTAAACCGTATGGGCGTTGACCCGTATCACGGTTGGAAAGCGCAGTATGAAATCCTGCCCGGCAAAGAGAAAGTGGTTGCCGAGCTAAAAGCTTTAGCGGAAAACGCCGACCACATCTATCTCGCAACCGACCTTGACCGCGAAGGAGAGGCTATTGCCTGGCATTTGCGGGAGGTGATTGGCGGTGACGATAAGCGTTTTAGTCGCGTGGTTTTTAACGAAATTACTAAAAATGCTATTCAGCAAGCGTTTAACCAACCGGGTGAGTTGAATATCAACCGGGTTAACGCTCAGCAGGCTCGCCGCTTTATGGATCGCGTGGTGGGCTACATGGTTTCTCCACTGCTATGGAAGAAAATTGCTCGCGGTTTATCCGCTGGGCGAGTGCAATCCGTAGCGGTACGTTTGGTGGTTGAGCGCGAAAAGGATATTAAAGCCTTTGTTCCTGAAGAATACTGGGAGCTGCATGCTGACCTGTTGGCCAAAGGTGAAATTCCAATTCAAATGGAAGTCACCCATGCGCACAATAAACCGTTCAAACCGGTTAATCGCGAACAAACTCATGCGGCGCTCAAGCTGCTTGAAACTGCGCGTTATAAAGTACTGGATCGTGAAGATAAACCGACCAGTAGCAAACCGGGTGCGCCTTTCATTACGTCTACCTTGCAGCAGGCGGCCAGTACCCGTTTGAGCTTTGGCGTGAAGAAAACCATGATGATGGCGCAGCGTCTGTATGAAGCGGGTCATATCACCTATATGCGTACCGATTCAACCAATTTGAGTCAGGACGCGCTGACCATGGTGCGTGGCTATATCGGCGAGAATTTCGGCGAAAAATACCTGCCGTCAGCGGCTAATCAGTACAGCAGCAAAGAAAACTCTCAAGAGGCTCATGAAGCTATCCGTCCATCGGATGTCAACGTGTTGGCCGAGCAGTTGAAAGACATGGAAGCGGATGCGCAGAAACTGTATCAGCTGATTTGGCGTCAATTTGTCGCCTGTCAGATGACGCCGGCGAAATATGATTCCACTACGCTCACGGTGCAGGCGGGTGATTATCAGTTGCGTGCCAAAGGGCGAACCCTACGCTTTGACGGTTGGACCAAAGTCATGCCGGCGCTGCGTAAAGGCGATGAAGATCGCACCTTACCGGTGATTGAGGTCGGCAGTGAACTGGATCTGCAAAAACTGATTCCTAGCCAGCACTTTACCAAACCGCCAGCGCGTTACAGCGAAGCTTCTTTGGTTAAAGAACTGGAAAAACGCGGTATTGGCCGTCCTTCTACCTACGCGTCTATCATTTCTACCATTCAGGATCGTGGATACGTTCGAGTGGAAAACCGCCGATTCTATGCGGAAAAAATGGGTGAAATCGTCACCGACCGTCTGGAAGAGAACTTCCGCGAGCTGATGAACTATGATTTCACCGCCCGTATGGAAAGTGGTCTGGATCAGGTCGCCAACGATCAGGCTGAGTGGAAAGCGGTACTCGACGAGTTTTTTGCCGAATTTAGCGAACAACTGGAAACCGCGGAAAAAGATCCTGAAGACGGCGGGATGCGCCCGAATCAGATGGTGATGACCAGCATTGATTGCCCGACCTGTGGCCGTCAAATGGGGATTCGAACCGCGAGCACCGGCGTATTCCTCGGTTGTTCTGGCTATGCCTTACCGCCGAAAGAACGTTGTAAAACCACCATTAACCTGGTGCCGGAAACGGAAATACTGAACGTTCTCGAAGGGGATGATGCGGAAACTAACGCCTTGCGCGCCCGTCGTCGCTGCCAGATTTGTGGCACCGCTATGGACAGCTATCTGATCGATACTCACCGTAAACTGCACGTGTGTGGTAATAACCCGGCTTGCGAAGGTTATGAGATCGAAGAAGGTGAATTCCGCATTAAGGGTTATGAAGGCCCAATCGTTGAGTGCGAGAAATGTGGCTCCGAAATGCACCTGAAATTAGGGCGTTTTGGCAAATACATGGGCTGTACTAACGACGAGTGCAAGAATACACGTAAAATTTTACGCAGCGGCGAAGTGGCTCCACCTAAAGAAGATCCGGTGCCGCTTCCTGAATTACCGTGCGAAAAATCCGATGCTTACTTTGTATTACGTGACGGTGCGGCGGGCGTATTCCTGGCGGCTAACACTTTCCCTAAATCTCGCGAAACCCGCGCGCCGTTAGTGGAAGAATTAGTACGCTTTAAGGACCGTTTACCGGAGAAACTGCGTTATCTGGCCGATGCGCCGGTAACGGATAAAGAAGGTAACAAAACCCTGGTTCGCTTCAGTCGTAAGACCAAACAGCAGTATGTTTCGTCAGAGAAGGAAGGGAAGGCCACGGGTTGGACGGCGTTCTATATCGACGGCAAGTGGGTTGAAGCCAAAAAATAAGGCAGTTTTTGTGGCGCTGTGATTGCAGCGCTATGCCTGTTAATAAAACCAGTCTTTGTGGCTGGTTTTTTTATGGGCTAAGTAGGAGTAGTGCTTTATAGTTTTAACAATCCGACTATTTTCGAAATATGATCGACTTATTTTTTTTGATAATGATGAGTATGGCAAGATTGTTGGCCATTGTTTTTTTATTGTTAAGTTCTATACAGCGCTAAGCAAAATGTTATAGTGGTTATATTAAAACTTTTCTTATCGTTAAAAGATATTATAAAGTCGCTTCCAGTACTGTTGGCATAATAGCGTTAATGGTTTTTTACTTAATAACTATTTGGCTTACCAGGGTGACACCGATATACCAAACTGTGAGATGATCACAGCGTTCAACCTAGGATGGTATAGATATGAAATTGCAGCAGCTACGTTACATCGTTGAGGTGGTAAACCACAATCTCAACGTCTCCTCGACCGCTGAAGGCTTGTACACTTCCCAGCCGGGAATCAGTAAGCAAGTCAGAATGTTGGAAGATGAACTGGGTATTCAGATTTTTGCCCGTAGCGGTAAACATTTGACGCAGGTTACGCCGGCTGGTCTGGAAATTATCCGTATTGCCCGCGAAGTATTATCGAAGGTTGATGCGATTAAAGCCGTTGCCGGTGAACATACTTACCCTGATAAAGGCTCACTGTATGTTGCGACCACTCACACTCAGGCTCGTTACGCTTTACCCAATGTGATTAAAGGTTTTATTGAACGCTATCCGCGGGTGTCACTGCATATGCATCAAGGCTCGCCGACCCAAATTGCCGAGGCAGTATCCAAAGGCAGCGCCGATTTTGCGATTGCCACCGAAGCTCTGCATCTGTATGACGATTTGATTATGCTGCCGTGCTACCACTGGAATCGCGCGGTGGTGGTCAAACCGGATCATCCGTTGGCAGGAAAAGCGCACGTCACTATTGAAGAATTGGCAGCTTACCCTATTGTGACCTATACCTTTGGTTTCACGGGGCGCTCCGAACTGGATACCGCTTTTAATCGCGCCGGACTGACGCCGCGAATCGTCTTCACCGCCACCGATGCCGATGTGATTAAAACCTATGTACGCCTTGGTTTAGGGGTTGGGGTTATCGCCAGCATGGCGGTTGATCCGATTCAAGATCCTGATTTGGTCACGGTAGACGCCCGCGATATCTTTACCTATAGCACCACCAAGATTGGTTTCCGCCGCAGTACTTTCCTGCGCAGCTACATGTATGATTTTATTCTACGTTTTGCACCGCACCTGACCCGTGATGTGGTGGATAATGCGGTTGCTTTACGTTCAAATGAAGATATTGAAGCCATGTTTAAAGATATTAAGCTGCCGGTCAAGTAAGGGCATCATCTTTATTCTTGAACGCGTGAATCGCATAGTCGTTAATCGCGTAGCCACCGTAGAAACCGAATGCTCAGGCCTTCGGTTTTTCTTTTTTTAAGGTGAAAATAAAACATCCATTTTTACTAAAAATAGATATTATGAGTTTCAACCGGTCAAAGATTATTGATATAAATATTATCGGATATTTTAATAATTGTCGACAATCAATAATTAATGAAATGTTTAATCTGAAATGAGCGTTTTATAATAGACGTAGGCATTATATTACTTATTCTCACCTCTATAAATTAGAAAGTATCTTATTGGAGGTAACTATGAAAACAACGCTGCAAAGGCCTTCTGTTATAAAATATGCACCACAGTCATCTGCGATAAATAAAAAACAGACTAACGATGTGCATTGGCGAAAAAACATGATGAAGATTTATTCCGATACTATCACTGGGGTAAAAAACATCAGTGGTATAGAACAATGCGGTATTGCTGAAAGATTGGTGACGAAACTAAAAGAAAATGGAGTGATACCTCCAGAACAAGACGTTATGTTCAAAAAGAATTATTTCTATTTGCCACTGTATAATGAAGTTTCAGTGCGTCAGGTTATTGATAAAAATAGCTCAAGAATACTATCAGGCAAGGAACCTTACCCTATTGTTTTGGCCGACCCGAAACTGTTTTGCAATACGGCTTTGGCCGCGTTGGCTAAAAATAAAAGTAAAGATATGGACAGCGAGAGTAATGAAAAACGATTTCAGAAACTGGGCGGTTGCTTAACTAAAGAGTTGATTAAGATTAATTACAATAAAAATCCAGACGAATTTAGATCGTTGGGGCGTTATCTGGCATTGAAAAAAACTCAATACATTCGCCTGGACGAAGTGAATCCATCTTCTCTGGGGAAGCTCTATATCGCCGGATACGGTAAACCGGAGGGTGAACTCTCAAAATTGGCTAAATATACGTTAGAAAACTTTAATTTATCGACGGCCAATCTGGTGACTAAAGATCTCCTGCCATTATTAACCGCCGCGGGGCTACCTGTTGATATCAGAATGCTACAAATGGAAAGTGCCGAATCCGCAGATAGCGAAAAGCCTTTAGCTCAATATATGAGTAACGCGCTCTCTGATGCTGGCGTCCCGGCCAGAGTGTTTGGTTATAGAGGTACTTCCGTCCTGAATGAGTTACATCATATTCACTCAACCCGTGCGGTGAAAAATCCCATCGATAATAATTTTATAAAATATGACCTTTATCGCGCCAGCGATGTACGCCAAGAATTTTTACCGCAGAAAAAATCGAAAAAAATGTAGATAATCCTATTGTTTACTCTGACTATAGAGTGAGTAAATTTTTTTCGCTGACTGTTAAATGATTATTCTGCTATTTTCAGACATTTTTTAAGGCGGCGATTGATAATGTGGTTGGTAAAAAACCCTATTATTATTTGTGTATCTAAAATGGCGATGGAGTCACCGAAGGGTAATCAAGAAAATTTGGTGGTTACTCGCGGTGTCAATATCACTGATTCTACTTAAAATTAGCCGGTTTTTCTTTCAACATCACATTCGTGGCAATCGGTTCTGCTGCTAACACGGTCAAGCCAATAAAAACCAAATACGATATAGACTGGCCGATTTTTAATGATGAGATGATAAAAATGCCTTCTCGATGAATAGCATCAGAATATGGCAAGGGAAAGAACGCTACGGGATATTTTCACCTCATCCAACCACCGTGTTTAATTAAGATTTATATCACTGTCGTTTAAAAAATAATTAAATTCAATTATTGAGATAAAAGAGTTCCACCCTGATTCGAAAACGTCAGTCGCGGGGTAATAGATCTCAGTCATAAACGTACGACTTGGAAAGCGTCTCGGGGCGGTACGGTAGAAACAGGCGTTTTCATTTTTATCAGTGCGATCGGTAATTGTCCTCCATATTTTCCTATTGTCATACTGAATTATCCTTACGCAAAGGATCTGATTTCCCGGTAAAAAACACCTTTAATCGATTTTACCTATCGCTATAGACAAATGCGTTGTTATCAGAATGTTAACCTATCTTTGTGTTATATTTAAATCAAACCCTATAACCGAGCGGGTTATTCTCCGCCGGACTGCACCAATATCCCAATAAAAACCCTCTGTACAGAACAACAAAGGAGCCGCTATGTCGTTGGATCTACGAAAAACGAGTATGACCACGCTGGTCGCGTTAGGTACGGAATATCACTATTACAGCTTGCCGAAAGTGGCTCCGCTGTTAGGTGATATTGACCGGCTACCTAAATCTATGAAAGTCCTGCTGGAAAATCTATTACGCCACATCGATGGCGATACGGTACATGAAGAGGATCTGGCGGCCGTCGCTGATTGGCTGAAGGATGGACATGCCGATCGCGAAATTGCCTATCGGCCCGCGCGCGTGCTGATGCAAGATTTCACTGGTGTACCGGCCGTGGTCGATTTGGCCGCGATGCGGGAAGCTGTTCACCGTTTGGGCGGCGATGTCAATCAGGTTAATCCGCTGTCACCGGTCGATCTGGTGATTGACCATTCGGTTACCGTTGATGAATTTGGCGATAAAGACGCCTTTGGGGAAAACGTCCGGCTGGAAATGGAACGCAACCACGAACGTTATATCTTCCTGCGTTGGGGGCAAAAAGCCTTTAATCGCTTCCGCGTGGTGCCGCCGGGCACCGGTATTTGTCACCAAGTGAATTTGGAATACCTGGGGCAAACGGTGTGGCAGGAACAGCAGGGCGATAAACGGGTTGCCTATCCGGATACCTTGGTCGGAACCGATTCTCACACCACGATGATTAACGGCCTGGGGATTCTAGGCTGGGGCGTCGGCGGGATTGAGGCGGAAGCGGCGATGTTGGGCCAACCGGTATCCATGCTGATTCCTGATGTGGTGGGGTTCAAGCTGACGGGGAAAATTCGCGAAGGCATCACCGCCACCGATTTAGTGCTTACCGTCACCCAAATGTTGCGAAAACACGGGGTGGTGGGGAAATTTGTTGAATTCTACGGCGACGGACTGGCCGATTTACCTTTGGCTGATCGAGCCACTATCGCCAATATGTCGCCGGAATACGGCGCAACCTGCGGTTTCTTCCCGGTCGATGAGGTCACGCTGAGTTATATGCGCTTGAGCGGGCGCAGCGATGCGCAAATTGCACTGGTAGAAGCCTATAGCAAGGCACAGGGGCTTTGGCGTCATCCGGGGGATGAGCCAGTGTTTACCAGTTCATTATCTTTGGATCTCGGTAGCGTGGAATCCAGTCTGGCCGGGCCGAAACGGCCGCAGGATCGCGTGGCGTTGCCGAAAGTCCCTCAGGCGTTTAACGCTTTTGGCGAGTTGGAAATTGAGGGTAAGAAAGATAAGGTTGAGCAGATTGAGTTTTCACTGAACGGGGAAAATCATCAGCTGGAAAATGGCGCTGTAGTGATTGCGGCCATTACTTCCTGTACCAATACCTCAAACCCGAGCGTACTGATGGCGGCGGGTTTGCTGGCTAAGCGCGCCGTAGAAAAAGGGTTGAAAACCAAACCTTGGGTAAAAACGTCTTTGGCCCCTGGTTCGAAAGTCGTGACCGAGTATCTTAATTCAGCGGGATTAACGCCTTATCTGGATAATCTGGGCTTTAATCTGGTGGGCTACGGTTGTACTACCTGTATTGGCAACTCCGGGCCATTACCGGATCCAATTGAAAAAGCTATCAAAATCGGTGATTTAACCGTCGGTGCCGTGCTGTCAGGTAACCGTAACTTCGAGGGACGCATTCATCCGCTAGTAAAAACCAACTGGCTGGCTTCACCGCCGTTGGTGGTGGCCTATGCGTTGGCAGGGAATATGAAGCTGGATCTCACGACCGAATCCTTAGGGGAAGGTCATGATGGTAAGCCTGTGTATCTGAAAGATATCTGGCCGAGTGGAAAGGAAATTGCCAAAGCGGTGGAAGAAGTTAAAACCGAAATGTTCCGCAAGGAATATGCGGAAGTCTTTAGCGGAGACAAGAACTGGCAGGCTATTGTGGTAGAAAGCACTCCGACCTACGATTGGCAGGCTGATTCTACCTATATTCGCCATCCTCCCTTCTTTAGTGATATGAAGGCGGAACCTGAACCGGTGCAGGATATCCAGAATGCGCGGATTCTAGCGATTTTGGCGGACTCTGTCACCACCGACCATATTTCTCCCGCAGGCAATATCAAACTAGATAGTCCGGCTGGCCGCTATTTGCGGGACCGCGGTGTGGAAATCAAGGAATTTAACTCCTACGGTTCGCGTCGAGGAAACCACGAAGTCATGATGCGCGGCACTTTTGCCAATATTCGTATCCGCAATGAAATGGTACCGGGAGTGGAAGGGGGAATGACGCGACATATTCCTTCAAACAATATCATGGCGATTTATGACGCGGCGATGCAATACCAGCAGGAAAAAGTGACGCTGGCGGTGATAGCCGGTAAAGAATACGGTTCTGGCTCCAGCCGCGATTGGGCTGCGAAAGGGCCGCGTTTGTTAGGTATTCGCGTGGTGATTGCCGAATCCTTCGAGCGTATTCATCGTTCTAATCTGATTGGGATGGGCATTTTACCGTTGGAATTTCCGCAGGGCGTAACCCGTAAGACTTTAGGGTTAAGTGGGGATGAAACCATCAGCGTGAGTGGAATGCAGAATCTGAAACCGGGGCAACAGGTGCCGGTGACGCTGACTTACGCCGATGGTCGACAGGAAATCGTCAATACTCGCTGTCGTATTGATACCGGTAATGAGCTGATCTACTTCCAGAACGATGGCATTTTACACTATGTCATTCGCAAGATGCTGTAATCCGCTAGGGTAGGTAGGTGACGTTGTAACGAAAAGGGTGGCAATTAGGCCACCCTTTGTAGGCGCACGTCTAAGGTGCAGCTCTATGTGCAGATGATTATATTGCGCGCAATACTTATGATTTGACTAATATTTATGTCGATAATAATTGAAGGATAAAATGTAGGGATAAAAACCTATCGGCGGTAAAACCTCGCCTGCATTATTTGCTGAGCAAATGCCCCATTTTAGCCGCTTTGGTCGCCATATAATGTTCGTTTTTAGGATTACGACCCACTAAAAGCGGCACGCGTTCAACGATGTTAATTCCGGCTTCAGTCAGAATTTCGACCTTCTTCGGGTTGTTAGTCAATAAGCGAATTTCTTTGATATCCAATAGTTTATAGATGTCAGCACACAGGGTGAAATCGCGTTCATCGGCGGCAAAACCCAGCTGATAGTTGGCTTCCACGGTATCTGCACCCAAATCCTGTAGCGCATAAGCGCGGATTTTATTTAACAAGCCAATATTGCGACCTTCCTGACGGTGATAAATCAGCACTCCACGGCCTTCTTCCGCGATTTGAGCCAGCGCGGCTTCCAACTGGAACCCGCAATCGCAGCGTAAACTGAACAGGGCATCGCCGGTCAGACATTCGGAATGAACCCGGGAAAGCACCGGTGTGTTACCTGAAATATCACCAAAAATCAATGCCAGATGGTCGTGACCGGTTGCCAGTTCTTCAAAACCGACCATCAAAAAATCGCCCCACGGAGTAGGCAATTTGGCTTCTGCTACACGTTTTAGCTGCATGTTAGTGTTCATATTAATACATCAGGCTCTTATACAATTATTGTAGCGCATCCTACTTTCAGATTCGCGGTTTAACCAGTGAAACGCTCGAATTATAACTTTCGCTACACTTGATTATTTATATTGCCATAAGTTCAAATTATTAGCTGTTCAACAAATGAGCGATGAAAGAGAGGGTAACAGATAACTTCGCTATCCAATCAATTTTACGTATATTATCAATGAAGTAAAAATGGCCTGCGGCTAAGATTAAGGCTGAGTAAAGAAAAGGATATTTGATGTTAAACATCGCAAAGCGAATCATGATTGGGACTGTTCTTTTATTACTTATGCCCATAGCGGTCTGGATCTCCGGTTGGCATTGGCAGCCCGGCGCATCCGGATTTTGGCTTAAAGGACTTTTTGCGCTAACGGAGACTGTCACCGCACCTTGGGGTATCGCGACCAGCGTTATCCTGAGCGGTTGGTTTTTGTGGTGTCTGCGTTTTCGCCTTAAACCGGCAGTGGGTCTGCTGATGATATTAACGTTGGTTATTGTTTTCGGGCAGGGCGTGAAATCTCTGATTAAAGAACAGGTGCAGGAACCGCGCCCGTTCGTGGTCTGGCTGGAAAATCAGAATCACTTAACCAGTGAAGAGTTCTACCAGTTGCCTCGTAAAGAACGCAGCGCGATGGTGAAAGAGCAGCTTCAGAATCAAACGCTGGTACCAAAATGGCTGGTCAAACACTGGCGCTTTGAAACCGGATTTGCTTTTCCCTCCGGACATACGGTTTTTGCGGCAACCTGGGCATTGTTGGGCGTTGGGTTGCTTTGGCCACGCCGTCATTACAAAACCGTCGGATTATTAATGGTATGGGCGACGGGCGTGATGGGTAGCCGTCTGGTGCTAGGCATGCATTGGCCGCAGGATCTGATTGTCGCGACCTTAATTAGTGGTTTGCTGGTGGCACTGGCCACGATGGGGGTTCAGCGTTGGATCGGCCCATTGACTATTCCGCCGCAAGAGCAAAAAGAAATTGAGCAGCGAGATCAACGGTTATAATCAGGGGTTATGGAAATCTGATTGACGGCGCTATTGGCTTTTGGTTACAGACGCCCCATATCTTTACTTTGGCTTATAATTGCGGGCGTTTCTCATTATTTTTTAAATGAAAGCGGTAAAAAGTCAAAATAGCGTTCAAGATCGTGCTTTATCGCGCTTCAGGGTTTATTTGCGCACAGGGTCAGTGTTAATTTATAACGTCATGTCGCCACTTTTTTGGCATAATTCGTCGGGTAATCCGGCCTATGGGAAAGAACGTGAAATATTTGCTGATTTTTTTGTTAGTACTGGTTATTTTCGTGATATCAGTCACGTTAGGGGCGAATAACGATCAGGTTGTTACCTTTAACTACTTATTGGCTCAGGGCGAATACCGCGTATCAACGTTATTAGCAACATTGTTTGCCATTGGGTTGATCTTGGGTTGGATTATTTGCGGCCTGTTTTATCTACGTGTCCGCATTTCTCTGGGACGAGCAGAGCGCAAAATCAAACGGCTTGAACTGCAACTGGAACAACCTGCTGAAGATCGTCACTCTGCGACTCAGCCTGCTGTCAGCAAGGAATAATTCTCTATGTTAGAACTGCTGTTTCTGCTGTTGCCCGTGGCTGCCGCCTATGGCTGGTACATGGGTCGCAGAAGCGCTCAGCAGGATAAACAACAGGATGCCAACCGCCTGTCTCGTGAATACGTGGCAGGGGTTAATTTCCTTTTATCCAATCAGCAGGACAAAGCGGTCGATCTCTTTCTCGATATGTTGAAAGAGGACAGCTCCACCGTTGAAGCGCATCTTACTTTAGGTAACCTTTTCCGTTCGCGTGGTGAAGTTGACCGCGCCATTCGTATCCATCAGGCTTTGATGGAAAGTGCATCACTGACCTTTGAACAACGCCTGCTGGCCATTCAGCAATTAGGCCGCGACTATATGGCCGCCGGGCTGTATGACCGCGCCGAAGACATGTTTACCCAACTGATTGAAGAAGCTGACTTTCGCGTTGGAGCCTTACAGCAACTTCTGGTTATCCATCAGGCCACCAGCGATTGGATCAAAGCCATTGAAGTCGCAGAAAAACTGGTGAAGTTGGGCAAAGATAAGCAGCGTAGCGAAATTGCGCATTTCTATTGCGAACTGTCGTTGCAAGCCATGGGAAGCGACGATCTGGATAAGGCGATGGGGTTGCTGAAAAAGGCTGCCAGCGCCGATAAAGACTGCGCCAGAGTGTCAATAATGCTTGGGCGCGTTCATATGGCGCGCGGCGATTTTGCCAAAGCCGCGGAAGCTTTACAGCAAGTGCTGGAACAGGATAAAGAAGTGGTCAGCGAGGCGCTACCGATGCTGCACGATTGCTACCAGCATTTACAGCAACCGCAGGCGTGGTCTGATTTCCTGAAGCGTTGCGTAGAAGACAATACCGGCGCCACCGCTGAGCTGATGCTGGCAGAAATTCTGGAACAGCAAGACGGGCGCGATGTGGCACAGGTATATATTAACCGCCAGCTACAACGCCATCCAACCATGCGGGTATTCTATCGTTTAATGGATTACCATTTGGCTGATGCGGAAGAAGGGCGAGCCAAAGAAAGTTTGCTACTGCTGCGGGATATGGTGGGCGAGCAGATCAGAACAAAACCGCGCTATCGCTGCCATAAATGCGGTTTTACCGCACATTCGCTCTATTGGCACTGTCCATCTTGCCGCGCCTGGGCGTCGGTCAAACCGATTCGTGGGCTGGATGGGCAATAATCGCTGAAGATTGTTTACCGGCGATGGCTGGTGGGCAGCAAACAGCAGGGTGAGAACTTTTCTCACCCTAATCATGTCATTTTCTATTTCTTCTTTTGCGCCGGTTTAACGCCATCTTTGAGCAACTGACGCAGTTTCTTCAACTCTTTCTGACTCAGCGGCTGTTCGGAAATCTCTTCAATTCCCTGGTTATCAATCTCGCTGTGATGCGTTTTCCCGTCCTTTCGGCCAGCTTTGGCATTTTTGGCTGCCGGATTAAAACTCTGCTCCAGTCGTTCACAGACTTCGGAGCTGAGCGAAAACTGTTTTTCCAGCGCAGCGGCTTTAATCTTTTCTTTTAATTCCAGAGGGATTTTAATGGTTAAGGTCGATACTTCGCTCATCATGTCACCTTTAAGCAGGGGAAAGTACCAAGCTATGTGAGGTTTAGCGCGCTGTCTAGTTGATAACATAAAATTCACAAAAAATTCATATGTCAAATGCAAAAAAGAGCGCATCGGCGCTCTTCTTGTCATAGCTACATGAAATTACTTATTTCGTAATGGGGTGCGAAACCGCTAATTATTGATAAATAACGGCGGTGCCGTGCAGCTTATTATTGCCGCTGGCAGAGGTGATCTGGAAAGATTTTGCCCCTGCGGCCTGTGCTTTTTGAGCCAGCGCGTTTTCCAGTTCGGTCAGAGTACCGGCGTTGCTGACAGAGATTACGCCAGTTTTATTCAAACTTGCTGACTGTTGGGTGTTCACGCTGGTTGAAGCCATGCTGGTGAAAGATGCTAGGGAAAGAACTAAGGCAGAGGCGATATATTTGATGTTTTTCATGTGAAACTCCAGTCCATTATGATTAAGTGGAAGGCGATGTCTTCCGATGGACTGAATGATATAGCATCTGAAATTAATGAAAATCTCAAACTCCTGATAATCTCATTCAATTTATTTGATTTATAATTTACCTTTCTTGAAACTGTTTTACTTTCTACCGGTTATTAACTACCGAACAAGACTGACCCAAATTGACCTTTCCGCAATGATTTATACATTTCGCACCTCTGGCGCCTTGCCGCAGTCATGGCCGTGGTTATCCCTGTCATCCTTAGAGAGATAACAGGGACGGAAATCTGTAATTTCCCCTCGACGCCATGTAGAATGCCGGCGGTTAATATTTTTGAGTGGCTGTTATAGATAGCACGCCGTTAGTCGCGAAAGGCAGCCTTGATTATTTGCATATATTACAGAGGGTAGAAACATGACGTCGGATACTAAAACCAATAATAATGACTCAGGATCTTCCCCGATTGTGGTCGCATTGGACTATGCCGATAAAAACGCAGCTCTGGCGTTTGCCGATCGCGTTGACCCGCGCGATTGCCGGCTAAAAATCGGCAAAGAAATGTTTACCCTGTTTGGCCCAAAGTTGGTACGTGATCTGCATCAGCGTGGGTTCGAGGTTTTTCTCGATCTGAAGTTTCACGATATTCCAAATACTACCGCTAAAGCCTTGGCTGCCGCTGCGGAAATGGGCGTCTGGATGGTGAATGTCCACGCCAGCGGCGGCGCGCGTATGATGACGGCGGCAAAAGAAGCATTGTTGCCTTATGGCGCACAGGCTCCGCTGTTGATAGCCGTGACCGTGCTGACCAGTATGGAAAAAGAAGACTTACTCGGCATCGGTATTGACGCCGATCCGGCCGATCACGCCGAGCGTCTGGCTAAACTGACTAAAAACTGTGGCCTGGATGGCGTGGTCTGTTCTGCGCAGGAAGCGGTACGTTTAAAACAGAGCTGCGGCAGTGACTTTAAGTTGGTGACACCGGGTATTCGTCCCGTAGGCAGTGAGGCAGGGGATCAGCGCCGGATTATGACGCCACACCAGGCGCTGGCGGCCGGTGTAGATTATATGGTGATCGGGCGTCCGATTACGCAATCAGAAAATCCGGCGCAAACGCTGCGAGATATTCGGGCATCTTTGGTGAAGGGGGCTTAATGGTTAACGATAATAACCGATTGGTGTATTCAACGGAAACCGGGCGCATTGACGAACCCGTGGTCAAGGCTGAGCGTCCAAAGGGCGACGGCATAGTCCGTATCCAACGACAAACCAGCGGGCGTAAAGGTAAAGGCGTATGCCTGATTACCGGCGTTGATGGCAGTGATGAAATGCTAGAGAAACTGGCGGCGGAATTAAAGAAAAAATGCGGCTGCGGTGGTTCATTAAAAGATGGCGTTATCGAAATTCAGGGTGATAAGCGGGAGCTATTGAAGCAGTTATTGGAAGCTAAAGGAATGAAGGTCAAGCTGGCCGGAGGTTGATATCAGGATAATACCTGTTAGGGGTCGACTATTTTCTGACATCTCTCATTTATTCCGCCCATCAGTCTTTTATCATCTGAAATAATCGCTTGGTATGCAGCAGGACTGATAGCAACGTTATTTAAGCAACAACTTTCGCTGCGGTTTCAATCACCGCCGCAGCGAAAGATATTTCAGTGGATCAATCAATAAGGGAAATAAATAGCCTTATTATTTACCCACCTGATGCCCGATAACCCCACCAATAGCTGCACCACCTAACGTACCCAGTGTGCTGCCAGTCAGTACGGCACCGCCCACGGCGCCGGCACCGGCACCTATAGCGGTATTACGATCGCGCTTGGACATATTGGAGCAGGCGCTCAGGGATAACGCTAAAGTAATAGCCAGTGCGGCGGTAGCAAATCGTTTAGTCATAATCATCATAAATTCTCCTGACGTTGGCCTGGAATATTGTCCATTAACACCTGGGCTGCCGGACATTATCCCGCTGGAGTTACCTCAATAAGTATAGGCAGTACTCCAACTTTAGCTGGTGGGTCATTTTTTAAAGTAGCGGTATATAAAACGTTAATCTGACTTAAATGCCAGATTAATGATAATTTGACGGAAAATAACCCGTAGAAAATAGTATAAATCACTAATAAACATTTAATAGGTAAATAGTCTTAATTTGACACCTATCGACAGGTAAAAGCGAGGAAGTACGTAAAATCGCACGATTAATCAATAAGAACGATAGCTCATGCTCTCCAATCGATGGTGACTTCCTGATTGCCCATTATGTATGTAGGCCCAAGGTTATCCGCATTTGCTGAAACCTGAAGTCACCGTTTGTTACGAGCAATCCTGATTGGTTGGCCTTTCTGATTAATTATGGACGGGTTTCTCTAGCCACAGCAGGGTATCCACCATATTTTCCATTTTGGCTTCTACTTGTGCAATAGCATCGGCAATACCTTGATTATAATAATGAGCGCCGAGTTCCTGGGTAAAAAAATCCAATAAAAATTCGGCGTCAAAATCGCCTAATTTGAACTGATGTTCGCGCTCCAGATAGCGCTGGATTTTCTGCGCCATGAGACGGGTCTGTTCACGGTTAAATACGATTTCCGCCATCTTAATCTCCACTATTTACGCCGATGGGATGAGCCTGTCTGCGTATTAAATTGTTGCACAAATGGGCAAAAGTCGCGCTATGCGGCGAGAAATGGCGCGGCGTAGTAATGGCCTGACGTATGGCAATTAATCCAGAATAGCACAGGGATTTTGCCTCGATAAGGCTGTAAAACTGAATGATACCTGACAGAGGTCGTCATCTGGCGGAAGGTCTGGCCGTCGGGCTGCGCAATACCCGAATGGAATCATAAGAAACATCCATTTTGGCCCGCTGCCAGCTCGGCGGTTAAACAGCTATGATAGCGATCACCCTATAATACCCTCGATTAGTTTATGATTAGTCATATGATCTTGGCACTCACATTTATTGAATCAGGAGATCCCCATGGAGCTTTATCTCGATACGGCGGACGTGACTGCGGTAAAACGGTTGGCGCGTATCTTGCCTTTACAGGGTGTGACCACTAACCCGAGTATTCTGGCGAAAGAGGGAAAACCGATCTGGGAAGTGCTGCCTGCTCTGCGAGATGCTCTGGGAGGAACCGGCAAGCTGTTTGCTCAGGTGATTGCCCGTGATAGCGAGAGAATGGTGGCGGAGGCGATGTTATTGTCTCAACGCGTACCGGGGTTGGTAGTGAAAATTCCGGTGACCAGCGAGGGGCTGGCGGCAATTAAGAAGTTGAAAACTATGTCGATTCCAACCTTGGGTACTGCCGTGTACGGTGCAGGTCAGGGATTGCTGGCGGTGCTGGCGGGGGCAGAGTATGTAGCGCCTTATGTCAACCGGTTAGATGCGCAAGGTCAGGATGGCGTGGCGATGGTGCGTGAGTTGCAGCAACTACTGAATTTACACGCGCCGCAGGCCAAAGTGCTGGCGGCCAGTTTCCGCACGCCGAGGCAGGTTTTGGATTGCCTGCTGGCGGGCTGTCAGTCGGTTACTCTGCCGGTAGACGTCGCCGAACAGTTGATCTCAACGCCGGCGGTACAGGCTGCGGTCGAGCAGTTTGAACACGACTGGCAGGGCGCATTTGGGTCGCCGATGCTGAGTTAACTGTCCTGTGAATTAGACACTGCGCTGATTTTGGTTTTTCACCCAATAAAAACGCCTCATCGTTGCGGATGAGGCGTTACGTCGTCACTTGATTCCTTGCCTGTCTAGGCGGAATATCAGGCTGGAATCTCTGCTAACACGGGCATTTCCCTAACTTTCCCCCCTGACTAGGGAAACGCGCATCCAGACAATAACGGTGGAATTCCCGTTCGGTCATCGGCATTTTTTCCGGATGATGACGCCGCATATGCTGCAGATAATTACCGTAATCCTGCACGCCAACCATCAAACGAAAACTCTGAGCAGTTCGCTTGGCGATCAGCCTCATTTTTCCCCACAGACTTTTCGGCTGGGGCATCAACGGAGCTAAAGGAACACAGCGCAGGATATGCAGCCCAGATCGCGCAGCGGCAGATTTATGCTGGAAAATTAAACCTGAATTAACCACGGGCGACCTCCTCGCGTAATACAATTTCGCTCTCATGAGCGGTGGGTTGACTGGATTTCAGCGCCCGACGCACCACGAAGAATGCTGAAATCAGCATAGTTACCGCCACTAACATAAAGAAAGCGCAGAGGGCGGCGTTAATCTGGTTATTAAACACGATAGTTTCCATGTCTTTAAAGCTTTTGGCCGGAGCAATCAGTACCCCTTGTTCTACGCCGGTTGAGAATTTCTTTGCCTGCGCCAGGAAACCAATGCTCGGTTTTTCATGGAAAATCTTCTGCCAACCGGCGGTCATCGAGGTAATAAACAACCAGATAGTGGGAACAATCGTCACCCAGACATAGCGCTGTTTCTTCATTTTGAACAGCACCACGGTGCCCAGAATCAGCGCCATCGACGCCAGCATCTGGTTACCAATGCCGAACAGTGGCCAAAGAGTATTAATCCCGCCCAATGGGTCAACCACCCCTTGGTAGACGAAAAAGCCCCAGCAAGCGACGGCGACGGAGGTTCCCGCCAGATTACCGAACCAGGAACGGTTATTGGCCAGACTTGGCACCGCTACGCCGACCAAATCCTGCACCATAAAGCGACAGGCGCGGGTTCCTGCATCCACTGCGGTTAAAATAAACATGGCTTCAAACAGTATGGCAAAGTGATACCAGAACGCCATCATATTGCGGCTATTGAAGACTTCACTAATGATATGAGCCATACCCACGGCGAAGGTCGGCGCGCCACCGGCTCGCGACAGAATGGAGTTTTCGCCCACGTCTTTGGCAATCATGGTTAACACTTCCGGCGTCACCACAAATCCCCAACTATTGATCGCCGCCGAGGCGCTTTCCACGGTAGTCCCGATCAGCGCTGCCGGTGAGTTCATGGCGAAGTAAACGCCGGGATCGATCACCGAGGCGCAAATCAAAGCCATGATAGCGACGAAAGATTCCATCAGCATCGCGCCGTAGCCAATAAAGCGAATGTGGCTTTCCCGCTCTACCAATTTAGGCGTGGTGCCGCTGGAAACCAGGGCGTGGAAGCCAGAGATAGCTCCGCAGGCAATGGTGATAAACAGGAACGGGAACAGGCTGCCGGAGAACACCGGGCCACTGCCGTCAATAAACCGGGATACCGCAGGCATCTTCATTTCCGGCATAGCGAAGACAATTCCGATAGCCAAACCAATGATGACGCCGATTTTCAGGAAGGTAGACAGATAATCACGAGGAGCCAGTAACAGCCAGACCGGCAGCACTGAGGCAACAAAACCGTAGATCACCAATACCCAGGTCAGGGTAGTGCCGTGTAACGTGAAGAACGGTCCCCAATAAGGGTGAAGGGCAATATTTCCACCGTAAATAATGGCGGCCATCATCAGCACGAAACCGAGCAGGGAAACCTCAGCAATTTTCCCCGGACGCAGGTAGCGCATATACACGCCCATAAACAGCGCGATAGGAATGGTGGCGGCGATAGTGAATAACCCCCACGGGCTATCTGCCAGCGCTTTGACCACCACCAACGCTAGGGCGGACAGGATAATAATCATGACCCCCAATGCGCCAAGCATGGTAATCACCCCGGCGAATGCCCCCAGCTCTTGCTTCGCCATTTCACCCAACGAGCGACCATCTCGGCGGGTTGAAATAAACAGAATCAGGAAGTCTTGCACTGCCCCGGCCATCATGACGCCGACCAAGATCCAGATAATGCCCGGCAAAAAGCCCATTTGTGCGGCCAGAATTGGCCCGACCAGCGGGCCTGCACCGGCGATGGCGGCAAAGTGGTGGCCGAACAGCACCCATTTGTTGGTCGGAACGTAGTCCAGACCGTCATTGCGCCGTTCGGCGGGCGTCAGGCGGCGATCATCCAACTCAAAGATATTCTTGGCGATAAACAGGCTGTAGAAACGGTAAGCGATGCTGTAGCAGGCTACCGCGGCGATAACTAACCAGATAGCATTTACGTGTTCGCCGCGGCTGAGTGCCAGCATGGCAAAGGCAAAAGCACCGATTAACGCCACAATCAGCCAGATAACGGCGGTCTTGACGTTTTTCATGAACAACAACTCCTTTGTTGGTAGGGGCAGAGTGTGAGGGTGTAGGTCTATTTGATTAACGACTCGTTAACATATGATCTTCAACGTGGAAGAAAAGCCCATAGAGCGAAATCTGTGATGAACGAATTATTTTAATGTCAATATTGTTTGCATTTGCTGACAAATTGCGAGCTGACAGGTTTTTTTGACTGGGGAAGTCAGTGGGGGAATAGGCAAAAAGAATAAAAAAAAACCGCGGGATAGTTGGCTATCCACACGGTTTTTAACGAACAACACCTAGTTTCAGGCGGCTGGGCGGGCGATCACATTCCGGGTTTCCATACGGACTTCCGCGATGACAACCTCGATTTTATCGCTCTGACGGTAAACCACTTCACCGTTGATTTGTACGGTGCCGGTTTCCTGACTGCACACCATCTCATCACGCACCGCGTGAATAAATGGCGCAGGAATAAAGGCGACCGCGCCGTTATCCAGTAAACGAATGCGTAAACCACCGCGAGTCACATCGATAATTTCCGCTGGGAAACGGGTATCGGTACCCGCGCTTGGCTGTAAATAACGGGCGTACAGCCAGTCACCTACATCGCGCTCGGCCATACGGTTCAGGCGGCGGCGTTCGGCCAGTTGAACGGTAATCTCTTCCTGCGGTTTTTCGGCCTGTTGACCGGTAATCACCGCTTTCAGCAGCCGATGGTTAACCATATCGCCGTATTTACGAATTGGCGATGTCCAGGTGGCGTAAGCCTCTAAACCTAAGCCAAAGTGCGGGCCTGGCTCGATGCTGATTTCCGCAAAGGTCTGGAAACGACGAATACGGCTATCGAGGAACTGGGTTGGCAACGAATCAAGATGGCGACGCAGTTCGCAGAAGCCCGGTAACGTCAGTAGAGCTTGAGGATCGGCTTCCACTTCGTTGGTTTTCAGCACTGCCGCTGCCTGCTCGACTAGGGCCGGGTCAAAACCGGTGTGAACGTTATAGATTCCAAAGCCCAGACGCTCGCGCAGCACAATGGCAGCACAGACGTTGGCGGTAATCATGCATTCTTCCACAATGCGGTTGGCAATGCGGCGTTGCTCAACGATGATATCCAGCACTTCGCCTTTCTCACCCAACAGGAAGCGGTAGTCTGGACGATCTTTAAACACCAGCGCATTCTTCTGACGCCAGGCGTTACGCGCGTTACATACGCGTTGCAGCAGCTTGATTTGCTCAGCGATTTCGGCGTTCTGCGGCTGCCAGTCACCTTGATTTTCCAGCCAGTCAGACACTTCATCGTAAACCAGCTTGGCTTTAGACTCGACCCAGGCGACAGAAAATGAAATATCATCGCCCAGCGTACCGTCTTCGGCGATGGTAACCCGACAAACCAGTACCGGACGGCGCTCATTCGGACGCAAAGAACACAGGTTATCGGACAGATCTCGCGGCAGCATCGGGATGTTGAAGCCCGGTAGGTAGTTGGTGAAAGCACGTTTACGCGCAATCAGATCCAGCTCGCTGTTTTCGTCCACGTAGGAGGTCGGATCGGCAATGGCGATAGTCAGCAACAGATTGCCGTCGCCTTTGTCTGCCACATGCAGCGCATCGTCCATATCTTCGGTGCTGGCGCTGTCGATAGTAACGAAGTTCAGTGCAGTTAAGTCTTCACGCTCCAAACCGTCCTGCTTTAGTTCTGCGGCCACCATGGTTGGCGCTTCGCGCTCCAGATTATGACGGGAGAGGGTGACCCACCACGGAACGAAATGATCGTCGGCATGAGTGATAAAGGCGGTTAAATCAGCGTTGAAAGCGCGATCGCCTTTTAGCGGATGGCGGCGCATTTCGGCTACGGCCCAATCACCGTTTTGGAAATCGTGGGTTAACTCGCGTACCGGACGACAAGGGATAGCATCCCGCAGCAAAGGATGGTCTGGAATAATCGACAGGCGGTCATCTTTTCTCTGCACTTTACCGACAAAGCGAGAGAGAAAAGGCTCGACCAGAGACTCTGGCTCAGCAATTTCACGATCTTTTTCGGTATGAAGAGTGGCGACTATACGGTCGCCGTGCATGACCTTCTTCATATACGGCGGTGGGATAAAGTAACTTTTCTGCCCATCTACCTCAAGAAAGCCAAAGCCTTTCTCAGTCCCTTTTACCACGCCTTCAACGCGTGGGGTCTGAGTGTGAAGTTGCTGTTTAAGCTGCGCCAGCAGCGGGTTATCTTGAAACATATCGTCCAGTGAATGGTGTAGTGAGTCGAGTGATTCGCGGCTGACAGTTTTACGCGAATCAGCCGCGTCGGGCAAGCGTCATATCACTCTGATGCACAAATCCCTTAAATAATTCAGGGCATAATGAATGCCCTGCATAAGAGAAATATTTCTAACTCAGGCAATACGTTGCGAGCGTGGCTCTTGCCACGGACGTATCACCACCGGAATAGATTTGGACGTTGGCGTATGGGTTTGATCGCCAAAACTTGATAGCGGGACTAATGGATTGGTTTCCGGATAATAGGCCGCCAGATTGCCACGGGGAATGTCATAACTGACCAGTTTAAAACCGTTAACCTTACGGGTAATACCGTCATTCCACAGCGTTTCAATTTCTACCTGATTACCATCCGCCAAACCTAAATCCGCCAAATCCTGCGGGTTGATAAACAGGACTTCCCGCTGCCCATAAACGCCCCGATAGCGATCGTCCAATCCGTAAATGGTGGTGTTGTATTGATCGTGAGAACGAAGGGTTTGTAGCACGAAAGGCGCGTTGGTATTGCCAATCTGCGGGAACAGACTGTTTGGTAAAGGCGCGTCGCTGAACTCGGCTTTTCCGCTGGCAGTGGCGAATTTCAATTCGGCGGCGGTACTGCCGAGATAGAAACCGCCCGGCTGCTCGCAACGGGCGTTAAAATCGCTAAAACCCGGCACTGTGGCGGCGATATGGTCGCGAATCAAGTGATAATCGTCCGCTAACGCTAGCCAGTTCAGTTTATCGCAGCCCAGCACTGCATCGGCGATGGCACAGACAATGGCGGTCTCCGAACGTTGGCTATCGGACAGCGGTTTACCCACGCCTTCAGAAGCGTGCACCATGCTAAAGGAGTCCTCTACGGTGATGTATTGCGAGCCGGTGGCTTGCATATCTCGTTCGGTACGCCCCAACGTCGGCAGAATTAAGGCGTCGGCACCGGTCACCAAATGGCTGCGATTCAGCTTGGTGCTGATATGCACGGTTAAATCACAGCAGCGCAGCGCCTGAGCGGTCCGTTGGGAATCCGGTGCGGCGGCGGCCAGATTCCCACCCAGGGCTATCAAAACTTTCACTTCACCACGCAGCATGGCTTCCAGCGCTTCCACGGTATTGTGACCGGCTTCTCTCGGCGGAGTGAAATCAAAGTGTGCGGCCAGTCGATCCAACATAGCGGCGGACGGTTTTTCGTCGATACCCATGGTTCGGTTGCCCTGTACGTTGCTGTGACCACGTACCGGACACAGGCCCGCTCCCGGTTTACCGAGCTGACCGAACAGCAACTGCATGTTGGTCATTTCCCGCACCGTGGCCACGGAGTGCTTGTGCTGAGTAATGCCCATTGCCCAAGTGAAAATAACCCGTTCGGCATGCTGGTAAACCCATGCAGCGTGGCGCAGCTGCTCTTCGCTCAAGCCTGATTGTTGGGTGATTTTCTGCCAGGAGGTGCGGTCGACGGCGGCAAAGTAGGCGGAAGAGCCTCGCGTATGCAGATCGATAAACGTCTGATCGAAAATGCCGTCTAACCCCATAGAGAGCTGCTCGCGATGCGTTTCCAGCAGGGCTTTCACCATACCGCGCACCGCCGCCATATCACCGCCTAAATTCGGCTGATAATAGGATGAGCTGATCGGAGAAGACTTCGGCGTAAGCAGCTCAATCGGGTTCTGCGGGTCGGCAAAACGCTCCAGACCGCGTTCCCGCAGCGTATTAAAACTGACAATGCGCGCGCCGCGATCCTTGGCGTGACGCAGGCTGTGCAACATTCGCGGATGATTGGTGCCGGGATTTTGGCCAAAGACAAAAATGGCGTCCGCCCGTTCAAAATCTTCCATACGAATGGTGCCTTTACCCACGCCGATACTTTGGCTTAGCCCGGTGCCGCTGGCTTCATGGCACATATTCGAACAATCAGGAAAATTATTCGTACCCAGCATTCGGCCAAACAGTTGGTATAAATAGGACGCTTCGTTACTGGCGCGACCGGAGGTATACAACTCTAACTGATTCGGATTATTCATCGCGCCGATGTGATGGGCAATCAACCCCAACGCTTCTTCCCAGCTTACCGGGCGATAGCGGTCGCTGCTGGCATCGTAGCGCATTGGGTGGGTAATACGGCCTTGGTATTCCAGAAAGTAATCGCTTTGCTGGCTAAGCGTTGTCACGGTATGCGTGGCGAAGAATTCTGGATCGACGGCTTTGCGCGTAGCCTCCCAACTGACGGCTTTGGCACCGTTCTCGCAAAAACTGAAGGTGCTGTGATTATCATCACCCCAGGCACAGCCGGGACAGTCAAAACCTTTGACCTGATTGACCCGCAGCAGATTACGGATATTGGCAAGCGCACGTTTGCTGTCCAGCACAAAACGGGTCGTAGCTTCCAGGGAACCCCAACCACCGGCTGCGGCAGTATAAGGTTTGATCGATGGTTTGAATTTCATGATTAATGGCCGCAGATGTTGTTTCGAATAAGTAAATTATTATTTAAATACTTGAGAATAATTTGTCACAAGTCTAGTGCGGCGGCGGGAGGGCGTCTAATCGAATGCCGCAATCGCGGCATAGAGGATATTTATCGCGGTAAAATAGCGTTGATTTGGGATGAGGCTAGGCTGTGAAGCGCGGCTTTGCGGGATAGCAGGGCGAACATCATCAGTTTTCCGGGTAAACCTTATCTTTAAATTCGCATAAATCTTCAATAATGCAGGAACCACAGCGAGGTTTACGGGCAATACAGGTGTATCTGCCGTGTAAAATCAACCAGTGGTGACAGTCCTGCTTGAACTCGGCGGGCACGACTTTCAGCAACTTTTCTTCAACCTGATCGACATTCTTACCAGGGGCAAAGTGGGTGCGGTTACAGACCCGGAAAATATGGGTATCGACGGCGATAGTCGGCCAACCAAAAGCGGTGTTCAGTACCACGTTGGCCGTTTTGCGGCCCACCCCCGGCAGTGCTTCCAGTGCCGCCCGATCCTCCGGTACTTCCCCCTGATGTTTTTCCAGCAGAATGCAGCAGGTTTTAATCACATTTTCCGCTTTGGTATTAAACAGCCCAATGGTTTTGATATAGGACTTCAAACCGTCCACGCCCAAATCCAGTATGGCCTGCGGCGTATTCGCCACCGGATACAGCTTGGCGGTAGCTTTATTGACGCTGACATCAGTTGCCTGTGCCGATAGCAGCACCGCAATGAGTAGCTCAAACGGGCTGGTAAACATCAATTCGGTGGTTGGGTGCGGATTGTTCTCGCGCAGGCGAGTCAAAATCTCGATGCGTTTCTGTTTATTCATCAGGCTTTCTCAACCATTCCTTTGGGCACCGCCTCAGCGGCGACTCGCCGGGCTTTACGGGCTTTCATTTTTTCATCAATCACATATTTTACTGCCAGTAATAATCCGAGGCCGATAAAAGCGCCGGGCGGCAGCATGGCCAGAAGAAACGGACTATCCAGATGCACGATTTGAACCCGCAGCACCTTAGCCCAGTTGCCCAGCAGCAGATCTGCGCCGTCGAATAGGGTGCCGTTGCCCAGAATTTCCCGCAGCGAACCGAGAACAAACAGAGCGCCGGTTGCGCCTAACCCCATTGCCAGCCCGTCCAGCGCCGAGAGCCCGATTGGATTTTTGGCAGCATAAGCTTCGGCGCGGCCAATCACGATACAGTTGGTCACGATAAGCGGAATAAAGATCCCTAAAGACTGATATAAACCAAAGGCATAAGCATTAATCAGCATTTGAACCGTGCTCACTACCGAGGCGATAATCATCACGTAAATAGGGATGCGAATCTCGTTTGGCACCCAACGGCGTAGGGCTGAAACGGCCGTATTGGTACAGACCAGCACCAACGTCGTCGCCAGCCCCAGCCCAAGGGCGTTAGTCGCGGTGGAGGAGACCGCCAGCAAAGGGCACAGCCCCAGCAATTGCACCAGCGCAGAGTTATTCTTCCACAACCCTTGCACCATCAAATTCTTAGCTTCACTCATTGTTCAACTCCGCAAGTTGGCAGGGTAGACAGCCTGGCTGGCAGGGTTTCCATAAACAGCGCGGTATTTTTAACGGCGCGAACTACCGCCCTTGGGGTGATGGTGGCACCGGTAAATTGATCGAAAGTACCGCCGTCTTTAATGACTGCCCAGCGCTTATCGTCTTTGCCTTCAACCTGTTGATTACTGAAACGGGTAATCCAGTCAGAAATGCGAATATCAATTTTATCTCCCAACCCAGGCGTTTCGTGATGTTCCATCACCCGGCTGCCGAGGACTTTACCTTGAAAATCTGCGCCAACCAACAGCTGAATAGCACCGGAATAGCCATCTGGCGCGGTACTCTCTATGGCGGCGGCAACGGGCTTGCCGTCTTTACGCGCCAGATACAGGCGATGTGGCGCGGTGTTGCCTAATGCCGGATCAGTGACAACGTAACACTCACCCTGCATATCGTTATCGTATAACTCTGCGGGAACCACTTGATCTAACAATGCCTTCTGCTGCAAGGCTGCCTGATGAGCAATGGTATTTTGTGTCAGGCTGTTCACTACGGCGGTCAGGCCGGTGGCCAGCGCGGCAAAGACGGCCAGCGTCACGCCGTGACGTTTCATGGTAGCTAGCATGGCACTCTCCTTACTTGTGGCCGTAAACGCGTGGCTGGGTGTAATGATCGATCAACGGCACGGTGATATTCGCCAGTAGCACGGCAAAGGCGACGCCGTCCGGATAGCCGCCGTAAACGCGAATTAACCAGACCAGCAACCCGATCAGTGCGCCAAAAATCAGGCGACCACGCGGTGTCGTGGAGGCGCTAACCGGATCGGTCGCAATAAAGAAGGCCCCCAGCATGGTCGCGCCAGAGAACAAATGCAGCATTGGCGAACCGAAGCTTTCCGGTGCCAGCAGCCAGCTTAATCCGGCGCAGACGCTCAAAGACAGCAGAAAACTGAACGGAATATGCCAGTGAATGACTTTTCGCCACAGTAAGAACAGGCCGCCGGCTAAAAAGCCAAGGTTAATCCACTGCCAGCCTAAACCGGCCAGAACGCCGCCAAATAGCGGTTGCTGTAGAATTTCTCTCGCCGGCAGGCTGCGCAGCGAGGTTTTGAAGCTGTCCAACGGCGTCGCCTGGCTGACGCCGTCATAGCCTAGCTGTAAATCACGAATGCTCGCGCCTTGAGAGGTGTGGCCGGTAAAAATGGTCAACAGACTGTCGTAAAAACCAATGCTATTGGCTTGCAGGCTGATCGGGGGCATCCAGCTGGTCATTTGCACCGGGAAAGAGATCAGCAACACCACATAACCCACCATCGCCGGATTGAAAGGATTTTGCCCTAAACCGCCATACAATTGCTTGGCAATGACGATCGCAAAAAAGGTGCCCAACACGATCATCCACCACGGAGCCAGCGGCGGCAGGCTAATTCCCAGTAGCAAACCGGTAAGTAGCGCAGAATTGTCGGCCAGCCGCGTTTTAATCGGCTGTTTACGTAAAGCCAGCACTGCACTTTCGGTCAGCACTGCGGTTATCATGGCCAGCACCATCTGAATCAGGCTACCAAAACCGAAGAAATAGGTCTGAGCGGCGATGCCGGGAAGACAGGCCAGCATCACCAGCACCATAATGCTGCGGGTGCTGCGCTGATTATGAGTGAAAGGGGAACTGGCTATTTGTAACCCTTTGGTGAGGGTGTGTTGCACTGGCCTGAATTTCATGAAGTTACAACCATAGGTTCGTATCGGTAATCAAGGTTCTTAACGTTGTTGTGCGCCGCCGGGCGGGGTACTTGCCGGGGAAACACACTTGGCCATTAGGGATATATTGGGCTGGCGCATTCTACCCTAATCACGGCAAGGGTAATACGTCTTAATTATAAGGGTATTATCCCGATAAAGGAGAAATGATTAAACGATGCTAATCGGAAGGTGATTATTCGCAGTGTACATTTCTCTTGCATTTCTGCACTAATTAGTGACAACGCGTTCGGTAAAAATGCACTTTTATTTATGTGGCTACCGGTTTGTTACTTAAAAGTAATGAAAGTCGCATCAAAAAAGCAAGGCTTGTATATTAATGTAAATCAACTAACACCCTGTATTTATACGTATTATTTGTTGATTTTAGCCTTGGCTAAAAAACCATTGGTTTCAGGTCAGATTAATGTAGTATGCAGTGTAATTATATATTTGAAGATCTCAGTAATGATGAACGAAGACGTATTGTTTATTGAAGAACTTATTGAATGGATCGAAATTAATTTAGAGAAAAGACCGACGTTGGATGATGTTGCCAAAATCTCGGGTTATTCAAAATGGCACCTACAACGGAAGTTTAAAAGTATTGTCGGCCTGCAACTGGCGTCTTATATCCGTGGTCGGGTTTTGACTCGCGCGGCGGTGGCGCTGCGTATTTCTCGCCGTCCTATCATCGAAATTTCCGATGCGTTGGGCTTTGACTCGCAGCAAACTTTTACCCGTACGTTTAAGAAACGTTTTGGCACCACGCCCAACCATTTCCGTCTACAGGATAAATGGAACGTAGAGGGCATGATCCCGCGCTTTAGTTTCTATGAGAACTATACGCCGGAGATTAAACCTCTGACGCTGGAAGCCAAAGAGCTGGTCGGTATTACTCGCCGTCTGAACTTTGATGAACGTAATCTATGCAGCGGACAGCATGCGTCCTGCATGGCAATGAAGGATGAGATTCTGCTCGATTTCTTTAAGGAGATGAATTTCACCAGCCAGCGGATTTATGCGGTTTTCTCAGTCGATCCTGACGAGCGAGATCAAAGCAGCTTCTATTACTCAACGGCGGTAGATAAAGATCAGCGCCATGAGTTGCAAGGTAATAGCGAAACCAACAGTTTCACCATCCCAGGGGGGGAATTTCTGTCTATTTCTCATCAGGGTAGTGCGAAGGAATGCGTGAAGTTTTCTTCTTATTTGTTCAATGAGGTTTTGCCGAAGATTCGAGAGGAAGTGAAGGGCAGCATTGAGATGGAAGTGATTGAAGTAGAGCACTGTCATTCGGAAGCGAAAATGCGTGATATCGACGTGGTATATCAGTATTTGATTTCCGTAGATTAATCCAGTTTTCACTCCCCCGCATCTGATCGTTCGGCCATCCAAGTAACGGGATGGCCGATGACGCTGATTTTACGAAGATATTGCTGATTTTTCTGCGGCTTTTTTGGCTTTGACTCTGGCAATGGCTGCCGCCACCGCCGCTTTACGCGGATCGTCCGTCGGGTTATTCACGGCTTCGCTGGCGACGGGAGTGGTGATGGCATCTTGTTGATTTTGCGCGGCTTTTTTGGCTTTGACTCTGGCAATAGCCGCCGCCACCGCCGCTTTACGCGGATCGTCCGTCGGGTTATTCACGGCTTCGCTGACGACGGGAGTGGCGCTGTCATCTTGTTGATTTTGCGCGGCTTTTTTGGCTTTGACTCTGGCAATGGCTGCCGCCACCGCCGCTTTACGCGGATCGTCCGTCGGGTTATTCACGGGTTCGCTGGTGACGGGAGTGGCGCTGTCATCTTGTTGACTCTGCGCGGCTTTTTTGGCTTTGACTCTGGCAATAGCCGCCGCCACCGCCGCTTTACGATCGTCGGTTGATTCTGGTGTAGACGTTGTCGCTTCGCGTTTTTCTGCCTGACGTGCTCGAGCCTGTGCTTTTCTGGCTTCTCGAGCGGCGATGATGGCACTGTTATCTGGCATTTCACCTGGTTGTACGTTAATCGCTGTGTCGGAAGATTTCTGCGCCGCAATTCGCTCCATCGCAGCCTGTACTGCCTGTTGATCGCTATCGGTCAATTTGACCGCTGCTTGTTTATGTCGTTGTTCTCTAGCCTGTTTTTCCCGTTCCAGACGAGCCTGTTTGGCCTCAAAACGCGCCTTGGCTTCGGCCGCTCGCGCAGCCTCCTGATCCAGCGCTTTAATTTCGGCTTTTTCTTTTCTGTAATACTGCACTAACGGAATATTACTCGGGCAAACATAGGCACAGGCACCACACTCAATACAATCAAACAGATTATGATTGCGGGCTTTTTCATGCTCTTCGCCGCGGCTGAACCAGTAAAGCTGCTGTGGCAACAGCCCCGCCGGGCAGGCATCGACACACAGCCCGCAGCGAATACAGGCTTCTTCCTGCTCGCTGATACCGATCTCGGTTTCAGCGGGAGCCAGAATACAGTTACTGATTTTGACTATCGGCACATCCAGACTTGGCAGCGTAAAGCCCATCAGTGGGCCGCCCATAATCACCATTGGCTGCGCTTGCGGAGTAAAGCCAGCCAGCGCCAGCAGATGGAGCACCGGCGTACCGATCCTGGCCCAGAAATTGCCGGGACGAGAAAGGGCGTCGCCGGTCAGAGTCACGACACGCTCAATCAGCGGTTCGCCGTCGATAATAGCTCTTTTGATCGCGACGACGGTTCCAACGTTTTGCATCAATACACCGATGGCTGAGGAATGCTTACCGAAAGGCACTTCCTGACCGGTCAGAATTTTAGTGAGCTGTTTGGCTCCGCCGGAAGGATATTTGGTCGGTATGACGCGTAACAGAATCGACGGATGGCCGGCCAACGACTGCTTCAGGGCTTCAATGGCTTCCGGTTTATTGTCTTCGATGCCAATCAACACCCGCTCAGGTTGTAGCAAGTGAATTAAGATATTGATTCCGCTGACCACTTCGTCGGCATGATCCTGCATCAGTCGATCATCGGCGGTAATATAAGGTTCACATTCGGCGGCGTTAATGATTAAGGTTTTAACGCCGTTTAAACCACCCTGTAATTTGCTTGCCGTAGGGAATCCCGCGCCGCCCAGCCCGGCAATACCGGCCTGATGAATACGTTCCAACAAATCGTGGGGCTGAGCCTGCTGATAATCGGGTAGGGGATGGCGTTCACACCAGCGGTCTTCTCCATCCGGTGTAATATGTACACAAAGCTCGGCTAAACCAGATGGATGCGCAGTCGTGTGTGGCGCAATCGCAGTGATCAAACCGGATGTCGGCGCATGAACCGGGACGGTGCGTCCGCGCCCAACGGTCAGCGGCTGACCTTTCAACACGTTATCGCCCGCTTTTACTCGTAGTTCGCCTTCCGGCCCTAAATGCTGCTGGAGCGGGATAATAAATTGATCGGGAAGCGGCGCAATACGCATGGGTACGCGGCTGGATTGCACTTTCATTTCCGGTGGATGAATGCCGCCATCAAAGTCCCAGATTTTATCTTTCTTACGCGGTGTAAATAGCTTAAACATGTTGCTCCACGTCGATCAATTTCACTGGAATAATCTGTGATGGGACGGTTTTCACCGGAATAGCGTTGAGATCCCACTTCCAGTTGGCGGTCGTGGTAGGAACCGGAATCATTTCAATACAATCGGTTGGGCAAGGATCAACGCATAAATCACAACCGGTACAGAGATCCGGCAATACTGTATGCATGGCGCGGGTTGCGCCCACAATGGCATCGACCGGGCAGGCCTGAATACACTTGGTGCAGCCAATACAGTTGCTTTCATCAATAAATGCCACTTTCCGCACCGGATTGGCCAGCGTTTCGTCGCCGTCCAACGGTTGCGGTTCTACGCCCAGTAAATCAGCCAGTTTAAGCATAACCTGCTCGCCGCCGGGGGCACATTTATTGATTTTTTCGCCGCTGTTGGAGACCGCTTCAGCATAAGGACGACAGCCGGGATAGCCACATTGGCCACACTGGCTTTGTGGCAGAAGCTCGTCGACCTGCTCAACGATGGGATCTTCGTCTACCTGAAACCGGCGCGCGGCAAAGCCTAGCACCACACCGGAAATTAGCGCTAGCATGCTGAGTGCGCCAATAGCAATCCATAACGACATCATTAGAATTTCACCAGCCCCGTAAAGCCCATAAAAGCTAATGACATCAGCCCGGCCGTAATCAATGCAATGGAGGAACCACGGAATGGCGCGGGAACATCGGCGACCGCCAGACGCTCGCGGATAGCCGCGAAGAGAACCATCACCAAAGAGAAGCCCGCCGCGGCGCTAAAACCGTAAACGGCTGATTGAAGGAAATTATGTGACTGGTTCACGTTCAGCAGGGCCACGCCCAATACCGCGCAGTTGGTTGTAATCAATGGCAAAAATATCCCCAGCAGACGATATAGCGCCGGACTGGTTTTGCGTACCACTAACTCGGTGAATTGCACCACTACGGCAATAACCAGAATGAATGCCAGCGTTCGTAAATAAACTAGCCCCAAAGGCAGCAAAATAAAGCTGTTCACCATCCACGCGCATACCGACGCCAGCGTCAGTACAAAAGTGGTTGCCAGCCCCATGCCGATAGCGGTTTCCAGTTTTTTGGAAACGCCCATAAACGGACACAGGCCAAGAAATTTGACCAGCACAAAGTTATTTACCAGAACGGTGCTAACGAACAAAAGCAGGTATTCAGTCATTGCGGAACCTAAAAAAATAAAAGCCGCCTATTATCCGAAATTGGCGGCCTGACGACAACAGATGAAATGCAGGGTTATTGCATTTTTCCCTCGATTTTATGGGGAATTAGTGCGTTGCGGCCTTAAATCTCCGTAAAAGTCCCTTTTACCCGAACAGATTTTTGCATATAGGGTACAAAGCAAGCTGCTGCCAACAGAGGCCAGCCGAGGGCTCTCAGGGCAACTTCATCGGAAATTGGTGCGAAGGCGAAGGCTTTCAGTGCCAGAAGAACCGTCAGCAACAGCCACAAAATAAACAGTTTAGGGAAACGGCGGGAACGGCTGCAAAACAGCCATAGCATCCACAGCGTGAAGCCCCACATAAACAGCGTTGTCACCACAGAAAAGTACCATTGAAGGGTAAATGCCTGTGAGTTGGCCATAAGGTATTCCCGCGACTCTGGTGTGACCACCGCCATAGCATACAGTGCCAACATCAACGTAGCGCTGAGCAAGGTGACAATCAGATAGGCCATTGGTGCCAGTAACCAACCGCCGATTCGCTGATATTCTTCAGAGTGAGACATGACAAAACCTTATTCTTCATTACGCATTAATGGCCGGATAACCGGCCAACAGATCGTTAGCTTAACCCGTAGATATGCCCTTCGTCATCTATATCAATATGATGGTAGGCAGGCAAACTACCTAGCCCCGGCATGGTCATGATATTCCCAGCGTAAACCCGAACAAAACCGGCTCCGGCGGATACGGCGCAAGAAGTAATCGGTAGCGTGAAGTCACGGGGAACGTTCTTTTTCGCGGGGTCTGCACTGATTGATAACGGCGTTTTAGCAACGCACAGCGGCAAGTGACCAAAGCCCTGCTCGGTAATATCCGCCAGTTGCTGGCGCGCCAGCGGGCTGAGCAGTACCTCTTTGGCTCCATAACGTTCGGCTAAACGGTTCAGTTTGGCTTCCAATGACATGTCGTTCGAATAAGGCAATTTCGGTGTATTAGGGTTGTCGCAGGCTGCCAGTACGCTGCGTGCCAGTTGCTCAGTGCCTGCACCGCCGGTGGCAAAGGCATGGCTAAGTTCGCAGGCCTGCGCTCCGGCAGATAAGGCGAAATCTTGCAGGAAGGCAAGCTCCTCCTCGCTATCGGTCGGGAAATGGTTTATGGCGACGACCACAGGTAAACCGTAGCTGGCGGCATTATCAATATGCCATTTCAGGTTAGCGCAACCCTTGGCGAGCAGAGGAATATTGCTGTCAGCAATTTCTGCTGGCAAAGACTGGCCCGGTTTAATGTCAAAATCGCCGCTGTTAGCTTTGAGGCTGCGTAACGTAGCCACCAGAACCACGCAGGAAGGAGCGATGCCAGATTGGCGATATTTGATATTGAAGAATTTCTCCATCCCCATATCTGAGCCAAAACCGGCCTCGGTGACGACACAATCTGCCAGTTGCAGGCCTAAACGATCGGCGAGTACGGATGAGTTACCGTGCGCGATATTGGCGAAGGGGCCCGCGTGAATCAACACCGGCGTTTGCTCGCTGGTTTGCATTAACGTTGGGTGAATACTGTCTTTCATCAACGCAGTCATGGCACCCGCTACGCCTAAATCATCGGCGGTAATAGGTTGACCGCTGGTGGAATAAGCCAGAATAATTCGGCCGATACGACGGCGCATATCCTGCAATCCCTCCGCCAGCGCGAGAATAGCCATAAGCTCCGAAGCGGCTGTTATTTCTACGCGGTCGGCTCGTTCCACGCCGTGGCTGCCACCTCCCACCCCTACGGTAATCTGGCGCAGAGCACGATCGTTATGATCCAGTACCCTTGGCCATAGAATGCGATGTGGATCGATACTTAGCCGTTCCATGCCGGTCTGCGGGCCGAAATCCTCACCTAGACGTTGTTCGTGGTAAAGGCGAGCGTCCAGTGCGGCGGCGGCCAGATTATGGGCTGAACTGATGGCGTGGATATCGCCGGTCAGATGAAGGTTGAGCTTTTCCATCGGTAAAACTTGCGACGCGCCACCGCCGGCGGCACCGCCCTTAACGCCAAACACCGGGCCAAGACTCGGTTGACGAATACAGGCGACACACCGCACGCCGAGTCGGTTGATGCCTTGGCTGAGCCCGATGGTTGTGACGGTTTTACCTTCGCCTAATGGGGTAGGTGTAATGCTGGAAACCAGGACCAATTTGCCCTGCGGCTTGTCGGCATCAATACAATCGATATCAATTTTAGCCATGTGCTTCCCATAGGGAATCAAAGCTTCATCGGCTACCCCAAGGCTGCGGGCGACGGCCTCAATAGGCAGCAAAGCAGGGGCAACGGGCTTGTTTTCAATCGTCGATAATTTTTGTGTCATGGCGATAGGTGTTCCTGTTATTTGGCGGCAGAGCAACTGGCTGAACATAACCCGTGAATTATGTCATAGACCGGAGAGGAAGCTTGGCAGCAAATCAACAAAATGCGAATCAACGCGAAAAATAAAAAGAAACTGATGTAAATAAACCGGGGATATTGCAGAGGACTTGTTTTGAACATATTTTAACCATCAGTGCCGAGGGCGATTTGTTGATAATAATCCTCAAATAAAAATATTAAAAAATAATGTATTAATAGCTGTTAACTTTCATTATTAATACTTAATAAAGTTTTAATACTATTAAAGAAATGAAGTAGATAGAGATAGAGAACAAGAAAAAATAACCAAAATCTGTCCATATCGATTGTGATTCCCCTGCCTTTACCCTGAAGCGGATCGAGTTTATGGCATTAAATTTATATGATGTGTTTTTATTTTAATTCATTAAAAACAATATGATAAAGAAATGGGTTTATGATAAACCCTTAAAGTTGTATATTAAATGCATGTTTAAGGATATGATGATGCCTCGAACGATAGCCGATGGAACATTGATCACCGTTAGATTCAAACGATGAGCGAAGGAACGGCAATACATTCTAAATGATTTAGAACGAGGTAATGATGACGCAAATATCAATGTCAGATATGAAAGATAAAGGGCGTTTAATCACAGACTGGCGGCCGGAAGATGCTATTTTCTGGAAACTACGTGGTCAATTTGTAGCAAGACGGAATCTCTGGATTTCTATTTTCTGTCTGCTATTGGCTTATTGTGTCTGGATGTTATTTAGCGCATTGGCAGTTAATTTAAATCACGTCGGATTTTCATTTTCGGCAGACCAACTGTTTATGCTGGCCGCATTACCTTCGGTATCTGGCACGTTATTGCGGGTAGCTTATTCCTTTATGGTGCCAATTTTTGGTGGTAGACGCTGGACCGCGGTGAGCACGGGGTTTTTGATTATCCCCTGCGTGTGGCTAGGTTTTGCGGTGCAGAACCCCAAGACCACCTTTGAAACCTTCGTCATTATCGCTCTACTATGCGGGTTTGCCGGAGCCAATTTTGCTTCCAGCATGGGAAATATCAGCTTCTTTTACCCGAAAGATAAACAAGGGCAGGCGCTTGGTTATAACGGCGGTTTGGGCAATATTGGCGTAAGCCTGATGCAATTGGTGGTACCCATTGCTATTTCGGTTTCGTTGTTTAGCGCCTTTGGCAGCGCAGGGAAACTGATGCCCGATGGGGAAACGCTGTGGCTGGAGAATGCGGCGTGGATCTGGGTCATTCCCCTTGGCATCGCCACGCTACTGGCCTGGTTTGGCATGAACGATCTGGCGATGAACAAAACTTCCGTCGGCAAACAGTTCGGCATTTTGAAGAACCGCCATTTATGGGTTCTGGGATTATTGTATCTGGCGTCTTATGGCTCATTCATCGGTTTTGCCGCTGCTTTTGCCATGCTATCCACCATTGAATTCCCTGAGGTCGAGATACTCTATTACGCCTTCTTTGGCCCGTTTCTCGGTGCATTAGCGCGCTCCGTGGGCGGAATCATGGCGGATCGTTTTAGTGGCGTATTGGTCACCGCGCTCAATTTTGTTGTGATGGCGCTACTGATCCTGTTGTTGATTATGACATTACCGGATGCTAATAGTCCTGGCTCGTTTGTTGCTTTTTTCAGCGTCTTTATGCTGCTGTTTATCACTGCAGGGCTGGGCAGCGGTTCAACCTATCAAATGATCGCGGTGGTCTTTCGTAAAAGTACTGCCGACAAAATAAAAGCGCAGGGCGGCAGTCAGGAAGAAGCGGAGCGTCACGGCGTGGCTGATACCGCCACCGCTCTGGGCTTTATTTCCGTGATTGGTGCATCGGGTGGCTTCTTTATTCCGAAAGTCATGGGCTCGTCATTGGCAATGACCGGCTCGGTCTTTACAGCAATGTTGTTTATTTTTGTGCTTTATATTTTATCCATCACGATGACTTGGCTGGTTTATGGCAGAAGAAAAGGGTGTTAACGTCCGCCATAACGCCAGAGAAAAGTTGTTCAGTGTTTACAAAGAGGGTTATATGCAGGAACTCATTTGCTACAAAAAAATGCCGGTTTGGAACAGTCGCACGTTGCCTGCGATGTTCCAGGAAAAACACAATACCAAAGACGGTACCTGGGCCAAGCTGACGATATTGCAAGGCGAGCTGACTTTTTCATTGCTCACGGAAGACGGGGAAGACATTGAGTCCTTCATTTTTAGCAAGGTTAACCAGCCGAAAATGATCGAGCCGCAGGTATGGCACCGGATTGCGTCTTTCTCTGATGATATAGAATGCCAGCTAGAGTTTCTCTGCACGCCAGAAGATTTCTATCATAAAAAATACGCTTTGACGCCGACTCATTCGGAGGTTATCAACGCTGCCCGTCTGATAACACCTTGTAAAGCGATGGATTTGGGCTGTGGTTCCGGCCGTAATTCACTGTATCTCAATCTGCTCGGTTTTGATGTGGATGCCTGCGATCACAACGCTCAGTCGGTGGAATTTATTGATGAAATTATTGAAAAGGAAGGGCTGCAAAACATCCATACGCAGGTACGTGATATTAACGATCTGGTGATCGACGGTCAGTACGGTTTAATTTTATCTACCGTGGTGTTTATGTTTCTCGACCGTCAGAAGATACCGGCGATTATCGACAATATGCAACAATCGACTCAGCCTGGCGGTTATAACCTGATCGTGGCCGCGATGTCTACGGATGATTACCCGTGCAATATGCCTTTTTCCTTCACCTTTAAACACAATGAGTTGAAAGAATATTATCGGGATTGGACTATCGTGAAATACAACGAGGACCTTGGGGCTTTGCATAAGAAAGATGCAGAAGGCAACAGAATCAAACTGCGCTTTGCCACTTTATTAGCCAAGAAAGATTAGCCAAGAAAGGTTAGCAAAAAATGTTTGCGAAGAAAGATTAGCTAAACATGTTTACGAAAAAGTGAGTTAAGAATAATAGTTAGCCAAACATAGTTAGCCAAGGCAAACGAGTGTGCGAATCAATATCCGGTCGAGCGAATCAAGGGGGATAGGCTAAAAACGCAATGTCATTATGGATAAATAGCATGATGAATAAACGCAATGACGCTCTCAAAGTCGCTGTGCCGTATATTGAGCGTTTGCGATAGCTATAGCCTTAAAGGAATAAGGCGCAATAAAAACGCTCTGGCCACTACGGAGCAGAGCGTTTTTTCATCGTCATGATGTTATTTGCGATTACGGTTTTAAAGCGATTAACCTCAGCGAGGTGGGCAACCGATATTTAGCGTTGATCGCCGTTGCTTTCAATCACTTTTTGATACCAGAAGAAGCTTTTTTTACGTTGACGCGCGAGCTGCTTTTGGTGATCAACGTAGACAAAGCCATACTGCTTCTGGAATCCATTAAGCCAGCTGAGCAAATCGATAAATGACCAAGGGTAGTATCCGCGTACATCCGCCCCTTGCTTGATTGCATCTTCAATAGCACCGATATGCTGGTTGAGATAATCAATACGATCGTCGTCCACCACTTCGCCATCGATAATAGGATCTTTAGCGCCTAAGCCATTTTCGGTGATGTAGATCGGAATATCACCATAACGGGCTTTGATATTCATGATGCCTTCGGTCAGACCTTGAGGGTAGATTTCCCAATCCCAGTCGGTGTAAACGCCGTTTGGATTACGGACAAACTTGAACAGTCCTTTGAAACCGAATTCATTACCCTGCTGGTGGCCTGCGCCTTTTTGCCCGGTTGTATTAATCTTTAGCTGAGTATCCTGATTATTGGCGGCGATAGTCTCGCGCTTATAGTAATTCAAGCCAATAAAGTCGCAGATATTGCTGCGTAACAGTGCGTCATCCCCTGGTGCAAACCTCGGAACTCCCCAGATAGCCTGAGCTTGCTCCAGCAACTCGGCAGGATATTCGCCTTTCAGCACAGGATCGTATAGCCAGTGGGTGAAAATGCCTTCAGCCAGATTGAATGCCGCCATATCTTCCGCAGAGTGGCTCAGCGGTGTATGGGTTTGCAGCACGTTCACAAAACCAATCTTCCCGTCGATACCGCAGGAACGGAAAGCCGCTACTGCTTTAGCGTGAGCCACAAATACGTGGTGACAGGCTTGAATGGCGCGCGCAGGTTCCTGAACGCCCGGTGGGTGCGCGCCAGTAATATATCCGAAACCAATGAAACACACAGTTTCATTGAATGTTGACCAGAGTTTGACCCGATCACCGTATGACTCATAGCAAAGGCGAGCATATTCTTCGAAAGCATCGGCAGTACTGCGAGCTTCCCAGCCGCCTTCATCCTGTAATGCTTGAGGTAAATCCCAGTGATACAGGGTAATCATTGGCTCAATGTTGTGTTCCAACAAAGCATCGATCAAATCGCTATAGAATTTTACGCCGGCTGGATTGACTTCCCCACGGCCCGTAGGTAACAGGCGAGGCCAGGAAATAGAGAAACGGTAACTTTTCATTCCCATTTCGGCCATCAACGCGACGTCTTCACGGAAGCGATGGTAGTGATCTACGGCCACATCGCCGTTCGTTCCCTGATAGGTCGTACCCGGTAAATGGGAGAAGGTATCCCAGATGGAAAGGCCCTTGCCGTCGGCGTCGTAAGCCCCTTCAACCTGATAGGCGGCGCTGGCGGCGCCCCAGAGGAAATCTTTTGGAAAAGCAGACATAAAACATTCGCTCCACGTAAATTGAAAATGGGATCGTCCAATTTGTTAAGTTTAGTGTAAGCGGAATAGATTTATTCCTGCAACCGGTTTCTGAAACCGGTTGCAGGAAAATGAATGTCACTTTGCGCAACATCAATTTTAATCGGTATGAAGAGAATTTCAGAAGAAAACAGAAAAATTCAGCATGTGTGGGAGCGATTTATCACCTTGTCAGATGGGTAACAACCGACTTTAAACATACCAGACAATCCAGTATGAGAACCTGATGCTAGTAAGCGTTTTTGCGGGAAGAACGCATAAGATTCTGAATAAATGAGGGGGAGGTTAACGCGGGTTGAGTGGGATGAATCACTGATTATTGACATCTAGATAGCTGATTAAGAAGGGCTTCGCGTCAATGATTTCCCGGTAGAGAGGAGCAATGTTATATCACCGCCGCAATATTGAACCTCATGATCTTTATCTATCGCATCGTCTATCGCGAGGACGGTATCACCTGGAGAATAGCGATCACATCGTGCGGATTTAGCCTGATTGTCCGGGTGGAAAGGGAATTAGCTCTTGTTCAGAGTGACATCATGGTGTCAAATCGATCCAGATTTAAAATAGAAAAAGCTAATGGCGAGAGGATAAACGATGGCTGAAAATATTAGAGTTGGGTTGCTGGGCTACGGTTATGCCAGTAAAACCTTTCACGCGCCGCTGATTTCGGGGACTCCCGGCGTAGAATTTGCGGCCGTCTCCAGCAGCGATGCCAGTAAAGTGCACGCCGACTGGCCGTCGGTTACCGTGGTGAACGATGCTCAACATTTATTTGACGATCCGAGCATCGATGTCATTGTTATTCCTACTCCCAATGATACCCACTTTCCATTGGCGCAACGGGCGCTGGCCGCAGGCAAGCATGTGGTCGTGGATAAGCCGTTTACCGTGACGCTGTCACAAGCTAACGAGCTAAAACGCCTGGCAGATGAGGCCGGTTTGCTATTGTCGGTTTTTCACAATCGTCGTTGGGACAGCGATTTTCTGACGCTGAAAACCTTGCTGAAGGAAGGTGCGTTAGGAGATGTCGTGTATTTCGAATCTCATTTTGATCGCTTCCGTCCGGAAATTCGTCAGCGCTGGCGGGAACAACCCGGAGCCGGCAGCGGTATCTGGTATGACTTAGGGCCACATTTGCTGGATCAGGCGTTGCAGCTGTTTGGATTGCCGGAAACCCTTAATGTCGATCTTGGTTTGCTGCGTCCCGGCGCACAGTCGGTGGACTATTTCCACGCGGTATTAAGCTATCCTAGCCAACGTGTTGTGTTACATGGCACGGTGCTGGCGGCGGCAGAAACGGCGCGTTATATCGTTCACGGCACTAAAGGCAGCTATATTAAATACGGTCTGGATCCGCAGGAAGATCGCCTGAAAGCCGGTGAACGCCTACCTCAAACCGATTGGGGCTATGACATGCGTGACGGAGTCGTGACATTGTCACAAAATGGCGTATTGGTGGAACAGCCTTTGCTGACGCAGCCGGGTAATTATCCAGCTTATTATGCTGGCATTCGCGATGCCATTTTGGGTGTAGGCGAGAATCCCGTCCCTGCAACCGAGGCGATTACCGTAATGGAATTGATCGAACTGGGGCTGGAATCAAATAAACATAAGCAAGCGTTGCCGGTTAATCCCCGTTAGCACTAACCATTAATACAGGCTATGAGTAATAGCTTTCCTGCACTTTTGATAATTACGTCTATCGTTTAGGTCTATTATTGATGGTTTCCTCTGATTGATATTTTTTATTAATCGGAGGCATTTTGATTGAAGGAATACAGTGGCATGTCTTGGTTGCAACGCTTACGTATTGATACGTTTTTACTGGTATTAATTGGGGTGGTGATCATCGCCTCTTTTTTCCCCTGTGAAGGGGAAACCAAAGTGTGGTTTGAACGATTGACCACCGCGGCCATTGCGCTGCTGTTTTTTATGCACGGAGCTAAATTATCCCGCGCGGCAATAGTGGCCGGCATGGGGCACTGGAAGCTGCATCTGGTGGTATTCCTCAGCACTTTTGCGCTATTTCCGCTGTTAGGGCTGGGAATGAACGTGTTGGTGCCGGGAATTCTAACGCCAACGCTGTATTTGGGATTCCTGTATCTGTGCGCCTTGCCTGCCACGGTACAATCGGCGATTGCTTATACCTCGGTTGCAGGTGGAAACGTGGCGGCGGCGATTTGTAGCGCCTCGGCGTCCAGTATTCTCGGCGTTTTCTTGTCACCGTTGCTGGTGGGCGCGCTGATGCAAACTCAGGGCGGCAGTACAGATACCTTGCACGCCATTGGTTCTATCATCATGCAATTGATGGTGCCGTTTATCGTCGGCCATTTGTCCCGCCCACTGATCGCCAAATGGGTCGAGCGCCATAAAAAACTGGTCAATATAACTGACCGGTCATCGATTCTGCTGGTGGTTTATGTGGCTTTCAGCGAAGCGGTGGTGGAAGGTATCTGGCATCAAATCGACGGCTGGTCGCTGCTGGCGATTCTGGTGTGTTCGCTGGTGCTGCTGGCTATCGTTATTGTAGCGAATACGCTGGCTGCGCGTTGGCTAGGCTTTAATACCGCCGATGAAATTACCATTGTGTTCTGCGGCTCGAAGAAAAGTCTGGCCAACGGGATTCCCATGGCCAATGTACTGTTCCCGGCTTCCGTGGTCGGCGTAATGGTATTGCCGTTGATGATATTCCATCAGGTACAATTGATGGTGTGCGCGGTGCTGGCACAGCGTTACGCTCGTCGAGTGGCGCGTGAGCGGGATGCGAGCGGAAAACGGGAGCAGGGCGAAGCCTGAGTTCACTCATTTATCCACTGATTTTAATCATAAAAAAGGGTCAGATCATTTCCGGCCCTTTTTTTTATTTTATCGTTTTCACCTGATGCGGGTTTACCGAGCTACACAGGCAAAGCCGTTAACCACGAATTTTATCGCGCAGCGCCTGCTTTTCCGCTTCACTGATAAAGGCCATCGTCAGGCCGTTTTCCTGAGCCTGACGAATTTCATCACGAGTCAGGCCCGCTGCAGGAGCTGCTACGTGGTACTCATTGGTAATTTCAATCCCCTGAACCGCCGGATCGTCGGTATTGATGGAAGCCAACACGCCGTGACGCAGGAAGGTCGCTAACGGATGTTTGGCTAAGGAAACCACGGTACTGGTCTGAATATTGGAGGTCAGGCAGGACTCGATACCGATATTGTTTTCTGCCAGATAATCCAGCAGGCGGGAGTCATCGATAGCTTTGACGCCGTGACCGATACGTTCCGCGCCCAGTTCGTGAATTGCCTGCCAAATGCTTTCCGGACCAGCGGCTTCACCGGCATGAACGGTAATGCGCAAACCCGCATCCCGCGCACGGTTGAAATGGTTGAGGAACAGCCCGCCGGGGAAGCCCCGTTCATCACCGGCCAAATCCAGCGCGGTAATGCCGTCACGGTGAGCCAGCAGGGCATCCAGTTCTTGCAGGCAAGCCTGCTCGCCAAAAGTCCGGCTCAGAATACCGATCAGACGAATATCAATGTCGCGATCGCGGCAGCCAGCCTGAATCCCATCAATGACCGCTTCAACCACACCGGCAACGGGCAGTTGGTGTTTCATCGCCATGTAATAAGGGGAAAAACGCAGCTCGGCATAGTGCAGACCGGCGTTAACCGCGTCCTCTACGTTTTCATACGCTACGCGGCGGCAGGCATCTAAATCGCCCAGTACCGCCACGCCCCAATCCAGTTTTTGCAGGAAGCTTATCAGGTCCGGTTCGGTTTTGGTGATTTGCACATGAGGGCGCAGCGCTTCTAACTCATTGGCCGGTAACGTCATATTGAACTGACGCCCCAGATCCAGAATGGTTTGGGCGCGAATATTGCCATCGAGATGGCGGTGAATGTCTGTCAGAGGAAGGCGGGAATCGATCATGGATGCACTCACTTATATTTATGAATGATATTTATTCTGGGTAAAGTGCAGAACAGTATAAAAACAAATTGATGAAAACATCCAGTGAGTTGCAGAAAAAAGAGATTCAGATCACACTTAATAAGCCGTTTTTTAATAAATTCGTTGATTGACGGCCCAAATAAGGCATATGACAGTGAAAAACACACCCTGCGTTAAGCAGGGTGTGAGGATGGGGGAAGGTTTACGATATATCAGCAGAAACTAGCGAAGCCTAATGATTACCGATGACAGCGTTCAAACCATTTATCAGTTTATCCATTCCGATTTCCACCTTACTGCGGGCGCAACCGACGTTAAGCCGTAGGAAGCCGCGGCCTTCTTCGCCGTAGGTAAAGCCCGGCATTATCGCCACTTTTTCCTGCTCAATCAGTACTTCCTGCAATTGGCGGTCGTCGATATGCAACGGGCGTAAATCAATCCACGCCAGATAGGTAGCCTGCGGCGGTTGCCAGTTAAGCTGCGGAAAGGCCTGATTTAACCGTTCCGCGACGTATTGCAGGTTGGCCTGTAAATAGGCGCGCAGCTCATCCAGCCAGGGCGCGCCCTGACGGTAAGCGGCAATATGTGCCACCAGCGCCAGCACCGCCGGGGAAGACAAACCGTCGCGACTTTTCAGCATGTTGCTGTAGGTTTCGCGGGTTTCACTGTCGCTGATAAAGCCGTAAGCGCCGGTTAACGCGGGAATATTGAAGGTTTTTGAACCCGATGTCAGCAGCGCCCAAGGAGATTGAGCCACCTGACTCCACGGCGTATGGGGCTGTTCTCCCCAGGTCATATCCATATGAATTTCGTCGCTAATGACCTTAACCTGGTGGCGTTCACACAGTTCGGCCATGTGCGCCAGTTCTTGCAGGCTCCACACTTTACCGGTTGGATTATGCGGGCTACACAGCAGCAGGATTTTGGTTTGTGGGCGCGCCAGCAGTGCTTCCAGATGAGCCATATCACAGTGCCAGTGATTATCCACTTTATGCAGTGGGCAAGATAATAACTGACGCTGATTGCCCAAAATCACCTTATAAAACGCATCATAGGCGGGCGTGTGAGTCACAACGTATTCACCCGGCGCAGACCAGCAGCGAATCAATTGCGCAACCATATAAATGACCGACGGGCCGTACACCGCCGTGGCGGTGTCGATACCGCATTGAAAACGTGCCTGATACCAATGGCGAATTGCCCCAAGAAAATCTTCGTGCTGCCAGCGGCTATAACCCAGAACGCCGTGCTCCAGACGTTGGGTCAGGGCTTGCAGAATCACCGGCGCGGTAGGGAAATCCATATCGGAAATGGTAAAGGGCAGCAGGTCGGCGCTGCCAAAACGGTCGGCAATATAATCCCACTGGGTACACCAGGTACCGTGGCGATCTACCGGCGTGGAGAAATCAAACATCAGGCTCTCACTTTTTATCGATGAGGGAAAAAACAAACGGGGCACCGGAGCACCCCGCAGAGTTGTATTATCGAGACTTATTATGCTGAGGCTATGAGTGAGTCTAATTCATCTTTCACCGATTGCACCTGAGGGCCGATAACTACCTGTAAATTATGGTCGTTCAATTGGATGACGCCCAGCGCCCGATTGGCTTTCAACACCTCTTTGTCCACCTTGCTCATATCTTTGACGGACATACGCAGACGAGTAATACAGTTATCCAGCGAAACGATATTCTCCGCGCCGCCCAGCGCCTGCAAAATAGCCTCGCTGTTATAACCGGATTTACCGACCACACCCGGCGTCGGTGCTTTTTCTACGCTGGCGCTGTCACTCTCGCGACCTGGCGTTTTGATATTGAAATGCTGAATGGCAAAACGGAAAATCAGGTAATAAGCCACGAACCACAGGCTGGCTACCACAGGCACCCAATACCATTTGGTGGCGGTACCGTGCAGAATGCCGAAGACTACGAAATCAATCAGGTTTCCGTCGGTATTACCAATAGTGACCCCCAGCAGTGCCATTACGGTAAAGCCTAGACCGGTTAACAGCGCGTGGATCAAATACAGGAACGGAGCCACAAACAGGAATAGGAATTCCAGCGGTTCGGTCGTGCCACCGATCACGCAGGCGACTACGCCGGAAATCAGCAATCCTTTAATTTTATGGCGATTCTCTGGCTTGGCGCAGTGATACATCGCCAGCGCAGCGCCCGGTAAACCTCCGAGGAAGGCGGGCATTTTACCTTGAGACAGGAAGCGAGTCGCACTTTCTGAGAAGCCGCTAGTGGTTGGGCAGGAAAGCTGCGCCTGGAAGATAGTCAGCGCGCCACTGACACTGTGACCACAGACATCCATCGTGCCGCCGGCTTCAGTGAAGCGAATCAGCGCCACCAGTATATGGTGCAGGCCGAAAGGCAGTAACAGGCGTTCGCCGCTGCCGAAGATCATCGGGCCAAAAATCCCCGCGCCGTTAATCAAGCGGCCCAAACCGTTAATGCCCGCGGCAAACCACGGCCAAATGAGGGGAATCAATAAACCGACCAGCCCCAGTACCACGGTGGTAACAATAGGAACAAAACGGGTGCCGCCGAAGAAGGCCAACGCATCCGGCAGGCGAATGGTATTAAAACGCTCGTGCAGCAGGTAAACGATGATCCCCACGATCACCGCGCCCAAAATACCGGTATCAATCGACTGAATGCCTAAAATATTTTGGATATTGTGGGTTTTCAGCACCAAGGGGTCGGTAGTCGGCAATACGCCGCTGGTGGTGAGATAGAAGTTGGTCGCCAGATTCAGCACCGCAAAACCGACGAAACCGGCAAAGGCAGCAACACCTTTGTTTTCCCGCGCCATACCTAAGGGAATGGCAATGGCAAACATCACTGGCAGGAAGCTAAAGGCAAAGGAGCCAACTTTGCTCATCCAAGTGAATAACAGCTGGAAAGCCGGGTGGCCTAACACCGGCAAAAGGGTAATAACGTCTTTGCTGCTTAACGAACTCCCAATGCCCAGCATAATGCCGCAGAAGGACAGCAAGGCGACCGGCAACATGAAGGTTTTCCCCAGACTCTGGAAAAACTCCCATAGCGTAATTTTTTGTTTTTTTACCGCCGACATAGGTGGCTCCTGGTGTGTGAAAAAGGATCTGTTCTGTGGATCTTTAGCGTCCTGAGGTTAAATTAAGATAAAACGTTTAACCTAAATAATATGCGCGGCAAATCACAGTTATTGTGGCCTTTAACGCCGGTAAATGAAATTCTGTGAGATACGCCCGAAAATGCCATTTTGTCGATAGAAACTCACTTTAGCTCAAGCTAATGATAAGCCGAGGGTGAAGTTTCCAGCCATAACAGGCACGCTGATGTTTAGGCTCAGGCAGGTCTTCCCGGCTTTTGGGGCGCAGGCCTGGACGGGTGCCGCCAGTAGGTGGATGAGAGGTTAAAATCGCTATGTAGCGCACAGATACTGATTAAAACGATTAATCGTTTTACCCAGATTATTGAATTGGGTGTAACATTTGCCCCGAAGCATAGATTTGTCTGCCAAAGGACGTGAGACAAAAATGATACCGAATAGCCGCGATGAATCATAAAAAGATCACCATTACCGATGTTGCCAAACACGCCGGAGTTTCTGTTGCCACGGTCTCGCTGGCCGTCAGCGGCAAAGGTCGTATTTCACCGACAACCGCCGAGCGGGTGAATCAGGCCATCGAACAGTTAGGTTATGTGCGTAATCGGCAGGCGGCTCAGCTGCGCGGGGGGCATTCCGGGGTGATTGGGTTGATTGTGCGCGATATCGGCGATCCTTTTTATGCGGCGATGACGGCAGGACTCAGCGAAGCTATTGAAGCCGAGGGGAAAGTGCTGTTTCTCACTCAAAGCGGCAAAGAAGGGAAAGGTCTACAGCGCTGCTTTGATTCCCTGATAGAACAGGGGGTTGACGGGCTGGTTCTTGGCGGCGGCGCGAATCAGGAAAGTGGCCTGAAAGAGAAGGCCGAGCAACAGGGCATCCCGTTGATTTGTGCCGCGCGTGCCAACGTATTGGAAGGCGTCGACGTGGTTCGCCCGGATAATATGCAGGCGGCCAAAATGGCGACGGAACTGCTGATAGGCAGAGGACATCGTAAAATTGCTTATTTGGGCGGTCACGGTCATTCATTGACGCGGGCAGAACGATTGGGCGGATTTTGTGCCACGCTGGTGCAGTACGGTCTGCCGTTTCGTTCGGATTGGGTGATTGAATGTGATAGTCAGCAGCAAGCCGCGGCTGATGCGGCGGAAAGTTTGCTTAGCCATCATCCCAACGTTAGCGCGATTATTTGTCATCAGGCTTCCGTGGCGCTCGGTGCTTATTTTGGCATTCTGCGCACCGGCAGAGGAATTGGCAGCGCTGGGGTGGATACTTATCTCGATCAGCAGGTGGCATTGATCGGTTTTGGCGACGTACCCGAAGCAGAATTAACAGAGCCGCCGCTCACTTTTATTACCAGCTCGGCGCGAGAAATTGGCTATAGCGCCGGCCAGCGGTTATTGCAGCGTATTGCCGGTGTCGATTTGCAATTGCAAAACGTTATTCTCCCGCCGGTGCTTATTCGTCGTGGCTCGGTGTAGCCGGCACGATTGGCGCTATTGGCACGTAACAATCCATTTATCCTTCTGTTCCAGATTCGCTATAAACATCGCAATAATCCTATTCAATAGTCGACGATAATCGTCCGATCAAACAGGGACACCGATCCCTGTCTCAATTCTGACTGCCTACTGATGATTTAGATATTTGGTTCATTTTTGAAAGTAAAATTTAGCATTAACAGTTCTAATGAATCTGCATGTATTATTATTTAAATCTATAGTTCCAATCCGTTTTACAAAAAAGTGCCGGATGCATTTTTCGATTTTTATTAAATCAAGGAGGGGATATGCCAATTATTAGTTCTCCAACGTTGCGCCGCTATTTAAATTTAAATTTGGCGACTAAAGAATTAAAAACGCTGGAAAAAACGAATCTGCTGAAGGTTTCAAATGTAGTAATGACATGTTTGACCAGTACGTCGAGCAGCACAAAAAATATAAATAAAATCAACAGAATAAATAGCATCATAGCAAAGATAAACGATGTCAGATATCTCGCCGTCGTAGATAAACGCCGTAATGAAGTCAGTGAAGAGTTATCCGATTTGATGCGGATGAAAGTGACGCTAAACAGATTAAAATTCATAGAACAGGAAAAGGCTGCCGCGGCAGTGGAAGCCAGTAAAATAGCCGCCAAAGTGAGTGAGGCCAATCATCGTCGGTTAATAGAACAAAGTCAGAAAGAACACATCATCACCGGTTTGCTTTATTCCAGCACCACACCGCCAAATATGAACATCGACCCAGCTCCGGTTACGGATGAATTGCAAAAACTGCCGCTGAATATATTAAAGACTGCGGACTCTTTGGGGCAGTTTATAACATTGACCAACGATAATATAACCAATCACCCACGAATGAACGCGCTGAAAGGTCAAACGCCGCGTGGTTGGACCAATGGCAAAACCTGGGATTCAGTCCCCGGAGTTGGGGCTTTGGGTAAAGGGGCAGAAAATGAGTTTCATGCCGATGAAACCGTGGTGGCATTAACGCAACTCGCCAATGGCAGCTGGAAATTAGCGACGGAGCATGGTTCTGCCAATCTGGTTTTGCATGAATACGCGCATGCCATTGATCGCAGCTTTGGTGAAAAGGCAAATATGGGAGATAAAGGTCTTGGTGAGGTTGGCGATAGTTTGAGCTGCCGTCAAAGTTTCCGCGATATATGGCAGACGGAGCTGGGGTCAACCTCCCAAACCGATAGCAATTATTATTATTGGCAAGGCGGTAGCGACGGCGGCGCGGAAGAAGCATTTGCTGAGGCCTTTAGCGATCTTTACGGAGGAACTTCCCAGCGTCCGTGGCCTAATATAAAAGCTTATATTGCCGCAAAAATGGCATCGGTTAATCCGGAGAATTAATCCTGTCGGATAGAGAGTTATCTTCGCCGTACTGATATTGCTGTCATTTTACCTCGGGCGCAGCTAAACCCACGCTTACTCATCTACATCTATCGATAATCAGGAACGTGGCCATAAAAAATGCCAGCCCTGTAGCAGGGGCTGGCATTAATCATTATGTTTCGATCTTGGCCCAATCAGCGTTTACCTGAGGATAAGCGACTTCTTGTTCCGAATCGATATTACTCTGCGGCAGGGGCTTCAGCAGCAGGGGCTTCTTCTTCCTGCGGCATACCGCCAAACATACCGAACAGACCGGCAAATTCCTGCAGCGTCATTTTCTGACCGTTCAGATCGATTTTGTTATCGGCGAAGCTGAAGCTGCTACTGATAACGTCATCTTTGGTCGTGGTCAGTTTGAACATCTGGCCCATCGCGGCAACGCCCTGAACCTGCTGAACGGCCATTTTAGCGGCTTCTTCAGCGCTGTAACCCTGCAAACGTGCAGCCTGAGTCGTGAACTCGGTCGCCATTGGCATTGGGATGGTCAGATTAGCGTCGATTTTCTTGATAGCACGAGTCAGGATTTCTTCCTGGCTGGTGATTGGCGTTGTCACTTTGCTTGGATCGGCCAGCACGACGTCCAGTTTCAGGGCGCTTTCGCCTTTGCCGTTTTTCCAGCTCAGCGGAGAGATGCTGAAGCTAGGATCGCCTTTCAGCAGGCTTGGCAGCTTGGTCAGAACCAGCTCGGTCATCTGCAACTGGTAAGTTTCAGGATCGATGTTACCGGTTTGCAGACCCTGCATAGCGATTTGGTTGTAGGAGGTAGCGAAGTTCTTCACTGCTTCGCCGTCCAGACCGGCAAAGGTAAAGTTCAGCTTACCGGAACCAAAGTCATTACCCTGAATTTTCAGGGAATCCAGCGTGTAGCTCAGCTTACCGTTCAGGTTTTTGTCCGACTCGCCCATCTGCGAAGTTAGCGTAAAGCCATCAAGAACCAGCGCTTCTTTGCCTTCCACGCTCAACAGAACCTGTTTGATCGACAGATTCTGGTCGCCGATGCTGAGATCAAACTTACCGGTTTTGCTGTCGTTCTTCAGGCTAAGGCCTTTAACAGTAAAGGTTTCTACCTGATCCATTTCGTTTTTCTTGAACAGCACGATGCTATCGCTTTCGCCGTTCAGTTTAACGTCACGCATATCTTTAGAGAAAGCAGCGTCAAGGCTGGCACCGGAGAAGTTCAGGTTCAGGCCGTCTTTCTCGTAGGTGATAGGGATCAGTTTGATCGCAGAATCGGTGCTACCGTTATAACCAATGCGTGAATCAGCGGTAAACGGTGATTTGCCTTTGGTGATATCAAACAAAGCTTTAACCGCAGCCGTGTTTTCCAGTTCGGAGTGAACCGACGCCATGCTAGGGATCAGGTTGAATTTCTTCAATTGAGCCATTGGGAAAGGACCGTGATCGATAGTTTCGATAAAGGCGATCTCTTCACCTGGCTTCATCACTGCATTTTCGCCGGTGATAGTCCCGTCTGGTTGCAGGATATAACGGACTTTACTGCTGAAGGTTCCGCGGTGGTAATCGGTATAAGCCAGTTTCAGACCGGCCTGTGGCGCCAGTCGTTTAATTTGTGAATTGGCGTTATCGACGATTTCACTCATCCGCTGTTCCATCAATTTGCCGGTGTACCAAGAGGCACCTGTCCATGCAGCGCCGAGAACGACAATAACGCTGACAGCCACTAACGATTTTTTCATGGTTCTGTTCATCCTTTTCTAATTCAGCAAATTCAATACGTTGAACGCGGTTGTAGGCACAATAACGCCCATAAGCGCGTTATTGTGAATGCAATAGCTACTGATTGGCAACAAATAAGAAAGATTTGTAACACCAATTAGTTAAATAATGTTGTAAACCCGCGCAATATGACCAGAACCGCGGAGGTTAATAGGGGATTCATTGGCGGAAACAAAGCAGGATTCCCCAGGTTGTAGCACAATCTGCTGTGAGTCTTTTTGCACAATACTCTGTCCGTCGATACAAAAGATAATCGCCGCGCTGTTCTGCTCGATGTTTTCCGACTCGTCCGTCAGGCGATGAATGGCAAAGGCAAAATCATCCACAGGGATCGGGAAGATCAGCGCGTTACCCTGTTCCTTCGGCGCGGTCAGTAACTCCGACTCAGGCTTGGGAACAAATTTCACGTTAGCAACTAACTCGGGAATATCGATGAATTTCGGCGTTAACCCGGCGCGTAGTACGTTATCCGAGTTAGCCATCACTTCCAGACCCACGCCGTCCAGATAGGCGTGCGGCGTTTCTGCATACAGGAACATGGCTTCACCCGGCTGTAGAGTAATAACGTTCAGCAGTAGGGGGGAGAACAAGCCGCTATCCTCAGGGTAGATTTGCGCAATGTGACGAATAGTATCCCACGGTTCGCCTCGCTGATTATTCAACGCGGATTTCAATACGCCCAGCGCTAACGCTTTTTGCTCGCCTTCCATACTTAACAGGCTGGCAAACAGCAGCGCCAGATGTTCGGCATCCGGCTGAAGCAGGAAGGCGCCGATATCCGGATGCGCCGCAGACACTGGCTGCAATAGCCCAACTAACTGCTCTGGCGTGCGGAAACCATTCATAGCGTGGAAGGGCGTCAGTGCATAAACCAGCTCCGGTTTATGGTTGGCATCTTTGTAATTACGCTCGGCGGCGTCTAAAGGAATACCGGCGGCATTTTCACGGGCATAACCGATTTCCGCCGCCTGTTTACTAGGATGAACCTGAATAGACAGTGGCTGAGCCGCACAGAGTACTTTGAACAGGAAAGGTAGCTCGCCAAAACGTTTAGCGACTGCATCCCCTAAATGGCCCGACGGGTCGCTGTCGATAAGCTGGCGCAGTGATTGTGGCTGCCCCTGAGCATCGACTATTTTTGAACTGCTTTTAGGATGCGCGCCCATCCACAATTCCGCCATCGGGATATGTTGCGGATTAGGAATGCCATAAAGACGGGTCAGGGCGTCGGTACTGCCCCAAGCGTAGTTTTGTACTGCATTGATCATCTTTTGCATGATTGAGGTCTGCTGTCTCAGCGGCTGAAAGGAATTCAGGCCAGATTAAAAATATAAGCTAGTAAACAATGAGGTTAGATGGGTTGCAAGGATTGCACACCGGGAATTATGCTTTTTGCCGTAAATTTGCGCGACGATCCCATTGGGAAGGATAGCAAGGATGGGAAGTCATCTGTGTTCTTGGCGCTGATATTTTGGTCGTTTTAGCGGCTAAAAACTGCGGTATAAAAAGAAGGTTTCCCAACAATCGATAACTTGGATAGATACTTTGGCAATGAAACTTGTTAAAGAAAATATAGATTCATGAACCCCAGCGTATTACCGCCAAACTGCTGGTGGGCAATAGGCAATAGGCGGTGAGCGGAAAATCGGCCGTTTACAAAAAATCAACATAAAAGTTATCTCCCAAACCTACAATAAAGGCGTCCCGGTCGCATAATCAGAATGATTGTTATGGCATGATAATCATTATCATCAGCAACTATTATTGCTGATGTTCGATACCTACTTATTCCGCTATCTGTGCTAAGGAGAGAGTCATGGCAGCCACTCGCATTGAAAAAGACTCAATGGGGCCAATAGAAGTACCCGCCGACCACCTGTGGGGGGCACAAACGCAGCGTTCACTGGAGCATTTCCGTATCTCCCAGGAGAAAATGCCGACCGCGCTTATCCATGCGTTGGCGCTGACCAAACGCGCTGCCGCTAAAGTGAATATGGATTTAGGACTGCTGGCTGAAGAGCGGGGCGTCGCCATTATTCAGGCCGCCGATGAAGTTCTGGCGGATAAGCACCCTGATGAATTCCCTCTCTCCATTTGGCAAACCGGTTCTGGCACTCAGACCAATATGAATATGAATGAAGTGTTGGCTAATCGTGCTAGCGAAATTTTGGGTGGAGCCAGGGGGAATGCGCGACTGGTTCATCCTAATGATGATGTGAATAAAAGCCAAAGTTCCAATGATGTCTTCCCGACGGCGATGCATGTCGCGGCGGTACTTTCGCTGCGTGAACATCTGTTACCGGAGCTGAAAGTATTACAAAAAACGCTAGCGGATAAGGCCGAAGCTTATAAAAGCATCGTAAAGATTGGTCGCACCCATCTACAAGACGCCACGCCTCTCACATTGGGGCAGGAAATTTCCGGTTGGGCGGCGATGCTAAACTACAGTCTGCATCATATCGAAGCCTCGATTCCCCATATCTGTGAACTGGCGCTAGGGGGAACGGCGGTAGGGACTGGCTTGAACACCCATCCGGAATATGCAGTGCGTGTGGCTCAGGAGCTGGCAAATCTGACCCAACAACCTTTTGTCACCGCGCCGAATAAGTTCGAAGCGCTGGCGACCTGTGACGCACTGGTTCATGGACACGGTGCGCTGAAAGGTCTGGCGGCCTCTCTGATGAAAATTGCCAATGATGTGCGTTGGCTTTCTTCCGGACCTCGTTGTGGTATTGGCGAAATTGCTATTCCGGAAAACGAACCCGGCAGCTCTATCATGCCGGGTAAGGTGAATCCGACCCAATGTGAAGCCATGACTATGCTGTGTGCTCAGGTGATGGGGAATGATGTTGCAGTGAATATTGGTGGCGCGTCCGGTAACTTTGAGCTGAATGTGTTCCGACCAATGGTTATTCATAACTATCTACAGTCAATTCGTTTGCTGGCTGACGGTATGCGTGGCTTTAATGAGCATTGTGCCGTCGGTATCGAACCGAATCGGGATCGTATTACTCAACTTCTGAATGAATCACTCATGTTGGTTACGGCGCTGAATACCCATATCGGCTACGACAAAGCGGCCGAGATTGCCAAGAAGGCGCATAAAGAGGGGCTGACCCTTAAAGCGGCGGCGTTGAAACTGGGGTATCTGACGGATCAACAATTCGATGAATGGGTAAGGCCAGAAGAGATGGTAGGAAGTATGAAGGATTAGCTCTTCCTTAAGCTAAGGATATAAGAAGTAATGATAAAAGCGTTGGCGGTGGGAAAGCTGACGCTTTTCAGTTTTAGATGACCGCGGTTGGTTTAAGGCAGGGTTCCGGTCAAATTCCAAATAGTCCCGCTATCCATACTTTGGTTCAATACGGAAACGGAGGCATTCACTGCGCCTTTTTGATTGATAGGATCGGTGATCGTTTGAACTGAATGCGCGATCATGGCAGCAGCCACCGTGCCGGTTCCTATTTGAACTTGAATATTGGCATCTCCTGCCGCCGTCCTTCCTTGCATGTCGAGACGGGCACTGCCCACAGTATGTAAAGTCCCAGGGCCACGGCCAAGGTCGGCATAATCAAGCATAAGGATAACTGCCTGACAATCTTTTCGTTGTGCGGAGGTAGGGTTAACAATTCCGCGAATAGGATTTTGAGTATTTGTCTTAGTTAATGGCATAGTATACCTTCCAATTCTATTAGGATTATGGCATTGCGCTGTGAAACGCTGTGAAAATATAAAAAATATCGAGCTCTATTAACCCGGAATTATAAATATGCCTGATTCTGGTTATAAAAATAAAAAAACACGAAAGATTTAGCTGCTTAAATAAATTAAGAGTGAACATTGTGTTAATTTGTTTCTTATGTGATTATTCAATCGGCTATATTGTTTCTTGCGAATATTTAAAATATCGTGTGACAGACTGGATTGGTTAGCCTGCTACTATTTTATCTTTAACTATTTTATCTTTAAGAATCAAACTAAAATCATTTTTATCACACAATTAATTATCTATATTCTTTGTGATGAGTATTAATCATAGCAATAAACAATAAGACTGCCAGAGAGTAAGCGATATTTTTTTCATCGCATCATTGCGCGTAACTAAATGATTTAAGTTACGGCTGTTTTTGGATAATGGGAAAATAACCCATTGTTTTTTATAAGCGGAAAATCCGCTGAGTCATTCGATATCTGTATAAAGATGCAGTCGTGGAATTAACAACCGCAACGGTTTAGCCTGCGGTTTATGTTTGTGTTTAATCTGTGTGGCATCGTAATTGGGTAGCTCTCCAATTTTAGGCATACCGGCACCTAACTCTTTTTGGCATAAAGCAATTAACGGCATAGGGCAGGGATGCTGCACCTGTTTTTGCTGTTCCTGATACCAGACACGGGCAATGGGCTGAACCTTGACAGGGCGTTTAATTTTCAATTTTGCAGTTTCGGGTAATCTTTGCACGTCGGCAATTTCTTGACTTACCCATTCGGCCCATTCTTCTTTGGTAAAGGGCGGCACGGCGCGACCGGCATTCAGGCTCTTATTTAGCTGCGCCAGCAAATCTTCTTTGGTTATATTTTTAATTATATTCTTATTTGCCCAGCCGAATCGCACTGAACTTGGATTAATCAATGGGGTGAGGGTGCGGTAAGTATTTAGCGTAATCAGGCCGTGCAGGTGAGTGTGAACGAATTCAAAGCGTTGCTCGCTGGGCAGGCCGGACTCAACGGTGATAATCTGCTCTAACTGGTGTTTCAATTGATTAATATGTTCAATCAGGGTGATGCAGTCCCGATATTCTGTCTTATTCAATGCGAAACACAGTACGCCGGGGAGGCGAACGGCCGCTTTGCTGCTGACATTTTGCTTATTATGATGAATAAACAGGCGACGGAAGTGCTGTAAACCCAATTCGCGGGCTTCTTCTCCGACTACTGGCGTGACGTTAATCTGTTCAATCTCTTCATGCTCCAAGCCTTTTTCGATATCGGGCAGGGTGAAGACTTGGGCGGCCAATAATGGAAACTCTGCCAGCTGCTGGTGGAGCGACGCCAATGATAATTCCAGTTGGTTAAAACTGGTATTCATTCTCAAAATCAAATCGTACTTATCCATAGAGTTATCTCGTTAAAAACACGCTTTAGTTACAACATACATTAAGCTTCTTGCAAACAACAGTGCGCATTCAAACAAAAGTGCAAAAACATCAAGGACAGAGCTAAATTCTTCATACAGAACGAAGAGGGGCCGTGGGCAGAATTATGATTTTACTAAACGGTTATATTAATTTTTTCATAAGGTTAGCTTTATGCTGGCCGATTAGTGTAGCAGAATACGTGGGGGACTATCGGGCGAATATGTCTGACTTTTCGATATGAACGGCTTATCGGTATTTCTGGATGCTCGCTATTTTTTGATCGAACTGATGTTGATTATTTATTCCCTAGAAAATAATCCCTTAGATGTGAATCTGGGTAAGCAGGCTCTGGTTAACGCCCAGAGCCACGAAGATAAATATTCAACAGTTAAATACGCGCAGCTTCAGGTAACACACGTAAACGTTGGCCGACGGCCAACGCAATAAGCAACAGCAGCGCGATAAACCCGGTAACGCCGTACCAGCCCAAATTCAGCCAGAATATGCCTCCCAAGGTGCCCGCGACGCTGGAACCGGCGTAATAGCAGAATAAATACAAAGAAGAAGCCTGCGCTTTGGCGCGTCTGGCGCGGCGGCCAATCCAACTGCTGGCAACCGAGTGTGCTGCAAAGAAACCGGCGGTAAATATCATCATCCCAATCAATATGGCGATAACCGATGAAAATGCAGTAATCAGCACGCCACCCAGCATCAGGCCAATTGACCAGAGCAATACTGGCCCACGTCCCAAACGCGTGGTCAGGGCGCCGGCTTTAGGGGAACTGTAGGAACCAGTGAGATAAACAACGGACAGCAGGCCTACCAGCGCCTGACTCATCCCATAGGGTTCCCCCAATAGGCGATAGCCGATGTAGTTAAACAAGGTGACGAAACTGCCCATGATCAGGAAACCCTCGGCAAACAGCAGCGGCAGACCGGAATCGCGCCAGTGCAGTTTGAAGTTAATCGCCAGCGTTCTGGGGCGTAGCGAAGTGGCACGAAAGTGTCGGGAAGGTGGCAAAATACGCCAGAACATGAAAGCGGCGGCCAACGCAAACAGCCCAATCACCGCCAGCGCTACCCGCCAGGAAAAGAAATCGCTTAATACGCCGGCAATCAGGCGTCCGCTCATTCCCCCAATCGAGTTACCGCTGATATACAACCCCATCGACAGCGCGACAAAACTGGGATGAATCTCTTCGCTTAAGTAGGTCATGGCAACCGCCGCCACGCCGCTGAGGGATAAACCAATTAATGCGCGCATTAATAATATGCCGTGCCAGCTGGTCATCAAGGCACATACCAGGGTGCAGATCGCTGCCAGCATCAATGACACCACCATGACCGGTTTGCGGCCAATCGCGTCGGAAAGCGGGCCGGTAAACATCAATCCTACCGCCAGCATTCCGGTGGCAGTGGATAAAGACAAGCTGCTACTGGCGGGGGAGATACCAAAATCTTGCGACAGCAAAGGCAAAATAGGTTGCACACAATACAGTAAGGCGAATGTCGCCAGTCCGGCGGAGAAAAAAGCCAGCGTGACGCGAATAAACTGCGGTGTGCCGCGTTGGATATAAGGACGTTTATTAATCGGTAAAGTCGAGGTGTGGCGGGCAGAGGCAGTATTATCATTAGCTACCGGTGTCGGCGCTACAGAATTCGCAGAGCGCAAAGAGGTGTTCACTTTCATTCCTTATCCAAAAAACCACACTAAAACAGGCTGTTTGCCCCATAGAAAGGGGGAACACAGTGATCATAGGAATAGCGCAGTTTTTTGTCTAATATATTAATAATTGGGAATAAGACGTTTAACCTATTAATGGATTTTCATGCCAATCGAACTCAGACACTTACGCTATTTTATTGCGGTCGCTGAAGAACTGCACTTCGGACGGGCGGCGGAGCGACTTCGGATTTCGCAACCGCCGTTAAGCCAGCAGATTCAGATTTTGGAAGAGCAAATAGGCGCCCGGTTGTTAGCTCGGAATAACCGTAACGTCAGCCTGACGCAGGCCGGAGAGCTATTTCTCAAAGAGGCTTACCAAATTTTGGCGCAGGTCAATAGCGCGGCGGAAAAAGCGGGGCGGCTGCACCGAGGTGAGTTGGGTGAGCTGACCATCGGTTTTACATCGTCCGCCCCCTTTATCAGCGTGGTATCAAAAAATCTGAGAATATTTAGGCAGTTGCATCCATGCGTGCATATAAAAATGCAGGAAGTCAATACCAAACAGCAGATTGAACCGTTGCTTGATGGGCGTCTGGATCTGGGCGTGATGCGCAATACACGTTTGCCCGATGCGCTGCAGCATCGTTTACTGCTACGGGAACCTTTGGTCGCGGTAGTCCACGAGGAACACCCGTTGGCCGCAGTGCCATTGGGAACGCTGAAATTCCATATGCTAGCGCAGGAACCTTTCGTTTTTTTTGCTCGTGAGGTAGGGACGGCGCTATACGACGAAATCTTGAATTTGTTGGCGCGAAGCGGCATCACGCCTTACATCACGCAAGAAGTGGGGGAAGCCATGACCATCGTCGGCCTGGTGTCTTCCGGCCTGGGAGTTTCGATCCTGCCAGCCTCCTTTACGCGGGTGAAAGTGGACGGAGTGAAATACCTGCCGCTGGATGAACCTGAGGCAACAACCGAGGTGTGGTTGGTCAATCATCGGCATCGTCCCGTTACTGCTCCCGCCGACGCGTTGATTCGTTTAATGATACCGGAAACGGTGGCGCAATCTGTTTGAATAAACGCCTTAAAGGGTGATATATACTGGGAATGTGTGCAGTAAATCACATAACTAATCAAATAGTTGACGCCTTATACCAAAAGCCCCAACATAGCCGTTAATATTTATTTAGAAGCGCGAAAATACTCGGTAAGTGGCAAAGAAGGAGCCGGTTTTGTGATTATGGATGGACAGCCTGGGCATATTGATCAAATCAAGCAGACCAATGCCGGGGCGGTATATCGCCTGATCGACCATTTTGGCCCAATCTCCCGCATCGAACTCTCGAAACGCGCGCAGCTGGCGCCCGCCAGTATTACCAAAATTGTGCGGGAACTGGTTGAAGCTCACCTGGTAAAAGAAACCGAATTTCAGGATGTCGGCAGCCGTGGGCGTCCGGCTATCGGGCTAGTGTTGGATACCGAGGCGTGGCACTATTTGTCTGGCCGCATCAACCACGGCAGCATCACTCTTGCGCTGCGGGATCTCAGCAGTAAACTGGTGGTTGAGGATTTACTCCCACTGCCAGATTCCCACCCCGAACCCTTGCTAAACCGCATTCTTAACGAAGTAGACCAATTCTTTATCCGCCACCAGGAGAAGCTGGAACGTCTGACCGCTATCGCGATTACCATGCCCGGCATGATCGATGCACCTGCCGGTATCGTGCATAAAATGCCGTTTTATGATGTGGATGAGATGCGCCTCGGCCCCGAACTGGAACAACGCACCGGTCTGCCGGTATTCCTTCAGCATGATATTTGTGCCTGGACTATGGCTGAAGCCTTATACGGTGCCGCCAAGGGCAGCCAGAATGTTATTCAAGTGGTGATTGACCATAACGTCGGCGCAGGAGTGATCACCGGCGGCAGGGTGCTCCACGCTGGTAATCGCAGCGTAGTCGAAATCGGCCATACTCAGGTTGATCCTTATGGTAAGCGCTGTTATTGCGGTAATCATGGTTGTCTGGAAACCGTTGCCAGCATTGAAAATATGCTGGAAATCGCCCAACAGCGGCTCAATGTCTCTATGAGTTCGTTGCTACACAGTTCTCCACTTACGGTGGAATCGCTATGTCACGCCGCAATGGCAGGCGATCAGTTAGCCAAAGATATTATTCTGGGCGTGGGTCATAGCGTGGGTCGGATTCTGGCCATTATGGTCAATTTATTTAATCCGGAGAAAATATTAGTCGGCTCGCCGCTTAATCTGGCGTCTTCTATTTTACATCCAGCAATTGAATCCTGTATTCGCCAGCAGGCATTGCCGGCTTACAGCGAAAATATTCAGGTAGAGTCCACCCGATTTTATAATCGGGGAACGATGCCCGGAGCAGCATTGGTTAAAGAGGCGTTATATAACGGCTCATTATTAGTGAAATTGCTACAGGGTTAATCCACTGCTGCTAATAACTTAGAGTTAATTATTAATAGGTATTAAATACTCTTTTCTCCGCTAATGACTCTCGCGCCATCCGCTCGTTAGCTAAAAAAACATTCCAGTCCGGCAAAACATTGCGCTAACGCAAGCTGTTTATCTTCATCATCGCCTAGACTTTTCAGCTCATCGACAATTTCGCCAAGGTTCGGCGGGACTATTTTGAGTTAAAACGGCAAAATTGCGGAGTAATTCCTTTATGTTAACGCGCGTATTTGTTACTGGAACGGATACCGCCGTGGGTAAGACGGTGGTGTCTCGGGCTTTACTGCAAACTTTCAGTCAGCACGGTAAAAATGCTGCGGGATATAAGCCGGTTGCCACCGAAAGCAAAGAAACACCGGACGGGCTGCGTAACGCAGATGCCTTAGTGTTGCAGGCTTCATCATCCATTGCGCTAGATTATTCGGCTGTGAATCCTTTCCCGCTGCATGAGGAAGTGATCCATGCCAGCACTGACACCCTGATCGACTATGACCGGATGAGCGCCGGGTTAGCCGCGTTAGAGCAACAGGCTGATAGCGTAGTTGTGGAAGGCTGTGGCGGCTGGAGCGTGTTGATGAACGATCAACGCTTTTATTCCGAATGGGTGGTTAAAGAAAAATTACCGGTTATTTTGGTGGTAGGAATTAAATTAGGCTGTATCAATCATGCCATATTAACTGCTCAGGCAATAATCAACGATGGGTTACCTTTATTAGGCTGGGTCGCTAATAGGATTAACCCGGGTTTAGCGCACTATGCAGAAACTATTGATGTATTACGCCACCAGATACCTGCGCCACAATTAGGTGAATTGCCTTATTTACCTCGGCCGGAACAGCGCGATCTGGTTAAATATCTGGATTTATCTCCGCTGATTAAAGAGTGAATAAGTTATAATTTTTGCCTCATATCTCTTTTATTTTATATCCGATTTTGGCGGTTATATTTCCCGCTAAATCGGCGGCTTATCCCGAATGGTAAACCGATAATGGTCTTATCCAACGGGCAATTGCCGTTGCGATCACGCAAGATAATAATAAGCCCGGCAAGAGCGTGTATTCGCCCGTCATTTCACACACCATCAGAGCCGCCATAATCGGCGCATGAGTGGTGGCTGCCAGCAGTGTGGCCATGCCGGTCAGCGCCATAAGCAGGGCGACATGTTCACCTAAAGATGGCCATAAGGCGAAAATCTGCCCGATCAACATCCCCAAGGCTGCCCCGACAAATAACGTCGGGGTAAACACCCCTCCAGGCGCACCAGAACCGCTACTGGCTAATACCGCAATTAATTTACAGATCAGAACTCCGCCAATCAGCAATATTCCCGGTGGTACGGCCAGCATCGATTGCACCACGCTATAACCATTTCCCCATACTTCAGGGAATATTAGCGACAGCAAACCAACGATAATTCCTCCCAGCCCCAACTGAAGCGGAAGGGATAAATTCAGGGAACGAAAAACATGACCGCTGGCGGTCATGGCTTTCAAAAATAGTGGCCCGCTAAATCCAGCAATCACACCCAATGTGGCCATCAGCAGATATTGCATCGGTAACGGAGAAGGAAGCGCCTGCACCTGATATAACGGTGCCTGTTCGCCTAAGAGTATATTAGTTGTTAACAGCGCCGTCACTGCGGCAATAATAACGGGGCCTAGCGAAGCCAGCATTAAAGTGCCAAACAGAATTTCGGCAATAAACAGGCTACCCGCTAGCGGAGCGTGATAAGCACTGGCCATACCGGCGGCCGCGCCGCAGGCGACCCAAAGCTTCCACTCGTTAGCTTTGGCATAGCGTTGGGCAAAAACCGATGCAAACAGCGCCGCCAGCAGCACCATGGCACCTTCGCGACCGATGGCGCTACCGCTGGATACCACCAAGAGAGAAGCGAAAGACTTAACCAAACTGGCAGAGATATCGAGCCGACCATCGCCAATCTCGATCGCCTCCATATAATCGGTAGGGGCTGTGGGCCGTTGATGGCGATAGCGCTGGAATAACCACAGCACACCACCTGCCGCCACTCCACCCAGCGCCGGTGTTAACGCCCGCCGCCAGCCAGAAATCGAGGAGGCAGCGGCCACCAAACTGCCATCGGTACGGGCAAATAGCAGCCACTCTAACCCCAACATGCCGCGGTGGAACAGCCAGACAATCACCGCCGAAGTCATCCCCAGCATGATTGCAATCAGCAACCGCCGTAACATGGCGCGATAAAAATGATGATGGAGTGGCTTTTTCATGTGTCGCGAGTTAACTGATTGAATTCAGACCACCATTGTTACTTGGCCGGATGTGAATGGCTAGTGAATATTTAGCTTGGATCAAAACGGAGAAAAATGCAGGCAGTTTTCGTTAAAGAAGAACAATGGAAGTAAAAAGGAAAGATTTAACAAGCTAGAAGCTCCCGCCAGAGGCTGGCCGCAAGGCGGGAGCAAAGGCGATTAAGCGTTATTTTTCAGATGTCAGCGTGAAATAGCTAGTCATCAAATTACGATAATCAGGAATGTGGTTGGAGAACAGCGCGCCCAGACCTTCTACGTCATTGCGCCAGTCGCGGTGCAATTCGCAGGCTGCGCCAAACCATGTCATCAGCTGAGCACCGGCGGCAGACATACGATCCCATGCGGCATCGCGAGTTAACGGATTGAAGGTGCCGGAAGCATCGGTAATCACGAACACATCAAAGCCTTCTTCTAACGCGGACAGCGCTGGGAAAGCCACGCAAACCTCGGTTACCACACCGGCGATAATCAGCTGTTTTTTACCGGTGGCTTTAATCGCTTTAACGAAATCTTCGTTGTCCCAGGCGTTAATTTGTCCTGGGCGAGCAATATAAGGCGCGTCCGGGAACAGGGCTTTTAGCTCAGGAACCAGCGGGCCATTAGGACCGGTTTCAAAACTGGTCGTCAGAATGGTCGGTAAGTTAAAATACTTAGCCATATCGGCCAATGCCAACACGTTATTTTTAAACTTATCCGGATCGATGTCCCGCACCAGAGACAACAAACCCGCCTGATGATCTACCAGCAGCACGGCTGCATTGTCTTTATCGAGACGTACATATGGTTTGTTCATTTCTCACTCCATTGTTTACTACCTGAATGGCCGTTGGTTGATATAAACCAACCCAACAGCGTGTAATCAGCGGCTAATTCCGCTGAGCAACTGTGTAATAAAGTATAGATAAAGTTCCAATAAGTGATAAGTAGCTCAAATTAAGCCACAGTGTTCCATAAACGGAACAATGAGCTTAGCGCGAAGGAAGAGGGAACCTTATTGGCGAACGGAGGAATAGTGCGCTTCAGACCGGATCACAACGAGGAATTTTGGAATGGAGAAAACGTAAATTGAGAAACCGTAAAAATAGAAAAGGGCGCAACCCGTGCGCCCTGATGAATATAGCTTAACGAAACTATTCGCCGCTGGTAATCCGGGTATAAACAATCTTTTGCGTATCGTTTTCGCAGTGCCCAACAACTTGGCCGCCGGCTTTTTCAACCTGATCGTTAGGTACGATTTCCAGCGTAAAACCCGACTCCGGTACACCGTTATTGATAATCTTTTGCGCAATATCCGCTTTCACGCTTTCGCAAGATGCCTGTGCGGCCAAAGGCGCAACCGCCAGTAACAATGTGCCGATAATAAGCGTTTTTTTCATCAGTAAATCCTTATTTGGGATGAATTGCTAGTGTCGCTAATAGTAGTTCAGACAGCCTGAACTTCAAGTAAAAAGCACCGTTCTTAGCTATTAAGGATTAATCTTATGGCCGCTTTGACGATCTAAACAACGCTGGGTATTCGGTTCCCAATAGGCATTGAAATTAGAGCTGCTCAAGCATTTATCTTTAGCATCTTCAGCAACGTCGTATTTGTCGAAATCTTTCTCTTTACGCGTATTAACCTTATTACGTAGGCGGCGGGTTTCATCCCACTGTTCTTTGCTTTGACGGGCGGCTTCTTTCGCCAAAGGGTCATTGGCATTATTGCCGCCAACGGTAACGCAGGTGCTTCCTTGCGAACAATGACTTAATTGCGCCTGCGCCATAGAGGACCAGGATAAAGGCAGCATCAATACCGCAGCAGGCAACAGAACGCGCAATGCGATACGCAGGCGATTGTTTTTCATCATTAAATCCTTCTTTATCGATGAGTTAAGCGACTCATTTTGTTTAAGCATACAAACCTATAGATAAACTATATCATTGCTCTGTGACAATGTACCCACTACCGCAAACTCATTTAACCTTTAGAGAGAAAACTCGTCGTTATGTTGAAGACTTCATTACTTTTTTTTGCCACCGCACTCGCGGAGATTATAGGCTGTTTCCTGCCTTACCTCTGGTTGAGGAAAGGGGCACCGGCCTGGCTGCTATTACCGGCTGCGGCGAGTTTAGGCCTGTTCGTCTGGTTATTAACGCTACATCCGGCAGCAAGTGGGCGAGTGTATGCCGCCTACGGCGGGGTTTACGTGGCTACAGCCTTAATCTGGCTGCGAGTGGTGGAGGGTATAAAGCTATCAATGTTTGACTGGTTAGGTGCAGGTATTGCGTTGATTGGTATGCTGATTATCGTGGCTGGTTGGCGGGTCAATTAGCGGAAATCAGTGAAAGTAATGAGTAAAAATAGAGCGCAGTGACTTCACTGCGCTCGATCTGACACCGCGTATTATGATTCTCGATGAATGTTCAACCCAGCGAATGATTGGCTAACCGGCATCATTTCTAACGTATTAATATTGACGTGAGCGGGCAGAGTCGCTACCCAATAGACCGCTTCGGCAATATCACCTGGCATCAATGGGTTAGCTCCATCATAGGTTTTATTCACCTTTTCATCATCCCCTTTGAAGCGAACGGAGGAAAACTCGGTTCCTCCGACCAATCCGGGTTCAATATCGGTCACGCGAATACGCGTTCCGTGTAAATCCGCACGCAGCCCTAGGCTGAATTGCTTCACAAAGGCTTTAGTAGCGCCATATACGTTGCCACCGGCATATGGCCAGTTTGCCGCGGTCGAGCCAATATTAATCACGTGGCCAATATTACGGCTGACCATTTCTGGTAGCAACGCGCGAGTCATATTCACCAAACCCTTGGTATTGGTATCGATCATGGTTTCCCAATCATCGGCATTGGCTTTGTGCGCGGGCTCCAAACCTAATGCCAAACCGGCGTTATTCACCAGCACATCGATATTTCGCAGTGATGCAGGTAATTCGTCAATAGCCTGTTGAATGGCGGCGCGATTGCGTACGTCCAACCGCAAAATATGCAGGGCCTCACCTAATTCGTTCTTCAGTTGCTCCAGTTTTTCTAAACGTCGTCCGCTGGCAATAACCTGATGGCCGTGGCTAACAAATTTACGGGCAATGGCTTCGCCAAAACCGGAGGTTGCACCTGTGACAAAAACGATCATATTCCGTTCCTTACCAATAAAGTGGGGCGATAACTGATTTTATATCATTAGCATACTCGGATAATTTTTATCACGATATAATTACCATTACTTGGAAAGAATCCGAACTGAATAGGGTGGTCATGGTTAAATCGTGACCGAATACACCGATGTGCGTCATTTTCTTCGGTTACTTTACCAGAGGCAACTTCATCACGGTGAAGCAAAAAGGAAACTAACAGACAGGGAGAGAAAATACCGGGGAGCTATATTCCTCTTTGATTCGCTACAGCCTCTATCCCGAGCAGATTAAGACATTATAGCGTTACAAGAGAGTCTCACTAAAAATTACCGATTGTGCTTATCTCAGGTAAACATTAATCGTGACGCATTCATATGGTCAGTGATAATGGAACGATAAAATTCTGGTGCCAATATGAATGGCACCAGAAAAGTTCGAGCATAAGCTATTATTTAAAGTTATGGTTAATTTAACTTTATAATTCTGAGTTTCGCTTTGTAGTGCTGTGAGTAATAAATTTATATAGGGATATTATGTTTTTTGGTTGTTATCGCAGCTTGTGTAAAAATGAAGCACCTCACATTATAATTCAGATGGGAAATACTTTTTAACTAAGGCGGAAAGGACTGCGAGCGTTTCTTCATCCATTTTACCGTCATAGCACTCTGGGCGAAAATGTAGTTGGAAAGCTCGAATTAAAATCTCATAACCTATGTTAGTATCAGCACTACTGGTATCATAACCATAAATATTAAATAATTTTAGAATTTCATCTTTATCCGGCATGGAGTGATTATACTGGCATAAATATTCATTTTTTGTTTCATCATCATACCAGGCTCCGACGCCACACATATACAGTTCAAACCACGGGAAGGCAGCCCCGGGATCACTTTTACGCCCCAAGGAAATATCTGAATGAGCCAATACATGGGTGGGAGATATATCCGGATAACGTTGTAAGATGTTAAGCGCTAAATCTTTTACGGCTTCAATTTGCTCATCATTATAGGGTGGGAAAGTAAAATTACCATTATTATCAGATGCCTGGTTAACAATCTCAATGCCAATCGAACTGTCATTCAGATTGGTTCGCTGGTGCCAGCGACTTTCCCCTGCATGCCAGGCCCGATCATTTTCATCTACCAAATTAAATATACGCAGCTCGTCAAATCCGGCGGCTATATAGCTCGGATCCATAGGATCTGGAATTAAATAATGCGAACTGACTAACGGGCCAGTTAATGCGGTGATCGAACCGGTGAAATCAACGACGGTATAGTGGAGAATCAAATATCTAACGCGTTTATCGAATCCTTTCACAGCACGGAATGAATTATAATCTATATTTATTAATTGAGTGTTTTCCATTTAAGTACTCCTTGTTATTTGTGAATGATTAAAATTATTTTATTCATCTTGCCGTCCATTAACACCGATTGAGATTTACATTAATTTAATTTAATCGAACGGGCAAGTTTGATTTTAAATTATGGTGCGAACAACGACCGTTTTATATCACTAAGTCAATGTCGTATTGAATAGAATCAATAGCATATAGAGATGACAAAAAGTCATTCAGCTCATCTGATTGGTGTGAAACTTAAAAATCATTAAACATGACATCTGAAAGTTGTGTGTTACTTATTTAATAGATTTATGAATGGGCCGGGGAAACTAAAAAAATACTGGCGCAGCATTTATCAGATACAGGATGGTTCAGGATTTTATTTCTACTAAATTGATATCTTCGCATCTTAAACTCGCTAAAATGACAGAGACTCATATTAATGACATTATGGATGGGATGCTTAGTTATAATATTCAAGTAAGAAATTATTATTTTAACCGCCTGTTGAAGAACCAATAAAGAGCCAATGTAGCCGCTACGACCTGGAAAAAGTTATGCTGGTAAATATGTCTGTGGCCATGCTGACGACCTTATGTTACCCCGGCGTATTGGGTGGCCCGGCGCTAATTGGCTGGATAACGTATCTCTCTGATCTGTATGTGGCATTTTTTGTGGTTGTGGCCGTATTCCTGATTATTACTTTAGGTGCCTATACATTACAGTATTAGATTTTAACTGAGTGGCAATTGTGCCTTTTATCCTGATTATCTTATACCGCAAGGAGTTTCAATGAGCGTCAAACTTATCGCAGTTGATATGGATGGCACCTTTCTAAACAGCAAAGGTCAGTATAATAAATCTCGTTTCAGAAAACTGTATCAACAGTTATTGCAGCGCGGTATTAAATTTGTTGTAGCCAGTGGCAACCAATACTATCAGTTGAAAAGTTTTTTCGATGATATTGACGACCAAATAGCTTATGTGGCTGAGAATGGCGGATATATCGTTGATAAAAAACAGGAAGTTTACTGTGGAAAGCTACCTTCTGCGCAGGTGGCTCAAGTGCTGGAATGCATCAGTACCTTATCGGGAATCAATTTTCTGGTATGCGGTAAAAAGAGCGCTTATATGCTGGAGACTGGCGCTCCCGATTTCTTTAATGGAATGCGTACCTATTATCACCATCTCAACACAGTCTCTGATTATGCGCAGATCGATGACGTTATCTTTAAGTTTGCCCTTAGTTATGAACAAGATGACGTAAGCGGGCTGATGGATGAAATAACACAAAAAATAGGTGACATTGTCACAACTGTTTCTAGCGGACATGGTTCTGTAGACCTGATAATTCCCGGGAATCATAAGGCTAATGGTATCAAGCGAATCCAAGGCATCTACGGTATTGCAGATAATGAAGTCATGGCATTGGGTGATGGCGGTAACGATCTGGAGATGTTAAGACACGCAGGTTACAGTTTCGCTATGGAAAACGGCTCGCTGGCGGCAAAACAAGCGGCGAAATACCGTGCTCCGGCAAATAATGAGGACGGTGTATTAAAAGTGATCGATGATTGCTTGAATAATCGACCACCATTTGATTTATACCACAAATAAATGATGCAACTACGTGAAATCAGCAGGGTCATAGCCGATGATTTTTCTCAGATTTCACGTAGCGCGATCGGAAATAGGCAGTGGTTTGCTGCTATAGCCAACAATTAATCGATGAACATCCCGTGAGCATCTCGATTAAAATTAATCTTAACGCAGTGTCATTGGTCAATGGGTAGTCAGGTCGTTCACATTAAAATTGGTTCAGAAGAACTGGAGTACTCGAAGGAGCAAGTTGAGTGAGCGAAGCATTCAATGAGTTATCGGTTAGCGGGAATACATGTCGGTCAGTAAAAGATATAGGTAACAAAAGAATGAAGCTGTGAATGAGGAATGTTTGCGAGCTTGACTAAGGATGAGTGCATTATTCAGAATCAGGTTTTAGTTGGGATAAGTAAAACCCAAAATGAGCCTGGAATGAAGAGCAACAGGAATAAACAGCCAATGGATAAGGATTAAGGCCAAAATCGGGAAACTCACACACCTTTACCTCGGTTCGCATAATGTATATTATGTTAAATAGAATATGATGGTTGTTAATGAGTTCATGCACCATATCTCGGTGTGTTTATTAAGCCCTTCCCTTTAACAGAGATGCCTCGCTAACTTTGCCATAACAGCGCTTGACCTCCGTCCTTCCGCCTTATTGATTAAATACCCGCCACGGATAATACTGCTAAAGTAAGATTCTAAAATCTCGTGGAACTGGACATGAAAATTATTATCATAGTGCTTGTGTTGTGTATGAGCGCCTGTACATCTTCTAAGCATATAGGTATTAGCGGCGGTTCGGGTGGGATTTCGGGCGTTAGCATGGGCACTGTTATTCGGTAATTTACCGCGTATGTGGTTGATTATAGTGATGACGAATACCGCCTTTCGCGGCATGAACGGTTGTTTCCCTCGTAATATCCTCGATGCAATCTATGGTATAGAGAATAAATGTGAATACAGTCAGGAAATGTGGGACGGTTATCAATAGATACCTTTTTTGTTAATTTTATTACCCGCTATGACTTAAAAACTCTCGGTTTGCAGTACCAATCCTAACGCAGAATATACAGGCCGTTGCAGACTGACATGATGATCAGTCTGCATACAGCTGAGCGAAGCAAAACCGAGAGTGAAAATCAAACCCGCGCTTGGTTAATTAACCACGTAATAAGATAAAGTGGCTTTATCGAGGTGAATATCACATCGATTCTTATCCTCATGAGGCGTTTCCGCTACGGTAGAAACCAGCCATTGCCCTTTCGCCGTAATAGGTAGCGTTAATTTCCCATTGCTGTCCGTCTGGCCTTTTAAATCCACATCTTCAAAGGCGTAAGTGTGCGCCAAGGCGGGATGAGACAATGTATTATTTTTTTCATGGGCGTGATCGTGATGATGGTGTTCATGACCCTGTCCCTCGGCGTCGCTGCGTTCCTCCCCATCATTAAAAATAACGCCAAAGGTGTGATTCGCCAAAGGTTTACCGTTATACAGCAGTTGTAATTCCAAATCGTCGCCAATCGACAGTTCATTCGGATTCTGTAATGGGACAAACTCTAATCTTAATCCCATCGGTTGGGTAATAAACGGATTGGCATCGGGATTTTTCACAAAGCTGATGGTTTTACCGGACATAGTGTTATCGGTGCAAAAACTACCTGGCCATTGGGTTTTATCTTCTTCCTGACGCCATTCGTCTTTCTCCCCTACGCGCTTCACTGACCAAATAGTTGGCTTATAGGTAGACAGAGCGATATAAGAGCCAGGCTTCAAGTTCTCCTGCTGGAATTTGACGTTTTTACCGTCGATGTTAAAACTGTATTCCTTACTGCCGTTGGTCAATTTTAGCGGGGCAAAGAAATGCAGTCTTTGAGCCGGAATCGCTTCCCCATGTGGAAATCCGTGACCATAGGCCATTTCTACCGTTGCCGTAGTGGTGTTCGCCGGAGGCATATTGGTCCATAAATCATGGGCGCTGACCGTTGAATGTAACAACGAAGCGCACAGGCCAAGAGAAAAACACAGGGTATGAGTTCGATTCATTTAACTACTCCATATTTAATATCCAACAATATCTGGACGTTAAGGTCAGCTATCCCTTCCCGGCCACAGAATTTGAGTGTGATAATGTAACAAACTTCATTTCCTACGGCGAATGTTTTTGTTATGTTATAACATAATTATCATCGCGGTAATTAACGATATCTCACAAAGTAGCGATAGTGAACATGGCCGCATAAATGCTCTGTAATGTTCTGCATGAAGCCATAACCCCCCTTTCCCGTTGAAGAATGATGAATTAGTGCTTTCATCACCTTTTCTATCGTATGATTGAAATCATATGCATTTCTAACAACTTGATTCCCCCAAATACGACAGCCGTCGCTCACGAGCTCATTTCCGCTTTTCAGCCACGAGCTATAGATAAAATCCGGTTTATAGCTATTTTTTTATAACTGTTTTTTATAACTATTTTGTTTATCACCCCTAGGCTTGCAATGACTAGGTTTATAGACATGAGGCGGGAATAATTAAGCCTCCTGAAAACTGCCGGAGAGAATCATTCAGTGAGAAATTACGATGAAAAAAAGTAAGACGCTGTTCTGGCGGCACGCTAGCGCCCTGTTTGGTTGGGCGTTAATCTATTATGTTGCGGGTGTGGTTTCGCAACAGTTTGATTCCCCGGCGTTTCAAATATCTCTGGTGTGGTTTCCCTCCGGGGTGGCTGTCGCTGCCTTTTTGGCGGTCCGCTGGGGCTCGTGGCCGCTGCTGTTCTTTATTTTTTCGATGGTGAGCGTTCTACTTGAACAACACTGGCGCGAAGATGTGCTCAGTGCGTTGTTCTATTCCGTCCTGTCGTTACCTGCCAGCGTGGTTATTGCCTGGATAGTGCGGCGTTTTGCTCGCCCCAATGACGATTTGCACGCTATTTTACTGTGGATAAGCGCGACTCTTATTATCAGCGCGCTGGATGCATTGATAACCGGTGGCGGAATTGCGTTGGCGGCAGGTTTACCGCTATTCAGCCTGTTCTGGGTCAGCCTGATTGCCGACGTGACCGGCATTCTGTTTGTGACCATCATTATTATGGGTTTCCTGAATATCAGAGTGCGTTCCGCTCGACTCACGCTAAGGGCAAAGCTGGCGGGAGCCGTTGTTTGGTTACTCCTTTGTGCTAGCACCTGGCTAATCTTTTCCGGAAAACTACAGGATTTCGCGGCCAGCGGCGCCGCGCTGTATTTTGCGCTGTCCTGCATTCCTATCGCTATCGCTATCGTGCTATCGATTATAGCCGGTAATCGGGGCGGTTCGCTGGCATTGCTGACATTGGGTGCCATTGTGATTTTTTATACCTATCAACACCAAGGTCCATTCTTCTTACAAGGGCTTCATAGCGGCGAACCCTTGCTGCTCACTCAGTGTTATCTGACCGCCACGGCTTTATTGATGGTATTCCTGCGTGGATTATCTCACTCAATACACAGTTTCAACCCAGAAACCGGTCGTATTGAAGGAGACGGGGTGATGTACCAGCTAAACCTGGAATCGGGCGAAATCCTGTGGGATAGCGACATTGGTGCCCTATTCGGTGAGCGAGGATCGACCGCTTTCCTGCATATTGATGCTGTATTGCCGCGCATCCATCCGCAGGACAGAGAAAAACTGAAACAACATTGGCGGGCGGCAGAAGGTCGGGAGCCGCAAGGTGCTTTGGCGTTGCGCATCCGGACAGCCAACGGAGAATGGCTTTCTATCGTGGATGGCGGCTGTGTGCTGCTGACCGGTACTGAAGGTAATCGTGTGATGGGTAACTGGCAAATTAGCCAGTACAACTAGATTAGCCCGTACAAACAAGGGAAATAGAGGTATGAACCGTTATTTACCGCAGAGATGCCTACTATGATTCAAATCGCCCTGCTGTTATTTGGCGTTGATTTTGTCCGCTCCAAAGCCCGATTTCTTGGTTTTCTTGGCGCAGTCTGGGGATTAATTGGCATCGGGATTTTTATCGATGGTATCGATGGTACGCTGTATTTTCCCATAAAGACCTTTGGCGTGCTGCTATTACTGGAAAGTCTGGTGACGCTCAGCGTGGCCGCCAGCGGCGTAGGCGCACAAAAAGCAGTGCTGTATTTTAAAGGCGGGTTGTTTTGTTTCGTGGCGCTGCTGATCCTGTCGAATAAAACCTACAGTAATCTGCTGCTGGCGATTATCTTCGGCTTTGCCTATTTCATTATTGGTGCGTTAGTGATTGCTTCCGCCTGGGTGGTTCGTTATCCCCGCTGGAAACAGGCAATGGCCGGCGGAGGCTGTCAGATTCTATTCGCCATGTTTATGTTTAGCCCTTATCCCACGCACTATCAGGCTACTGTGTCATTCTTTCTGGGTGTCCTAATGTTTATCAGCGGGGTGAATACCCTACTGCTGGCAAGGCGCGCCAACCAGTTGAGTGAAGGCACTTCGGTATTCGCGCTGTTGGCTCCTTCGGATATTCTGTCCGGATTGACCAAAAAGTCTGCGGCAAAACCGAGGGCACTTCCACCTGAGCATGTGGATTTCACTGGACCACTGACCGTGCATATCTGGACGCCGGAAGGTGCCGCGAGTGCCAGAACCATTCCGCGCCCAGTGATCAATCGCTATATTGCGGCGGTGGATACACAAGGGGTGATTTCCACCGGCCATGCGGCGCTGGAATTATCGCCGAAAGTGTACATCAGTCTGTATCCCGCAGCGGATATCGATCGTTCTCCATCCGAGTTCTTGCGGTTGCTTAAGGCTACGCGCGATAACGACGTTGACGGGAGTTTTCAGCCGGATTACGCCACCGAAGCGGCCAATTGGTGTGAATCAGACAGAAAAATATTATTCCATGAATACAACGGTCCGGCGCTTTTGCGCTATTGGGACGTTTATCAGCGCCAGAAAACCTATAACCTGACATCACGTAATTGCTCCAGCAGCGTAGCATACGCGTTAGAAGCGTCATTAGATGGCGTACTGGCCGAACAGGGGAAACACTGGCGGCCAGCGTTACGAACCTTGTTTATGCCTGAACTGTGGATCGCAGCTCAGGTTCGACGACGAGCAATAACCATGGCCTGGACGCCGGGTTTAGTGATGGATTATGCCCGTGCGCTGCGAGCGATTGTGCATCCGGTGCCACAATCCTGGTATCAGCGAATGCCGTGGAAATGGCGCGTAAGCGATGATAATAAGGCGGGAACAGAAACTGATAAGATTTTTTAGACCCAATCTTGTTGATTAAAAGTGACAGCGTCACTCATTCGGTGACGCTGTCGTCGCATTCTGAAAGCGTAGGTAGCGAAAGTTTAACGGAACGGAGGCTCGTTAAAGGTGCGCAATTTACGCGAGTGTAATTGGTCGCCCTCTTCGCGTAACAAATCAATGGCGCGAATACCTATCTGCAAGTGTTCGGAAATCGCCCCCTCATAAAAATGGTTCGCCTGACCGGGCAATTTGATTTCTCCATGCAAAGGTTTATCCGAAACGCACAGCAAAGTACCGTAAGGAACGCGGAAACGATAACCCTGAGCGGCAATGGTCGCACTTTCCATATCCACGGCGACGGCGCGGCTCAGGCTAAACCTCAGCGCTGAAGCAGAGAATCTCAGCTCCCAGTTACGATCGTCCGAAGTGACCACCGTACCGGTACGCAACCGCTGTTTAACCTCTTTCCCCGGCATTCCGCTAACCGCTTTGGTCGCGTCATACAGCGCCCGCTGCACTTCGGCAATGCTGGGAATGGGAATATCCGGTGGTAATACGGCGTCCAGAACGTGGTCATCCCGCAAATAAGCGTGTGCCAGCACGTAATCCCCAATCGCCTGACTTTCCCGCAGTCCGCCGCAGTGTCCAATCATCAGCCAGGCATGAGGCCGCATAACCGCCAAATGGTCACAGATCGTTTTGGCATTGGATGGACCGACGCCAATATTCACCAGCGTGATTCCCTGCCCGTTTTTAGCGATCAAATGGTAGGCCGGCATTTGATGTTTTTTCCACGCCAAATCCGAAGTGGTTTTTTGCGGATCGGCGTTTTCCGCCGTGATAAAAGTGCCTCCGGCGCAGGATAATGCCTCATAAGGGCTACTCGGATCGAGAATCTGTTCGCAGGCCCAACTGACAAACTCATCCACGTAGCGACTGTAATTGGTAAATAGAATATAAGGCTGAATATGTTCGGCTGGCGTACCGGTGTAGTGTTTCAAACGCGCCAGTGAAAAATCGGTGCGCAGCGCGTCAAAGTGAGACAGCGGGAAGTTCTCCGTCGCGGTATCCAATCCATCGGTAATACCGTCGCCAATCTTGGCTAGATCGGTGGTGGGAAAGTGCTGCGCCAATCCGGCGGTCATGGTGCGGTCTAATACCAGATCTGAACCGTCGATCACAAAGGGATAGGGCATATCTATTTGTGACGGCGTCACTTCAAAACGTGCGCCGTACTCACCTTCCAACAGAGTCAACTGTTCGGTGAGATAGCGACGGAACAACGCTGGGCGCGTCACCGTGGTGCTGTAGCAGCCGGTTCGGGAAAAACGTCCATAAGCGCGGGTACGAATATTGTCGCGGAACTGGCCTTCCCAACTGACGCTTAGCTGAGGATAGGCAAATAAACCTTTGGCACGTTCTGCCGCATCGGGCAGTTTTCCTTCGTGCACAAAGTCGCTGATAGCTTCTCGCAACGCAACTAATGCCGCACTGTACAGCGCCTCGAGTTTATCCAACGCCTCCGATGCAGTGAGATGAACACTATCTTGCGTTTTTTTCAAAATATCTCCTTAAAGCAAAGGGTAAGGCGTTTGATTTAGCTTACTAATATAGTCGTCTTTAGGAAATGATTGATATAGTGATTTAGTTTTATCAGAAGAACAAACAGAGCCACCTTCCTGAATCCTTTCTTGTGAAATAAACAGTATGGCTCTCTGCACAAAATGGAGCATTCCAAGCTGACTACTGCCGAAATCATCTATAGTGTTCTGTCTGCTATATGGATGACAGATTTTCTGAAAATGGCCTCAGTGCTGAAGGAACCATGGTAAATAATATAAACGGCCCCGATCATACTAACAAACACCCTATGGCGGGTTTTCCGCAAGTTTGTTACATCAAAAATACGGTAACTAATCCCAATATTATTATCGGAGATTATACCTATTACGATGATCCTGATAATTCCGAGGATTTTGAGCGCAATGTTCTGTACCACTTCCCATTTATTGGAGATAAATTGATTATTGGGAAATTTTGCGCCATTGCCAGAGGTGTTAAGTTCATTATGAATGGTGCAAATCACAAGATATCAGGCGTCTCGACTTATCCTTTCCAAATATTTGGAAACGGCTGGGAAAAAGTAGCCCCTTCTCCTGAAGATCTCCCGTTTAAAGGCAATACTGTGGTGGGCAATGATGTGTGGATAGGATTTGAAGCGCTAATTATGCCGGGAGTGAATATCGGTCATGGCGCGATAATCGCGTCCCGTTCTGTCGTAACCTCAGACGTACCGGCCTATTCGATCGTTGGCGGTAATCCAGCAAAAGTCATTCAATATCGTTTTGCTCCAGACCTGATTGTTAAACTTGAGCAACTAGCATGGTGGGACTGGCCAGTAGAAAAAATCACTCAGAATTTATCGTTAATAGTGTCGGATGACGTGAATGCGTTGGTTTCAATCATGGATATCTAGCTAATGTTGGCAGAGCTGACCTGCGGCGGTTTCCCCGTGGTCAGCGAGTAAGCCATATGAAATAGCTATAACGGAGACTATCTGCGCCAAACGGTAATTCCGACTTTCCGACTTTATCTCCCTCCCTCCTTTTATTCATGCCGAATTAATCAGCGTCGAACAGTTTATTTATTTTCTCTCGATTCTTACCTTATTTGTAAGAAATCAGATAGTGCCAATCACTGCCATTTGAATAATAAGTTCACGCCCATATCTGATATTCAATACCATTATTTATTAAGTAGTTACCTGTGTTATGTCATTTGATTTGGCCAGTAAAGATGTGGAATCTAGGACTTCCCACAAGGGAGAAAAAAGGTAGCGCCAAATGGCTTCAAGGTTATAGGCGCTATAAATAACAACATTCCACCCTTTAAATTAAGAGAGAAATATATGACGACTAACAATTCACAACTGAGACATGGCCGAATTACTACTCCTAAAACTCGCGGATTAGTGGCAACCGATTTAGGATTAATCGGCGAATGGGAAAATAATGAAATGGAAGGCGGGAAAAATTTCCCTGACTTAAACGCGGGTCCGGTTCCTGCGCCGTTCCAGGCGGATAATCCAAGTAATATTCCTCCTAAGGATGGGTTGATTCTCAGCGGCGGCCACGCAGGCAACCGTGAATCGGTCAACTTTACCGATCAGGAAATGCAGCAAAAGCTGCGAGCGCTGGGCAAAGCCGATGACAGTTTCAGTTGGCCTAAAATTGCGGTAAAACCTGGCGAGCTGTTTGACGTCAAATGGGCCTACACCGCCCCTCACACCACTCGCGGTTATCGCTGGTTTATTACTAAGGACGGTTGGAATCCGCAGGCGCGCATCACTCGCGATCAGCTGGAAGTGGCTCCGTTCAGCGAAGATTTCTACCCGTTCGTGCCTTATTACTCACATCAGGCTAAATTGGTAGCAAAAACCAACCATCAGGTTCTTTTACCTACAGGTAAAAAAGGCCATCACGTTATTGTACTGCTTTGGATCGTGGCGAACTCTGGTAATGCTTTCTATCAGGCATTTGACGTTGATTTCGGTGCATAAACCCCATGGGTGATGCTTGACTATAATTGTTATCGCGACGCCGGTCTGCTTAGGAGTACCGGCGTTTTTGCCTTGTTTCCCGCTTTTCTTCTTTAATGTCCCTCTTTTGTACACTATCCCTGGTTCGCCCCTATCTTTTCGCGTCAATTCATTCCGTATAGCGATTGTTTTTGATAAACAAGGGGTGGTTTTGCCACCTATTCAAGCGTTTGATTGGTGTTAATGAGAATTAAAGTATCCGCTGTTGCAGATAACACATTATTTTCTGCGTTAGACATCTCTCATAAAGGGTCCCTTTTGCGTGGCAAAATCATTTTTACGCAGTGGAAATTTAGATGACATGCTTGCCTTGGGCGAAAATGGGCAACCGGTTTATGCTTCGGCACTCCAGCTTCGGGAAGCGTTACGCTTAAGAAAACAGCAACATATTGCTGACTGTCTGGCGATTCCTCAGCCAAATGAAGACGGCGACCGCATGGATTGGTATTCCCCTATATCAGGCAAGGTTACCTCCTGGATTGCGGCCAGCCATAGCCAGCGCACTTCGGCCATAAAGCAACTGGAAATGTGCCAGGCCACGGTGGCGGCGATTAGCCAACGCGCTCAGCAGGCGGAAAAAACCGGTCATAAGCTATTCGGCGCGCTGTTGGCAAAAGCCTTCCAATTTCCCGATCAGAATCACGTTTATTTGGTAGATGACAAACCAGTCATTACCTTCTGGGGTTTCGTCAATCTGGATAAAAAATCCCGATCCGACGCTCTGGATTGCCTGCGTGCCACGGTGCATGAGCCAGCCGTTGAGATGATGCCAGCGGCTGCGCCGGTTAGCCCGAAAACAGCGTCTGCCGCGACCATACCGCCGACGATCCCCGAGCCGGTGATTGCCCCGCCGCCACCGCCAGTAGCAGAAAACCAGCCGGTGCCGCCAAACCGCTGGCGTCGCCTGCGTTTATGGCTATTGTTACCGGCCGCCGCCGTGATTGCGGTTTTAGCGCTGCAACTGTCAGCGACCAAGCCTGCCCCCGTAGCTAAGCCTGCAGTCAGCCCAACCGTGACCAAACCGGCCACTAAACCGGTAGAACATCCTGCTTCAAAACATCCAGCTTCGGCAGCTAAACCCGCGCCTATCGTGGCCGCCGCCCAACCAGCGGCAGACAAACCTGCGGCAGAAGTCGAAAAACCCGCGCCGACAAAGACCTCAGAAGCGCGGCTGCCAAACCCATTGCCGGTGACTCATGCGACAGTGATCGCTCCAGTCGTACCTGAGCCACCTGTGGCTGCCGCAGTAGAAACCGTTGCCGTGCCGATTCCGAAAGATGCGTTGGTATTGCCAGCGGACGCGGTAAAAATCGGCTCCACCAAGTTTCTGAATGGCCGCTGGCGTGTATTTGTGGATATCAAAGATCCACTGACGGGCAAACCACCGGTACTGAAATACCAGATAAATGATGGCAAAGGCACCGCCCGCATCACCTATGGTGACAACATCAGTTGCCGGGTCAATGTTAATGCCGGTCTGATGCAATCTGGCAATCTGGTGATCAATAGTCGTACCAAGGCCCGCTGTAGCGATGGTTCCCGTTACCAGGTTCCCGAACTGGTGTGCAAACAAGGCCTGACCGGCCCCGCTGAATGTACCGGCCGCTATGACGCTGAAACCCTTCTTCCAATGACGATGAAACGTGAGAGTAAATAAACACTATGCTGGCAACGATCACGGATTATAAACAACGAATTACGCTGATTCAGAACAGCGGGATTCAATTTTTGGACTTTGCCTTAACGCCCGTCGTGGATGCCGATTTGCCCCATGCCTTTGTGCGTAAAAGCGCCAATGGCCCATTATTGCGTTTGATGTTTAATCAAGAACGTGGCAAATACCTGTTACCGGTGGCGGGTTCAGCGCCTGAAGTGGTGAAACCTGAATTCAGTTTCCCGCTGGATCAGTCACTTAAGTTGCTGGAGAACATCTGGCTGCCTTTACCTTTCTTACGCTTTAATCCGCCGCGTAACTTTATCGGTGGCCCGGATAACTGGGCGCGGATGCAGATTTTAGCGTTGGAAACCCCGGATCAGGACGGCAATACTCACCGTGTCTGTTTGGCGTTTGATACCAAGGTTTATCCTGAAGGTCACGATAACGAATTCCTGGCGCCCACCGAGCATGATATTGATACCGGCACGCATTTTGCGCTGGCATATCAAAATGATGAATTAGGTGAATTTCTCGATCTGACCTGGGTAGACGGCTGGCTGCGGGAAACTTTTATTCAACAGGTTAGCCAGCAGGAACAACGTACCGAGCGCGAAATTAAGGCCTCGCTGCGGGAATTTGAATATCAGGCGCACTATCTCAACCTGCTGGATATGTTAGGTAAGCAATTAGGCATACCGGACATCAAAATGACCACCGCCACGCTGCAAGAGCCCGCGGTGAACGTGGATCTGATTCTGGACGTAGGGAATTCCCACACGTGCGGCGTTCTGGTGGAAGATCACGGCGACGGAATCAACGGGTTGCAGCAGTCTTACGAGCTACAACTGCGGGATCTCGGCCAGCCACATTTTTTGTATAATGAACTGTTTGAAAGCCGCGTCGAATTTTCTCAAGCGGCCTTCGGCAAGCAGAATTTCTCGGTGGAAAGTGGCCGGGACGACGCCTTTGTCTGGCCGTCGATCGCGCGCGTAGGCCGCGAAGCCAGCCGAATGGCGCTGCTGCGTCAGGGTACCGAAGGTGCAACCGGTATTTCCAGCCCGCGCCGCTACTTATGGGATGAAGAGAGTTTCACTCCTGGCTGGCGTTTTAGCCGTACCGCCACCAAATCTCACGGAGAAGCGCCGGCGATCGCCCTACCGTTGACCAATCTGATCAATGACGAAGGCCAGCCACTCTACGCTTTGCCGTTGGAAGAACGTCTACCGGTATTTTCCCCTCATTACAGTCGCAGCGCCTTGATGACTTTCATGTTGTCGGAACTGTTGGCGCAAGCGTTAATGCAAATTAACAGCCCAGCGCAGCGGCAGAAAATGAACCATGCCACCGCACCGCGCCAATTGCGTAATATTATTCTGACGCTGCCGTCGGCCATGCCGAAACCGGAGCGCGAAATATTCCGTCGCCGGATGCATGAAGCCATTGGGCTCATCTGGAAAGCGCTGGGCTGGCATCCGATGGACGATGATTTCACCCGCGCTGAAGATAAAGCCAAAAGCCGCGTACCTGTGCCAGACGTTCACATGGAATGGGATGAAGCCACCTGCGGACAGATGGTTTATCTGTATAACGAAACTCAGGTGAATTTCGGTGGCCGCACCGAAGCCTTCTTCGCCAGTATGGCGCGTCCGGATAAACAGCTCGCAGCAGATGAAACAGCAGGGAAAAGTCTGCGTATTGCGTCGATCGATATCGGCGGCGGCACCACCGATCTGGCGATTACTCAATACGTTTTAGATGATGGCGTTGGCAGCAACGTAAAAATCACCCCGCGCCTGCTGTTCCGAGAAGGATTTAAAGTCGCCGGCGACGATATTTTGCTGGATGTGATTCAGCTTTATGTCTTGCCAGCGGTGCAGGCCGCGCTGAAAAAATCCGGTGTGCCTGCTCCTGACCTGCTGATGACTAAATTATTCGGCAATGATGGCCGCGCCGATGGGCAATCGACACTGCGTCAGCAAGTGACTTTGCAGCTATTTATGCCGCTGGGGCGCGCCATTTTACAGGCATATGAAGGTTTCGATCCGTTAGACAGCAGCGCCGAGATCGACGCTAGCTTTAGCGAATTGCTGATTCAGGCTCCCACCGCGCGCGTGCTGGACTATCTGAATACCGAAGTGCAGCGTGAGCTGCGCGCCGATGCTGAGCCTTTTGATATTCTTCAGGTTGCGCTGATCGTTAAACTCAGCAAACTGCACGCCGAGTTTCTTTCCAACCGAATGAACCTGACCCAAAGCCTGCGTTCGCTGTGTGAAGTGGTGTCGCTATACGATTGCGACGTTTTGCTGCTGACCGGCCGTCCTTCCCGCTTCCCCGGTATCGCCGCGCTATTCCGCCATTTACAGCCGTTGCCAACGAACCGGATTTTGTCGCTGGATGGTTATCACACCAGTGAATGGTATCCGTTTAACAAACTGGGTCGCATTGATAATCCGAAATCCACTGCCGCCGTCGGTGCCATGCTGTGCCTATTGGCGCTGGATCTGCGTCTGCCGGGCTTCTATTTTAAAGCCGGTGATTTTCAGCCTTATTCCACCGTGCGTTATCTTGGTATGTTGGACAGCAATAACACCCTAAGTACGGATAATCTGTATTACAGCGATATCGATTTGGATTCACCGTCCTACCAGTTACCGGCGAAAGGCAGTTTCCCCGTGCGCGGCGCGCTGTGTCTGGGGTTCCGTCAGTTGGATAACGAACGCTGGCCCGCTTCGCCACTCTATACTCTATCGATTACTGATACAGAATTAGCGCGAAAAGTGGCTGGCGACGGAGATCTGCGGGTAAGACTCGCGCTGGTGAAAGGTGTGCAGGATAACAGTCCGGAACGATTCGAAATTGCCGAAGCGTTACTCGGAGACGGCAGCCGCGTGCCGCTGCAACATTTACGACTGAAATTGAATACTCTGGCCGGTAATGGCACCGGCGAGACGCATTACTGGATCGACAGTGGGAGCGTATTTAAAAAATGAAATCTTTAACACCCGAACAGCTGTCGGCCACGCTCACCCATCAGTTACAGGCGGTTGTGCAAGGCATTGATCACAGTTTTGGCTGGATTGAAAGCTGTCGCCAGCAGGCTCCACGTCTGGATACCGAAGCTGAGCGGCTAAAAATCAAACTGCGCCGCCATAGGAGTGAGGCTCAGCGTTTGTCAGTTATTTCTTCTGAAGCAATGACCATCGGGTTTTTTGGTCAGTCTCAGCAGGGGAAATCCGCGTTGATTACCGCGCTGACCACTAACGGCGACAATAAGCTGGAAACCCGCTTAGGGGATAAAACCTATGATTATCTGATGCATATCAATCCGGATAATCAGGCTACCGCATTGGCAACCCGTTTCACCCGCCAGAATGTGCCAGAAGATCGCGCTTATCCGGTACGGCTCTCTTTGCTCAATGAAACCGATTTAGCCAAGATGACGGCCAACATCTTCCTGCATGATTTTTTACAGGAAAAGGCACTTTACCAGCCTGATGCCCACTCTATCACCGAACATCTCAACTTATTGGCGATGCATCGCCAAAGTCAGGCCGTGAGCGGTATCACGGAAGATGATGTGGTGACGCTGTGGGATTATTTGCTGCGTCAGGATAAAAACAGCCAGTCCCTACTGAATACGCATTTCTGGCCCACGGCTATCGAACTGGCGCCCTGCCTGAGCGTAGACGATCGTGCGCGTTTGTTCTCGCTGTTATGGGGCGAAATCCCAGCGTTAACGGCAGCTTATCGTCACTTTGCGCATACTTTACAGCATCTTAACGGCGCCACTGTGGTATTGGCACCTTTGAGCGTATTAGTTGATGACCTACAGTTACCGGCGAACGGCCTGATGAATATGACCACGCTGGCCAACCTGAATGCGCCGTCGGATATTTCGGTTCAGGTTAGGCCGCTCTGTCAGGGGGAAAAACAACGGGAAGTGACATTGTCACTATCTGAGCTCACGCTACTGAGCGCCGAGCTATGCATCCCGCTACACTCCGCCCCGCGCGATCCGGCTTTTGCCACCGTTGATATGCTAGATCTGCCCAACTGGGGAGCCCAGCTTGATACGCCTATGTTAAGCGAATCCGAAAATTTGCCGCGTTACCCGTTGGCACAGAATTTTTTGCGCGCCAAATGTGAATATTTGCTGGATCGCTATACCGACCATCAGGCTATTAACCTGCTGATGTTATGCAGTGCCGCGGGTCAACGTTCTGAGGTGAAAAAAGTCGCCAAGGCATTGGATTACTGGGTAAAAAAAACTCAGGGAGAAAGTGCGCAGGTGCGTGCACGTCGTCATCCGGGGCTAATTTGGGCGCTCACTCCTTTCGATCAACGCGTCACTCATGGCCAGCATTATGACGAAGCGGTACAGCGTCAGGTTGGCAATCCCGGTGATAGCTGGGGCTCGGTGCAAGCGCTGGATGAACGCGGTACCGAACGAATGGCGACCTATTTAATCGGAGAAATCGCCCGAAATATTAAAGGCGAGCGCCTGACGGAGCAACTGCATGAATTGCAACGGGAGTTGCAGGATAATCTGCTCGGCCACTGGTATCACTCCGAAGGTGTCAGCGATCCGCAGAAAAGACAGCGCATTGCCGAAACTTTGATTAAAACCCTGCAAACTCGTACCGGCGTTCACGGTGAACTGCTGGAGCGTTTATTACCTGCCAGAGAGGAACTGCTGCGGTTATTCCTGCAACAATCTCACGGGGTTACCAAACAACCGCGAGCCGATCAAAAGATAGCCCAAACCAGTAGCGAACCCTTCAGTGTGGGGATTGAAATCGATTTATTTAGCGAATTACAGGAAAATGTCGACACAAACCTCGACGTTACCCCATCATTCACGACAAATAACGACTTCAGCTATGCCAAAGAGGTATACCGCTATTGGATCAACCATCTGCGTAGTTTGCCAGAAAATGGCCCATTAGTGGCTCTGCTGGGCGTGTCGAAGCCGACGATTGAAATGCTGATGGAAGAACTGATTACCGCCAGTATTCGTCTGGATATGGAAGGTGCCCTACAGCGCAAACTGGCCGATCAGGAACTGCCAGGTACACCGCGGGAACAGTTGGCAGATCAACAAGTTTCGCGTGCGTTAACCGTGCTGGGTGATTTTGTCGCCTGGTTGGGATTCCTGCAAATTGAACCGGCGCAGCGTCCAGACAGCCGGATTAATCGCGGGCATAAGATTTTTGCTCAGCCAGAAAAACCGGTAGCAAACTGGGGCACATCCCAACGTTTGACTCGTTTGGCTCTAACGCCAACCAATACCACCGCGTTTTATATTTATGACTGGCTGGTTGGCCTCAATGAACTGATTATGCAAAACCTCGGTTACTCGGCCGGAAAAGAATTGAGCGTGGCGCAGCGCGATCGGTTGGGTGCGATATTGCAGTTGATTAAACCTATGGCACTGTAGCCAGAAAAAGGTGCCTGCGGGTTATTAACCGTCCGGTTATTTTTGTCTGCGCTTTCCCCCTTCCGCTTGCGGCCTTGAATATCAGTGGCCGCAGGCGGAATATCTGTCATCAACCGCCAACGGCTACCTTTTTTTCCTCAGGCTTTTTATCTCGCTGAATGCTGTTTTTTAATCAGCTTAAAGCCAGACAAACTTTCCAGCATATTTTCAATCTCCGGCCATTCCCCGTAGCCCGCCGCCGTATGAAAATGGCCACCGCCTGATTTTATCACCCTCTCACTGCCCCACTGACTGGCAAACTGCTGCGCGCGATCCAGCGAGAGATATTCGTCATTATCACTGCAAATCAGCGTGCTGGGGAACGGCAACGGTTTTGACGGAATGGGGCGCTGCACCTGAATAGCCGCCGGTGCCGTAATGGCATCCACATCGGCCGGAGCGACCAATAATGCGCCAATCACTTTGCCGGAATGGTAACGCTCTGCCCACTGAGTCACGGTAATGGCACCGCAACTGTGGCCTACCAGAAAAATATTACCGGGAATACCGTCGATAGCGCGAGCCAGCCTCTCCCGCCACGTGTCACGATCCGGATTATCCCACTCTTTCTGTTCAACTCGCACTGCATTGATATATTTGCGTTCGATAAATGACTGCCAGTGTTCGGGGCCGGAATTGGTATAACCGGGAACCAGCATAAAGGTACATTGAATCATGGGATATCCTGCAATCAGAAATAAAACAGATATTGAGTCTCGATTATAATGGAACAGTTTTTAGCAACGGCGAGTTCAGCATCGCTACCGGGGAAATTACCGGTGCGTCCAGCGGCACATTTTTGCCGTAGCGCTCTTTGATTTTTTGCTGCACGGCCGGTGCGGTCAGATTAAACTCTCTCACCTTTTGCAATTGACCAATTTCTAGCCCGGTGGCTCGTTGATACATTTTCCACACCAGTTCGGAACAATACATCCGTTCATTAGACCAATCAAAAGTCAGATCGTAAGGCTTGTTTTGGAAGGCTTTTCCTTGCTCATGCAGCTGCCTGACCTGCGCTGCGGTCAATGGCGTCTTTAACCGTTTCACCAGATACTGCCCGCGGGCACCGCGTTTGATCCAGCGATCCAGCGGTGTGTATCGCACCGTGGCAACCGCTTCATAAACATAGGGTTTTCCCTGCTTAAACAACACTATTCCCATATGGCTATAGCGGGAACCGGTAGCAAACTGAATGGCCTGACTTTGGGATGAAGTAGACGAATGGAAGATAATGTCGCCTTCCTGCGGCTGATAGGCAAAAGCCAGCGCGCTGAAAAAACAGCCCAATAGGACAAACGCCAACTTTATCATCGAGATATATCCCTATCAATGTCGCTATTAATCACAGCTGACATCCTAACATCCTTCCGTGGCAGATATATCCATGAATTTTTGGTAATAAAAAGGGAACTGACGTTATTTACAACAGGTCAGTTCCCTAACACAGCCATCATTTATAGACTAGGCAGCGTTAATTATGCCGCCGCCGCTGCTTCACTCACCAACTGCTGTAGCTGCGACCATAATGCTTCTACATGGCGGCGCTCAGTGCCCAAAGTGCCAATGGAAATTCTGACCATCCAACGCCCGCCTAAAGTTGCCGTAGTCACATAAGCATTGCCCGACTGATTCAAGGTTTCCGCCCAAGAACGGGTGTAGGCATCCAGCGCTTCTCCTTGTAAACCCTTCGGTTCATGCCGCACGCACAGCGTTTGCAAATTCAGCGGAGCCACAAGCTTCCAATCCTCATTTTCCGCCATTTGCTCTGCTAACCAGCGGGCATTATCGATATCGCGACGCAACCGCGCCTGTAGCCCTTCAACGCCCTGCTCACGGATTAAAAACCACAGTTTGAGCGCCCGGAAACGGCGTCCCAGCGGAATCCCCCAGTCACGATAATTACGTACTTGACCGTCAGCCGTCGACTGTAAGAAGCTCGGGTTGGTGCTCATAATACGAATCAAATGCTCCGAATCACGTACACAATAAACCGAACAATCAAAGGCAGCTCCGAGCCATTTATGCGGATTCAGCACCACCGAATCGGCTTTTTCGATCCCAAGCCATAAGTGACGGAATTCCGGCAAAATCATCGCGGAACCCGCCATTGCCGAATCAACATGCATCCACAGCCCGTACTTCTGGCTTATATCACCGATAGCATCCAGCGGATCCATCGCCGTGGCCGCCGTGGTTCCGGTGGTAGCAATCACGATACAAGGACGGTTTCCAGCGGCCAGATCCTGCTGTATCGCTTTATCCAGTGCGTGGGGAGACAGGGCGTTGTGCTCATCCGTGGCGACTAACCTGATGTTATTTAAGCCAAATCCCGCCAGCATCGCCGCTTTGTTCACGCCGCTATGGGCTTCCTGCGAGGTATACACAATAAGCGGCGCGGCGCTATTTTGCATGCCGTCCTGCATCAATGCGTAGTCGGAAGTCCGTTCCCGTGCGCTGATTAATGCCACCAATGTCGCAGTCGATGCGGAATCCTGAATGACGCCACTCCATGCATCACTCAGACCAATCATTTTTAGCAGCCAGTTGGTCGTGACTTCCTCAATTTCCGTCAATGCCGGGCTGGATTGCCAAGATAGGCCAATTACGCCTAGCCCGGTACTCAGGCAATCACCTAATAACGATGACAGCTCAACGTTGGAGGGGAAATAACCGAAAAAGTGAGGATGCTGCCAATGCAATAAACCGGGCATCACTAGCGATTCCACATCCGCCATAATGTGTTCAAAGGATTCGCCTTTCTCCGGCGCGGTCATTGGCAGATTGGCTTTAATCTCACCCGGCAGCGTATTCGGATGCACCGGCCGCTGCTCAATATTCTGGCGATAATCAGCAATTAAATCGATCATGGCGTGACCATGCCGACGAAATTCATCAGGAGTCATAATTTATTATCCTAAAAGGAAAAAGTTAATGCCGCTTAGCACCAGAAATAGAATGGTTCATTGGTGTTATAGCCGATAAATGACTGCATGCTGATGCGTTTGCCCGAATCAAACCCGCAAATTGCATGTGGTCGACGCGTATTAATAATCACCAGTTCATTCTTTTGCGGCTGAATTCGCAGCGGGAATTGCAGACGTTCCTCTGGTAATTGATCGCCCTCAAACAGTTCGACCTCATCAAATGAAAACGCCTCCGTGTCCCATACCATTAATTCTCCCCCGGACGGTGGAGTTTCAATATAAATATTGGCGCTAAACTGATGTTCTAATTCGGCTATGGAGAATGGTAGGCAATCCACGTGGGGAACCGTTTCGGATAGGTGAGCCGTCTCCGGGAACATGGCGCGGATAATCCCGGCAAACATCGGTTTTCCCTCAAAAGATGCGGTAACCGCTCCGTCTGGCCAATGTTGTTGGAAATGGTCAATCAATGCCTGCACCGGTGGTTTTGCTGGCGCGCAAATATTATCGATCAGTTCACGCATCTTGGCTGCATCGGCATAATATTTCTCTTTGGCACCGTCGCCATCAGGCTTGCCGTAGGTCATATTGAACGGCGTCCCCCAGCGATGCACGCCGTAGAAATTCTGCACAACCTGACCATCTTCATAAGTTTCATGGGTGTACTGGTGCAGTTTTGCCGTTTTATCGATGTAATCATTCAGCGATGAGGCAGTTTCTTCCGTACAGTAGTTAGGGATTCTTATGGCAAGAATTTCGCCACTGATTAACTTTTCCAGACTGCGTTGGTCAAGTTGTTCTAAGGTCACAATTTTGGATTGGCTAGCCGTTGTGGTCTGGTTGGTGATGTCTTGTAGGTTAGACATGATGATGATACTACTCCGTTAGTTTATATTCACTCATCAAAACCCTTTAAATACAAAGGATTACATTATCATCACTGCATTTTTGAGAGGATGCGCCAACCTGAGGCAATGGCTTCATTCAGCGTTCCCTCGCTAATAACCAAAGATGATAATAGTTATCTTTACCAATAAATAATCGCCTGTATATAACAAAATTAATTTATTTTATGAATATTTTGATTTTTTTCGTATAAAGCTATTTGTCTATAGTCCTGACCTGATAAAAAACCAACAAATACTGATTATTTATCCACCTAAAGGCCCACTTGAGGGAAAAATCGGGGAGATTGAAACAGATGTTGAATGAAGTGGTTAAAAATAAAATCTATTAATTTCAATGATAAATAGATTTTTTATATGCGTATAGCCAATGATTTGATGACGAGATAGAGTGAACCTTGCCAAAATTGGCAACGCTCTACCCTATTGACTCTGCGGTTGTTTACAGATTAAAGACTTTAGGCGAGGAGTAAATGCTGCAACTCAGTTAAAGAACTGACCTGATAGCGCGGTTGAATTCCTTCTGGACGCGCATGCCCCTGAGTATTTAACCAGCAAGTATCAATACCTGCGTTAATTCCGCCCTGAATATCTGAATGCGGATTATCGCCTACCATCAAGATTTGCTCTTTGGGCGGATTTGCCATCAGATTGAACGCATACTCGAAAATTCCTACGTCCGGCTTGGCTACCCCTACTTCTTCGGAAATAACCAGCGGCGAGAACACGTTCTTCAAACCGGTGCGTTCCAAACGAACATTCTGTAAGTCAGTAAAGCCGTTGGTAATAATCCCCAATTGAGCTTTACCATGCAGCGCATTAATTAATTCCTGCGCGCCGGGAAGCAGAGCGCAAATATCCGCCATCGCGACCAGAAACTCACTGTTTAGCGTATGGGGCGATACGCCCAACCTGTTCGCCCACATTTCAAAACGAGTGCTTTGCAACTGTGCGGCATTAATTTTCCCGTTTTGATAATCCACCCACAATGGCTGATTAACCAATTGATAATGCTCATAATCCTGTAGCGTAAATTCAGTTTTGAAGCGGGAAAACATCAGTTTTAACCCTTGGTAAGCATCAAAATGAAATAGCGTTTCGTCCGCATCAAAAAGTATCCACTTGTACTTCATTCTTTCTACGACTCCTGCGGTTAATACGCCACTTGGGTTCCTGATTTTATCTTAGCCGGCTATTCTCCGGTAGTTTGTCTGTATGAGCAACCTTACAACGCCATACATCGTGCAAAATATCAGATCAATAAAAGCCTGATTCGGCTTTCTGACCGGATATTTACTCGGCTACGCCGCTAAAGAGCGCAGTATGGTACGGTTGATTTTTACTGGGCGATTGCCTTCGGTTAATGGCAAATTGAAAACCGAGTGCGTTTTTTCATTCAGCGTAGACAAGGCTTCATCCAATGGGAGTGCCATATCTTCCGCAATATCGATAAGTTCATCTCTGGACCACAGCAGCCGACCAATTAATAAACGTAATAGCGCCGAATGATCGGCATCTAATCCAAAAATTTCCACCGGTTTTACCCAGGTGGCCATGGGCTGAATAGGCTTAGATTTTTGTTCTACAGTAGCGGGAAACATCGTTGATAGCACTTTATACAGTTCGCGACTTTCCTGCTGCAATTGCGCCACTCTGGCATTATCGTTAATCATTTTAGCCGTGGTCTGAGTCACGCTAACCGGCGGTGATTGATGCAGGTCGGTATAGACCAATTTACTGTCCAGTGATAACCGCACATAAACCCGCTCCAGAAATTTCACTTCCTGCGGGGTAACTTTGCCATCGGCCTGAACCAGGTGGGCCAAAAACGCGGCAATAGCCCGTCGGGTTGTGACACTGAGCGGCTCCATTTTTTTACGTAACGCGCCCAAGGTGCTGGTTTTCTTTATTCCCGGCTGTAAATACGCTTTTAAGCGCATACGTTGACCGGGGCTGATATGCCCCCAGGCATCGACATGTTGGCTGAGCATCATTAATTCTGGCTCAGAAATCCCGCCGTCTACCATTACCGCCGCGCAGGCCAGATCGAGCGTTACCACCGTTACCCGATAAGCCGGGAGCGTTTCTGATTCCGTTGCTAGCACCGTGATAGGAAACAGTGCAATCGTATCCTGTGCCGACGGAGTAATATTATCGGATAAAATATCAGGTTCGACCCCAAGCTGTATTTTCTCCATAGCTCGGACTAACGCCATGACTTTATTACGCGTCACCTCTCCGGGGCTATTTAAGCGGGTAAATAGTTCGTTGTAGGTCATGAGCAGTAACCCGTATCCCACCCGCTCTTTGATATTGTCCAATTCTTGCTTTAACGCTTCTGGCCACAGCGTCATTGGCAGTAGCAAAATAGCTTCCAGATCGTTAATTTTATCGGGATTGAGCGCAATAAACTGGCTGTAACCGGCTAACTCGGTGTAACAATCCTCCAGAATCAGCCTTAGTTTCTCTCTGCTATCTTTAGCCACGACCACATCAGGCAAATCATGAATACGCCGGGTAAACTGTTGATCCATCAGCCCTGCGGAAGCCGAACGGTAGCAAATCTGTAGTTTGGTTTTATTCATAGGCAGTATGAAACCTTGCGGGAAATACTGTCTATATCGCTGTTGGAACAGCTGCGAGAAAACGCCAAAATTGCGCGTAGCGGCAATATTATGCGGCAAGTTAGGATCAGATAATGCCCAGGCTACGGCCCAATCCGCCGGTAATGGATGCTGGTCAACGGCTAACTGCCCTAAACCGATTCGTAAACCTAATGGTAAATCTGTCCCGTAGCTGCCAATCGGCGGCGAAGAAAGATAAGTTTTTTCCGTGGGATCGAGAGGTGTGAGATAAACCAATAAGTTACGTGCACAACGTTCGAATTCACGATGCTCGCCATAAATTCCGAGTAAACGGATAATTTCCGCTTTTAACGCCGGTTGCTCATTTTTGGCTGCAACGTCTACGTTTGCGTCAATCAATAAGCGATGTTCTAATCCATAGAAGAACAGGAAAACGTAGCCAATATAAGCTTCAGGAGCCTGACGCCCTTCTGCCAGCCATTGCAAATAAGCGCGGCGAGCCTCTGGCGATATCATGGAGTAGTTAGGACGTTCATCAGTCAGCGGCAAAGACATATCAACATGATCGGCGGCCACTTTCAGCGTTGGGTTAATAAACGCAGGCTCTGCGCCACTGCGATTACTTTTCAATTTATTCCCGATGTAGATCATGCCATCCGGTAAATTAATTCCGGCCACCACGGCCAGTTCCCCAGGAGGCAGCCAAGAGGCTCGCGATAGTGAGCCTTGAGGTAGCACTGAAGCCTGATAATTTTGTTTATTCAGCTCATCTGCCAGCCTGAAAATATAAAACTCATCGTCCGATTGCAGCGGGAGCGTCGCCGAGATGTCCCTCTCGTCGGAAGGTATATCGGAAAGCAAAGGCGAAGGTTCAGTTGCCAGTTCGAGCTTCGGCTTAGAGACACGCTTTGCGGCTTTCAAATAATGCCAAAAGAAGAAAATGCATAATAGTGCAGCACCAACGGCTATTGATGTTTCTTTTGGCAGCAGTGATAGCAAAGCCAAAAGAATCATTAACAGTATGACCCAGCCAGTTGTGGCAGATTTTATCTTAGTCACGATGGTTTATAAGCCCCTATCTTGAAATAATAATTTTTATGCTGCCCTTAAGGGCAATTTCTTAATAATAATTCTATTTTTATAAAGTACGCATTGCAGATAGCCGAAATCCCCCCGAGTTAATACAGGTGAAATCAACTCAGCAGATTATCAATATAAGTAATTTATAATAAAGCCTCCCGATAGCGGGAAAAACAATTATGCCAGCAGACGCTAGTTTGAGCACGCTGTTTGTAAGGAATAATGCCAGGGCGCTAACAATATAAGTGGCTCAAAAGTAGGTAGCAGTTGCCAGAACAGCCTGAGTGTATCCCTATCACACATAAAATGCTGAATGATTGCTATTTTCAAACAGAAGAATCTCGGTTAATCTCTCGGAATTAACTTTCTGTTTTAACGGATATTTTATTCTGATGGGAAAAATCTCATCTCAATGAATAAATGCCCTGCAAACATACTGGTTGCAATACAAGGATGACGGTGACAAACAGAATTAACTGGCTTGATACGCCCTCGCGTTTTGGTTTAATCAGTCGGACACTTCATTGGTTGATGGCTTTGTTATTTTTATGGCAATTTTTCAGCGTGATTGTCTGGCATACTTTCGGACGCACCGCATTTACCTTGTGGATGGATAAACAGGGTTCCCACGCAACCGTAGGCTTTTTGCTATTTATCCTGGTAATAATACGTGCTTTATGGCGTGGGTTTAATAGACACCGTTACCCGCTTTCGAGGCCAAATAAAGCGAACAAGATCGCCATTGTTGGGCATATTACGCTTTATTTATTGATGTTTGTGATTCCCTTTTTGGCCCTTCTCCGCTGTTATGCTGATGGCAAAGGCGTGGTTGTCATGGGCATCCCTGTGTTGCCAGCCACGGGGATTGAAATCAAAGGGATTACCGTTTGGATCGATATGATGCATGGGCCACTAGCATGGCTGCTGCTCTTTTGCATTGGCGGTCATATCCTGATGGCAATAATTCACAGTTTTATACGTCGGGATGCTAATCTCCGCCCCATGATTTAAGTAGAGGCATCGATTCAGGATCAGGGTGGAGCTTTTCTATTACACCCTCAGCAATGTGGCAGAATAACATTTGAACAAGGAACCGAACGACATGATACCTAAGACGAAATTGAGGAAAAACCTTCCCTACGTTTTGATCGGACTCAATTTACTTTTTACGGCGCAGGTTCATGCTGAAATTGACGATCGGCGCGTGATTGCCGACTGCAAAAAAATTCCTTCTTACGCTAATGCAGGAAATACCGCCTATCAAAAAGGTGATTACGTTACAGCGCAAAAGCATTTTATGAATCAGGTTGCCTGGACAGAAGCCTGCCACTTCTCTGACGAGGTAAAAGTAGATAGCGGCGCCCGAGCTACGGCTTATAACAATATGGCGCTAACCTATATTCGTCAGGGAGATCTGCTTAAAGCAAAAGCCTGGTTAATGATTGCTCCAGAAGATAAAAAATCGCAATATAACCTGAAGCTTATCGCTGATAAAATAGCCGCATTACCTAAACCGACAACTTATGCTGGTGAATATTGGCAATATTCAGGACTGGGTAATTGGAACTCCATTGAAGTCACGCCAAAAGGTAATAAATTCACCATAGATTACAATGGTTACTATTTTGGTATTATGGGCATCTACTATGGCCCTAATATGGGGCAATTCTCTTTTGTTAGCAGTATTCCAGCTGATGGCAAGGTAGAATACGACCAGAGTAAAGCAGATAAAGAAACTGATTATTCCGGTGACTGCAAAGTTAATATGCAATTTACTCATGCGGATGTGACTGTAGAAACTGCGGGTGACTGCGGATTTGGTCATAACGTCAGCGCTGATGGCAATTATATTCGCGTCAGATAATCACTGTTTATTAGATCAGGCAATCGGTATGGTTGCCTGCATTATTCTATTCTCATTCCTCTATTCCCCAGCAACACCTCATCTTATAACGTAATGACCGAGTAAATGTAGGTATTTATAACGAAAGCTGGCCTATTTACCTATGAACTAAATAAATTTAATATACTTAATGTTTTTAAAGCAAAAATAAGCAACATAATTATTTATTTAATACTAAATAATTAACAATTAATTTAAAATAGTGATCTTGATCACGTTTTATTTGATAAATATAGATAGTATGAATTTTGAGCACATCAGTGCTTGTCTATTTAAACTGCAAAGGAGTGTTAATATGGGATATATGGTTTCGTTTAATGCTAATCCAGTAAATGCGTCAGAAGAGAGCCATTCACCTCAGGAAGTTCATTTGACTCACTCTGAGACCGAAGCTCTTAAGGATGACGAGTAAATATAAGTAGTCATTAACATACTGACAACTAAGTTATTTGTCTCTTATTTTAATGACTAAAAACATTAAGCGCCGATAGTGGCCTCATCGGCGCTTAAATAACTCCCTTTCCATTAATAGTATCATTTAACCGAAAATTCCCCACATGACTGCTTGCTATTCCAGGGAGGAATTCCTATGCGTCCTATTGAGCGCGATTTCACATTATCCGATGCAAAAGATCGCGTTATCAAAGAAATTGATAATCTGGGTTTGATGTGGCGTAAAGAAGTTTACGGAAAGAATATTCTGACGATTGTTGTTACGTTAAAACATCCAAAGAATAACAATCAAACGATGGGCGTAGGTAAAGGAGATTATGGCAATGCTTTTGTTGGGGCATTATTTGAAGCACTGGAGCATTATATTGAGGATTTTTCCTCTCCTCTAGCCACAGTACAGCCTGCAAAGACTCTGATGCGTACGGGAATACTGGCTAGTGACGATGTGCTGGATATGATTAGTACTCAACCTGATAGTCATCTGGCTACGCGCCGCTTCGCCTCTACCGCGGGAGATTTTTATTATCCATTAGCGCTTTGCGATCCCAATTATTCCCGTAAACCTCTTGCCGATGATAATTTTGACTATCGTTATCTCGCTCGCTATGGAAGCAATAGCGGCATTGCTATTGGCGCAAACCGAAACGAAGCTTTATTACATGGCATAAATGAATGTATAGAAAGGGATGCATTATCTTTGTTTCTTATCCAGGGTTTATACAGCCGAAGCCCATGTACAATATATGAAATTGATAAGCAGAGTTTACCGGAAGACGTCGCACGCAGCTGGCAAAATTCAGAAGAGGAAATTCAACAAAGGATACGAGTACTAGATATTACTCAGGGACTGAAATGTCGTACTTATCTGGCGTTAGCTGAAAAATCAAAACTAATAAAATATCCAATAGGCTGCGGAACATCGCTACATCCGCACCACGCATTGCAGCGAGCGTTAAGTGAATTGGTACAAATCAATGCGGTATTTAATCATAGCCAAGAGATTCAACGAGAGAACGAAGTATTGCATCAGCGGTTATTAAGATACAAAAAATTAGAGCGTTGTTTTTGCATGCGAACCGCGGATATTTTTAACACCAATGAAGTCTTACTGTGTCGCCTGCCAGTTTCAGACCACGCAGACAGTCGCCCCGCCGAAGATCTTGTCGAGATAGAACAGGATTTAATTGAACAAGGGTTTGTTATCGGGAAGAGTATTCTCTATGAAACTTCTCAGGTGTGTCTAACCAATGTTTTAATTCCTAGCTTTGAACGCTTTTATATTATTACCAGCGGGAATATTGTTTTACCTCTGTTAAGAGGAAGGAGGTCTCTTGAAAAAAAAACTATCTAAAGATGATTTTGCCGTCAGGTGGTTAATCAGAGAACATCAATATATTAAACACCAGAAACAGATAGGGGATATTCCCGAAGGCAATATAGTGACCTTAACCGAAGAGGTTGACCTTAGCATGGGGAGTTATTTCCTGGCACATGCGGAAGAGGAATCCTGGCTGGGGCGAAAATTTATATGTGAAAATGAATTAGGTCGACAAAGCTGGCCCAGCGTATTAAGCGATATTAATTTATTAGGTCCGTTCAATTCTGCCAGACGGGAAGGAAACCATGTCACGTTCAGTTATATTGCCCCCTCTTCTCGCCGGCGCTCTAGTTTTTTCCAAAGCCTATTAACCGACCCTATGGGCGAAATTGATTTTTGTTTTATTCGCGATTTTGACGGCGCACTTCCCTCTGGCGATAAATTTTGGCAAGTTGACCACCTTTCTGCTGAGAGAATGGCTAGGGAAGAACGCCATTTTCAGATGCACACAGAACTCAGCCTTAAGGTGTTAAAAACCCAGGGTGTTATTTACGATCCCGCCTGTTCTACCGGTGATTTTCTGGCATCTCTGGCTAATAAACTTCCTGAGTTTAATTATATTGGTTCAGATATTTCTCCTCAGATGATCGAATTTGCTCGTGAGAGACATAAGGAACGGCCTATTTCTTTTTCCGTTGGCGACGCCATGTCTTCCCGGCAACGCTGCGATATTCTTATTCTGCGCTTTCTGAATGATGAAGTGATGCAAATAGGTAGCGCGGCGCTCGCCTTTAATCATTTGATCGGCCTATTGAATCCCGGCGGGATAGCATTTGTTTTTGGTCATACTCCCGTACTGGTTCCCATCACAGACCTGGCCTCGGCGCTTGGATTTGAGGTAATAAAGAATACGGCCAGCTCACTGGATCAGTGCCACATATTTCAGTTTTATATGTTGAGAAAATACCCATGACGCAAGTGCGTAGCTCAGGTTTCTTCCCGGTTGATGATCTGCACTCCATATATTGGGAGCGGCATGGAAATCCGCAGGGCGAACCTTGGATCGTTCTCCACGGAGGGCCTGCGGGGCAAAGTCATCTTATTCATACGGCATTTTTTGATTTGTCACTGTGCGACGTTTTAATTTTTGATCAACGAGGTTGCGGCCAATCTCTTCCTTACGGCGAGCGAAGAATCAATACCATCAACCATCTGGTGGAAGATATTGAGAGGCTTCGATGTTTTTTAAAAATGCCGCGCGCCAATATTTTAGGTCTCTCCTGGGGCTGTTGGTTAGGCATTTTATACAAAATTCGCTATGGCATGAGCGGTTTGAAACTGGTAATCGGTTGCCCTTTTATTCCTATTGCGACTGTGCAGGAGCTGCATTGGTTTTATTTCCATCAGCAGATCTGCCAGACGCATAGGCTAAAACCTTTTATTTTTGCTGAAAACCAACCTAAATCGGCCACCTACTATCGCTGTTTACAGATTTTGGCCACGGGGCTAGCCAGTCAGAAGAGATCTATTGCTCAACTTTGGGTGAATACCGATGAAATCGCGACAAATGCGCACCAGGATTTCCATCAGACAATCACGTTAACCGATGAATTTTTCAATCCGCGAACTTATTCCGCCATCATGCTAGAAATTCATTACCATGCCGCCGGATTTTTTATTACCAACGATATATTGCGACAAGTTGCGCAAATGGACGCTCAGGGTGTCACTCTCGTTTGTGGTGAAAAAGACCGAATGGGTATGGTTGCAACCAACTGGTTAGCCGAACGGGTTAACGTTGAGGTAATACTCGTGCGGGATATCGCTCATCAGGCGCTTCATACAGAAATGATTAAACAACTCCGGCATCTTATTGCCCGATAGACATCGCGCTATAGGCAGAGCGTCAATGATAAAAATCCCCGCAGCCAACGCAAACGGGGAGTATATTATTTCCAATAAAATCAATTATTACTTCAACGCCATTACTTCAACGCCATTGCATCACGCATGGTAAAGAACAGGTCGGTTTGGTCAGTTAGACCCACGACGTTAGCCGCGTGAGGGCCATAGGCAGCAATGCGTAGCTGCGTGCCGGTATGACCTTGAGAGTCATCTTCGGAATTCCCATAACTGATCGCCATCACCGCGCCATCTTTGGTCATTAATGCCTGCGTCAACCCCGGCGCCTTGGCATCGGCCTCGACGATCTGGCTGGAATGAGCATGGTCGGCGGTCACAATCACCAGCGTGTTGCCGTCGGCTTTTGCGAACTCGAGCGCTTTTTGTACCGCTTCATCCAAATCAACAGTTTCACCGAACTGACCACAAGGGTTCGCGGCATGATCCTGTTTATCAATTGACGCCCCTTCTACCTGTAGGAAGAAACCTTTTTCATTGGTTTTCAACACTTCTATGGCTTTTTCTGTCATGGCGGCCAACGTTGGAATATCCGCAGTGCGTTCCGGATTCACCTCGCAGGTGACTGGAGATTTATCGATATTACCGTGGTATGACGCCTTCGGGCCTAACCAACGCACTGGCATATTACCCGCCGAGAATAGGCCAAGAACGGGTTTATCCTGATTTGCCTGAGTTACCCCATTGAGATCATTCAGACTCTCAACAATCAGATAACCGCGGGCAATAGCCTGGTCGCGCAAGGATTTATCCTTCCACTCGCCGGCCTTAGCCAGTTGCTCAAAAGATTTTGCTCCGCCGCCTAGCGTGATATCTGCCCGGGCTTGGATCATTTGCTCGGTTATCGAACCTCTTCCGCCGTTTTCCAGCGCATTGGTCGCGCATTTTTCGCTAGTTTCTTCAGGGCCATAGCATTTGCGACCGGTAACGTGAGCAAACTGAGCGGCAGGCGTGGCATCTTGCAACTCTGCGGTAGAAACGTTGCCAGTGGCTTTCCCTGCCGCTTTCGCCAGTTCCAGAATGGTGATGTGATCTTTGCCTGTAAAATCCACACCCAACGCGCCGTTATAAGTTTTAACGCCGCTTGACCATGCGGTGGCTGACGCAGCGGAATCAGTTACATAATTCGGTTTTTGCGTCTTTTTGTCTAAAGAGTAATGCGTGTATTGACCCGTCAGTGGCAAGGCATCAATGCCTTTGAAGAAACCGCCGGCACCCGCCGCATAGTTACGCGCCGAGGTGATTTCAGAATCGCCCATTCCATCGCCAATCAGCAAAATGACATTTTTTACGGTTTTATCCGATAAAGAGTCGCGTAAAGCCTGCGTCTGGTCACTATCTAATCGACGAGCTCCGCCGAACTGAGTGATGTCGCCTTTCGCGGAACGGTCATATAAGCCCGTTTCTGCGGCACTGGCGTTAGGCATCAGTAATGTGCAACTGGTAGACAGCAACAGCGTTGATAATGCGACTCGGGAAGCGGTAGAAATGCGCTTTGACATCGGTAGAGTTCCTTTTGTAACACACTAATACAGTTTGTATTTATTGGTTACATTGGATACTAGAGCAGCCGGATGACGTTTTTATGACGGCTTATGTTAATTATTTCACCCTCATTTTTAATCAAACTACTTTAAAAAACATCGGCTCAATTTTACTAACAGAAAGCGGCATTTTGCCGCTCTGGCATGCTTTCCCATGTTCCCTATTTACCGACATCCCTGCCTCACTGAAACATCACCATATTTATCAAAAATTTAAACCAGTAAGGGCAGAATTTAGCGAGTAGGAAAGTATTCACTCCGCGGAGTACGAGTTACTCGGTGTCCATCGGTCTCACTGACTGATAGATATCAATATCGAAATAACCGTCGGCCATTCCGTCATTCAAATAGACCTCAAAACACGCACCTTCTGCCGGGAGGTAGCCACTGGCGGGTAAATGCAGGTTATACAACTCTCCCCATGCCTTGGCATAATCCCCATCGGTCACCCGCGCACGATAAACCGCATAAGTCCCACCAGGTATTATTTGTAAAAGCACACCACTGCTGGCATGCGCGGGCAAGACAAAATCATCGGCCACAGAAAAAGCCACATCAGCCCGCAGATCGGCGGGTGGCGTGGTTTCAGGGTTATCCCAATAAAGCGCTAGCCAGGATTCATAGGGTAACGGGTGCTGCTGCTGCCAGGATGATAACTGTTTGAAACCAAGAGGAATGGTTTCGGCGTAAGGGCCAATCACCCGAATACTGACAACTTGCTGCGGCTGTTTTTCAATAATGCGAAATGTCATCGTAGCGGCCTCTCAAGATAAGATTTAGGAAGATCTCTCTTCTCACGAACGGTTTCAAATACGATACTGAGCCTGATTGAACGTGAGTAAATATCAATGCGGCGTGATACTGTATAAATAAACAGTACCACGATATTATCTGAATATCGCTCATTTATACAGCGTTAATTGCGCTATTTTTGTTCTATTTCGCGCCAATTGCCTCATCAGGCAAGCGCTCGCCAGCACGTTGTTGGTTGGCGGTTGTTTATTTTGGACAGATTTCACCCAATTGACTCTTCCTTAATTCGCGACCAACTCGCCGCACAATCAGCAACGGTCACTAAATTGTTGCCACAGTTGCGTTAGAATACGCGACAATTTTTCTGCCCATTGCTGTTGTCCAAAGGATTGAGTGATCAAATCCTGACGAATCTCAATGCCTACATAAGGTAAATATCGCCTTTCAGCGTGGAACGGCAAGGTGTAATCCGTCGCATCAGTCATGGCATAAGGTTCGTTGACCCCGACCTGTAAATCGCCTTCTGCACGTAATAATTCAACCAGCAATAAAGCCCATTCCGGATTGCGGTTAAACAGCGTACCGATCTGCCAAGGTCTGGCCACACCTTTAAAAGTTGGCGTAAAACTATGCATAGAAATGATAACGCTAGGTTGCCCTTGGGCTGCGCGTCGATCCAGCGTTTGGCGAATAAGATCGTGGTAAGGCTGGAAAATTTCGGTTCTGCGGGCTTCTGCCTGCGCGGGGGTGACACTTTGATTGCCTGGAATCGTGGTTTGCTCGGAAATTTCAGGGATAGAACTGGCGATACCGGGAGTACGGTTACAGTCGATGACCAGGCGAGAATAACGCTGATGGATTAAGGTGGCGTCCAGCAGCTCACTGAGCCGTTGAGCTACGGGTAAAGAGCCGATATCCCAGCCAATATGTCGATCTATTTCGCCGGGCGGTAGGCCTAAATCACCTAATCGCGAGGGGATAGTTTGCCCGGCATGGTCAGCCAGGAAAATGAAAGGAGAGACTGCACAAGCGCGTTCTAGCACGGCCGGCGAGCAATCCTCAGCGGTTAATAAGGGCTGCGGGCGGTCAACTGACATCTTTCTGACTCCGATAGATTAGGCAAAATCTCATCCTAGTCGCTATTTAAGGCTATGCCCAGTCACGGCTGATAACCTGGCATAATCAGTTTGAAGGATAAAGACTAACGCTTTGTAGTTAATCAGTGCGAACCACTTCGCATTGTCAATGATTGGCGGCATAAAACTGACAGAGGCTATTCAAAAACGCCGGTTTTTCGTGCCATACTGCTGTTGATAAAACCAGTAGATAACCCCCACGGAGCCTTATGGAAACCTTTTACATTGACCGTACTGACACCCCAGCAGGTGAACTGGTCATTATTGGCGATAGCGAACATAACCTGCGCGCCATTGATTGGGTCGATCACTATGAAAGACTGCTGAAATTACTGACGTCTCACTATGGGCCAAATACTTTTACGCTGACTGAAAAGATTAATCCTGGCGGTTTAACCGAGAAAATGCAGCGTTACTTTGCCGGTGAGCTGGATATTATCGATGGCCTGCCGGTAAAAACTGCGGGGACGGCGTTTCAACGGCAAGTGTGGCAAGAGTTGCGCAACATTCCCTGCGGGAAAACCATATCCTACGGCGAATTGGCTCAACGAATTGGTCGCCCTACTGCTTCCCGCGCCGTGGGCATGGCTAATGGCCTGAACCCAGTCTCCATTGTGGTGCCCTGTCATCGCGTCATCGGCGCGTCCGGCTCGCTGACCGGCTACGCCGGTGGCGTAGAGCGGAAACGTTGGTTATTGGCTCATGAAGGTTATCTTTTAGCGCGCTAAGCATTGTTACTCTTATCAGACGCCTTAAAAGATGTTAAAATTGACAAATATCAATATTAATGGGAATACCCTCATGATCCCGGAAAAACGTGTTATCCGACGTATCCAGTCAGGTGGTTGCGCAATTCATTGTCAGGATTGCAGCATCAGCCAACTCTGTATTCCTTTTACCTTAAATGAGCACGAGCTGGATCAGCTCGACAACATCATTGAAAGGAAAAAGCCTATTCAGAAAGGACAGGCGTTGTTCAAAGCTGGCGATGAGCTGAAGTCTTTGTATGCTATTCGTTCCGGGACCATTAAGAGCTATACCATTACCGAAGAAGGCGATGAGCAAATTACCGGTTTCCATCTGGCTGGTGATTTGGTTGGTTTCGATGCGATCAGCAATTTACAACACCCGAGTTTTGCTCAGGCGCTGGAAACTTCGATGGTCTGTGAGATTCCGTTCGATACGCTGGATGATTTATCCGGCAAAATGCCTAACCTGCGTCAGCAGATGATGCGTTTGATGAGCGGTGAAATCAAAGGCGATCAGGATATGATTCTGTTGCTATCGAAGAAAAACGCGGAAGAGCGTCTGGCCGCCTTTATCTATAACCTGTCGCGCCGTTTTGCCCAACGTGGTTTCTCACCTCGTGAGTTCCGCCTGACGATGACGCGTGGCGATATCGGTAATTATCTGGGGCTAACGGTTGAAACCATTAGCCGCTTGCTGGGCCGCTTCCAGAAAAGTGGAATCCTCAGCGTAAAAGGCAAATACATTACCATTGAAAATACCGAAGCGCTGGCACAGCTCGCGGGTAACCCAAAACCGGTGTGCTAATCTGACCTAATGCCAGATCAATAATTTGCATATTTATTGGTCTGGCTCTCTATCCCCCCTGTTCTGTTTTTCCATCATGGTTTACTCTGTAAGTAACACACTGTTAATAGTGATTCGCAGTTGTAAGGAGACCCTATGGCAAAGTATCAGAATATTCTGGTGGCTATTGACCCCAATCAGGACGATCAACCGGCATTGCGCCGAGCTGTTTATCTGGTGCAGCGTAACGGCGGGCAAATCACAGCCTTCCTCGCTATCTACGATCTTTCTTATGATATGACCACCCTGCTTTCGCCAGATGAACGAACGGCGATGCGTAAAGGCGTGATCAGTCAACGCGCAGCCTGGATTGCCGAACAGTGTCGTTTCTACGTTGAAGCGGGCATTCCCATTGATATTAAAGTGGTTTGGCACAACCGACCCTATGAAGCCATAATTCAGGAAGTCCTGAGTGCGAAGCATGATTTGCTGTTAAAAATGGCTCATCAGCACGATCGGCTGGAATCTATTATTTTTACCCCAACAGATTGGCACTTATTGCGTAAATGCCCCTGCCCTGTGTGGATGGTGAAAGATCAACCTTGGCCTGAAGACGGTACGGCTTTGGTGGCGGTTAACCTGTCCAGCGAAGATCCACTTCACGATCCGCTCAACCTCAAACTGGTACAAGAAACCAAAGAGCTGGCCGAGCATGTTAACCAAACGGCGGTGCATCTCATTAGCGCCTATCCGGTGACGCCAATCAATATTGCCATTGAACTGCCTGATTTTGATCCGAGCGTATATAACGATGCTATTCGCGGCCAGCATTTGATAGCCATGAAAGCGTTGCGGCAAAAATTTGGTTTGGACGAGAAATACACCCATGTGGAAAAAGGTCTACCGGAAGAAGTGATTCCGGATCTGGCTGAGCACCTACGCGCTGGCGTGGTCGTACTGGGCACATTGGGGCGAACCGGTCTTTCCGCCGCTTTTATCGGTAATACAACCGAACATGTGATCGACCATCTGAAATGTGATTTGCTGGCAATCAAGCCGGATGGATTTACCTGCCCAGTGGAGTGTAATGAGGATGGTGACGGTCTGTCATCCAACGGATAACGACCACTAAGCTTAGCGGCGATAAATTTAGCGATAACCTCTTCAATACCAAAGCCAGTCTGTGAAAACGGACTGGCTTTTGCTTAGTGAGCTAACTCAAAACGATATCAAAACGATAGGTTGTCTGCTCCGCACCGGTGCCGATAAATCAGGCACATCCGGTGCGTTCCCTACCCTTGAAAATTCCCTTACAGCAGTGTAATAGCAGGTTTTTAGCCTTAGCCTTTGGCTGATAAAAAGGACGCCAGTCGCTCCAGCGCCTGCTTGCATCGAGTATTCATTCAGCTACAGGAAGGCTTTGTATGGCAGCTCTGGCTCATCGATAAAGATATCGTGGAAGCCTCGGTTATGCTGATAATGCATTTTATGCTTGTCCGTTGGATAGGTGTACTTTCCGCCGACTTGCCAGAAGAACGGCGCAAATTTGTAGTCCAATCGATCTTTTTTCATTTTCCACAGTACCTCGATTTCACGAGTGTCACTTTGGAAGTTAGCCCAGATATCGTGATGGAATGGCACCACTACCTGCGCATTCAGAGATTCAGCGGCGCGCAGAATATCTGATGAAGTCATTTTATCCGTTACACCGCGCGGGTTTTCACCGTAGGACAACAGCGCGACGTCAATATCGTAATCGTTACCGTGTTTAGCGTAATAATTTGAGTAGTGAGAGTCGCCAGAATGGTAGATCGTGCCACCGCTGGTTTTTATCAGGTAGTTCACCGCACGCTCATCCATGGTATCCAGCAGAGCCTTATCCTTGGAGGATGTGCCTTTTGGTAATGTAATCAGTGCAGTACGGTCAAAAGAGTCCAACACGGTGATTTGAATATCGCCAATATCAATCACCGATCCAACTTTTGCCACGATGCAGCGTTCTTCCGGGACGCCCCAGCCAAGCCACAGATTAACGCAGGCCTGCGGGCCGATAAATTTCACATGATCGTCGCAGTTTTGCAGCACCGCGGCAGCGACGTTGACGTCGATATGATCGGCGTGATCGTGAGTAGCCAGCACGGCATCAATTTTCTTGATGGCAAAAGGGTCTAATACAAAAGGCGAAGTCCGAAGATTTGGCTGTAATGCCCGCACGCCGCCCATACGCATCATTTGATGTTGAGCATTCATATAAGGATTAGACTGCGTTCTTTTCCCAGTGCCACACCAAAAATCGATAGAAATGTTGGTATCACCGGCGGATTTAAGCCAGATACCGGTACATCCTAACCACCACATGGCGAAAGTATTGGGTTGAACCTCGGTTTTTTCGATTTCTTCATTTAACCAGGTTCCCCACTCAGGGAAAGTGTTCAAAATCCATGACTCACGGGTAATCTCGTTTACTTTGCTCATAATCAGACCTTTAGGATAAAGAAATTAGACCAAAATGACGTCTACCCCCTGCGCTTTCAGGCTGCTGATAACCTCTGGATTTGCATCCTTGCCGGTAATCAGAATATCGATTTTACTGGCTGGGCAAAACAGTAAACCCGTGCGCTGCCCCACTTTGGAGCTATCAACGACCACCACCAGTTTGCTGATTTTGTTCAGCATCTGCTGTTCCGAAACTGCGGTTAACATATCGGTTTTATACAGCCCGGTTTCATTGAGCGCCTTGCCACTTGTAAACATCCATTTGCCTGCATAAGCATCAAAAGTTGTCGAGGTAGGGTTAAGAATAATATTTTGCGTTTTGTTGTATTGACCTCCAATAATGATCACGCACTCGTGGTCGTTCTCAATCAGATAACAAGCCAGCGGGAAGTAATTCGTCACGATTTGTACGTCGCGCCCGCACAAAGTTTGTCCCAGTAAAAATGCGGTGGAACCGCAGTTAAGCACTATGCTGTCACCGTCCTGACATAGTTCCGATGCCTTGGCGGCAATGCGTGATTTTTCTTCATAGTTATCGGCGTTATTAATGTTCAGCGGCGACCAGGCCTGCTTCTTTTTATCCACGATGCACTCCGCACCGTTGCGTACCTTTCTTAACTGTTTCAATGCATCCAGCTTGGCGATGTCACGTCGTGCCGTCGCGGGTGAAATATCAAAACGCTCAATAAGATCGTTAATAGTGAGAGACCGCTTCGCATTTACCCAAGCCACGATTTCATGGTGACGTTGCATTTCATTCATTTCAGTCATCCTACGATAACCGCTCACATGCTGATTACATGGTGATTGGTTTTGATTTAAATTGATCATATACGTGAGAAAAATAACTGTCAATGTCATAATATTCAACAATTGAATGGCTGCTCTCTCGGTATACCCTTAATTTCTTTATGCAAGAAAGGTCATTTATTACTTATCACAATCTATTTATATGTTTATTTTCAATGCCTTAAATTAATTACATAACCACAAAGCCCTTATTAGTGTGAGTAAAATCAAATTAATCACATTGAATCATTGAATGATCACCTTTGATTATATAGCTTGTTGTTGTGTCATGTATTATCCGAGAAATGGATCTCTACAGGGCGGTGGCAAAGATTCCGTCCAACCATATTAGTGTCAGGGGGTGGTATGGAGTATCTGTATGATGTGTTTTATATCTTCTACAGCCAGGTCATGACCAAAGCGCCGTTGCTGCTTGGTCTGGTGACTTGTATCGGCTATAGCCTGCTACGTCGTGATATCACAACCATTATTAAAGGAACAATCAAGACTATTGTCGGTTTTATGCTGGTACAAGTCGGCGCAACAACGCTGGTATCCAGCTTTAAACCGGTCATCGAAAAAATGGCCGAATTCCACGGTCTGACAGGATCGGTTATCGATCCCTATACGTCAATGATGACAACCATGGAAACCATGGGCGACGATTATTCCTGGGTCGGGTACGTGGTATTACTGGCGCTGGCAATCAATATTCTGCTGGTGGTGCTGCGTCGCTACACCGGGATTCGCACCATTATGCTAACCGGCCACATTATGTTCCAACAGGCTGGGTTGATCGCGGTTTTCTACTTTGTGATGGCGGTTCCTATGTGGGAAACCGTGATTTACTCATCGATTCTCCTCGCCCTTTATTGGGGTATTTTCTCCAATATTATGTTTAAACCGACGGAAGCTGTGACCGGCGGCGCAGGTTTCTCTATCGGGCACCAACAGCAGGCCGCCTCCTGGATTGCGGTAAAAGTTGCACCTAAACTTGGCGATCCGAAAGATAACGTAGATAATCTGAAGCTGCCGAAGTGGCTGCATATATTCCATGACAGCATTGCCGCCACTGCTATCGTTATGACGCTGTTTTTCGGCGTAATTTTACTCTCTTTCGGCATGGATAACTTGCGTTCGATGGCGGGCAGCACTCACTGGGCCATCTATATCCTGGAGACCGGCCTGAAATTCGCCGTAGCAATTCAGATTATTGTGACCGGTGTGCGTATGTTCGTGGCCGAGCTGTCTGAGGCTTTTAAAGGCATCTCTGAACGCGTTATTCCCAATGCGGTACTGGCGATTGACTGCGCCGCGATCTACGCCTTCTCCCCTAACGCGATGGTATTTGGTTTTATCTGGGGCGCTTTAGGGCAGTTCACTGCCGTATTGGTGATGCTGGCCTTCAATACATCCATCATGATTATTCCCGGTTTTATTCCGATGTTCTTCTCCAACGCCACTATCGGCGTGTTTGCCAACCACTTCGGCGGCTGGCGTGCGGTCATGAAAATCTGCTTTGTAATGGGAATTATCGAAGTATTAGGATCTGCCTGGGCTATTGATCTGTTTATGCAGAATGGCACTACCTTCAATAGCTGGATGGGTATGGCCGACTGGTCTCTGCTATTCCCTCCTATCATGCAAGGTTTATCTGCTTCATCCTTAACTTTCTACCTGTTGATCGCACTGGCGCTGGTTTATATGTTCTTTGCCTCCCGCACTTTACGGGCTGAAGAAGATGCAGCTAAAGCGCTGGCGGCACTCCCCCCTGCGGTAGATGAAAATCCGGCCGAAGAGGCAAAACCCGAACATTCTACCGATGCGCCCAGCGTCGAAGGCGCTAAACCGGTTCGGATTCTCGCCGTCTGCGGCAACGGGCAAGGTTCTTCTATGATGATGAAAATGAAGATCGGCAGCTATCTAGAGAAAAAAGGCATTCCCCATCACATGGATTCCTGTGCGGTTTCTGACTACAAATCCAAACTGGCTAATACCGACATTATTGTTTCGTCAAAACACTTGTCGAGTGAAATGGAAGTTGGAGAAGGTAAATTTATTCTTGGGGTACAAAATATGCTGAACCCACATTCTTTTGGCGAACAGTTGCTTGCTCTGATTGAGCAAGTTAACCAACAAAAATAACCTAAATTTTAATTTTGATGACACACCAGAGCTAACCGGGGAGATATCACTATGACCACCTCATCACTGAAAAGCTCGTTGATAGAAAACCGCTCCATCTTGTTACAGGCGCAGGCTGAAGACTGGCGCGCGGCCATCAAGCTGGGAACCGATATGCTGATTGCCTCAGGTGCTGTGACGCCGGCCTACCATCAGGCCATTATCAACAGCGTTGAAAAGCTCGGCCCTTATATCGTTATTGCACCAAATTTTGCTCTGCCTCACGCCCGACCGGAAGACGGCGTAAATCGCACGGCGTTTGCGTTAGTGACCTTAAGCGAACCTATTTATTTCGACGGAGAAGACGACGCGGTGGATGTGCTGATCACCCTCGCAGGCAGCAGTTCGGATGAGCATATGGCGGGATTAATGGAGGTTACTCAGGTTCTGGATGATGAAAACAGCGAAACCGGAGTCGATCTCGACAAACTGCGCCGCTGCCGTAGCACCGAAGATGTTTATGCGGTGATTGATGCGGCGCTGCGGGTGTGACAAGGAGAATAAATTATGTATCAAGCTTTGAAACATCGGGTGCTGGAAGCCAACTTGCTGTTGCCTCGCTACGGTTTAGTGACCTTTACTTGGGGCAATGCTTCCGAGATTGATCGAAAGCATGGCGTCATGGCCATTAAGCCCTCCGGCGTGGAATATGACCAGATGAAAGCCGAGGATATCGTGGTGCTGGATCTGGAGGGCAAGGTGATCGAGGGCGATTTAAATCCCTCGAGCGATACCCCGACTCATCTTGAGTTATATCGTCTCTTTCCGGCGCTGGGTGGCATCGTACATACTCACTCGCGCTACGCCACTATTTGGGCGCAGGCGGGGAAAGATCTTCCGGCGTTGGGAACGACTCATGCTGACTATTTTTACGGTGATATTCCCTGCACTCGTCCACTAAAAGACAGTGAAATCAATCAGAATTATGAAAGAAACAGCGGGCTGGTGATTGATGAAACCTTCAGAATGCGCGGAATCGATCCGGTAGCCGTACCCGGCGTATTGCTCTATGGGCACGCCCCCTTTACCTGGGGAAAAAATGCGCTTGAAGCGGTACATAACGCGGTGGTTTTAGAGGAAGTCGCCGCCATGGCGCTGGCGACACGCTCGCTCAATGCACATATTCACCTGCAGAATGCTTTGTCAGATAAACATTATCGACGTAAACACGGCAGCAACGCCTACTACGGGCAGCGCTAGCCGCACCACGCTCCTGCTTCGCTATCACATCGGCATCTGGTTAACGGATGCCATTGACTGAAAAGGACTATCACTATGGCCAAACCTATGCTTCAAATCGCCCTGGACCAAACCGATCTGGCCAGCGCCGTGACTCTGGCAAAAAGCGTCGCGGGTTACGTCGATATTATCGAAGTCGGTACTATTCTGGCCTTCGCCGCCGGAATGAAGGCGGTGACGACGTTACGCCAAAACCATCCGAATCACCTATTAGTCTGCGATTTAAAAACCACCGACGGCGGCGCGATTTTATCGCGAATGGCTTTCGAAGCTGGCGCAGATTGGCTGACGGTTTCCGCCGCCGCGCACATTGCCACTATTGAAGCCTGCAAAAAAGTAGCCGATGAGTTGGGCAGAGAAATTCAAATCGAAATCTACGGTAACTGGACGCTCGATGATGCCAAAGCCTGGCGCGCTCTGGGCATTAAACAGGCCATTTATCATCGTTCCAGAGACGCAGAATTGGCCGGCGTGGGCTGGAGCGATGATGACCTACTTCGCATGCGCGCCTTGTCTGATTTAGGACTGGAACTCTCTATAACCGGCGGCATAGTACCGCAGGATATCCGCCTGTTCGAAGGCATTCGAGCCAAAGCTTTTATTGCCGGGCGGGCGTTAACCGGCGAAAAAGGTCAGTCCAACGCGCAGGCATTACGCGCTGAAATCGATAAATACTGGTCGTAACCGATATGGCCCGGGAGGCTGATAATGTATACAAACAGGGTAAACCAGATTGTCGGGATCTATGAGAAAGCTCTCCCCAACGCCATGCCGTGGGAAGAAAAACTTAGAGTGGCCAAATCTCTGGGCTTTGATTTCATGGAAATATCGATAGATGAATCTGATGAACGACGCGTGCGACTGGATTGGTCAGACGAGCAAATCTATGGCCTGCGTCGCCTGTGTGAACAGTATCAAATTCCGTTACATTCCATGTGTCTCAGCGCTCACCGCAAGTATCCCTTTGGTTCCGCAGATAAAGTTATTCGCGAACAGGCTAAAATCCATATGGAAAAAGCGATTGATTTTGCTTACAAGCTGGGGATTCGCGTGATCCAACTGGCAGGCTATGACGTTTACTACGAAAGTTCTAACGAACATACTCACCAGCGTTTTATTGATGGGATGAAATGGTGTGCCAAACAAGCCGAGCGCGCAGGCGTGATGCTGGCGGTTGAGATTATGGATACCGACTATCTGAATTCATTGAGTAAATTCGAAATTCTCAAGCGGGAAATTCCCTCCCCTTATTTTATGGCCTACCCTGACGTGGGCAATATTAACGGCTGGAATTACGATACGGTAACGGAGCTGAGGCTAAGTCGCGACCATATAGTCCAGATTCACCTGAAAGACACCCTTAAGGTCAGAGAAAATGCACCGGGCCAGTTCCGCGATTTGGTTATTGGTGAAGGCGAAGTGGATTTCACCGCCATTTTCCGCGCGCTTCGAGATATGAATAGCCGTGTTCCATTGGTTATTGAAATGTGGGCGCAGGATGAAAACTGGCGCGAAAACATTCTCACCGCGCAAAAACAGTTGAATCAGGCCGCCGAACGTGCCAACTTCCCGCTGTATTTATCCCCGTTATCTCACTGATTTATTGATATAAAAAATCCGGAGACAGTTGCGCTCCGGATTTTTGTTTTGTTGCTTGGAATTCGTTTTTACCGTTCAATTCAAGGAGCCGAATCTTCTTCCCGCTCCTTTTCTTAACGATTACAACGCGCGCAGAATGGCTTCCACACTAGCTTTAGCATCGCCAAACAGCATTTGCGTGTTGTCCTTGAAGAACAACGGGTTCTGAACGCCAGCATAACCGGTATTCATTGAACGTTTGAACGCAATAACATTCTGCGCTTTCCACACTTCCAGCACCGGCATTCCGGCAATAGGACTGCGCGGATCTTCCAACGCCGCCGGGTTAACCGTATCGTTGGCACCGATGACCAGCACGGTTTCGGTCTCCGGGAAGTCTTGATTGATTTCGTCCATTTCCAGTACCACATCGTACGGTACCTTGGCTTCCGCCAGCAGCACGTTCATATGACCCGGTAAACGGCCGGCAACCGGATGAATACCGAAACGAACTTTGATACCGCGCGCCTGCAGTTTGGCGGTGATTTCTGCCACCGGATACTGCGCCTGTGCTACCGCCATGCCATAGCCCGGAGTGATAATGACTGAGCTGGAGTTTTTCAGCATTTCGGCCACGTCTTCCGCCGTCGTTTCACGGTATTCGCCCATTTCTTCCGCATCACCGACGGACGAACCGTCAGTACCGAAGCCACCGGCAATAACGCTGATAAACGAGCGGTTCATTGCCTTACACATAATGTAAGACAGAATCGCACCGGAAGAACCCACCAAAGCGCCGGTGACGATCAGCAGGTCGTTGCTGAGCATAAAGCCCGCCGCCGCAGCAGCCCAACCGGAGTAGGAGTTCAGCATGGAAACCACAACCGGCATATCCGCCCCGCCAATGGAGGCCACCAGATGCCAGCCGAAAGCCAGCGCTATGGCGGTCATCAGGAACAGACAAATGCCCTGCATCGCTACGCTGTCGGTTTTCACAAACAGCACCATCAACAGGAATGACACCACCAACGCCGCCAGATTCAGCTTATGGCGATGAGGCAAAGTCAGCGGTTTAGAAGAGATAATCCCGCGTAATTTACCAAAGGCCACAATAGAACCGGTGAAGGTTACTGCACCGATAAAGATGCCAAGGAACACTTCGGTCAGATGAATGTTCTGCATCACAGGCTCCATTGGTGCGCCGTGATCCAGATAACTGTTGAAACCAACCAGTACCGCGGCCAGACCCACGAAGCTATGCAGCACCGCAACCAGCTCTGGCATTTCGGTCATTTCGACTTTTTTCGCCAGATAAATACCGATGGAGCCACCGATAACCATAGCGACAATAATCCAGCCAACGTTGCCGGAATCCGGCCCCATAATGGTGGCGATCAGTGCAATGGCCATACCGGTAATACCAAAAGTATTACCCTGCTTGGAGGTTTCGTGGCGGGATAAACCGGCCAGACTGAAAATAAATAAAATCGCGGCAACTATGTATGCAGCTGTTACGAGACCACTAGACATCAGTTACCCCTTAGTGTTTACGGAACATTTTCAGCATGCGCTGAGTCACGGTGAAACCACCGAAAATGTTGATGCTGGCAATCAGTACGGCAATAAAGGATAAGAAACTTACCCAGCCGCCGTGGCCAATCTGCAACAACGCCCCTACCACAATGATGCCCGAAATAGCGTTAGTGACCGACATCAGCGGCGTATGCAGCGCATGGCTGACGTTCCACACCACGTAGTAACCCACTACGCAAGCCAGAGCAAACACGGTGAAGTGTGACAAAAACTCTTTCGGCGCCACGTTGGCCAGCCAGCCAAACAGCACGATGGCGATCGCCATAAAGATATATTTGGTCCAGGGAGACGAAGGTTTAGCCTGAGGTTTTTCAATCGGAGCCGCCGCTTTTGCCGCCTGAGGCTGAGCAGAAACCTGAATTGGCGGCGCAGGCCAGGTAATTTCACCGGTTTTCACCACGGTAACGCCGCGAATCACGGTATCCTCGAAATCGATATCAATTTCGCCGTTCTTCTCTTTGCACAGCAGTTTCAGCAAGTTAACCAGGTTAGTACCGTAAAGCTGGGAAGACTGGGTTGGCAAACGACTTGGTAAATCGGTGTAACCAATAATTTTAACGCCATTATCAGTCACGGTGATTTTGTCTGCGACGGTTAGTTCGCAGTTACCGCCGGTTTGTGCCGCCAGATCGACCACCACGCTGCCCGGTTTCATCGAGGCAACCATTTCTTTGGTGATCAGCAACGGAGCAGGTTTGCCCGGAATCAGCGCGGTAGTGACGATAATATCCACTTCCGCCGCCTGCGCCGCAAACAGTTCCATCTCTGCCTTGATGAAAGCTTCGGACATCACTTTGGCGTAGCCATCGCCGCTGCCCGCTTCTTCTTCAAAGTCCAGCTCGAGGAATTCGGCCCCCATACTCTGAACCTGTTCTTTCACTTCCGGACGCGTATCGAAGGCGCGAACGATAGCTCCAAGGCTGCCCGCGGCGCCAATGGCTGCCAGACCGGCAACGCCAGCACCGATAATCATCACTTTTGCCGGAGGCACTTTACCTGCGGCCGTAATCTGCCCAGTGAAGAAACGGCCGAATTCATGAGCGGCTTCCACAATGGCGCGGTAACCCGCGATGTTGGCCATGGAGCTTAAGGCATCCATCGACTGCGCACGTGAGATACGCGGCACAGAATCCATCGCCAGCACCGTCACTTGACGTTCTGCCAGTTTTTTCAGCAATTCTGGATTTTGCGCAGGCCAGATAAAACTGACCAGCGTGCTGCCCTCACGCATTAAGGCAATTTCATCCTCAAGGGGCGCGTTAACTTTTAGGATCAGATCCGATTGCCACACATTCGCCGTATCCGTAATTGTGGCGCCAGCTGACTGATAAGCCGCATCGTCAAAACTGGCCAGTCGCCCGGCATCTGCCTCTATGGCGACGGTAAAGCCCAACTTCAGCAGTTGTTCCACCGTTTTCGGCGTTGCTGCAACCCGGGCTTCATTGGCCAACCGCTCTCTTGGTACACCAATACGCATAATGTTCCCTTTTAGTTCTCTTCGATGATGAGTGTGTCGTCATCCTGCCTATAGTTGTGATTTCGTTACGCCGAATCTTCGCGCCGCCGAAACCTGCTTGCTACAGCTTCCTATAACCTACTGAAAATGTGACTGATGATCCATATTTGTCTGCATCACATTAACGCTTTTTGCATAAAAACTGATAGCCAATGGGAAGATTGTATAAATGACTATCAATATTATATTTACCAGAGTCTTATCCTGCCATTTATGGTTAGATTAAATTTATTCCATCCATTCTATGAATCCAGTAAATACGTGGCCTGAGGTTAGCAAAATGTAAATAAATCGAGCTTATGTCGTTAATTGTATTATTATCAAAACTTATCTGTATTAGCGGGAAAGAACGCCATTGATTGCCGGTAGTAAATAGTCACACTGTGCGGCATAAATTGCTGAGACACCTGCCATTATTACATGTAATAATCATCGGCTATTCTGTTACACATCAATAGTTCTGCTCGTATAACGTTAATGCGCAAGGCGAAAGGATTTTTTATGAAGCTGAAATACACGATCATCGCGTCAGCATTGCTATCACTGACTGCATTTTCTGCTGCACAAGCCGCGCAAGAATTAGCGCCGGAAAAAGCAGCCTCCATTAAACCGTTCCAACGTATAACAATTACCGGTCGGTTTAACGCAATCAATGAAGCAGCCGCTGCGGTGTCACGTCGCGCTGACGCATTGGGCGCAGACGCTTTCTATATTCAGGATACTAACAGCAATAATAACGGCGGTAACTGGCGTGTAACGGCCGATCTGTACCACAAAGATGCGGAAAAAGTGAGTCAAGAGACTCAATACCGCACCTTCAACGGCGTAAAAGAGCTGCCGAAGAACGAAGCTTATCTGCTGGAGCCTTTTGATACCGTGTCTGTCAGCGGCTTCTTCCGCAGCCAACCGGATATTAACGACGCAATCTCTAAAGAAGCGAAAAGAAAAAATGCCAGCTTCTTCTTCATCGTGCGTCAAGTCGATGCCAACGGCGGCGGTAACCAGTTTATCACCGCTTACGTATATAAAGCTGATGCGCCAAAACGTAAGGTGCAAAGCCCGGACGTCATCCCTGCTGATTCCGACGCAGGCCGTGCCGCACTGGCAGCGGGCGGTGCCGAAGCGGCTAAAGTTGAACTGCCGGGCGTTGCCTCTTCTGGTACGCCAAGCAATGCCGTGGGTCGCTTCTTCGAAACTCAGTCTTCAACCGGGAAGCGTTACACTGTAACTCTGTCCGACGGTACGCAAATTCAGGAACTGAATAACACCACTGCGGCACAAATGGTGCCCTTTGATTCAGTTACCTTTACCGGTCACTTCAACAGTATGACCGATGTTTCGCAAGAAGTGGCTAAACGTGCCGCAGCGAAAGGAGCCAAGTACTACCACGTGACTCGTCAGTGGCAAAACAAAAGCGGCGGCAACCTGACCGTTAGCGCTGATTTGTTCAAATAATCTTTGCGGGGCCGCCTAAGGTTGTCCCGTTTTACTTTTGTTTCCGCCATTCTTTACCCTCTTCCCGCCCAACGGCCTTTCTGGTTGCGCAAATCCTGAACGACTGAATAACTTTTTATCCTAATCGCATAACCAATCATTGCATCCACACCCCGCACTCCGTAAAATCTTGGCACTTTTTAGGGCTATTATCTTTCAGCTATCGGTGCCGACTCCCCATATCCTGCTAGTTGATAGCTGACATCCATAGATTAATTCTTTAAATACCAGGACTGCTAGCATTGGAAAAAAAACTCGGCCTAACCGCGCTAACCGCACTTGTTCTCAGCTCCATGCTAGGCGCCGGCGTCTTTAGCCTACCGCAGAACATGGCTGAAGTTGCCAGTCCAGCGGCGTTACTTATCGGTTGGAGTATTACCGGCGTAGGGATTATCTTCCTCGCCTTTGCCATGCTGTTGTTGACTCGCCTCAGGCCGGATCTGGATGGCGGTATCTTTACCTATGCTAAAGAAGGCTTTGGCGATCTGGTCGGCTTTTTCTCCGCCTGGGGTTACTGGCTGTGCGCGGTGATCGCTAACGTGTCTTATCTGGTTATTGTGTTTGCCGCGCTGAGCTTTTTCACCGATACGCCAGATCACATCGTTTTTGGTGAAGGGAATACCTGGCAAGCATTGATCGGTGCCTCTTTCCTGCTGTGGGTGGTGCACGCCTTGGTATTACGCGGCGTACAGACTGCGGCCAGCATCAATTTGGTGGCGACGCTGGCGAAACTGTTACCCTTAGGCGGTTTTATTATTCTGGCGGCGATCGCCTTTAATCTCGAGACCTTTACGCTGGATTTCAGCGGCATCGCTTTGGGTACGCCGGTGTGGGAGCAGGTTAAAAGCACCATGCTTATCACTCTGTGGGTGTTTATCGGTGTGGAAGGTGCAGTAGTGGTTTCGGCGCGGGCGCGAAATAAAAAGGACGTTGGTCGGGCAACCATGCTGGCGGTGTTATCTGCACTGAGCGTGTATTTGCTGATCACCTTACTGTCGCTAGGCGTAGTACCACGCGCCGAGCTGGCAGAGATGCGCAACCCATCGATGGCCGGTTTGATGGTTGAGCTGATGGGGCCACTGGGTGAAATCGTTATCGCCACGGGTCTGATTATTTCAGTCTGCGGCGCTTACTTGAGCTGGACCATTATGGCCGCCGAGGTGCCGTTGCATGCGGCTAAACATGGCGCTTTCCCGAAAGCGTTTTGTCAGCAAAATAAGAATAATGCGCCATCCCAATCGCTGTGGTTTACCAACGGCGCGGTGCAGATTGCGTTGGTACTGATTTGGATTACCGGAAGTAACTATAATACGCTGCTAACTATCGCTTCTGAAATGATTTTAGTGCCGTATTTCTTGGTGGGCGCATTTCTGTTTAAGGTTGCGCTAAAACGTCAGGATTGGCGCTTGATTGTGGCGGCCAGCGGTGCCTGCTTATACGGTTTATGGCTGATTTACGCCGCCGGTATGCTGCATTTGCTGCTGTCGGTATTATTGTATGCGCCGGGATTATTGGTGTTTATTTATGCTCGGAAAAGTCACCATGATATGCGCATCTTAAATAAAATGGAGCGCGTGGCCATTTGTCTGGTAATGGTCGCTACCCTGCCCGCGACCTGGTTAATTATGCATTAATTTCTAATATGTTCAGCTATCTACATATGTTAGTAAAAATAAAATGTCAGTAAAAATAAAGTAGATGCTGAACAGCCTTTTGTAGCAGAAATGCATGAATCAAAATTGATATTGAGGTGGCAAGAAGCCCATCGATTAATAGAAAATTTGGAGAGAATCACAGTTGGAGGCAGTTTCGAGGAAGCAGTAAAGCTAATAAGGCTGCTTTTCATGGAACCAAGGCATTGATAAAAACAATCCAAGCATCGAAAAAATCTCATTACCCAAGGGTATCAACACCATCCGACTAACAATGAGACGTTACAGGATAGCAACGATAGACTAGATGATATTGAGCAACGCATAAATAACGGAAAAGAAACCGAGCATCAAATTCAAATTATCAGTGAGCAAAGCCGAACTTTTGCTGAATTTCTGAGTGATAGAATATAAAGATAAAATGGCCAAGAGCGACGCTTGCTCGCCATGAACAGCATATTTAAGGCTGAATGACGGGCAAATTAACCAGCAACCGCTCGCCGTTTAACGTCAAAGCAACCTGCGGTGAGCACTGACGTGAAATAGCCGCCAATTGACCGATATCCAAACCATAGGGTAATTGGACTTCCAGAGATTGAATCCCCTGTTGGCGTGCCAACCGAATTAACCGAATCATATTGGTTTCATCGCTCACCTGTGTAGATAGCACCTGCAAAGCTAAGGCGGTTAACTGCTCTTGTGGGTTCTTTTCTGATTCAGTTTGAGATTTTTTTACCACCATGCCGAAGATAGGCATTACACCATAAATCGCATCGACAAAACTCCAGCGTTTTTTGCAGGAAGCCGATAGAAATTTCATGTAATCAAAGCAGATGGTTTCGCGCTGTATCCGCTCACTACTCATCCCCTAATCCTCTCTTAATTCAAAATAGTGTTGGACTACGGCTAAATAGAGACGACGTGACAGTCAGTGTCACCAATATAATGACATAATTCCCTTACTGTTTACCAGACGGAGCCGACGCTTTAATCATACGAATGAATAATTGCGCGATACAGCTCAAGATTAGACACCAAATCCTCATGGCATTGCCCTCTTCGGCGCGCTATGCTGAATTCCGTCACTTTTATCGCAGATTCTTATAGACCGGGAAACATGACTAAAATTGTTTTTGTCGAAGACGACCCAGAAGTCGGAAAGTTGATTGCCGCCTATTTAGGCAAACATGATATTGACGTTCTGATTGAGCCGCGAGGCGACACCGCGCAGGACTTTATTACCGAGCAACAGCCGGATTTAGTGCTGTTGGATATTATGTTGCCGGGTAAAGACGGTATGACGCTTTGCCGGGATCTGCGTCCTCATTATGATGGCCCGATAGTCCTGCTGACCTCATTGGATAGTGATATGAACCATATCCTATCGCTGGAAATGGGTGCGAATGATTATATTCTGAAAACTACGCCACCTGCCGTTTTGCTGGCGCGGCTGCGTTTACATTTACGCCAACGGCAAAGCCAGAGCAAAGAGCCACAGGTAGCCACGCTGACCAATCAAAACGCGATTCGCTTCGGCCTGCTCTGTATCGATCCAGTTAATCGTCAGGTCAATCTGGGTCAGGAGGAAATTACGCTTTCCACGTCAGACTTCGATTTACTTTGGGAACTGGCCACCCACGCCGGTATTATTATGGATCGGGAAATCTTATTAAAAAGTCTGCGCGGCGTCAGCTATGACGGAATGGATCGCAGTATCGACGTGGCAATCTCTCGTTTACGTCGCAAACTTTACGATAATACGCTGGAGCCATTCCGCATTAAAACCGTGCGTAATAAAGGTTACCTGTTTGCTCCTAACGCCTGGGAATCCGTCCAACAATGAGAAAACTATTCATACAGTTTTTCTTATTGCTGTTTGTCTGCTTTATGGTGATGGCGATGCTGGTCGGGCTGGTTTATAAAGTCACCGCCGAACGCGCTGGGCGCCAGTCTTTAGACGACTTGATGAAAAGCTCGCTGTCATTGATGCGCAGTGAACTGAGAGAAATCCCCCTGCGTGACTGGAATAAAACCATCGAAACGCTGGATTTGAATCTTTCGTTTGAACTGCATATTGAACCGCTGGATAAACGAGATTTAGGGCCACGCCTGAATAAACGACTGCGGGCAGGAGAGATCATCGCTTTAGACGATGAATACTCATTCTTGCAGCGAATTCCGCGCAGTCATTATGTATTGGTGGTCGGACCGGTTCCGTATTTATTCTATTTACATCAAATGCGGCTGTTGGATCTGGCTCTGCTGATTTTAATCGGTATGTCGCTGGCGTTGCCGGTTTTCCTGTGGATGCGCCCGCACTGGAAAGATCTGCTACAGCTAGAAAACGCTGCCCAGCGGCTGGGTTCCGGACATTTAGATGAACGGACGCACTTTGATCCGACTTCCAGTCTGAATCGTCTCGGCGTCGCTTTTAATCAGATGGCGGATAACATCAGCACTCTGATTGCCAGTAAAAAACTGCTGATTGACGGCATAGCCCACGAGTTGCGCACCCCGTTGGTTCGTTTGCGCTACCGTTTAGCCATGAGTGAAAATCTGAGCGAAACAGAGCAACTGGCATTAAACCGGGATATCGGTCAGTTGGAATCATTGATAGACGAACTATTGACTTATGCTCGTCTGGATCGCCCTCAGGTTTCTCTTAATCTGGAGCCAATAGATTTACCGACCTGGCTGCAAACTAAAGTCGAAGATATGCGCCTGATTCACCGCGAGCGAGAAATCGCGCTGGATATTCCGCACAGTGGCGATTTTGGTGCGGTGGATTTACGCCTAATGGAACGAGTGCTGGATAATTTGGTGAATAACGCCCTGCGCTACTCCAATCAGCGTTTGCGCATCGGCCTGTGGTTCGACGGCGATGAAGCTTGTCTGCAGGTTGAAGACGATGGTCCCGGCATTCCGCCGGATGAACGCACCAAAGTGTTTGAGCCTTTTGTCCGCTTAGATCCAAGTCGCGATCGCGCGACCGGCGGCTGCGGTTTAGGCCTGGCAATCGTTCACTCCATCGCGCAGGCTTATCAGGGACGCGTTTTTGTAGAAAGCAGTTCTTTGGGCGGCGCGAGCTTCCGTTTCTGCTGGCCAGTCAAAGATTACTACAGTTTATCCGTAGATTCAGACGCAGTATCAGATAAAAAATAAATAGCAAAAAAACGTTGATTATCATCGGTTAACTAATGGAGTGCCCTATGATCACAGCCTATCATCAGCTGCGCAGCACCTTCACTCGCCTGTCTCGTTTTGAACATCTCTCGGCTATTGCCGGCTGGGACATGCAAACCATGATGCCCCCTAAAGGCAATTTGGCTCGCTCAGAGGCCTTGGCCGAGCTAAACGTGCTGCATCACCAAATTCTGACCGCGCCACAGGTCGGCCAATGGCTTGAGCAGGCGGAACAGGAAACTCTGAACGATATTGAGAAAGCGAATCTGCGCGAAATGCGTCGCCACTACGATAACGCGGTACTGGTGCCAGAAAGTTTGGTTGAAGCGAAATCGCTGGCAGGCGCGCGTTGTGAACATGCCTGGCGTCAGCAACGCATCAATAATGATTGGGCGGGCTTTGCAGAAAATCTGCGAGAAGTGGTGAAACTTAGTCGTCAGGAGGCCGAGATCCGTGCGCAGGCTGCCGGCACATCTCGCTACGATGCGTTATTAAACCTGTATGAGCCGGGTTTACGCAGCAGCGATTTGGATCGTATTTTTGGTGATTTAAAGCAATGGTTACCAGATTTGCTGCAAAAAGCGATCGTCAAGCAGGCTAAACAACCACATTTAACACCAGTCGGCCCATTTGATTTAGAGAAACAGCGCCAGCTTAGCCTGAGTGTCATGGCGCTACTTGGTTTTGATTTTGACGGTGGCCGGGTTGATGTTAGCGTACATCCTTTCTGCGGCGGTGTTCCGCAAGATGTACGTATCACTACACGTTATAACGAGAAAGAATTCACTAGCGCCCTGATGGGGATCGTTCACGAAACGGGGCACGCCCGCTATGAACAGAATTTACCGCGCGAATGGTTAGGCCAACCTATTTCTCATGCTCGCTCCACGGCGATACATGAATCTCAAAGCTTGCTATTTGAGATGCAATTGGCACGTAGCGACGAGTTTCTAAAGCTTTTGCTCCCCCTGGCTATCAAGCACTTTGGCGAACAAGCGGCGTTAACCGAGGACAACTTTATTGCGCTTAATCAGCGTGTTGAAGCCGGTTTTATTCGGGTGGATGCCGATGAGGTTAGCTATCCGGCTCATGTGATTTTGCGTTACGAAATCGAAAAAGCGCTGATCGAAGGCGAAATTGAGGTTGAGGACATTCCGGCACAGTGGAATGAAAAAATGCAGCGTTATTTGGGGCTAAATACCGAGGGCAACTATCGCAACGGCTGCATGCAAGATATTCACTGGACCGACGGGGCTTTTGGCTATTTCCCAACTTATACCTTGGGCGCAATGTATGCCGCTCAATTATTCCAAACGGCTCGTGAAGCGATTCCAAATCTGGATCAACAAATTGGTAATGGCGATCTCAGCGCCTTATTCGCTTGGTTGCAGCAAAATATCTGGCAGCACGGTAGCCGTTATCTCACCGACGAGTTGATAATTAAAGCCACGGGCGAAACTCTTAATCCGCGTTTCTTCCGTCAGCACTTAGAGCGCCGTTATCTCTAAATCTTGCCTCAGGCCGCCTGAAAATGGCGGCCATGCTTTGCCCCTGGCATTCATAAATTATTTAATAACAACCACTCACACTAATTTTTAATGCTAATCGCACAGCCGAACGTCTAATACAAACAAGATTTAAACAAAATCCCGTTTCCCCTGTGAAATCCCCTAAACCCCTAAATTGGATATTTACACACCAAGACAGAACGCCATATTGAGCAGCTTGGGGGCTACCTAACTGCCCTGCTACTATCTGCAGGACTCTTAGGCGTTGTTATATTCCCCGATTATTTGTTAATCGCTAAAGCTTCAGATGGCATTATTTGAACTAAAGCATACTGTATGTTGTAACTAAAATGAGATTCGAAGTGATGAAGTTATGCTTTAGCATCATCAACTCTTGGCTATGTGCAGAAAATGCAGAAAAGTACGATGGGTAAGCTTTTACTCTTCAGAGGCGTAAATTGCGTCGCTTGATTTGTCATTATATTTGATAGAGCTGCTTAGTTAGACTGATAAGAGAGGTTCCGGGGTTAGTTCGAAATTTAAGCGGGTAAAACTATCAGCCCACAAATTCCTTTGTTTACCTCAGTTAATGCTCGATATTTATTTTTCGATGCCCCCTCCCCGCACCTCTTTAAATAAGAATGGCCATCCCTGATAGAGATAATCGAGGGATGGCCAGAGTCTTAGATTAGATTTATTATAGTATCCAGTATGGCATCAAACTCTGTTTACAATGCCACCCCATTAACACTGAATTCCAGGTTGGATGTTGGTTTAGCAATATCAATGGACGATACCTCCACGCCGCCGACAAAAATAGATGCTTTTATCGGATTCAAACCTTCCTCTACGTTAATGTGGAATTTGTTCATACAGGTGGCATCAATGCGGTTAGCAGAGAGTTTGAATTGCTGAACGACCCCACCTTCGAATTGTACTTCGAGATAACAAATATTGGCTCGGTTACCGTCACCTTGATAAACCATACCGAATGAACCATGTAATGCCGGGAAGATATAACTGCTCAGCGCCCCCTGAGGATCGTAATAACCAACCAATGTAGTGACCGCTACCCCTTGTTTATATGGACGTTTGGCTTCGCTCAGCGAGTAATCGGCAACTTCCAACCAAGTTTTACCATTAGATAAATAAACGGTGTTGTGGTTATAGGCAATGGTATAGAGCTGGTTATTCACATGAAGCAAAGAAGTAGAGTTAGTTACGTTTTTAACTCGTACGGCTTTACCTTTATTCTCCTCTGTAGCAATAGGAATATAAATATCCTTAGCAAAACTCTTATTTTTAAACGACACGGTAATCAGATCATGGCGTTCAAGTAATGCCGTCATTGATGCCATGGTAACTTCTGAAGGCGCTGCATCTTTATTTGACTTGGTTTCCACCCGGTTTTCCCAAGGTTCCATTGTTTGAGTCGTGGCATTCCACTTATTAAAACCGGTAGGCGAATGGCGATCAAATACGGCTTTATTCTCCAGGAAAGTTTGAATTTTTGATAACGAATAAGGTGTATGCAGGGTAAAAGCATTACTTTGCATATACATTGGCGAACCACTCGCCATCGCATCGCGACCAAAACTGTGCCCGGCAAAAGGTGCTGCGCATTGCTCATCCTGACAGGTTGGTTTGTTGCTGATTGTATTTTCGAAGTTAGGGATGAACTGATCGTTATCGCTGTCCCAACCCCAGCAGGAGTTTGGCTTATCCGGAGCCTGATGAATAGAACCCGCGTATCCGTTTGGATAATGTCCTAAACCGTAGTTATGGCCAACTTCATGGCTGAACTCATTCCCAATACTGCTTTCCAGGGTCACAATACCGCCGCCGCCGGATAAACCATGTACGATAATCCCATTGACGTACTTACCAATGGAATTATGCGCAGTAAGCTGTGCGGTACTGTACGGATGGCCGTTTTCCCCTTTCCCTTGTGAGGAGTTGATACCGTAGTTAGCATTATTAATACCGATGGAAATCAGTTCTTTACCAATGCGCTGACGCATTGTTCCCTCATAAACGCCACCGGTGCTTGGATCGTAATCGGTTAGCAGCACACCTTCCGGCAACATCACTTCTTTGAAATACTGCGGTTCGTACTGTGAAACGATCAGTCGGCTCAATGGAACCTGTTGGAAATACTGGCGATGATATTCATTTTTTTTCTGGAATTCGAATGCGTTGCGATACGGCGTTAACATACCTAAATCAATGGTGTGGATAATTAACTCGTTCGACGCCCCAACCTGGATATTACCAAGTTGGCCGTGTTTGCCGTTATGTTCAAAATCAAGCTGAATACCTGGAACGATTTTTTCAAACGGAATAATGACCGACCAGAAGCCTTCACCAAAAGAAATCTGGCTATATTTCACATCATCCAGACTGTACCAAGAACCTTTATAATTACGCAGCACTATGGTCAGACCACGATTCAGCGTAACTTTTTTACCTGAGTAGTGGATAAATGAATTATATCCGGCATTCGAGGAGAAAGTGACTAATTTACCATCCAGTTCATCCGCAACAGGCATATAAAAATCTTTAATCCAACCACCATCTCGAGTGCTGATCTTTAAACTGTTATTGGTAGAAAGAATGGATTTAATCTGATTACCTTGCGTATCATTTTGTAGTTTATTCAGCTCGGCCTGACCAGAAATGGATTTGTCATAAACTGCCGGTTCAATAAAGTCATCTTCACTGCCGTTGAAGTCTTTAATCTGCTCAACCAGCCGCGTCAAGTCCTTGGGCGGACGCAGGGTGTAAGTGCCAGCCACCTGATTTTCCGCATCTTTCAGAGTCAAAGTGACCGGAATAGCCTCGTCAATCTCTTGTTTTGATTTAAACAGGACCATAGTTGTCTTATGCGATGTTAAATGCGGCTGAATATCATCGTTAAGATGTTTACCAGCCGGAATCACACTGTTCTGTACAAAAAGAATAGAGGCAGAAAGCTCCCCACCGAGATCGCTTGGAAAATCGTTGTTATTAAATGTAATAACGTTTTTTTTGTCGGTCGTTGTCTTTTCCATTTTTAATACCTTATTTAATTGATGTTTTTTTTCACAGAGTAATAGTCTTGGGCCAATATCTACCCTTCCCATCCACAGATATTAACTTGCGTATTATCATCTACTGCCAGTTAATTCTGCGGCATCAAGTAAATTGCATAACACCAGATAGAATTAGACTGAACTGATTGCTGCGGCATTCCCTAGCAGATAAATAAATTAATTTTATTATTAATTGTAAATAATAAACTCCTTATCATTTCGCTTGGGAGTTAACAGCCTACTCCAATAAATCCGATAATATGATTTAATTGTCTTTCTCAGTTAAAAAATAACTGAGCGAGTGTAACTTACAAATAAACATTGAGTGCAGTCAGAAATTATCGGGGTAAATAAGAATATGACTTCTCAACTCCATTAATTTTGATGGGATGATTTGCATACGGCTAGAACAACAAAAATTGTTCTCTGAAACCAAGCAAAAAGACTCACGTATAATTGGGTGTTGGCTGGCCGGATGCTCTGATAAATGTTTATCTCGTCTTTGATAAAATTTATTATCACTATCGCGCTATTTACGCTAAAGAGATTCTAAAAGATACCGATAAGTCATAGTGTAGCTTACATGGCGTCGCCTTAGGCGCTCGTTTTTTATTCGACCTGAGCAGGCCTTAAGAATGGAACAGGTGTTACCCTCAACGATAGAACTAACGCCCAGATCGGAGAAGATAGTGCCTTATTCTGCTCATGCGCAATTATCAACGCGAAACAGGGATAGCACAGAAAGTAACTTGCTGATAACAGAAAAAATCGACAACAAAGATTCTGGCTATTTGACGTGGCAGAAATCGATCGGTGATTCACTGAGTGACCTTTACCAGTTATCTGATGCTCAGACAAAACAAATTCAAGAACAAAATGAGCAGCATAGATTGCGTATTCACGCGCTGTGGCAAGATATGGAAAGTCATATTTTTCAACATAATAGAGAATACAGCCAGCAATTATTGTCCTATCAGGATAAAGTGCAAAAATCGCTAATTGAATTTGCCCAACAAAACCAGTGTGATGCTCAAAATTACAATACAAAGATGGCTGAAGCGTTAGAAATACGATTTAGTCGGTTAAACCGTCAATTGGAATTAAGTAATCTGGCTTTGGATAAACAAATTAGCCAACAGCATCGTATTACCAGAAAAATGACGCTGGCATTAGGCCTGAATATTCTATTTTCATTTATGTTACTGATGACATTTTTTTATCAACATCTCGGCTGGTTAACCATGCAGTAATTCAATATTAGAACAGAAATGGCCCATATAAATATGAGCCTTTTTTATCAATTTTGTCTTAGCATTAATTCCGCAGTTCGCGTAAGTCAAAACGAACAGGAATAGTAATGCTGATTTCTTTTCGATTAGCCATTATTTCCTCCGGCGCTGGCGGTAAAGGTTGCGCACGCTTAGGCAGAGCCAAAGCTTCATTATCCAACGAGTCAACGCCGCTGCTTTTCATTAAGCGAGTCGCTGAAACCAGCCCTGCTTTATCCAGCGTAACGCGTACCAGCACGATACCCTGCCGACTCTGGCGCACCGCAATGGGCGGGTAACGCTTATGGCGGCTAAGGTGTCCCAGCATTAGGCTACTCCAGTCAGGTATGCCTTGGGTCTGCGCAAAACTGTCACTGGTGTAAGGCGCGGCGATACGTTGCTCTGCTGCGCTCGGAGGCGCGCTGGTTGCTTCGGCTGACGGCGTAGTACTTGGTAACGAGTCCAGTGAGGGCGCATTATCGTTTTGCGTTTCACGACGCTGACTTACCGGTTTCGGTTTTTCTATGACCTTATTTTTCGCTGCCAATATTGCGGGCTTCATCGCTTCCGGCGCTGCCGGCTGCACGCTTTCCTGCCGTTCCGTTTCTGATTTCACGCTGGATTCCGGCGCAGATAGCACTTTGGGCGGCCCCATAGGGACATCATTTGGCGCGGGGACGGATTCTATTTTGTCTGCCAATACCAGCATCAACGCCGGTGGCGGCGCGGCGGTAACCGAATCCGCAGCAACATAATGATAAGCCAGCCAGCAGATCAGGCTGCCGTGTAACAGTAAAGCCAGAACGGTGCTACCACTCCAACGAACACGCTCCCGGCCACGCATAGGCATCATGGCAATATCTGACGGCGCCGACAGGCTATTTTTAGTGGTTTGCATTGTTTTCCTGCTTGGGTAAGAAAGGATAACGAGGTAACTACAAAGAATGTCACTTGAGTTGGCTATTTGGGCAGTAAAAAAATAAAAACAGTATAAACATTGGTAGATTAGTTATTCGTCAGCATAATTCATCGAATATCTATCTGAACCCAATAACGAGAGAAATATTTGACCTGAACTGGCAAGACATCGGGTAACGCTTTAAGAATGCGGTCAGTATCCGCCAAAGGGAAAACCCCCGACAAACGCAGACTGGAGGCTTCCGGCTGACAACGCACTACGCCGGAACGATAGCGGCTTAGTTCGGCAAGAAAATCACTGAGTTTCTGATTGTCGACTAATAATTGCCCATTTACCCAAGCGCTTTTTTCTCGTATTAACGGCTTCACCCCGCATCCAGATGCGGACAGCCAACCGCCCTGCCCAGCCGGGATAGTCAGGCTCTGCCGAAGAGACCGCGGTGATAACCTTACCGCCCCCTGATAAACATCCACCTCACTCTGCGTTCCCTTTAAGTAAACGCTAAATCGTGTTCCTATCGCCACAATACGGCCCTGTGGCGTTTCCAGGCTCAGCGGACGGGGAAAATGCGCCTGCTGTTCCAACTGGCCACTTTCCACCATCACTTCCCCCCGAATTAGCACAATCTGGCGAGCCACATCGCTGTAACGCACATTAACCGCCGTTTGAGTATTGAGCTGTAGGTGCGTGCCATCTTCTAGCGTCAGACTTTTTTGTTCGCCAATATCGGTGTGATAGTCAGCCTGCCAAGATAGCCAGCCCCTAGAGTGACCACCCAGAATCACCCCTCCGCCGGTGATACAGCTGGCGGCCAGTAACTTCAATACGCCCCGCCGATTGGTTTTCCCCAATTTGGTTTTCCCCAATATAGATAAAGTGCTGTGGGCTGCCTGAACGTTGAGGCGACTAAAATCGGCGCAACAAGACTCAATATGCCGCCACGCCCGCTCATTATCCGGATGCTGATTACGCCAATGTAACCACGCCTGCCGATCCTGTTCCGTCGCCGCATCGTCCATTAAATGCGTCAGCCAGAAAACCGCCTCCCGCGCGCTTTCGCTGGCAATAGGCACGCCTTGGGCATCCTGAATCGTCGGATTATTCATTGGGGGCATGGTCATTTCAGCAGCTATTCATATAGGGAGATGTTTACTTAAGACGGCAGTCATCTAAGAAGATAGCGCGAAAAAACACTGAAGATTAGCGCGCTGTAGGTACTGTTTAACCGAACTGGCAGAAACCCGCAGACGTTCAGCAATATCGCTGTAGCGCATACCCTGTAAGTGAGCCAACAGGAAGGCTTCCCTCACCTGCGGCGGTAAACCATCGAGCGCGGCATCCAGTTTTTCCAGAATTTCCAAGGTTAATAGACGAGTTTCAGGCGATGGCGTAACCACTTCGGGTAATGCACTGAGAGCCGAGAGATAAGCATCTTCAATCGTTTTGCGACGATAGTGATTAGCCACCAGACGCCGCGCCACGGTGGCTAAAAAGGGACGGGGCTGACGAATTGCCTGCGCATCGGGATTAATCAGGATATTCAGGAAGGTATCTTGCGTGAGATCTGCCGCATGTTGCGGACATCCCACTTTGTTGCGCAACCAGTGATAAAGCCAACCGTGATGTTCGAAGTAAAGTCGCTGGGCAAAACCATGCGCACTGGCTGATGTCTCCCTCATCGTCAATTTTAACCCCGAAAATTACAGCTCACTTGAATGATAATGATTATTATTTATATTTTCATTATTCTATGTCAAGTTATTACTCGCAGTGAGTCTTATTTTTATAGCAAACCGCTTATTTCTCCCTTTTGGTTTCCCGTCGTAGTCCCTGTCTATATGGCAAAAAAACGGCATCCGCCAAGGATGCCGCTGTTTGAGCTAGCGTTGGTCTTAGAATCGTTGAGAAACGCTCAGCTTTATATTACGACCAACGCCAGAGACCGACTCGCCAAGGTACGGGTAATACTCAGTGTTAAACAGATTATCAACCGCCACCCGTGCTTCAAATCCATCCAGCGAAGCTGGCTGCCAGCTGGCAAACAAACCGTGCAATATGTAACCTTTGGTTTTCGGTAATGACCAGATATCCGCTTTAGGATCGCCATCTGACGGAGAACGGTCCTGCTTCCGCACGAAATCCCCTTTCCAGCCGAATGCCATGTCCCATTCAGGCATTTTAACCCCTAGCATGGCATGTGCCGCAGTCGGTGGAATTTCTGCAATCCAGGTGCGGTTGCCCCAAGGGTCGCGCGGCGAAGCATCTCTTTCCCCACGAATGGTGGAATAAGACAAGTTGCCGAAAATTCGCTCACTATCATAGAAGGTTTCAATTTCTAACCCTTCGATGGTATAGCCCGGTAAATTGCGGTAATTGGAAAGTGTCCCACTACAGGAAGACGAACTACCGCTGACCGATTGGGCGTCACACAGCACGCCGCGGCGATAGAAGATTTCGTTTTTACCCCGGTTACGGAACAAGGTAGTTCGAATTTGCAGACTGTCCTGTTTCGTCATCAGATCGTTAAAATCGAGGATTGCGCCCATGCGAATCCCGGTGATGGTCTCCACATCCAGATTGCGACTGGTGCCCGGTATGCTGGACGCCCCAGACTGCACCTCGTACTGCTCATCCACCACCGGCGCGCGCCAGGTGCGGCTGATGTCAGAGAACAATGACAGATTCTGCGTTGCCTTCCACATCACCCCCAAATGCGGAGACCAGCCGGTGTAAGTCACACGACTGTAGTCGTGACCGGCCGCTGGATCGCGGTCATTAAAACGCGGAGCGAAGTTCGGCTGCCCGGTATTGGTCACGTGATCGTATCGCACACCCGGCGTGACGGTCAGGCTCCCCAACGTCAGCGCATCTTGCAGATAGAGGCTGCGGGTTTCCTGCTCTCCCGCTGGCATATAATAAGGCTGGAAATAGCCATAGTTATAGCTCGGGTTATTTTTTTGAGCTGGATAGTACATCAAGGTGTCGCGTTCGTGTTTATGCCAGCGCGTCCCCACCGTCAACACATGTTCCAGCACACCAGTGCTAAAGCTGCTTTCATTGTTGATATCCAACATGTTGTCTTTATAACTGACCCAGCTTTCATTACCCAAACTGCCGAGGAAACTGGTAGATGCCGTTTTCGGCCGCTGATCGTATTGTTTGGTGCTGGAATTGGCATAAGTCACGGTCATATTCAGTAACGGGTTATCTTCCGGAGAAATATTCCATTTTACCGAGTAGTTGCTGTCCACCTGATCCCGTAACACCAGCTTACGTCGCCAGGCTTCTTCATAGCCATATTTCTTGATATCTGCGGCTGATGGGGACGGCATATCGTCACGTTTGGCGGCAAAAGGCTGCCAGCCATCGGATTCCGAACGCATCGCCGATAAGGTTAGAGTCTGAGAATCTGTCAGATAAATATTGGTCTTGAGTAAATAAGAGGCCTGATCGTTAGTGGAGTAGGCAAATCGCGTGCCGTCCGGGCGGCGGATATTATCTCCGTCACGTTTACTCATATAGATTAAGCCGTCGGCCAGCCCGTTTTCCGTGCGACCGTATAAAGCAGAACTATAGATATTCTGTCTATCATTAGTGTGGTAACTGTATTTCAGCAGGCCACCGAAGTTTTCACCCGGTTTAAGCATATCACCGGCGTCTTTGGTTTCGATTTTCACCGTCCCGCCAAAGCCCCCGTTACCATTCAGCAGATTGTGAGGGCCTTTATCCACATCAATACGCTTAATCAGCTCCGGCTCAATAAATACCGAACCCTGTCGATATTTTTCGAATCCTTTTGGCGCACCATCGAGGGTGATTTTTACATCTTCCATGTCGCCCATGCCCCAGATATTCAGGCTTTGCCCGCCGGGACGTGGCGATCCAGCCATAGAAACACCGGGTAAACGGTCAATTAAACTGGCCAGATTATCCGCCTGCGCTCGGGCGATATCTTCCTGACGCAAGGTGGAACGCCCTGCCTGTAAGCTGTTTGCCATTCCACCAATCACCGACAGCTCCGGCATGGTAATGCTGTCATCGGAAAGCCACGCCTGCGGAACTTCCATCAACCGGTAACCATTCGGCGTTTTGACCGCCTGTAGCCCGCTTCCCGCCAAGAGTTGTGCAAACGCCTCCGACAAACTTTGCGCGTTATTCACGCTAGCAGCGGTTTTGTTCTGAGTCTGCTCGGCGGTGAAAGTCAGAATAATGTTAGCCTTGCTAGCTAAGGTCTGTAAGGCCGCGGTCAACGATCCTCCCGGAATGCTGTACTGCGTCGTCCCCGCGCTAACATGCTGATCCGATATTTTTTCCTGAGCCATCAGTTGACCCGGCAGACTAATACCTAACGACAGTAGACCGGATAAAGCGTAGCTGACAGGGCGAGCGGCGCGATGAGATGATAGTTGCTGGTGAATAAAATGCGCTTTCTTAACTGCCACGGAAATATGCTGTGATTTCCCGCTATTTTTTATAGTCATAACGTTCCCTGAGTGCATTGATATGAAAACTCATCAGAGAGGTCACGCGAGAATAAAAATCGGGCAGAAAAAAAACATAATTGTATATATCGTCGTTTAGCCTGAGCAATCGCCCCCACGCAGGCGACTGGTTTTCAAGTATAAACAGCCGCTGTACAAACGGTTACACGCCGAAACCAATGACTCACGGATCTTCCCATCAGCATTCCCTACACTCTTTTTAACGGCCCAATCGAGCCGCCCCTAAACAGAATGCCGAGGAAACACCCATGAAAAAATTATTAGCCTTAGTTGTTGCTGCTACTCTGGGCTTGTCTTCTGCGGCTTTCGCCGCTGACACCACTGCCGCTGCACCAGCAACCGCTGCCACTCATAACACCACGGTAAAAATGGCTCATGAAAAACACGCCAAAAAAGCCGTGAAGAAAACCGAGCAAAAAGCACAGGCTGCTAAAAAACACAATAAAGCCGTAACCAAAGCGCCAGCGCAGAAAGCGCAGGCCGCCAAAAAACACCACAAAGCCGTAACCAAGGCGCCAGCGCAGAAAGCGCAGGCCGCCAAAAAACACCACAAAGCCGTAACCAAGGCGCCAGCGCAGAAAGCGCAGGCCGCCAAAAAACACCACAAAGCCGTAACCAAAGCGCCAGCGCAGAAAGCGCAGGCCGCCAAAAAACACCACAAAACCGTAACCAAGGCGCCAGCTCAGAAAGCGCAGGCCGCCAAAAAACATCATAAAAGCACGGTAAAAGCGGCACCAGCGGCTAAATAACTGACCGAATGTAACGAAGTCACACCTGACTCGCTCAACACCCGGTTATACCGGGTGTTTTTTATCGGGGGTCGTCACCATGCTGCGTCGCTACCTATTCGAAATCATCCTGACCGCTCTGATTCTGTGCGGTCTGATTACCCTTAGTTTTTACTTATAATTCTAATTAAGCCATCACACGAAAATATCGAAAAATCAATTGCTGAACAGCCCGACAGGGTGAATTATGTCTATAGTTACCGGTAGCAATATTCCTAATTTTGCCGGAATCAGCGGTTTTTTTGAGTGTTAATGGATGACCTTTGCAAGGCAGATTATTTATGCGCTTATCATCACTACTACTGTTGAGTCTGTTACCTTTTTCCGTCTCCATGGCCTACGCCGACTCCCCAGAAACGGCCAGCGCCAAAGATCAAAACACGTTATTCTTCGGAAAAGACGATCGAACAGAGGTGACCAACGGCGCGGATTGGCCGTGGCAGGCAATTGGACAAATTGAAACGGCGAGCGGCAACTTATGTACCGCAACGCTTATTTCCCCTCACCTGGTTCTGACCGCAGGCCATTGCGTACTGGCTCCTCCAGGAAAAATGGATAAAGCTATTGCTTTACGTTTTATTTCCCACAATCAGAAATGGGCATATCAAACCGGGAAGCTGGAAACCTTAGTTGACCCTAAACTGGGCAAGCGCTTGAAACCGGACGGTGAAGGCTGGATCGTTCCACCTGCTGCGGCGGCCTATGATTTTGCTCTTATTCGGTTAACCAGTTCAAAATCCTTACCCATTAAACCCTTACCTCTTTGGCAAGGCACATCAGCAGAGCTAACGCAGGCACTCAAACAGGCTAAGCGACAGGTAACTCAGGCGGGTTATCCGCTGGATCATCTGGATAGTCTGTACAGTCATGAAAACTGTCTGATTACTGGCTGGGCACAGCAAGGCGTCCTATCCCATCAGTGTGATACTTTGCCCGGCGACAGTGGTTCCCCGCTTTTACTCAAAGGCCCGGAAGGCTGGTCGCTGATTGCAATCCAAAGCTCGGCCCCTGCGGCTAAAGACCGTTATCTGGCGGATAATCGCGCGCTGGCCGTTACGGCTATCAGAGAAAAGCTAAATCTGCTGAGCAAAAAGTCTAAAGATAAGTAAATATTCTTCGCTGAATTGATGAGTGAATAGCCGGCGTGCTCATCAGAGCACGCCTTCTTCCTTCCTTCTCCTGCTAGTCCTGGGCTTCATTTAAATAGCAAAAATAAAGTCATCAACCTTGCTTTGGATTTTCTCTTTTACTCTCTGGCTAATGGCGGCGTAGCTTCTTTCATGCAGTGTTGCTGTCGTCATATAAACATGAATATCGCCAACAATCCCCTGCGTAGAAAATTTCTGGCTAAGTAAATGGCCTTTCACTGTCTCGGCGGTGGTGAAAAACAGGCAAAGCGTGGAAATAACATTCAGATCCGACACAAAATTCACCTGTAGCTTCACTCGGGTGACAGTGCCGGAAAAAGGTTCACGTATAAAATCATCGGAATCTGTTTCAGCGAAAGTTCCAGCGTGATAAACCTCGATTGCCTCCTCAGTGAATGGCTTCTCAAGTAATAATTCCATTCCACTGGCGACGAAACGCCAGGCATCTGGCGGCACCATCTCTTTAAAAAAATCGCTCATCATGTCTTTGAGCACTAGTTCTGCGCCGATCTTATCGGGTCGATATCTATCAGATTGTACGTCAGAGAACTGCCAGAAGATCGATTCCAATATTTGCACATAGTTCACAAACCAACTTTTGGATGACAAGAATCGCGATGTTTTTTCATCTGCGTTTAATTGCGCTAAGAAGTAGGAGTAAAGCGAGTTTTGTCGGAATAAATTATTCGTTTCAGGATGAAAGACAAATAAACTGCCGTAATCCACATACACGTCCGATTGATAGAAACTCATACACACCTCGCTTGGCATGAATTGAATAGCATTACAGGGGTGTTCTGACGGTCACTCATCTATAAACATAGATGAAAAGCGTTATTAATATAAAAAAATTTTTATATTAATATTCATTGTCCGAATCAACTTCCAACAAACGCTAACCTTCGAATAAATATCTTTACAGCCCTCACAAAGCGGGCGCAACCAATTATAATTAAAGGAAAATTTAAATAAAAACCATGAGCAAAATCAATTATCGCAAAGAATGCACCAGCCTATAATAAGAATAACATTCAAATAATTATTGATATTAAAATTAATGAACTTATAATTCATTCACTATCTTACTCCACAGTAACTATTAAATTAAAACTTAGAGCAACAATTAATATTTATAGTTAAATGGTTAAATGGTTAAATGGTTAAATGGTTAAATGGTTAAATGGTTAAATGGTTAAATGGTTAAATGGTTAAATGGTTAAATGGTTAAAATATTATTTATTAATAATAGTTTTCATAAAGAATCTCATTAATATACGTTTAATTATATTGATAAAAGCAAAGTAATAGATTCTGTATCTTTCCTCACCGTTGTTTCTGAGTCTAACGAGATACCACCGCGCGATCGCCGCGTACAACGGCGGACTGCACGGTGATAGCCGATCAAGACTGGGCGGAAAGTTGCTCGATAGTTTGCAGGATACGTTTATCCGAAACCGGATAAGCGGTACCCAATTGTTGAGCAAACAGACTCACCCGCAACTCCTCGATCATCCAACGCACTTCCTTCACATCATCATCCTGCGCACGTTTCGGCGGCAGTTTATGTAGCCACTGCTGCCAAACCTGCTGCACCTGCTCAACCCGCTGCATTTGAGCGCGATCGCGATGAGGATCCACCGCCAGTTTTTCCAACCTTCGCTCAATCGCATGCAGGTAACGCAGCGTATCTGGCAGGCGTTTCCAGCCGTTGTTTGTGACAAAACCTCGATAAATCAGGCCGGAAAGCTGCGTTTTAATATCAGAAAGCGCCAACGCCTGCGCGATATCAACACGCCCTTTCAAACGTTTGTTGATACTGAATACCGTCGTCAGGATTTGCTCTACCTGCTTGGCAATCTCAACCACGGTATCATTCAGTTCCGCCCGAACACTCTCCTGTAAGCGGCTAAACTCCTCCGCTTTCCATACCGGCCCGCCGTACTGAGCCACCAGTTTGTCTACGCCGCAGGCAATACAATCGTCAATAAGATCCAGTACGTTGCCATAACTGTTGAAATACAGCCCTAATTTGGATTTATTCGGCAGTTTTTCATGTAAGTACTTAATTGGCGACGGAATATTTAGCAAAAGAAGACGCCGTGTGCCCTGCCACATGGCTTGCTGTTGCTGAGTTTCAGTTTCAAATAAACGAATGGCTACGCTGTCTTTTTCATCCACTAACGCCGGATAAGCCTTCACTTCATAACCACCGCGACGCTGTTCATAGCAGGTTGGCAAATCGCCAAAGCTCCAGATATGCAGATCGTTTTGCTCCAAACCATCGTCAGCCACGGCGGACAAGGTTTCCTGCACTTTTTCCTGCAACTGGATTTTAAGCGCAGCCAGATCCTTACCTTCTCGCAGCGGGCGATTTTTATCGTCAACAATACGGAAAGTCATGCGTAAATGGTCAGGCACCTGATCCCACTGCCAGCTCTCACGTGACACCGTCACGCCAGTCATGCGCCGCAACTCCCGCTCCAGCGAATCCAAAAGCCCGGTTTCCAGTGGCGTGGCGCGAGCCAGAAAGGCCTCTGCGTAATTAGGAGCAGGAACAAAATTCCGTCGCACCGGTTTCGGCAGGGATTTAATCAGCGCGATAACCAATTCCCGACGTATCCCCGGAATTTGCCAGTCGAAGCCTTGCTCTTGAATCTGATTCAGAATGGGCAAAGGAATATGTACCGTCACCCCATCGGCATCAGCGCCCGGCTCAAACTGGTAGGAAATACGAAGCTTTAGGCTACCCTGATACCAAAAATTAGGATAATCCAATGGATTAACTTTGTTGGCACCATCCTTAATCAGCATGGTTTTTTCGAAGTTCAGCAGCTCAGGCTGTGCCTGACTCGCTTTCTTCCACCAGCTATCAAAATGGCGCGCTGAGACCACATCACGACCGATACGCTGATCGTAAAAGTTAAACAGTGTGTCATCGTCCACCAGAATATCCCGGCGACGGGACTTGTGTTCTAACTCTTCCACTTCGGCCAACAGTTTCAGATTTTCACGGAAAAAAGCGTGGCGCGTCTGCCAATCACCTTCCACCAGACCGTGGCGGATAAACAGTTCACGGCACAGCGGTGGATCGATTAAGCCATAGTTAATCTTACGCGCCGCGACAATCGGCAGACCAAACAGCGTCACTTTCTCACTGGCCATCACCGCACCCTGAGCTTTCTCCCAGTGTGGTTCGCTATAGTGATGTTTGACCAGATGCTGTGCCAGCGGCTCAATCCATTCCGGTTCGATGCGTGCGGCAATTCGCCCCCACAGGCGACTGGTTTCCACCAGCTCCGCGACCATGACCCATTTCGGCGGTTTCTTGAATAAACCCGAGCCTGGGAAGATAGCAAAACGGGCGTTGCGAGCGCCGGTATACTCTTGTTTATCAGCATCTTTCTGCCCGACATGGGAAAGCAATCCCGTCAACAATGCAGTATGTACGCTGCGATAATCCGAAGGCTCACTATTCACCGGCAGCCCCAACTCTCTCACGACCTGACGCAGCTGGGTATAAATATCCTGCCATTCCCGAACCCGCAGATAATTCAAATAATCGCTGCGGCAAAGTTTACGGAACTGCGCCGATGACAACTCTTTCTGCTGTTCCTTGAGGTAATCCCAAAGATTAACAAAGGCCAGAAAATCTGATTCTTTATCTGCAAAACGGCGATGTTTCTCATCTGACGCTTGCTGCTTATCCATCGGCCGCTCACGCGGATCTTGAATTGACAGCGCGGCGGTAATAATCATGACTTCGCGCACACAGCCATTTTTCTGGGCTTGTAATACCATGCGAGCTAAGCGCGGATCTACTGGTAACTGAGCCAATTGGCGGCCCAAAGGCGTAAGTTGCTGATGCCCGTTATTTGCAGTTTGGATCGCCCCTAACTCTTCCAGCAAGCGTACGCCGTCCTGAATGTTGCGTTTATCCGGAGCTTCGACGAATGGGAATGCGGCGATATCCCCCAGCCCTAGGGAGGTCATTTGCAGAATAACTGACGCCAGATTGGTGCGTAGAATCTCCGGATCGGTAAATTCGGGACGAGACAGGAAATCCTGCTCCGAATACAAGCGAATACAAATACCGTCGGACACCCGTCCACAGCGCCCTTTACGTTGATTAGCCGAGGCTTGAGAAATCGGCTCAATTGGCAAGCGCTGCACTTTGGTACGGAAACTGTAGCGGCTGATCCGGGCAGTTCCGGGATCGATAACGTATTTAATCCCCGGCACCGTCAATGAAGTTTCCGCGACGTTGGTAGCCAGCACAATGCGCCGCCCGTGGTGGGATTGGAATACCCTATTCTGTTCACTGTTGGACAAACGCGCATACAGCGGCAGCACTTCGGTATGAGGCAGATTCAGCTTAGTGAGCGCGTCGGCGGTATCACGAATTTCCCGTTCCCCGCTCATAAAGATCAGAATATCGCCTGGGCTCTCTCGACCCAGTTCGTCCACCGCATCAAAAATAGCCTGTAGCTGATCCCGCTCCACGTCATCGGCATCATCCACCACGGGGCGATATCGTACTTCCACCGGATAAGTACGGCCGGAAACCTCGATAATAGGTGCGTTGTTGAAATGACGAGAGAAACGCTGCGGATCGATAGTCGCAGAGGTAATGATAACCTTAAGTTCAGGACGTTTCGGTAAGAGTTCACGCAGATAACCCAGAATAAAATCAATGTTCAGACTGCGTTCATGCGCTTCATCAATAATCAGCGTGTCATACTGCATTAACAGTCGATCTTGCTGAATTTCAGCCAGCAAGATGCCGTCGGTCATCAGTTTAACCAGGGTATTCTCACCCACTTGATCGTTAAACCTAACCTTATAACCGACGCAACCGCCGAGAGTAGAATCCAGTTCATCGGCAATACGGTTCGCCACGGTGCGAGCAGCCAAACGCCTCGGCTGAGTATGACCAATCACGCCTTTCACACCGCGTCCCAGTTCCAGACAGATTTTAGGAATCTGCGTGGTTTTACCCGAACCGGTTTCCCCTGCCACGATCACCACTTGATGATCGCGAATAGCATTATAAATATCTGCCTTTTTCTGGCTTACCGGCAGGTTTTCCGGGTAATTAATCGTCGGACACGCGGCTCTACGGCTGGCAACCCGCTGCGCGGCAACGGCAATGTCATTCTCGAGTTTATCGAGAATCGGTTGCAGGTCCTGCGGGTTAGTGATTTTGCGTGCGCCTTGCAGACGACGACGCAGCCGTTGCTGGTCGCGGAGCATCAACTCGCCAAGCTGGGCGGATAATGCGGCGAGAGAAGATTTCACGTTCGGTATTCCTTGTTACATCGGCCTTGGCTCTGGGCGGAGGCATGATTTTCTTAGACTATATTGCGAGACATGGTAACACAATCCGCTTTTCCGCCCTATATTCCGCGGGTTGTAGCCTTCCGCAAATTTTATTCAATAAAATCGAACAAAGAACGCAAAATATTGCGCTATCCCTACTAGAAAAATATGAATACAGTGTATTCCATTGAAAGGGTATCCCCCTTATATCACTGTTACCTATTAAGGAATTCCCATGAGTAAAGTTCTGGTTCTTAAATCAAGCATTCTGGCAACGCACTCACAGTCCAACCAACTGGCCGATTTTTTTGTTGAAGAATGGAAATCTGCTCACGCCGGCGACCAAATTACCGTGCGCGATCTGGCAGCTCAGCCGATTCCTGTTTTAGACGGTGAACTGGTTGGCGCACTTCGTCCTTCTGATGCAGGTCTGACTCCGCGTCAGCAAGAAGCTCTGGCTCTTTCCGACGAGCTGATCGCCGAGTTACAAGGCCATGACGTGATCGTTATTGCCGCTCCAATGTACAACTTCAACATTCCTACTCAGTTGAAGAACTATTTCGATCTGATTGCCCGCGCTGGCGTGACATTCCGTTATACCGAAAAAGGCCCTGAAGGCCTGGTCACGGGCAAACGTGCCATTATCCTGACCAGCCGCGGCGGTATTCATAAAGATACCCCAACCGATCTTATTGTTCCTTACCTGCGTCTGTTCCTGGGTTTCATCGGTATTACCGATGTGGAATTCGTATTCGCCGAAGGTATCGCTTACGGACCTGAAATCGCAACCAAAGCACAGACAGCAGCCAAAGAAATGTTAGTTCAGGTAGTTACGGCTTAATTCCGCCCTATAGAGGCAGAATTTTGCTAGGCCCTCGTCATACCCATTAGTGTTATATGTCATTGCGCACCGTCGGGTGCGCTTTTTTAGCTCTGGCAGTCTACGGGCGTAATGTTTCCCTCATTGAGTCCGTGTCTAACAACATCATCGTACTTTTACTTTATTCATCAGTCGCCAGCCCATTAACCCATTGCCCTTTTAGCGCTGCTTTTATTGCCTGATGTTTTTCGTGTCCCCCGGCAATAGCAATAACCGTTTTTTGCGGCTTGACGTGCAAAGTGACGCTGGTCAGGTAATTACCTTCTCAACGCTGCATCCACTGGCCGTTAATTCCCCGCACAAATTCCCCCGGCTGAGCACGACTCACCAACTTTTGCCCTGCAAGTTTGGCCACTTCATCGGTTGTTACGTGGTTATTTTTGGCCACTTCCTGATACTTTTCTTCTCTCGCCGCATTAATCTGCGCCACCAGCGCCAGCGTTTCGGCATCTTTCTTTACCGGTGCCAGGTAGCCACTAAGCGTTTCCCCCACTCGTCCCTGCTGCTTGGCCTGATCTAATGTCAGCGCCCAAGCGCCAGGGCTAAACAATAAACTGCTTAATACCAGACTAAGGCCAACCCACCATTTCGTTTGCTTTTTCATGTTGGCTCCTAGAACAGTTCAGATTGATTTTTCAATAAATTCTCTACGTCTTTATCGACTTTGATGCGAATTTCATGCTCTATCTTTACGTTCATATTGATGGTAATCGGTTTCTCTGGCGTCGCAACCTCCAGCCGCACACAACCACTGAGTAGCAGCGTGCCTAAGACGATGATTACCCCATACTGCTTTGCCAACATCTTCATTTGGTTTTCCTCGTCGATATGCCCGACCGCCGCATAACGCTGTAATTAATCACCCTATCTGAAAAGAGCCCTCCGTGAATGGAAAACCTCCCTACACACTGATAGCACCTGCCATAAGCTACTGAATTGATTATAACCGTAACCAAGACGGTTTCTACCGCTAACCGCGGCTAAGCACCGACAACCGAACAAATTTGCGCAGCGCTACGCATAATTTACGGCAAAATCTTCCCCAACGCATAAATAGCTTTATGCTGTCGCCATCAAGGTAGAATTTACGCAATACCAACCACATAATTTGAATATGGAGCAATCAACATGGAACCTCGCATCGCCACGCTTTCCGCCCCCATCACCGTATCTGGCCTACGCATTCGTACCCAGAATAACGATGAATTTAATCAAAAAACCGCCAAAATCACCGGTCTGTGGTCTGAGTTTTTTTCCAAAAATCTGGCGGAATGCACGCCAAACAAGCTCGATAACTCACCGATTTATGGCATTTATACTGCCTATGATGGCGGAGTAACCGGTTATTTTGACGTAATGGCTTGCGTCGCAGTGAAAGAAAAAACAGAGGACGCAGACTCAATTGAGATTCAAGCCGGGTCTTATCTGGTTTTTGAGGCTAATGGGCCAATGCCAGCGGCCATTATTCAGGCGTGGGGCGATGTCTGGGCTTATTTTGAACAGCACCCTGAGGTAAAACGACGTTTTGCTACCGACTATGAAACATATATCGACGCAGAAAGCGCGCAAATTTATATCGGTATACTGCCCTAGTCTGTGGGGGAAAGGAAAGCCCATTGCAAGTGGCTGAAACTTGTAAATTATGTTAAATATCAAACATCTAATAGAGTTAATACATTTTTTAGCGACGAGTGACTAATGAGCTTCCCTGTGATTTCAAGCCTAAGCAGGCGCAGGCAAACACGATGCGGTTAGCGCTTTCACCCTAGTTTTAACGGATGCACACTATTTTGTGGCAACCTTATCATCTGAATCTGACGCCGCAGCAACAGGTGCCGTCGGCATAGAAAGCGTCTGCTCCAACCATTCCTGCAGGTTGTCGCCAAAACGCAGACTGCGCCACAGTTGAAATACGTTTTCCTGATGGGTGTAATTCAACACAATCGCACGCTTCGCGTTTTTCTGAGTATTGACGCCGTGAATTTTAGATTGCAACGTCAACTCACCCAGATTATTCAGACTCACCTTGGCATAGGAGTGAGAAATCTCCAGATAGCGCAGCCAGTCAATCACGGCACCGGTGGCAACGTTGCTTTCGCCAATAGAATCCGCCAGATCCTTATCCAAACGCAGAGTCAGTAATCCTGCGTTGGCAATCCAGCCGTCGCGTACCAGCCACTGCGGATCGTTTAGAAAGAGCGGCAACTCGCCGTCGACCTTGCCAGACATAGCAAATTGCTTGGGCTTCAAAACGGTAAACAAAGCGCTTAAATCGACCTGTTTTAATTTCAGCACCGCCGCATCGTGCTGTGGTAAACGCAATGCCGACAGGCTTAAATGTCCATCCAGAATATCCATTCCCACGTTACTGAGGGTTAATGGTTTTTTCTCGGTGTACGGATAAGTGCCCTGCAGATCGGCCGTAATATTTTGCATTTCAAACAAATTGGTTAAGGCGGCAATTCGCAGAGTCACCGGTTCTTTAGCTCCAAGCTGCCACTGATGGTCTTTCAGGCGATAAGACATCACAAAATCCAGACCGCTCATTTCGCCGTCCTTGAGCCACATACCGCCCTGTTTGACCACCCAGTGTCCACCGGCGGTAAAACCTTGCTCACGCGCGGCAGAAAATGCGGCTTGCGCATAAAACTCGCCGTCACGCAATTTGATACCGAGATTAGGGGATAGCAAGGGCTGAAATACCTGCAAAGATTGTTTCGGCCACCAGGCTTCCCCTCTCAAACGCTCTCCGTCCCAACGCCCTCGCAAAGGGATTGGCCCAATTTGCTGTGCCGCTAAATCCCCCTGAAACTGGAAATCATCCGGATTAGTGCCCTTAAGGCGCAAATTCATCACCGTTGCAGGAAGATAGCCTCCATCGCTCAACGCCACGCGTTTGGCCGTTAACTGCATATTGCCGTTGAACGCCGCTTGTTCGCCATTGCGCTGCCACATCAGCGGTTCCGTTAACGTCAGTCTCGGTGAGAATACATTGACCATCCCATACTTTATCTGATCAAAACCGGTAGAAAGCTGATCCAAATGAATTAAAGAATCTTGCCAACGCCCTTTCCCGGCAATATCCCAGCGAGCAGCCAGGGGAGGTAAATCGCCTTTGCCCCAATAGCGCCATTGCCAGATACCGCTATCTGGCAAAAAGTTTTGCGCGCTGCCATCCAGATGCAGTTTTACATTACCCCAGTAGCGATCCCGTGCATTCACTATCGCCTGCAAACGGCCGTTAATCCCGGCGGCAGTCATTCGTACTCCCGCCAACGGCCAGCGAGCATCATTCAAGCGTAATTCTGGCGTAATATCACCGTAAGCACGGAGCAACGCACCGGGAGACAATAACAGCGTCGGGTTGAGCACCGAACCGCTCAATATTCCCGGCAAAGTGCCATTCAATATCAGATTGGACAAATTAGCCTGACCGCTAATCTGGAAACGCAGATCGCTGTCGATCAAACTTAAGTGACCTGGGCCTAATGTCAGAACTGCGTTGCCCTTGCCATTTTGACCGGAGGTAATTACGTTGATTCGAGCAGTAATCACCGCCTGATCAAACCCTTCACTCCAATCCTGTACCGTCAGATTTACGCCGCCGCTCAACGGCTGCTGAGCATAAGGCCACTGCCAAACGCCTTGATTAATTTGGATATGCCTGGCGGCAACCTGCCAGGGCAGCGTAATCAGCGCTTTATCTCCGCCTCGCTCCGTCAGGGTCAACTCTCCCTGTTGCTGTTGCCAATGTAAAGCCACCAGCAAGGGCTGTTCCATATAAGGCGTTGTGAATTCGCCGGCCAGTTGCCCTCTTGTCGGCAACGCGTCCAATGACAAGGGAATACTTAATGTTCCGCTTAACCGAAGCGGTTGAACGCTTCCGGGAATAGCCAAAACAAACTGCTGTAAATGCAGTTGTTGCTGATTATCCAAAGTGGCGTTAAAACGCAATTTATCACCTTGGTAATCAATAACCTGACCAGCTTTTGCCGTAGTGAATGACAACGCGCCGCCATACTGTTGCCAAGGGGTGACAGAAAGATTATCAATATGCAGGTCGAGAGAAGAAAGGCGACGTTGCCAGTCGGCCAGATTTTGCGACGTTGACTCTGGGTCGTCCGACGTCAACTGACTCAAGCACTCGGTATCCATTGCCAATGTTTTAGTCTGAATTCCCCAACGCCCTTCTTTATAAGAAAGTCGGGTATCACCAAGATCGACTAACGGACAGGTTTTTGCCAGAAAACGCAGACCATCCACATGTAAGGCTCCGTCACGCCAAACCGGCGTATGGGCTAAAATGAGTTGGCTACCGGCTGGCAACCAATGGGCTGCAACTTTCGGTAACCATTGAGGCAAAGTTTTCCATAACGCGACGACTAGAATCACGCTGGCGAACAGTAGCCAACCGATTATTTTTAGGCTTTTAATCATTATTGGCCTTGTTTTATGAACTGTGTTTCCTAAACCGCTGCACTTAGCATAACAAATTTCTGACTGCTGTTATTATGTAGCATAACTAAATCCCTAAGTAATATAGATAATACATCGGGAGCGCCATCACTCCCTTACTCTAACAAATTGTATGATTTATTAAATTCTGATACTTTGATCACAATATTTTGGCGGAGAAATCATGATGAAATTAGCCATTTACAGTACCAAGCAGTATGACCGTAAATATCTTGAGTTGGTAAACCAGAAGTTTGGCTTTGAACTGGAGTTTTTCGATTTTCTGCTTAGCCCGAAAACGGCAAAAACTGCCGTAGGCTGTCAGGCAGTTTGTCTCTTCGTCAACGATGACGGTAGCCGTGAAGTATTAACTGAATTAGCCGATATGGGCGTGAAAATACTGGCGCTGCGTTGCGCTGGTTTCAATAACGTTGATTTAGATGCAGCCAAAGAGCTGGGCATTAAAGTGGTTCGCGTACCAGCCTATTCTCCAGAGGCAGTAGCGGAGCATACAGTAGGCATGATGATGAGCCTGAATCGCCGTATTCACCGTGCTTATCAACGTACCCGCGATGCCAACTTCTCTCTGGAAGGTTTAATCGGTTTTAATATGCATGGCCGTACCGCCGGGGTGATTGGTACCGGCAAAATCGGCGTAGCCACAATGCGTATTCTGAAAGGTTTCGGCATGAATCTGCTGGCCTACGATCCTTACCCTAGTGATCAGGCCTTGGAGTTAGGTGCAGAATATGTTGATTTGAAAACGTTGTATGCAAAATCTGACGTTATTTCTCTGCACTGCCCGCTAACGCCAGAAAACCATCATCTGTTAAATAAAGATGCCTTTGATCAGATGAAAAATGGCGTCATGATCATCAATACCAGCCGCGGTGCTTTGATTGACTCTACGGCGGCTATTGAAGCGCTGAAGCAGCAGAAAATCGGCTCTCTTGGTATGGATGTGTATGAAAATGAACGAGATTTGTTCTTTGAAGATAAATCCAACGACGTGATTCAGGACGACGTATTCCGCCGTCTGTCTTCATGTCATAACGTACTCTTCACCGGCCATCAGGCGTTCCTGACCGAAGAGGCGTTAACCAGCATTTCCGAAACTACCATGCAAAATATTCAGCAACTCGACCAGGGTTTACCTTGCCCTAACCTATTGAACGCATAATAGGTTGAATGCCATTTCGTTATTTATACAGGGTGTGTTCTGCGCACCCTGTTTTATTTCCAGTTACCTTTGTTTATTGCCCCTGAACTACTCGCCCTCGTCGAATATAAGTATTTCCCTCTGCTTTGTGCTCATGCCAACGGTGAAATAACTCAAAAAACATTCCCCTTGACCGATTAAGAATGGCTGCAATTCTGATAAGAAAACTCTTGTTATCCCTCACTTTTATCATATAGCGCGGTTAACAAACCCAGGGTTTGGTATCATATACTTAAATTAATCAAGGTATTCGTCTGTACGGACGACGCAATTACCTCATCAGGAGAGAACATGAAAAAAATTATTCCATTGGCTATCGCGGGAATTCTATTAGCGGGTTGCGGTATGAATCAGAGCCAAAATACGGCTAATCAAATTACCGCTGGGGATTTACAGCATCATAATTTCGTGTTGGTGAGCGTCGACGGTCAATCGCCAAAAAATCAGCAAGGCAATATGCCGAGCATTGAGTTCGGTGAAAAAATGCACATTTCTGGCGCAATGTGTAATCGTTTTATGGGACAAGGTGAGTTGAAAGACAGCGTTCTTACTGTTAAGGCTTTGGCTGGCACGCGCATGATGTGCAACGATCCTCAGTTAAACCAATGGGATACCTTGATTGGCGAGGTTCTGGCTAGCGGTGCCAAAGTGACCTTGAATAAAGGCGAGTTAACCCTGAATAACGGCAGCCACACCTTGGTTTATACCAGCCGCGACTGGGTAAGCTAAGCCTGTATTGTGCCTCAGGTAGACTATGGCAATCGAATTTCACTGCCATAGTCTTAATAACCTGTAACTTCAGAACCGTTTTATTAGCTCGCCGGACAGGCTCCGCGCATCAACGCCCACTCTTCGCAGCGCTTTCCGTCAGGTAACTGGCACATTCCGATACTTCCACCATTTAGCTGTTTGGCTAGCGTTAATACTCCCCCCGCATTAGCGCAGTTAACCGATGCCGGATTAGACATATTGACGTGGTGGACGCTGGCGCTGGTTGCCTGCTGTTCAGGAATATAATCGTCATTTGAGTTGCTGCTACAGGCGGCTAAAAATAATACGGCGCCGGCGACCAAACAAGATGATGCTTTCATTGTTACGCTCCAGAGCATAAACAGACTGTCGAAATTACAGAAGATAAGCGCCCGATATCATATCTGAGCCGTTCCATCAGCGTCGAGTGACTTTATCAATATTTGTTATAATTTGAACTCAGTATATACGGTACATATCAGAACAATTAAATGTAGTTGTTATTTACATAACCAGCTTGGAAAATAAACGCGGCCTATTGAGATAATTATTATCGTGTTTGACATGCGTAGTCTCATCGCACAAAAAATATAACGGGAAAAATCATGATTACAGACTTATTGCTACGAATAGCCTTGGCGGGCGCACTAGGTGGATTAATTGGCATCGAGCGTCAATTACGTTCTAAAGAAGCAGGCTTGCGTACTCATATTCTGGTGGGCATTGGTAGCGCCATGTTTATGATCGTTTCTAAATACGGTTTTGATGATTTGCTGGCTCTGGGGCACGTCAGCTTTGACCCTAGCCGCGTGGCGGCACAGGTGGTTAGTGGCATGGGCTTCCTCGGCGCCGGTACAATTATGATTCAGAAACAGATGGTAAAAGGGCTCACCACCGCCGCCGGTATGTGGGTGACGGCCGCTATTGGCCTGGTCATTGGGAGTGGATTATACGAAATCGGTATTTACGGCACGTTGATGACGCTGGTGGTTCTGGAAGTGTTCCGTCAATTGAGCAACCGTTTGATGGGACATCATCATTATGTGCTGATACGGTTACTGCCTGAATCGGTGCCGACGGTCTTAGTTTCTTTGCAGAAAATGCGTATTCGCCCTATTAATCTTTCCGTCACTCAGCGAGATAGAAACAGCGAAAATGCAGACTGTGAATTAACCATGGAAGTGACATTGTCACCAAAAAGAAGTGCCGACAAAATATATCAGCAATTGCTGACTATCGAGGGTGTCCATACGCTAGATATTCGTTGATGCCCTTTCCCCCGTACGGTATTTCCTTTGTTCAATAAATAAAGGAAGTAAAACTGTGCGGGGGAATCAAAACAATTAATGCATTGTGGTTTTAGACAGCAAATTAATCACCAACACTCCGGAAATAATCAACGTCATCCCCAAAATCGCCGCCCAATCCAGCTTTTGCTGATACATAAAAGTCGCGGCAACCGAGACCAGAACAATCCCCAACCCAGACCAGATAGCATAGGCGATGCCTAATGGCATAGTTTTAACGACCTGAGAAAGTCCCCAAAAAGCAATACCATAGCCAATAACGACAAAAATAGACGGCACCAAACGAGTAAAACCTTCTGAAGCCTTTAATAAAGTAGTTGCGATAACTTCCGCCACAATGGCCATCATCAAATACAAAAATCCAGTCATAATCTTTTTCTCATTTCAATATCAGCATTTGAGAGTAAAGTATGCCATTCTCAAATCAATGCCGGTTAAATACACAGCGGAATTAACCGTAATTTTACATGTATTGGCCACGTCAGGTTGATTTTTCTGCGACATTCACATGGCTGTAATAAATAGTTTTCTAATTGTAATAATTATTTTCTGCGATAACTTAATCTCGAGCCTCCCCCACAGAAATATGCCTGTCAGCGTCATTCTATTATTTTTTTCCTTTTTTTACCTACACACAAACACGATAAGAGGCAAAAAATCTCTCTGCTAGACTTTCCTTATAACAGAAGTCAGGGACAGACAGTTATCTCCCCGGTCTCAGCATGACGAGCAATGTAAAGGTACAATTAATGATCACAACTGACGGTAACAGTGCCGTAGCCTCAGTGGCTTACCGCGCCAGTGAAGTTATTGCTATTTATCCTATCACGCCAAGCTCCACAATGGCTGAACAGGCAGACGCCTGGTCTGGCGATGGTAAAGTTAATATCTGGGGCGATATACCCAGAGTCGTTGAAATGCAGTCGGAAGGCGGGGCCATTGCCACGGTTCACGGCGCATTACAAACCGGAGCGCTGTCCACCTCATTCACCTCATCCCAGGGTTTACTGTTAATGATTCCGACCCTGTATAAGTTGGCCGGTGAATTAACTCCATTCGTTTTACACGTTGCCGCTCGCACCGTTGCAACCCATGCGCTGTCAATTTTTGGCGATCATTCTGACGTTATGGCCGTTCGCCAGACCGGTTGCGCGATGCTGTGCGCCAGTAACGTGCAGGAAGCACAAGATTTTGCACTGATTTCTCAAATGGCGACTCTGAATAGTCGCATTCCATTTATTCATTTCTTTGATGGTTTCCGTACCTCCCACGAAATCAACAAAATTGTTTCTCTCAGTGACGATACTTTACGCCAACTATTGCCGCAAAAAGGCATAGATGAGCACCGCAGCCGGGCGCTATCACCGGATCATCCTGTCGTGCGTGGCACCTCCGCTAATCCGGATACCTATTTCCAGTCACGAGAAGCCACCAACCCTTGGTACAACGCAACCTATCAACATGTTGCCGAAGCTATGGAAGCTTTTGCCGCCGCAACCGGTCGGGAATATAAACCATTTGAATACTACGGCCACCCGCAGGCGGATCGCGTTATCATTCTAATGGGTTCAGCCAGTGGTACCTGCGAGGAAGTCATAGACACGCTGTTGACGCGCGGAGAGAAAGTCGGCGTTCTGAAAGTTAGATTATTCCGCCCTTTCTCTGCCTCACATTTACTGAATGTGCTGCCTGGCTCAGCCAGTAAAATAGCCGTTCTGGATCGAACTAAAGAACCTGGCGCATTAGCCGAACCACTGTATCTGGATGTTATGACCGCGTTGGCGGAGGCCTACAGTCGCGGTGAACGCCCGACTTTACCCAAAGTTATTGGCGGACGTTATGGCCTATCTTCAAAAGAATTCGGCCCCGACTGCGCGTTAGCTATTTTCAAGGAATTAGCGCTGGATATGCCGCGCCCCCGCTTTACCGTGGGTATTTTTGACGATGTGACCGGCCTGTCTCTACCATTAACCACGGAAACCATTCCCCAGCGCGCCACGCTTGAAGCGTTGTTCTACGGTTTGGGCAGTGACGGTTCGGTTTCCGCCACGAAAAATAACATCAAAATCATTGGCAATAGCACTTCTATGTACGCTCAGGGCTATTTTGTCTATGACTCCAAAAAAGCAGGCGGTCTGACGGTTTCCCACCTGCGCGTTAGCCCCACACCCATCAATTCAGCCTATCTGGTCAGCCAAGCGGACTTTGTCGGCTGCCACCAGCTCCAGTTTATCGATCTCTATCAAATGGCCGAGCGCTTGAAGCCGGGAGGTATTTTCCTGTTGAATACCCCGTTTAGCGCCGACGATATGTGGCAGCGCTTGCCGCAGGAAGTTCAGGCCGTGCTGCACCAGCGCAACGCTCGTTTTTACGTGATTAATGCAGCGAAAATTGCCCGCGAATGCAAATTGGGCGCGCGCATCAATACCGTGATGCAAATGGCCTTTTTCCATTTAACCCAGATCCTGCCAACCGATATGGCGATGCAGCAATTACGGGATGCCATTGAGCGCAGTTATAGTAGCAAAGGAACTGAAATCGTTGAACGCAACTGGCAGGCGCTGGATGCCACCCTCGATGCGTTGATAGAAATCCCACTGGAACCTATCGATTCCAGTAGCCCAATGCGCCCACCGATTGTCTCCGATCAGGCACCTGACTTCGTTAAAACTGTCACTGCCACCATGCTGGCTGGTTTAGGCGATGCCCTACCTGTTTCTGCCTTTCCGCCAGATGGCACCTGGCCTGTAGGTACCACCCAATGGGAAAAACGCAATATTGCGGAAAACATTCCTCTCTGGCGGCCCGATCTCTGTACCCAGTGTAACCACTGTGTGGCAGCCTGCCCTCATTCGGCTATCCGAGCTAAAGTGGTTCAGCCTGAGGCGATGGCCGGAGCACCAGACAGTCTGCAATCCCTTGATGTAAAAGCTCGGGATATGCGTGGTCAAAAATATGTACTGCAAGTCGCCCCGGAAGACTGTACCGGCTGTAATTTATGTTATGAGGTTTGCCCCGCCAAAGATCGCCAGAATCCTGAGGTTAAAGCGATCAATATGGAGCCACGTCTAGCTCATCTGGCCGAAGAAAAATCGCACTATGATTTTTTCCTCAATCTGCCAGAGATCGATAAAACTCAAATGGAACGTATAGATATCCGCACTTCACAGTTGATTTCTCCGCTGTTTGAGTACTCCGGAGCCTGTTCTGGCTGCGGTGAAACACCATATATCAAGCTATTAACCCAGCTGTACGGTGACAGACTGCTGATTGCCAACGCCACCGGTTGTTCGTCCATTTACGGTGGCAACCTACCTACCACGCCTTACACCACCAACGCCGACGGACGCGGGCCTGCCTGGGCCAACTCGCTGTTTGAAGATAACGCCGAGTTTGGTTTGGGTTTCCGCCTGACGGTTGATCAACACCGGCAGCGGGTATTGCGCCTGCTAAACACTCTGGCTCCGCAGTTGCCGCCAGAGTTGGTTGACCAGTTGCTCAGTGAAGCTACGCCGGAAGTACGTCGCCTGCAAGTTAACCAATTACGCACGTTATTGGCGAATATCGACGGTAATGACGCCATACAGTTAGCCACCGATGCAGACTATCTGGTCGACAAATCCATCTGGCTGATAGGAGGCGATGGTTGGGCCTACGACATTGGTTTCGGTGGCCTGGATCACGTACTCAGCCTGACAGAGAACGTCAATGTGCTGGTGCTGGATACCCAATGTTACTCCAATACCGGTGGCCAGCAGTCTAAAGCCACCCCGCTAGGCGCAGTCACCAAATTTGGTGAGCACGGTAAGCGTAAGGCACGTAAAGATTTGGGCGTCAGTATGATGATGTACGGTCATGTTTATGTCGCGCAAATCTCGTTGGGAGCCCAGCTCAACCAAACGGTAAAAGCCATTCAGGAAGCCGAGGCCTATCCAGGGCCATCGCTGATCATCGCCTACAGCCCTTGCGAGGAGCACGGCTACGATCTGGCCTACAGCCACGACCAAATGAAACAGCTGACAGCCACCGGATTCTGGCCACTTTATCGCTTCGATCCGCGCCGAGCCGACGAGGGAAAAGCCGCTTTGGCACTGGATTCTCGCCCTCCGAGCAGCGATCTCACCGCCACCTTGCTGAAAGAGCAGCGTTTCCGCCGCCTCAATACGCAGGAACCTGAGGTGGCCGCCCAGCTATACGCCAGCGCCGAGAAAGATCTGAAGAAACGCTATGATTTCCTCAGCCTGCTCGCTGGTAAGGCTGAAAAAGCGCCTACGGAGTAATCCGGCCCACTGAGGTTAATTCATTAAGCCAGTCGAACCAAGATTGACTGGCTTTTTTATTGGCTTTTGCGAGATGTTTCGCATTAGCGAAAGCAATGATGTTTATTTCAACACATCAATAACATCTATCTATCAATAGACTTGATAAACTCGTTTTAAATCAATCATACTTACGGTTCTTTTGATTCTAACTAAAGCACTATCATCCGTTTCATGTTTACATTTACGACTGACAACTTGAATCACTAAAAGGGAATAAACGTGGATTTTGAGACATATAAGAACAATGTTATACACCACGAAGTTGGGCACTGGTTTGTAGCTAATAAATTAAAACTAAATCCGGGAAATATAAAAATAGAGATAAAAAAATGACACTCTGGATTTTCGCATTCTGGTACATCGCACATTGATTTAGCGCCCTCATTAAAGAACCTGGCTGATGTCAAAACATATTTAATTAACCGGATTTGCGTGTTATACGCAGGCACAGCATTTCAGTCTGAACAAGAAGATAGATCCGCAGATCAAATATTAGAATGTGAAGGTAAAGATGATTATTCAAAACTCAATGAGTTATGTTTCGTTCTCAGAGGCCTAAACCATCCTGACAATACCCAAAAGTGCCATGAGTTAGACCAACGTAATGAGATAGCCATAGAGTGCTGGGGCAAAGTGATGAAAATACGATCTCATTATCATAAAGAAATACTTAACCTTACTGACTATATTTCAAATAAAGTCAAAGAAACCGATAAGAAATATACGTTCACTTGCAAAGAAATAAAGCAAAAGATCAACCGCTAGTATTTTGAATGACATTGGACTGACTAGAACGATGAATCACACGTTGGCATTCGGCTTCGCAAGCCTTACCGTACGCGCCACACCTATACATATGGTGGTTATTTTGTAGCGCAAACCGGCTTTGACGACTGCACAAATGGGGCATGATAACGCTCGACGGCTTCCCGAGAATCCGTTGTATCTGCTCAACGCAAATGAATAGTGATCAAATTGGTTTATAGAATGATAAACTCACACTATAGAAGCTATGTATCACCATGCCCCAACTGAATACGAGTTATGATTAAATGTTAGAAAAACAAGAAATTAACAAAAAAGAACAGTACAACCTGAATAAATTGCAGAAAAGACTACGCCGCAATGTGGGTCAGGCTATTGCCGATTTTAATATGATTGAGGAAGGCGACCGCATTATGGTCTGCCTGTCTGGCGGCAAAGACAGCTACACCATGCTGGATATTTTGCAGAACCTGCAAAAAAGCGCGCCAATTAATTTCACGCTGATTGCGGTTAATCTGGATCAAAAACAGCCTGGATTCCCCGAACATATTCTGCCAGCCTATCTGGAAAAATTGGGTGTGGAATACAAGATCGTTGAAGAAAACACCTACGGGATTGTGAAAGATATTATTCCGGAAGGTAAAACCACCTGTTCACTGTGCTCTCGTTTACGACGCGGCATTCTTTACCGCACGGCGACAGAGCTGGGAGCAACGAAGATTGCGCTGGGTCACCATCGTGATGACATTCTGCAAACGCTATTCCTCAACATGTTCTACGGCGGCAAGCTGAAAGGTATGCCACCAAAATTGATGAGTGATGACGGAAAGCATGTGGTTATCCGCCCACTGGCCTACTGCCGTGAGAAAGATATCGAACGTTTTGCTGAAGCGCGTGAATTCCCGATCATTCCGTGCAACCTTTGCGGTTCACAACCAAACCTACAGCGTCAGGTCATCCGCGATATGCTGCGTGATTGGGATAAACAGTATCCGGGCCGTATCGAAACGATGTTTAGTGCCACGCAAAATGTAGTGCCTTCACATTTAAACGACGGTTCGCTGTTTGACTTTAAAAGTATTACCCACGGCAGCGAAGTGATTAATGGCGGCGATTTGGCTTTCGATCGTGAAGAATTACCGATGCAGCCGGTAGGCTGGCAGCCAGAAGAAGATGAAGAAAACGGGAAACCGATGATTGAGCGTCTTAACGTGGTAGAAATTAAGTAAAAAGCCACTAGTTAATGAATACGAATGCTCGGATTCACCGTAATCCGGGCATTTTTTATGCCTGTCGTTTTTGCGCATAAAAAAATGCCGGTGTCTATTCAACGCCGGCATCGTAACAATCAATGTGCTATGCAGTACTACAAAATTAAAAATCTTACAAATATGGAGCACAACGCCCATCGCTTGACGTTGCATTCACCTGCGAGATAGATAATGCCTGAGCCCGGTAACTCAAATGTTGATATTGCTCAATATTGAAGGGATTAGCATGTTTATTACCACCTTTTTCAACTATCGCTATCTTGCTGAGTTATAACCATTTACTGCGTTTTAACCACCAGGCAACAGCAAGCACCAAAGCAACTAACATCATGCAGAAAGCAGCAAAACCGAATCGAGCTTCATTACCGGGAATACCGCCGAGGTTGACGCCAAACAGCCCGGTTAAAAAGGTTGTCGGCAGAAAAACCATGGCCAATAGCGACATGGTATACGTTCGGCGGTTCATCGCATCTGCCATTAACGAACTGATTTCATCTGCCAGCACTGCGGTACGAGCAATACTGGAATCTAAATCTTCCAATCCTCGCCCTAACCTTTCGGAAATCTCCTGCATTCTGCGCCGATCGTCATCATTCATCCACGGTAGCCGCTCGCTGGCCAGACGCGAGAACACATCACGCTGTGGAGCCATATAGCGCCGTAAAACAATCAGTTGCTTGCGTAATAGCGCCATTTGCCCGCGCGCGGGAACCTGCTGCTCTAACAAATCATCTTCCAGATCGATGATTTTATCGTGTAAATCTTCGATAAATTCATTGGTGTGATCGGTCAACCCATCGGCTATCTCTACCAACCATCTACCGCTATCCGTTGGGCCAGTGCCACTTTGTAGATCGTTAAGAACATCATCTATAGAGTAAATCCGTCGATGTCGGGTAGAAACAATAAGTTTATCCGTCATATAAACGCGGATAGTCACCAGCTGATCCGGGCGGGCATCGGCGTTAAAATTGATGCCACGCAAAGTGATCATCGTTCCGTCGCCCAGCCGCGTCACTTTTGGCCGCATACTGTCGCCGGACAAACCATCTCGCACCACTTCCGGTAGCAAGGGCGTATTGCGTAGCCAATCGATACTGTCCTGACGGGTATAGTCCAAATGCAGCCAACACGGATGTTGAGCCGTTGCTACGGCGTCTGGGGCTATGGGCGTTACGCCACCTTTACCATCGAGTTGATACGCGTAAACCGCGTCCGAAACCTGAAGTGCTTTTCCTTCGACCTCATCCACAACCCTATTCTCCTCAATCACCGACCTTCAGCATAGGAATGATTCAGTCTAGCCTTAACTTCTTGAAGTTTAAAGCCGACAAGGCACGGATAAGCCAGAATTGGCTAAGCATTAGAGGGGAATGAATCGGTTTGGCGGAGTTGTTAGGATAAAAAATCCCCGTAACCAGATTACAGGGATTTTATGATACTGAATAAACTAACGATGGATATTCACTGCAAAACGCAGATCAATGTTTAATGATGTACATCGTTTGACTGTAGGCTACATCTTCCGGATTGGTAATCGGATAACCTTTTACCCAAGGCTTAATTAAGCGGCCATTGGTATATTGATAAATAGGTGCAATCGGCGCCTGCTCGGCGAGAATCTGCTCGGCTTTGTTATAATCAGCATTCAGCGCTTTGGCATTAGTTTGTTTGCTGGTATCCGCCATCAGTTTATCGTAATCCGCATTATTGAATTTGGCTATATTCCCGCTGTGACTGGATGTTAATAACGACAGGAAGGTTGACGGCTCATTATAATCCCCAACCCAGGATGCACGCACCACGTCAAAATTGCCGGTATTGCGGCTATCTATATAAGTTTTCCATTCCTGGTTAACCAGCTTGACATCCACGCCCAGTTTTTTCTTCCACATTGAGGCGACCGCAATCGCCAGTTTTTGGTGGTTTTCCGAAGTGTTATACAACAGCGAAAGTTTTAACGGATTATTCGGGCCATAGCCCGCCGCATTCATCAACGCTTTCGCCTGCGCATCTAATTCAGCCTGACTGTGCTGCTGTAAGAAATTATCCGTCGGCTTATATCCAGCCGTCACGTCTGGGGTAAAGTGATAAGCTGGCTTCTCTCCGGTACCTAATACTTTTTCCGCAATAATTTTACGATCGATCGCGTAAGACAGCGCTTTACGCACACGAACATCGTTGGTTGGCGCCCGCTGAGTATTAAACGCGTAATAATACGTCCCGAGCTGATCCGGAGTATAAACCTGCCCAGGAATATCTTTTAACAGCTTCTGGTACATGTTTTTCGGGAAGGACTCAGTGATATCGATATCACCGGCCTGATAACGTTTAGTCGCGTTGGATTCCTGATTAATCGGAATAAACGTCACTTTGGTCAGCACCGTATGGGCGTGATCCCAATAATTTTCATTGGGTACCAGCACCAGTTTTTCATTTACCACGCGGTCTTGTAATTTAAAAGCACCGTTACCGACCAAATTACCCACTTTAGTCCAGTTATTGCCATATTTCTCAACCGTTGCTTTATGAACTGGGAACATACTGAAATTTGCCATCAGGCTTACAAAATAAGGCACTGGCTTACTCAGTTGAACTTTAAGCGTGTAATTATCCACTGCGCTAACGCCCAATTGATCCGCCGGTAATTTACCGGCAATAATCTGTTCCGCGTTATTTAAACCAGCTAATTGCGCAAACCAGGCAAAAGGCGACAGATTTTTGGGATCGACCAAACGCTGCCAGCTATACACAAAATCATTAGCAGTCACCGGATCGCCATTGGACCAGCGCGCGTCTTTACGCAGCGTAAATAGCCAGATTTGATTATCTGAAGTTTGCCATTTCTCCGCTACGCCCGGAATAACTTTGCCGTTGGCATCCTGATTCACCAGCCCTTCAAACAAATCTCGCGCGACCTGCGCTTCCGGCAAACCAACCGCTTTTATCGGATCCAAAGAAGCAGGCTCATCCTTAATATGGCGAACAATCTCTTGTTTATCAGCTAATTGTGTACCCGGCGGCACCTCAGCGGCATAGGCCGAGCCGAGGGATGCCCCGACCACAGCGGCACATAATGCATAACGAAAATATTGCATAATTGATGACCTTATCGTTGTTAATCCATGCCATAAATGAGCCACATTCCACTGGCTCTGACTTGTCATTCTCCCGTCAGCGAAAATTCTTGATGCTGCCAGGCCGGGTACTCAACTAATAAATCTAACCTATCATTATTTTCAAATCTATTACTTATTAGATATCAATAGCTAATAGTGCGGTTTATGCCAAATAATCACCGAATACGGCGGCGTTTGTATCGGAAGAAGTTAAGTGATAATTTCATGACTGCCGAACCAAGACATCTAAAGAGAACCCCATGACACAGCTTCGTCCCCGCCCACTTCGCGGCCATTTACCACCACTAGGAAAGCTCTACGGCAGTTCGTTTTTAGGTGCCCCGCTGCTTTACTTCCCCGCTCAAACGCCGGCGGCAGATACCGGGCTGATTATCGCCGGTACCCACGGTGACGAAACGGCCGCGGTCATTACGCTATCCTGCGCGTTACGCAGCATTTCTACCGAACAACTGCGCCACCATGTGATTCTGGCGGTCAATCCAGACGGCTGTCAGCTCGGTTTACGCGCCAACGCCAACGGGGTCGATCTCAACCGGAATTTTCCAGCTAAAAACTGGCAATCCGGCGAGACGGTTTACCGCTGGAACAGTGCGGCCACCGAACGGGACGTTTTATTATCAACAGGAAGCGAGGCGGGTTCAGAATTGGAAACCAAAGCGCTATGTCAGATTATTGGAGAACTGGCTCCAGCGTGGGTCGTTTCCTTCCACGAGCCTTTGGCCTGCATTGAAGATCCTGATAGTTCACCGCTAGGTCATTGGTTGTCAGAACAATTTGATCTGCCACTCTTAACCAACGTGGGTTATGCCACGCCAGGGTCATTCGGCAGTTGGTGTGCAGATATTTCCCTGCCTTGTATCACCGCTGAGTTTCCCCCGATTTCAGCCGACGCCGCCAGCGAGAGCTATCTGGCAGCGATGATTGCCCTTCTCACCAGACCCTAGCCTTGGGATTAACTGGCCAACTGATTAATCGCGCCACAGGAGAAATTCAATCCTTCCGCGACGTCGCTGGCCAACCAGGTTGGGCCATCTAAATCGATAAACCGAGCTACGGGTGCCAAAGGTAACGCGGCGCGAATAGCCCGCGAGGTGCATAGCATACAGCCCAGCATCATTTCAAAACCCAGGGCTTTTGCCTGCTCGGCCAGCAGTAAAGCCTCGGTTAAACCACCGCTTTTATCCAGTTTGATATTGACCATTTCATAGCGTCCAACCAATCCCTGCAAATCTTCACGCGTATGACAGCTTTCATCGGCGCAAATAGGCAGCGGATGAATAAAATGCTGCAAAGTCTCGTCTTTATCCGCAGGTAATGGCTGTTCCAGCATGGCAACACCGAGGTCTGCCAATAATTGACAACGCGCGGCCAAGCCTTCTGGTTGCCAGGATTCATTGGCATCAACAATTAATATAGCCTCCGGCACTGCGGCACGAATGGCCACTAACCGCTCCGCAATCAGATGATCGTCCAGTTTGATTTTTAACAGCTTTGCGCCCTGCTGTGACAGCAAACGCGCGTTGTAAGCCATGGACTCCGGCGTACCGATACTGACGGTTTGCGCCATTGAGATAGCATCGAGAGCCTGGGTATGACTCAATTGCCACAAGTTTTTTCGAGTCAGCCCGCATTCCAGTTGCCATAAAGCCGAATCAACGGCGTTACGCGCCGCACCCGCCGGCAATAATTGCTGTAACGCATCGCGGGAAATGCCGTATTCGATCGCATCGGCAACCAATGCCAACTGCGCCATCACGGAAGATTCACTTTCCCCATAACGTGGGTAGGGAGTACATTCACCTACGCCTCGAATGCCATTTTGCTCTATTTCGACCACCACAACCTTGGCTTCAGTACGGCTTCCACGCGAAATAACGAACGCGGTGTGTAACGGCCAGGATTCTGGGTAAAAACGCATCGTTCTCATAATGGCTCCCAAGCTATGTGATCGCTGAACCTAAGGAATAGCAGGCTAACTCATCAATATATACAATTGTTTAGAGAATTTCTTATATGCAATTGCCTATTGTTACCTTAAACTGAAATCCGTGTTACATATCTGTAAAGGAATCTTAAATGACACAGACCGTACATTTTCAAGGCAATCCTGTTGCCGTAGCGGGTAAACTTCCGCAAGCCGGCGAGAAAGCCAAAGACTTCACTTTGGTCGCTAAAGATCTTTCTGCCGTTTCTCTGAGCGATTTTGCCGGTAAACGCAAAGTTCTGAACATCTTCCCCAGCATTGATACCGGTGTTTGCGCCGCTTCCGTGCGTAAATTCAATCAGTTGGCTGGCGAGCTTGAGAATACCGTTGTTCTTTGTATCTCCGCTGACCTTCCATTTGCCCAATCACGCTTCTGCGGTGCTGAAGGCCTGAGTAACGTAGTGACTCTGTCCACCCTGCGTGGCGCTGAATTCAAACAAGCCTATGGCGTTGAAATTGCCGAAGGTCCATTAGCCGAACTGACCGCCCGTGCCGTTGTGGTGCTGGATGGCAATGACAACGTAATTTACAGCGAATTGGTGAATGAAATCACTAGTGAGCCTGATTACGATGCCGCATTAGCCGCGCTGAAATAATAGCTCAACGCAGATAGCAAAACGGCTGACATCGCGTCAGCCGTTTTTTTAACGATAAACGTTATTTAACGATAAATAGCAGCCATTGCTGAAATACCCTCTATTCTTGGTTCTTATTCTTGGCTCTCTTCGTTTTCATCCACGGCCGGGCGACGGCTGCCGCTCAATCCATATTCCCGCAGCTTATTGGCTATCGCCGTATGGGAAACGCCTAAGCGTTTCGCCAATTTACGCGTACTCGGATAATTACGATAAAGGCGGGTTAATACCGAACGTTCGAAACGCTTACTAATATCGTCCAGCGAACCGTCCAGCACCTCATCCCCCAACGACATCTCCACTTCAAATTCCGGCAGAATAATGTCCTGTGGGCGCAGTTCTACGCCATCTAGCTGAGTTAAAGCCCGATAAATGGCATTCTTAAGCTGACGAACGTTACCCGGCCAGCCGTAGCGCGTGAGGAATCCGTTAAGTTCCGGTGACAACTTCGGCCGTGGTACGCCTTGCTCATCAGAGAAACGGGCGACAAAGAGTTCCACCAGCGGCATAATATCCGTTGGGCGCTCGCGTAATGGAGGCAGTGTGATGGTCAGCACGTTTAGGCGATAATAGAGATCTTCGCGGAATTCACCGCGCTGAACCAATTCCACCAAATTCTTCTGCGTCGCGCAGATAACCCTAACATCCACGTGGACTTCATGCTCTTCTCCTACCCGACGGAAAGTGCCGTCGTTGAGGAAACGCAGCAGTTTGATCTGCATTCGCGGCGACATTTCACCGATTTCATCCAACAGAACCGAGCCACCGTTAGCCTGTTCAAAGAATCCTTTTTTACCTTCCACCGCATTGGGATAGGCGCCCGGCGCATAGCCAAATAGCTCGCTTTCTACCACGTCGTCAGGCATCGATGCACAATTCAGACCGAGGAAAGGTTTTTTGCCGCGAGGACTGCGCAAGTGGCAAGCTCTGGCCAGCAGATCTTTACCGGTACCGGTATCACCAATTAGCAACAGCGGCGCATCCAACATCGCCAATTTGCGCGCCTGGTCTAAAACCTGACGCATTTTGCTGCTCACGGCGACAATTTGTCTGAATTCGCTGTCATCGTTAACCGACAGGGTTTGCAATTGCTGCCCCATACGCGCGGTCGATTTCAGCATCACCACCGCACCTACCGTTTGGTTATGCTGATTTTCATCCACCAAATGAATAGGTGTCACTTCCATCAGGTAATCCTGACTGTGAATCAGTATTCGTTCGGTATGAGGCGTGGTTTCTTCCCGCTCAAACCAGTGGGAAAAATTAAATCCCCCCAGCAGCGTACCCATAGTCTTATGACGAATTTTCTCTTCGTTAAAAGAAAATAGCTCGCGAGCCGCCGGGTTAGCCAGTTCAACGTTGCCTTTAAGATCGATGGAAAAAACAGGCTCCGGCATGGATTCCAGCAAGGCGCGCAGCGCGCGGTGCTCACGCTCAGAAGGCATGAAAGGAACGGTGCGCACGTCGGTAACCCCGTCGATACGCCGAATTTCCGCCATCAGCGCCTGAAACACGGCAAAATCCAATTTGGAGAAATTCAGATAAATACGGCCGATAGGATCAATTTCGATCCCCCGTAAATCAATGCTGCGTAAAACCAGGAGATCGAGTAACTCTCTGGTGAGACCTATCCGGTCTTCGCAAAACACTTCCAAGCGCATCAGTATTGACCTTATCTTTGCAGTACGGGATGACTAAGTTTGATAATACCCTGTCCCTTCGCCCTGATGAAGAGATCTGTCAGCAAAAGTTGACAGGAATCCTCTTTTTCGTTTCATTTGTCTTCATTTGGTCTTTTTTATAGCGATATGAAGGCATTATCCCCGTCGTTGTTGAAGAATCTCAGGGTGATATTATCTTCAAAATCAATTATGCAGATGAATATAATATATTCGTAGAAGCGGCCGTCCTGTCAAGCACAGGTGACACTTTGCAATCAATACGCCAACTGGCTATAGTAAAGGTAGCCAGTTGACCGAGGAGGTTGCATGAGAAGTTACCACCCAAGCCCGACCACTAGAGTCAGCGCGTTATGGCGTGAAATCGGGCTGCCCGCCAGCCGCGGCACCGCGTTGGTAGACAGTATTAAGCTCGGTTTTTCCGTCGACGTTATTGATACGATCCATCTGTGGGCAGCGATGCCAAAGGCCGAAATCTTGCGTGCCACCGGTATTCCCAGCCGCAGCCTGACACGCCGTCGCACTAATGATGGACGATTTACTCCAGAAGAAAGTGAACGTATTGCTCGTTTTGTCCGAGTTATGGACGCGGCGGTAGATTTGTTCGGCGGAGATCGCCCCAAGGCCACAGCATGGATGTCAACGCCTGTGAGAGGTTTGGGCAATCGCACTCCCGATTCCCTGCTGGAAACCGAAACCGGAGCGTTGGAAATATGTGACCTGATTGGTCGATTGGAACATGGCGTCTTTACGTAATGGAGCTACAGTTTTGATGCTATACCGGATTGTCCATAATCGTTTTGCCGCTACGGCCTGGTCGGGTTATGGAGCGGAAACCTACGGTGGTCGCTGGAATCATAAAGGCCACAGCGCGATTTATCTGGCCAGCAGTATTTCTCTAGCAATGTTGGAAACACTGGTTCATGTTGAAGATAGCGCCACTCTGAACGATTTTAATCTGTTTCAAATCGCGATTCCGGATAACGCTATTATGGCCTTGCAACAGGAAGATTGGCCTCGAGGATGGCGAGACGATCCGGCTCCGGTGGCGACGATGGATATCGGCACGGAATGGTTAAGCTCAGTTTCCTCCGTGGGATTACTGGTTCCATCTACGTTGGTGCCGCTGGAGAGAAATGTGCTGGTTAATCCCAAACATCGTGATTTCCCCCCTTGTCTCACCAGCGTCACCCCACTCGACTTCAGTTTCGACCCGCGCCTCAAATAGCCCGAAATAAATGGCCTTAGCGCTGTTTGTCTTTCTTAGGCAGCGTATTCTTCAGCTGCGTAATCAATTGACGACGGAAATCCCCCAGTTTTGGCTTATCATCATCCATCCAGGGCAGCGGGCGACATAACTCCATCGCTTTGATCCCCAAACGCGCGGTGAGTAAACCCGCACCGATTCCCTGCGCCGCCCGAGCGGATAAACGCGCGGCCAGATCCTGCGATAGCCAGTCCATACCGACTTCCCGCACTAATTCCGACGCACCGGCAAAGGCAATATTCAGTAAAACCAAACGGAACAGGCGTAAACGACTGAAATAGCCAAGTTCAATTCCATACAACGCGGCAATACGATTGATTAATCGAATGTTTCGCCAAGCGATAAAAGCCATATCCACCAGCGCCAGAGGGCTGACGGCGATCATCAGCGCCGATTCTGCCGCATAGCGGCTTATTTCAGATCGAGCCTGATTATCCAACGTCGGTTGTACTAATTTGGCATAGAGTTCAACCACTTCCCGATCGTTATGCGTTTCATGCAGCGAGGCTTGCCAGCGCTGTAACGCCGGATGTCCCTGATCCAAACCCGCCTGACGCGCCAGTTTCTCGCAGAATTGGCGCCCACGGCCCAAACCGTGGCTTACCAGTAACTCCCGCGCCACGTCACGTTCTTCCGCGCGCTGGCGCAGCCGATATAACCGCCGCCATTCGGTAACAACCGAACCAATCCCGGCAAAAACGATCAGTCCGCCGGCTACCGTGGTGCCCAAGGCTATCCAGTCCTGCTGCTGCCACGCCTGATTAACCCACTGCACCGCCTGCGCCACGACGCTCACGCCAAACAGCATCAGACCTGCCGTCACCATTTTTCGCCATAGACTGCGTTTTGGTTTAAGCGCCGCGCTTACCAGACCTTCCGCACGCCCTTCCGCTTCGTCCGCGTCCAGAACCGGATCAACCGGCAAAAAATTCTCGGCCGCGGAGCCACTAAAGGTCTGCCCCGTTTTTAACTTTGGCTCTTCGACCGGCTGCAATGGCTGTTGAAAATCTATCCGTGGTTTCAATGGTTCATTCATCGCAGTTTATCTCCCAATAAAAACTCCATCACCGCATCCAGTCGGATATGCGGCAATGGGCTATCCACGTGCACTTGTTGTGGACGGAACTGATCAAAATGGAAGCCCTGTTGCTGCCAAAATGCCGGGCCGGGCAAACGTGCCGGAACATCGCCAGGGAACACCGTCAGCGGCGCACCGTCTTCCAGACGATGACCTTTTAATGCCGGAATTCGCTGGCCATTATGATCGATCATACCGCTTTCCGTGGCCTGTACCGACGCCAGCCCGACACAATCCATGCTGATGCCTTCGAACGCCGCATTTTGCCAGGCCTCCTGCACTAATTGCTGGAGCAATGACACCAGATTGGCATGTTGGTCCGCAGTTACATGATCGGCTTTAGTGGCAGCGAACATCAGCTTATCAATACAGGGGGAGAATAAACGACGAAATAGCGTGCGTTTTCCATAATGAAAGCTTTGCATAAGCTGGGTTAATGCCAGACGCATGTCGTTAAAGGCTTGCGGCCCGCTGTTCAAGGGTTGCAGGCAATCCACCAGGACGATCTGTCGATCAAACCGAATAAAGTGTTCTTTATAAAAACCTTTTACGATTGATTGGCAGTAGTAATTAAACCGCGCGCGCAACATACCCAAATTGCTGTGTTTGTCTGCCTGAGCTAAACGAGACTCATCAATCGCGGTGATATCTGGCCAAGGGAAGAACTGCAATGCAGGCGCGCCGGCCATATCACCGGGGAGCACAAAGCGCCCCGGCTGAATAAAGTGCAGCCCTTCTTGCTTACAGCGAATCAGGTACTCGGTATAGGCCTGAGCAATCGCGGCAAGTAAATTTTCGTCCGCCGGAGCCAAAGGATCGCACTGTTTGCACAATTCCAACCACGGTTTAGCCCATTCGGCACGGTTACCCTGTAACAAACCGCCCATTTGCCGCGACCATTCGAGGTAATCCTGCTCCAACATGGGCAAATCCAGCAGCCATTCACCTGGGTAATCGACGATTTCCAGATACAAGGTCGATGTCTCTTTGAAATGACGTAAAACCGAGTCATTCGACCTAAATTTCAGAGCCAGACGAATTTCACTCACGCCGCGAGTCGGCGTCGGCCAGCTCGGGGGCGTACCGTACAATGAGGCCAGACCTTCGTCATATCTAAAACGCTGGATACCCAAATCCCGCTGAGGCACCCGCTTGACGCCGAGTAAGCGATCTTCGCGCACGGCAGAAAACAGCGGTAAACGCGCCCCGCTGTGTACATGTAATAATTGATTGACTAACGCGGTGATAAACGCAGTTTTACCGCTCCGACTCAGGCCGGTCACCGCCAGTCGCAAATGGCGGTCCATCCCGCGGTTAACTAAAGAGCTGATCTCATTTTGCAGTCGTTTCATGCTTTTCCTTTGCAAATCGGCCAAATACCGCACCTAAACCGCGTCTCAATAACGGTTCCAACAACACAGCCAGCGCCCAACGCAGCGGTTTACGGCTCACACTGCGTAAAATCCAGGCCGTGGCACCGGCCGGGCCGTAGCTTAATGCTGCGGTAATAATCACTTTAACCAGCGTTTTCAATACTACACCTGACCGCTGAGTGGCGACGTTATTCTTCATCATTTATGCCCTCCGGCAGGTCATTTTTCGAATTTCAGCTCGGTAAAAGTCATAAATCAGCCCACTGGCCGCATGAATTACCGATTCATTGCGCTGCGGATTCGTTATAGCTGACGAAATCTGCTGCGAACACCAAAAGTTTCCGAAGTAACGTAACGCTCTACTTGCCGCAAACGTTGCTCTCCGCTGCTTAATTCGTAATCCAGTTTATCCAGCAGTTGGCGAGGAGTTTGATAGTCCTCATCCATAAAAGTGCTGGCCGGTACTGGGTCCAACATATAAGTCAGCACCAGGTAGGCTACGATGGTGAAAACAAACAGGCCGAAAAACATCGATAACACGGCAATAATACGTACCAGTTTGACCGGAATATCCAGATAATGCGCTAAACCGGCGCACACCCCTTTCACCATGCCTTCTTCCGGCACGCGGTACAGTTTTTTTCCACTAAACAAACCGGTCATTATGATTGCCTCCAGTTCGGATGTTCTGCATCCAGAATTTCTTCCAGCGCCTGAATACGTTCGCGCATACGGCGCGCATCATCAGCTAACTGCGCTAAACGCTGCATTTCCTGATGGCTAAGCTGGGTGCCGCTTTGTTGGCGATTGCTGTAATGTAGCCAGAGCCAGATCGGTGCGACAAACAGCACAAAAATGGTTAGCGGAATAGCTAAAAACAGAATACTCATTCTTTCCCCTTATTTATTCTTATCAACGGCAATGCAATCATCATAGCCGCAAGATTCGAGTAATAATATGGCCGTAACCTTTTGGGATAACGGCCCACATTTATTACTCTTTATTATTCTGGAGCATTCATTTTTGCTTTTAACGCCGCTAACTGACTGCTGATTTCATCATCGGCTTTCAATTCTGCAAACTCTTGTTCCAGTGACTTCTTTTTACCGATGCTGACGCTTTCCGCTTCGGCTTCCATATGATCAATTCGGCGTTCGAATTGCTCAAAACGAGCCATTGCCTCATCCAGCTTACCGCTATCCAACTGGCGACGAACATCGCGAGAAGAAGAGGCAGCCTGATGACGTAAAGTCAGCGCTTGCTGTCTGGCGCGGGTTTCGGTCAGTTTGCTTTCCAGCTCGCCAATCTCATGTTTCATGCGATCCAGCGTTTCGTCTACGGTAGCCACTTCACGCTGTAGGGTTTCGATCAGGGAAGCCACTTTCTGTTTCTCAATCAAAGCGGCACGAGCCAAGTCTTCTTTATCTTTACGCAGCGCCAACTCGGCCTTTTCCTGCCATTCAACCAGCTGGCTTTCACCCAAATCAATCCGGCGCATTAGCTGTTTCTTTTCCGCCAACGCGCGAGCAGAGGTAGAGCGAATTTCTACCAGCGTATCTTCCATTTCCTGAATCATCAGGCGAACCAGTTTTTGCGGATCTTCGGCTTTATCTAGCAACGTGTTGATGTTGGCATTCACGATATCGGCAAAACGAGAAAAAATACCCATTGTTCACATCCTCTTTAATCATGTGGGCGACTCTATGCGCCGGTTGTTCAGTGAGCAAGTCTCACCGGTACAGATACAGCTCTGGCTATAGGATAATCAAAAGTCATGCCAACTTTAGAAAATCAAATATCATCATGAATTAAAAGGGAAAATAACTTTATTGCTAATTTCAGCATAAAAGGTAGAGTGATTACTTTAACCAACTATTAGCGAATCTCACTATGAGCGAACAACTTGAAAACCTGCTAGGTGAAGCAAATTCCTTTGTTGAGGTGCTTGAGCAAGTCTCGGGATTGGCCAAATTGAATAAACCCGTACTGGTGATTGGCGAACGCGGAACGGGTAAGGAATTGATTGCTCACCGTTTGCATTATCTGTCGAATCGTTGGCAGGGGCCGTTTATCTCGCTGAACTGTGCGGCGCTGAATGAAAATCTGCTGGATTCCGAGCTGTTTGGTCATGAAGCCGGTGCCTTTACCGGCGCGCAAAAGCGCCATTTAGGTCGATTTGAACGCGCCGATGGGGGAACGCTGTTTCTCGATGAACTCGCTACCGCCCCAATGCTGGTACAGGAAAAACTGCTGCGAGTCATTGAATATGGCCATTTGGAGAGAGTCGGCGGTAGCCAGCCGTTACAGGTTGACGTGCGTTTAGTTTGCGCCACCAATGATAATTTACCCGCTCTGGCCGCCGCAGGAAAGTTTCGGGCGGATTTACTGGATCGTCTGGCTTTCGACGTGGTGCAACTGCCGCCGCTACGCCAGAGACAGCAAGATATCATGCTGCTGGCGGAGCATTTCGCAATCCAAATGTGCCGCGAACTTGGGCTGCAATTATTCCCCGGTTTTACTCTACAGGCCAAAAGCCAGCTGCTGGGTTATCATTGGCCGGGAAACGTGCGAGAGCTGAAAAATGTGGTGGAGCGCTCGGTTTATCGCCACGGCGATAGCCCGGATCTGCTAGACACTATAATTATCAACCCGTTTGCTGCCCATCAGAATACCCAACCCCACCTTCCAACGGAAACGGCTTCCCTGCCCGCGCTCCCCGTTGACCTCAAAGCCTGGCTACAAAACGGCGAGAAACAGTTAATTATGCAAGCGCTGGAGCAGGCGCGTTTCAATCAGAGGAAGGCGGCGGATTTATTAGGGCTGACCTATCATCAGTTACGGGGAATGCTGAAAAAACACTCGATATTGCAAGCCGCCACAGATGAGAATAACGAAGAATCGGCGAATGACTAGCTAGCGACCATAATTTTTCGCTTATTTATTTTCGCTTATTTATATCAGGCAGAATGATATAAAACAGGGCTAATGACGTGGAAATCCGAGGCATAAAAGATGCGAATAAGCTGAAAAGTTAATCGCAAGTAAAAAAAAAAGCCAGCACCCGAGCTGGCTTAAAAAACACTGGAAGCAATGTGAGCAATGTCGTGCCTTTCTATCAGAAGCTCCCTACTGGCGGCCTCTTCCTGAAGTGCGAAACAATGATAATGGTTATCACTAGCACTTGTAAATACTTTTGTTGAGAATTTTTCTCATTTCCACAACGATATTGTGGCTCTTCAATTATCCTCTTCACGTTATGTTTTAACCTAATCCGATACCCCTATTCTCTGTCTGGAATCCTGTCTGCTTCAAGGTAACGGCCGAAATGGATTAACACTCAAATTTATCGATCGTTATTCTGCCTAAGCGTAGCCAGACACAGTAACGTGAATAGAATCTGCGCCCCTAGATTCGCCGTATTACTGGTAGGATCATACTGCGGCGCGACCTCAACGATATCTCCACCAACCATGTTGACGCCGGCCAACCCTCTTAACATGCCAAATAATTCTCGCGGCAGTAACCCATTGACCTCCGGCGTTCCGGTGCCCGGAGCAAAACTGGGATCGAGAGAATCAATATCTACGCTAATATAAACCGGCCCAGTCCCTACAACGGTTTTCACTTGCTCAACGATAGAGTGAACGCCACGCTCAAAAACGGCTTCCGCATGGATCACTGTCATGCCTGAATCGCGAGAGAACTCCCAAAAATACTCATCCGGGCCACGAATTCCAACTTGCACCGTGCGGCAAGGATCTATCACACCGTCTAATACCGCCTGACGAAACAGCGAACCGTGATGCTGATTGCCGTAAAAAAGACCGGCGGTATCACAATGAGCGTCAAAATGAATCACACCAACCGGCCGCTCTGCCCCCAAAGCCCGCAAAATTGGCAGCGTCATGGAATGATCGCCTCCCACTGACAGTGGCAAAATGCCTGACGCTTTCAGGCGAGATAGCGTATTTTGTATATCCAAATGGGCTTGCGTGAGGTCAAAACGGTTGCTAAACACCACGTCGCCCAGATCGGCGGCGCTAAGTAACCGAGCTGGCGCAAGATTCAGCACATGATCGTAAGGCCCGATACGTTCCGCAACGCGCAGCGCTTTAGGGCCAAAACGCGCACCAGCGCGATGCGTCACGCCGAGATCCATGGGAACGCCCAAAATTCCAACGTCGGTTCCCTGCCATTGATCCGGCGAACGGAACGGTAAATCGAGAAAAGTGGAAATATGGTCAAACGCCCATGTAGCCTGCGCCTTAGCATCAGGGAAGAAGGTTTCTGCCACCTGACGATAATTTTCATCATGAATGGTAAAAGCGTCTTTTCCCGCATACTTCGCCCGCAATTTATTGAGTGAGTTCATATTTAACCGGCCTCCTGTTTCACAGCGTCCGAGCAGGAATAAAACTCGAAGCGATTTGCGGATTCTGCCAGCACTGCCAGTAAATGCTGTACCTGATCGGGATTATTGGCCGCGGTGAGCTGCACGCGGAAACCGACTTCTTTTTTGGGTACCAGCGGATATAGCGCCAGCGTGACATAAACTCCGCGCTCAAACAGATAACTGCCTAACGCCATAATTTGCCGTGGATCTTTCAGCGGTATTTCCATGATAGGTAATTCAGAATTATTCAATGTAAAAATATCAAGATCGGCTAACCCTTTGAGCAATTGTCGACACATTTGATGCAGATCGCGACGTAATTCCTCTCCTTTTTGGGCGTTAACCGCTAAACCACTCAGTGTTGTGGCCAGCGAAGCTACCGGGGATGGCCCCGAATACAGATAAGGCGACGCGGCAACTTTAATCATTTCCTTCAATACCGTCGGCAGCGCCATAAAAGCCAACAATGATGAATAGGATTTGGATAAACCCGCCACCAGCAGAATATTGTCGTAGCTCAACCCACAGTGGCGAACGATACCGTTCCCTTTATACCCCCACGGCATTTCTCCATCGGGATTTTCACCTATCAAACCAAAACCGTGGGCGTCATCCACATAAAGGATGACGTTCCAGCGCCGGGCTATCTCGGCAAAACGCGCTAAATCCGGCAGATTGCCGGTCATGCTATTCACCCCGTCCATGCAAATTAAGCGCGGCGGCACGGGGCTACTAGCTAATAATCGTTCTAATTCATCGGCATCGTTATGTTTAAAGCGAATCAGCGTAGCACCTTGCCCCTGCGCCACTTTACAACCGTCGTAAATGGTTTTATGGGCCCGACTGTCCAGATAAATTGCGCCAGTACCGCTGAGGAAAGGAATCACTGAAAGATGGATATGAGTGATAGTCGGAAAGGCCAATATATCCGGCGCTTGGGTCAAGGCCGCTAACTCGCGCTCTATATCCCTATAAGGCGTGGGCGTACCAAGCATTCTCGACCAGCTCGGATGAGTACCCCATTGACGCACCAGAGGTAATATTGACGCCTGAACCTGCGGATTTAGATCCAAACCCAGATAGTTACAGGAGGCAAAATCAATCAGTTCACGTTCGCCAATCACTATCTTGCGTCCGTCAATACCCTCAATAACGGCATCAACCATAGGGTGAGCGGGAGGTGTAAGTGGAGAATGAGCGAAATGTGTGTCCAACCATTTCGCCATCCAGGATGGGACGGTTTGCTGATTCATCATTAATTCCTATAGTGATGCGTTCAGAATTATTCACCTTGATACGATGAGAGTGCCCACTAGTATTGTGATAACCAAAAACTATAGGAAAGGACGGTAAAAGCAGCAATTGCTCAATTATCGTGCAACGTAAAGCTAGAATGACACAATGAGTAATGGGGTTATAATTGCTGTTATTTCCCCCCAATCGGTATAAACACAAGAGCCGCGAACGATGGCACGATTTGCGATCGAGCTGTAGCCGCCTCTGGTCACTGCGGCCCCACGTCTAGAATGAATCACCATGCCATCCTGAATGTTAGAATGCGCACCGATCTGATCTGAGGTCACTGGCCGAAAGGATTTTTACGCCGCATGATTAATACCCTCGCTACTGATAACGGCGACGGCGTTGTGGGCATGCAGGCTTTCCTGATGCTCCACCCTAACTGAAAATGCCGAATAGCGGCATTGCTTACGCAACATGGCGTACAAACGGCGCGCCGCGTCCTCGCAGAACATCAGATTTTGTCCATTAGCCAATGCAAACGCCTGCTCATCCTGACGTTTCACTAAAGTTTGTACCGGTGTTCCCAGCGTATTTTCAATTTGGTTAATTAATTCCAGTACCGGAAAATTCATCTCAGTGGATTTAAGTGACACCGTCACTCTTGCCCAGCTGCGTTGACTGTGCGGCGTTGCTGGCATTCCCTGCGTTCCAAGCCAATCCAGCACCTGTTGCTGGGTCAGATTTTCCTGCTGTTCAAAATCCAGTTGAAACTGCTGCTGAGCAGACTGAATACTCAACGCTACCGAGCTGGGACAAGTGGAAGAATAAGGTACGGACAGAGATAGCCGGAGCTGAAGCTGTTGTTCGAGCTGGGCGTCAATCGTCAGTGGGTAGGCCTTCCAGCCTCTTTGCGGGGATAACATCGCCGGTCGCGAGATAAAAATATCGCTGGCAATATGCAAGCTAGCGCTGGCGGCTAGATCGGGTTGAGAAGCTAAAAATGCGGCTAACGTGGTGTGAATGCGCTGGGGCGTTAATTCCCCTTGAGTCAATTCATCTAATGCCAAGTATATACGGGACATATGAATTCCCTTGCTCTGCCCTTTAGCTTTGACACCAATCCCGGCATTCACTTTTGCAGATAGCGGCCTGCCAACGATGTCTAACGGTAACGCAATGCCTTCCATGCCGACCCAATCCAGCTCCATATTGCCAAAATCAATGTATGAAGATTGTACATCTGGTAACGCCGTTAGCGATTGATTCGCAGCTATTTTCATGTCGTCCTCTATGTGTGCTTTATTAATATCAAATAAAGGTAACATGCAATTGTTATAGTATAACATATCGAAGTTGCGTTTTTTTGCTCTCTTTCGGCGCTTTTGCGCATAATTACAGCAATATCCCTGAGATCAGTGAGTTGTTTTGCTCAATGGATTGGGGGGATAACCAGTTTACGGTACACTAAGTCTATTGCTTACTTACAGTTGAAGCGTTTTATGCGTGGTTTACTCATTTGGCTGCTGTCGCTTGGCTGTCTAGCGACACCAGCGCTGGCACAAACTCAGCCAGCCCCCCAAGCGATTCAACCGCCGCCGGATATCCGCCAGCGGGGTTTCGTCTATTGCGTCAGTGGCGTGTTGAATACTTTCAACCCACAGATGGCCAGCGGTGGCTTAACCATCGATACGTTAGCGGCACAGCTTTACGATCGCCTGCTAGACGTTGACCCTTATACCTATCGTTTGGTGCCGGAGCTTGCTGATAGCTGGCAAGTACTGGACAACGGTGCTACTTACCGTTTCCATTTGCGTAAAGATGTGCCTTTCCAAACCACCGAGTGGTTTAAGCCGACGCGCATGATGAACGCCGACGACGTTGTCTTTAGCTTCCAACGGGTATTTGACCAAAACCATCAGTACCACAACGTTAACGGCGGGGATTATCCCTACTTTGATAGCCTGCAATTTGCCGACGCAGTACAGAGCGTGAAAAAACTGGATGATTACACGGTAGAATTCCGCCTAAAAGCGCCAGATGCCTCTTTCCTGTGGCATTTAGCCACCCATTACGCGCCGGTGCTTTCCGCTGAATACGGCGATATGCTGGCTGCCAAAGGCAAAAAAGAGCAGATTGACCGCGAACCCTTAGGTACCGGACCATTTATGCTCAATGAGTATCGTTCTGGTCAATATATTCGGCTTTCTCGAAACAGTAATTATTGGAAGGGCTTGCCGCGTATGCCGCAGGTCATTATCGATCTGGGCGCTGGTGGCACCGGTCGCTTGTCTAAATTACTGACCGGCGAATGTGACGTACTGGCCTATCCGGCGGCCAGTCAGTTGTCCATTTTGCGAGATGACCCGCGTTTACGCCTGACACTGCGACCGGGCATGAATATCGCCTATTTGGCATTTAATACCCGTAAACCGCCGTTGAACGATGAACGCGTTCGTCAGGCCGTCGCTTTGTCGATTAATAATCAACGGCTGATGCAGTCGATTTATTACGGCACCGCAGAAACCGCCGCATCGATTCTGCCGCGCGCCTCCTGGGCTTACGATAACCACGCGCAGGTAACCGAATACAATCCCGGCAAAGCCAGAGAAATACTGAAAGAGTTGGGGATCAAACAGTTACAGCTGAATCTGTGGGTGCCAACTGCTTCGCAGTCTTATAATCCCAGCCCGTTAAAAACCGCCGAACTGATACAGGCGGATTTGGCGCAGGTTGGCATTACTGTGAATATCGTGCCGGTGGAGGGACGTTTTCAGGAAGCGCGGTTGATGGAAATGAACCATGACCTCACGCTCACCGGGTGGTCAACGGACAGTAATGATCCCGACAGTTTCTTCCGCCCGTTATTAAGCTGCGCTGCAATACGCTCGCAAACCAACTATGCTCACTGGTGTGACCCAGCTTTCGATGAATTACTGCAAAAAGCTCTGCGATCGCAGCAGATATCGGAACGCATTGACTATTACCAACAGGCGCAGCGCATTTTGGAGCAACAGTTGCCACTGCTGCCTCTGGCTTCCTCCTTGCGGCTACAGGCGTATCGTTACGACATCAAAGGTCTGGTGCTCAGTCCCTTTGGCAATGCGTCCTTTGCCGGGGTGTTCCGCGAAAGTGACGAGGGTAAAAAACCATGATTATCTTTACCTTACGTCGCCTGTTGTTATTAGTTATCACGCTAATCATGCTGTCGCTGGTGAGTTTTAGTCTGAGCTATTTTACGCCCCACGGCCCATTGAGCGGCGCTTCCCTGTTCGATGCCTACCGTTTTTATTTGCATAGCCTGATGCAATGGGATTTTGGCGTTTCCAGCATTAACGGCCAGCCGATTAGCGAACAGCTGCGGGAAGCTTTTCCCGCCACGATGGAACTCTGCGTATTAGCATTCAGCCTCGCGCTATTCATCGGTATTCCTTTGGGTATTATTGCCGGTGTAATGCGAGGAAAATGGCCGGATGTCGCTATCAGTTCTCTGGCACTGATCGGTTTTTCCATCCCCGTATTCTGGCTGGCGCTGCTGCTGATGCTTTTTTTCTCTCTGCATCTGGGCTGGCTGCCGGTCTCCGGGCGTTTCGATCTGTTATATCAGGTCAAACCCGTGACTGGGCTGGCACTGGTAGATGCCTGGCTATCCAATTCCCCTTATCGCAAGGAAATGATATATAGCGCCTTGCAGCATATGATCCTGCCGATAACCGCGCTGGCCGTGGCGCCAACCACGGAAGTCATTCGTTTAATGCGCATCAGTACCGATGATGTGATCGGGCAAAATTATATCAAAGCCGCTGCGACCCGCGGGCTGTCGCGGCTGACCATTATTCGTCGTCATGTGCTGCACAACGCCCTGCCGCCGATTATTCCCAAATTGGGCTTGCAGTTCTCCACCATGTTGACGCTGGCTATGATTACCGAAGTGGTATTCAGCTGGCCGGGGCTGGGACGCTGGTTGATTAACGCCATCCGTCAGCAAGATTATGCGGCGATTTCTGCTGGCGTAATGGTGGTGGGAACGTTGGTGATCGTGATTAACGTGTTGTCGGATATTTTGGGGGCGATGATGAGCCCGTTAAAGCATAAGGAATGGTATGCCCTTCGATAATGTCTACCGCGAAAAGAAAATGCCTAGCCCCCTGCTGTATACCTGGCGCATTTTCTACGCCGACACTTTGGCAATGACCGGATTTTATGGGGTTATTGCCCTGATTTTGCTGTGCCTGTTTGGCAATATGCTGGCACCCTATGCTTTGGATCAGCAATTTCTCGGCTATCAATTGCTACCGCCGTCCTGGTCTCGCTACGGGAATGTTTCCTTCTTCCTCGGCACCGACGATCTCGGCCGCGATATTCTTAGCCGTTTATTGACCGGCGCAGCCTCCACCTATGGTTCAGCGCTGCTAGTGACCGTTGCCGCCGCCCTGTGCGGCGTGGTGTTAGGCGTGCTGGCGGGCGTCACTCACGGTTTTCGCTCCGCGATTTTGAATCATATATTAGATACCCTGCTTTCTATTCCGTCTCTACTGCTGGCGATCATTGTGGTGGCCTTCGTTGGCCCAAGCCTGCAACACGCCATGTTTGCGGTCTGGTTAGCATTGCTGCCGAGAATGGTTAGAACGATTTACAGCGCAGTTCATGATGAGCTGGATAAAGAATACGTGGTTGCGGCGCGGCTGGACGGCGCTTCAACGCCTTATATTTTGCTGTATGCCATTTTCCCCAATATTGCCGCCGTGCTGGTGACCGAGTTTACCCGCGCCCTCTCGATGGCGATTCTGGATATTGCCGCTCTGGGCTTTTTGGATCTCGGCGCGCAGTTACCTTCGCCAGAATGGGGCGCCATGCTGGGGGATTCGCTGGATTTGGTCTACGTTGCACCTTGGACCGTGATGTTACCGGGCGCGGCGATTTTGGTGAGTGTGCTATTGGTTAACCTGTTAGGTGACGGTATGCGCCGGGCGATTATCGAGGGAGTGGAATAATGCCGTTACTGGATATCCGCAATCTCACTATTGAATTTATGACCGCCGAAGGGCCGGTAAAAGCCGTCGATCGCGTCAGCATGACCTTGACAGAAGGCGAAGTTCGCGGCTTAGTCGGCGAATCAGGATCGGGAAAAAGCTTGATTGCCAAAGCAATTTGCGGCGTGAGCAAAGATAATTGGCGAATCACCGCCGACCGCTTCCGCTTTGATGATATCGACTTGCTCCAGCTCAGCCCACGCCAACGGCGTAAGGTGATCGGCCATAATATTTCGATGATTTTTCAAGAACCACAGTCCTGCCTGGATCCTTCGGAAAATATCGGTAAGCAGCTCATTCAGGCCATTCCGGGTTGGACCTATAAAGGCCGCTGGTGGCAACGATTTCATTGGCGTAAACGCCGGGCTATCGAGCTGTTACACCGCGTCGGAATTAAAGATCACAAAGACATTATGCGCAGTTATCCCTACGAATTAACCGAAGGGGAATGCCAAAAAGTGATGATTTCTATTGCGCTGGCCAATCAGCCACGGTTATTGATTGCCGATGAGCCGACCAACGCCATGGAACCCACTACGCAGGCGCAGATTTTCCGATTGCTGGCACGATTGAATCAGAATAACAACACGACCATTTTGCTGATCAGTCATGATTTACAAATGATGAGTAAATGGGCAAACCGGGTAAACGTACTTTACTGTGGGCAAACGGTGGAAAGTGCAGTCTGCGAAGAATTACTGGCCGCCCCGCACCATCCTTATACTCAGGCGCTGATCCGCGCCATGCCGGATTTTGGCCGCTCTTTGCCCCATAAAAGCCGTTTGAATACCTTGCCCGGCGCGATTCCCTCGCTGGAACATCTGCCTATCGGCTGCCGCTTGGGGCCGCGTTGCCCTTACGCGCAAAAAACCTGTATTGAAACCCCGCGTCTGCGGATGGCAAAAACTCACGCCTATGCCTGCCACTTCCCACTGAATCTGGAGGAACCGTGATGACCGAAACCTTGCTTGAAGTGCGCAATCTGAGCAAAACCTTCCGCTATCGCACCGGCCTGTTTCGTCGTCAACACGTTGAAGCGGTGAAATCCGTCAGTTTTACCCTGCGGGAAGGCCAGACGCTGGCGGTCATCGGTGAGAACGGCTCCGGTAAATCTACGCTGGCGAAAATGCTGTCCGGTATGATTGAACCAACCGAAGGCGAGCTGCTCATCGACGATCATCGATTAAGCTACGGTGATTACGCTTATCGTAGCCAACGAATTCGCATGATTTTTCAGGATCCCAGTACCTCGCTGAATCCCCGTCAGCGGATCGGCCAGTTGCTGGATGCACCGCTGAAACTGAATACTGATCTGGACGCCAACGCCCGTGAACAGCGTATTTATCAAACGTTGCGGCAGGTCGGTTTGTTGCCAGATCACGCTAACTATTACCCGCATATGTTGGCCTCCGGGCAGAAACAGCGTATCGCTCTGGCTCGTGCCCTGATTTTACAGCCGAAAGTGATAGTGGCGGACGAAGCCTTGGCGTCGCTGGATATGTCCATGCGCTCACAAATTATCAACCTGATGCTGGAATTGCAGGACAAACATGGCATAGCGTATATCTACGTGACGCAGCATTTGGGCATGATGAAGCACATCAGCGATCAGGTGATTGTGATGCATGAAGGCGAAATCGTTGAACGTGGCAGCACCGCCGAAGTGCTAGCCGCCCCGCTACACGATTTGACCAAGCGCCTGATTGCCAGCCACTTTGGCGAGGCGCTCACCGCCGATGCCTGGCGACGTGACGGCGGGCGCTTTTAGGCGTCCCCACTGCTCGGAGCAGTGGAAAAGCACCATATTCAGTCCGGGCGTGATAGAATCGCTCGGTTTATTAACGCAAAACGCGCTGGTTAAGTCGATGTTTCAACAAATTGTTTTAATATTCGTCACCACTCGCGTCAGCACGCAACAATGACCACAAGGATTACTGCTATGGGTTTTCTAACCGGCAAACGCATTCTGATTACTGGCGTCGCCAGCAAACTGTCTATTGCCTACGGTATTGCACAAGCAATGCACCGCGAAGGCGCTGAACTGGCTTTCACCTATCAGAACGAGAAACTTAAATCCCGCGTTGAAGGCTTTGCGGCAGAGCTGGGTTCTACCCTGATCCTGCCTTGTGATGTAGCTGAAGATGCCAGCATCGACGCCATGTTTGCTGAACTGGGAAAAGCCTGGCCTAAGTTTGATGGTTTCGTTCACTCTATCGGTTTTGCTCCAGCAGACCAGTTAGATGGCGACTATGTTAACGCCGTGACCCGTGAAGGTTTCGGTATTGCTCATGACATCAGCTCTTACAGCTTCGTGGCGATGGCCAAGGCTTGCCGTTCTATGCTGAACCCGAATTCCGCGCTGTTGACCCTGTCTTATCTGGGCGCTGAGCGTGCGATCCCTAACTACAACGTTATGGGTCTGGCGAAAGCCTCTCTGGAAGCGAACGTGCGCTACATGGCTAACGCTATGGGTCCTGAAGGCGTTCGCGTTAACGGTATCTCTGCTGGCCCAATCCGTACTCTGGCGGCATCTGGTATCAAAGATTTCCGTAAAATGCTGGCTCACTGCGAAGCCGTAACCCCCATCCGTCGCACCGTAACCACCGAAGACGTGGGTAACTCCGCCGCTTTCCTGTGTTCCGATCTGGCGGCTGGCGTTTCCGGTGAAATCCTGCACGTTGACGGCGGTTTCAGCATCGCTGCGATGAACGAACTGGAATTGAAATAACCCGCAGCGGATTTATTCGCTCAAGGTTATCCGAATCCGCTGCCTCATCGCAGCGGATTTTTTTTGGCTTCGATGAGTTCTTTGCTCAGATTAATTCCATCAATTAATCGTTTTTTGGCAAAGTTATGGCCATTTTTGTTATATCAATCCATATGTTATTACTTTTGGTTATGGAATATGGTTTAACATTATTTTATCTCACTAATCCGATCGGCAATGATATCCACTGCGTTTACCTCATCGAACCACAGGATATCTTACCGATGTCGATGCCAACTCCGGTCTTCTGCTATTTATCCGGCAACGGCTTAGCTGGCAACGTTCATTTGTTGTTCTTCTGTGTTTGCTCAATTGATTCGGCTACAGCCCCTGCTGTTGCTGCCGTTTTTATCAGTAAAACAAGGAGATCTTCATGGTGCAGTTTCGACGTCAGGATAATGCCCACTGGTATCACGAGACTCAACGTAGCGTAACAGACGACGCATTACGGGAGGGCGTTTGTACCAGCGGCCATTACGGACACGATGATTTCTCGGCCTTAAGCAATAGTGAGAATCTGGCTAATGCTTTTTCTGATAAAAGCCCTTTCTTATTGGGATTAGAAGCGCAGGTCAATCCGGACTTACAGGATTTGTTACAGCAGCGCGACGAAACGCTACGAGCCTCGCACCGCATGTATCAAACGCTGTTCCCACCCCAGGTTTCCCTCTCTACCGAGCTGACTCTGTCTCTCTACGATCGTTTAAGCAGCGCCTTAATCGTGGCTCAGGTCACCGGTGTTCAACGTTTGTGTAATCACTATGCCGAACGTCTGATGCCGTTATCCAGCGATGACGCTTCGCGAGAAAGCAATATTCGCCTCACGCTACTCACCCAGTACGCCCGGCAGTTAGCCAGTCAGCCGACGCTGATAAACCGCCGCGCATTGCAGCAGCTCAGCGATTCTGGGCTAACATCACTGGATATTATTCTCTTCTCGCAAATTATTGGCTTCGTCGGCTATCAGGCGCGAGCCGTCGCGGCAGTTTCTGCGTTAGCGGGTTATCCCACGGTGCTGTTGCCCGGTTTTCCTCGAATGGAAGATGCGGAAAGCGCGAATTTTAGTGATGAAGTGACGGGCTGGCAGGCCTGGCTGCCGGATCTGTCTTTAGAAACGGAATCGCAGGAACAGGAACAAAACCTGACCTTAACCGATGTGTTAAACAAGCATCCTCATAGCCAGCAGGTTTACGCTGATATTCTTTTGCGCATACCGGATCCCGACCATCACCCGCAGCCGGCGTTACTGGAATTGGCGGCTCTGGTCAGTGCGCGAATCAACGGCAGCGCCTGTTGCCTGGTTCACCATCGTCAGCGCTACTTGCAATTAAAACCAGACATTACTCTCATCAATAAATTACAGTCAGGCATTAGCCAGAATTTGAGCCAAAGTTCGACGGAATCAGTGGAAAGCTCGGTGATTCATCTAGCGGCGGAACTCACCCGCGCGCCGGAAAGGTTTGGTCCGCCGATACTGGCTCCGTTGCAAGAGCGCGGTTTTTCACCGCTGCAACTGATGGACACCTTATTCAGCGTAGCGCTAGCAGGCTGGACCAATCGATTAGTACAAACATTGGGGTCGCCTCGCGGCGCATTGCAGCAGGCCTGGACCGATTAAACCGGTGCCAACCACTCTCTGGCGGCGTCAAAGAAATGCTGAGCCAACGGCGTCACGCGCCCCGGCTCGGCAACCACCACGGCCGCACGGCGACTCATACTGACAATATTCACCGGCCGTCGCATCAGCGCCGGTGACATATCCTCCAACAAGCTTCCACGTGGAAACAATCCGCAGCCTAAACCGACGAAGATCCCCTGTAATAACTGAAATATTGAGGTAGTTTCCAAGCGCGCATGCAGAGAGAAACCCGCGTCGCGAAAGCTGTTATCCAGATAACGACGGAAATAACGCGTCGGCTCCGCTAGACACAGTGGTAATTCCGCGACCTGAGCCAGTGACAACGGAGTTTCATCCACCAAATCAGGGAAGTGCTGAGGGTGAAAAATCAAATCTACACCGCTGTCTTCCAAAGGCTGAGACTGAAAATGCAGCTCATTCAGCGTGGAAAGCTCGAAAAAACCTATTCCCACATCCACTGAGTGACCGGTTAACGCCTCCAATAGCTGATCGGCACTCAGTACCGAAACCCGATAATCCAACTGCGGATAGCGCTCGCTGACCCTTTTAAGCAAATCTGACAGGGAAATGCTGCACTGCGGCACCACGCCAATCCGCAGAGTCCCGTTCAAACCGTGTTTGAGAGACTCAACTTCCAGCTTCAACCCTTGATAAACCGAAACAATCTCCCGCGCCCAGGCCAGCACGCGTTCCCCTTCTGGAGTAAAACCTTCGAAATTATTGCCCCGATTGATCAGCGAAACACCCAGTTCTCGTTCCAGATTTTTCAGGCGCATCGACAAAGTCGGCTGACTGACAAAACTGGCCTCGGCTGCCCGCCCAAAATGACGAGCCTGTTCCAGATTGCACAAATAGATCAGTTGTTTGATATCCATTACTGCGCTCAATATCGCGTTATTTATTCCAGTATATCATTTTGCTCCCCTATCTCAGCGGCCTGAGGCGGTTTTGCAGCAAAGCCTGTCTGAACTGCGCTATCCGCGCTCAGCGACTCTTTCTACACTTGCTCAATCCAATCAAGCAGCTCTCACCCAACATTAAAAACCATTTGGCAGACAAATAAGACTTTCTGCAATTTTTAGCCGATTTGTGAAGTTCATGGCGATTAACCCGGTCAAAAAGATGGGTTTCAGGCTGAGAGTCAGGAACAGAGAGTTTGCAAGACAAAATTTTACTTAAATTTGATAACTGGATCACATTTCGTTATCAGGTTAACCGCATTCTGTTGCATAACAATTCACTCAATTTTGGATAATTATGGAAAATCCTGTATATGCACAACATTTAGCGGGTCATTTAACCATGTACAATGTGATGAGCTATTGATGAGCCAAATAGCAGAATATATCACTAAATAAAATCCGCTCAGCTTTTAATCAAAATAAAAAATCGGTAAACCGCGAAAACATAAACGTTAATACTGCATAACATTTGTAACATGGGTTTATTCCCCTGCCTCGCTTATATGTAACAGAGTATTACAAAGCGCTTGTCTCATTGACAAAGATAGTGAACATTAACCGCCGCCATTCATCTTATAACAACGCAAAAGGATGCCGTTCCGCGCATCACATTTGCAAATTCCTGTCATTTTATGGCCGGTAGTAAAAATTAGAGGTCCCTGTGACAACTGCAAACAACAACAGCAACGAACCTGAAAGCATCAGTATGAATGCTTTCAAACAGCCGAAAGCTTTTTACCTAATATTCTCCATCGAACTTTGGGAACGTTTCGGTTACTACGGCCTACAAGGGATCATGGCCGTCTATCTGGTGAAAATGCTCGGGATGAGCGAAGCCGATTCTATCACCCTGTTCTCATCATTCAGCGCACTGGTCTATGGCTTCGTCGCCATCGGCGGTTGGCTGGGTGATAAAGTGCTCGGCGCAAAACGCGTTATCGTGTTAGGCGCGCTGACGCTGGCCGTGGGTTACACCATGGTGGCCTATTCTGGACACGATATTACTTGGGTGTATATCGGCATGGCGACCATCGCCGTAGGTAATGGTTTGTTTAAAGCCAACCCGTCCTCCCTGCTTTCAACCTGCTATAACAAAGACGACCCGCGTTTGGACGGTGCATTCACCATGTACTATATGTCCGTCAACATCGGTTCGTTCTTCTCCATGTTGGCCACTCCGTGGTTAGCAGCAAAATACGGTTGGAGCGTGGCATTCTCTCTGAGCGTGGTCGGTATGTTGATCACCTTGGTGAACTTCTGGTTCTGCCGTAAGTGGGTGAAAAACCAAGGTTCTAAACCAGATTTCGCGCCACTGCATTTCAGAAAACTGCTTATGGTGCTGATTGGTGTGGTTGCGCTAGTGACGCTGTCTACCTGGTTGCTGCACAACCAAATCGTGGCTCGCTGGGCGCTGGCGCTGGTTTCCCTAGGTATCATTATTATCTTCGCCAAAGAAACCTTCTCTCTGCACGGTACTGCTCGTCGTAAGATGATCGTTGCTTTCCTGCTGATGCTGGAAGCCGTGGTGTTCTTCGTGCTGTACAGCCAGATGCCAACTTCCCTGAACTTCTTCGCGATTCATAACGTTGAGCATTCCATTTTTGGCCTGGCGTTTGAACCTGAACAGTATCAGGCTCTGAACCCGTTCTGGATTATGGTTGCCAGCCCGATTTTGGCGGCGATCTATAACAAAATGGGCGACAAGTTACCGATGCCGCACAAATTCGCCTTTGGTATGATGCTGTGCTCCGCAGCCTTCCTGGTTCTGCCTTGGGGCGCCAGTTTTGCCAACGAACACGGCATTGTGTCAGTTAACTGGTTGATTCTGAGCTACGCCCTGCAAAGTATCGGTGAGCTGATGATTTCAGGTCTGGGCCTGGCGATGGTTGCACAATTGGTTCCGCAACGTCTGATGGGCTTCATCATGGGTTCATGGTTCCTGACCACCGCCGCTGCCGCACTGATCGCCGGTAAAGTTGCCGCGCTGACAGCGGTGCCAAGCGATGTGCCTGATGCCCATGCTTCCCTGGCTATCTACAGCCATGTATTTATGCAAATCGGTATCGTCACCGCCATTATCGCTATTCTGATGATGCTGACCGCGCCAAAACTGTATCGCATGACATTAGATCTGCAAAAGAAAGATAAAGACGCGACTCCGGTCACTGCTGCATAAGCAACCCATTAGTTTCGTTAGTCAAAACGCCTCGTTATGAGGCGTTTTTTGTTTTGATGCAAACCCTGTGGATCACACATCAAAGTCGATACTCGCAAGGTGACAATCAGCTAACGGCGAACACTGCAGATACAGGATGGGCAGTACCGCTAGCATTTAATTTCGTATTAACTTCCGCGATTGTGCAACGTAATCCTCATATTCAACCCTACCGGCGAAATCTCTACGATAACAGGACGAAACGATCCAGCCGCCGACGTAATTGCGCGTTTTCTTTCTTGAGTTGCTCAACTTGCTTCAGTAGCGTCAAGGTCATCGCCACGCCGTGCCAATCCAGATCCAACTCATTTTGCAATCGACGGGCGCGCTGGAGATACATTAACGCTTCCGCGTCAAATACCCAGAGAGAATCACCGGGATCTAGCGGAACAATCACTCCCAGCTCAACCACTTCTACCAATTCGTCCTGCAAAATGCCCGTTGTCTGGCATAATTCAGTCAGCGTATAAGTAATCTGTACTTCGGCCATAATCTGTTACTCCCATCCAGTCCGAGGATTAAATGCAGCCTGTTCAGACAGTTGTTGCCACAGTGCCCGTGCCTTCTCGTCCGGTTTTGGCGGCATAACCACCTTGAGAACCGCATACAAATCGCCAGTGCCTTTTTTGCTCGCCAACCCCTTACCTTTCACTCGTAACCGCTGACCGCTCTGACTGCCGGAGGGAATAGTCAGATTGATTTTCCCTGTAAGAGTGGGAACTTCAACGCTGGCTCCCAGCGCCGCTTCCCAAGGTGCGAGCGGCAACACGATTTGTAAATTCTGCCCGTCAATATCAAACAATGGATGCGGAGCGATACGAATGACCAGATAGAGGTCACCATTGGCGCCGCCACCGAATCCCGGAACGCCTTGCCCTTTCAAACGAATACGCTCGCCATCCCCAACGCCGGCAGGAATTTTCACCTTCAGCGTTTTGGTTGAATCGGTTCTGCCAAGGGCATCATAAGTTGGGATTTGAATTGCGCGCGTCTGCTCGGAAAGCGTTTCTTCCAAGAAGATTGGCAACTCCATCTCAATGTCCTGCCCGCGCATACTCTGAGAAGATTGATGGGAGGAATAATGAGCAGAGGCGCCGCGATTGCCGAAGAAAGAGTCGAAGAAGTCGGAAAAATCATGGGTATCACCGCCACCTGCACGACCCTGCCACTGTTGCCCGCCGCCATGATAACCTGCCTGCTGGCCAAAATGAGGATCGTTGCGATGTAACCTCAGTTCGTCATATTCAGCTCGCCGTTCAGCGTCTTTTAACACTTCGTAAGCCTCGGCGATTTCCTTAAACTGACTTTCCGCATCTGGCTCGGTGCTGACATCTGGGTGATATTTCCGCGCTAACCTGCGATAAGCTGTTTTGATCTCTTTCTGCGAGGCCGTTGGCTCAACGCCCATAATCACATAGTAATCTTTGAATTCCATACGGCAATATCCTTAAGTTTAATGTGCCATAGATATAAGATATCCCCATCTAACTTTTATAAAACAAATTTATGCATATTTCTATCCGTACTCCCACGCGCCAATCCACCTGTAAACTATAGCGCTGACCTGGGTTTACGGACTCCCCTCAAGACATTTGGCGGGAACAGCCCTTGTTCATCCGTATCAAGCGCTCAACAGATGCCTGTTAATGCATAAAAAGAACGTCACTGACATGGAAAACCACCGAGTAAGGTGACAATCTGCCAGGTCAATTGCCCTTTCAACCTTATGTTATTAAATGAATTACGTGGTAAAGTGAGCGCCAAAATAAGCGATGCAATCACAATTTAAGCAACGGATAAGTCATGAATTTAAGAAACCGGACATTTCTTTTTTGGGGAGTGATGGATCTCTACGCGGTGTTATATATCGGTTTACAGTATTTCCTACAGGAAAGAATTCCTTTGGTAGCTGAAGTGCAGTACCTGCTGGATACCGGTTTTGATAAGTATCCGCTGATTTACACAATGATTACCCTATCGATCATTTTTAAAATATCGCTGGTAATGACCACAGTTCTGTTTCTGACTCGCAGCCAATATGCCATTAAAGCGGCATTTATTCAGGAGCCTTTACGCCTACTGTTAGTTATTCCCTCTCTCTCGATGATTACGCCGGTTCTGAAAGAATTCAACATTAAAATTCTTACCGTGAGCCTAACGCTATTGCTGATATCTGAAGTATTCAAAATCGTTTCTTTATATAGAGTGCAAATAAAGACCGAGCCCAATAAAACCACTCCCTTCATCGTCTGATTCGGGGGAAAACAGCATTTTCGCGCTATTGGCAAAACGAGTCGCTCAGTGGGAGCCAGGCCAATGCCCTGTTATGCCGCAGTCTGAGTCATTTCACCACGAGTACCGCCGCCAGGTTATCTCGCTATTTCGCTAATCACTTAGAATCAACCCAACCCTAGTCAGCTCAATATTGATTACATGCCCGTTTGGCGGGCATGCGGATGACCGTAATTGACTGACTCATAGAAGATAGCTTTACTTACTCCGCCGACCATACCGCTAACTGGTAGCCATCCGGATCGAGAAATTGAAAGCGACGACCACCGGGGAAGGAAAATATCGGTTTAACCATCACGCCGCCAGCTTCAACGACTCGCCGTTCGGTTTCTTCCAGATTATCAGCATACAAAATGACCAACGGCCCACCGGCTGCTGTCACGACCCCATCTGTGGTGAAACCGCCAGTCAGGCGACCATCGGTGAATTCGCAATAGGTTGGGCCATAATCGGTAAAGCGCCAGCCAAACAGGTTACCGTAGAAATTTTTTGAGCGAGTGATATCTCCCACTATAAATTCAATATTATCAATTTGACCCTTCTTGCCTGATACAGCCATAACACCTCCGGAGAAAAATGCACACCGCGTATTTTGCAAATAGACGCCCGCTGAGCCAGCCTGTTTGGCTGGAAAACCATACCATTAATCCTATACGTGAAATCCGTAATATTCTCAGAACTGTCGCCCATATCGCTTATCGCCGCCAGAACCCAAAGCGTGATAAGGAATAAGTAAAATTCACCCTATCGCACCGAAGCAGAAATAATCCTGTATAAGAAATAAACTATACTGTGATCACGGCTGCAAAATATGTCGGTAGTTTCAGACATAACATAATTTTCAGCCTTGGCAGAAGAAGTATGGCATAGAGGTTAAATCAGCCCGTGAGAGAGAGTCGGTAACGGGCAAGGAGGTATCTCATGGTCAATCATGTTTGGGGACTTCTGGTGCATCCCAGTCAGGAAATGAAACAAATCAAAAGTGAATCGGAAAGTATTCCCCACTTTTATACTCACCACGTCCTGTTGATGGCTGCAATTCCCGTGATCTGCGCATTTATTGGCACCACCAGAGTGGGATGGAATTTTGGTGAGGGTCAGGTGATTAAAGTCTCCTCGCTTACCGCTTTCTACGCCGCCGTAATTTTCTATGTGATGATTCTTGCCGCCGTGGCTTTAATGGGGCGAGTGATTTACTGGATGGCACGCCGCTATGAAAGTCGCCCAAGCTGGCAAAGCTGCACCTTGTTCGCCGGTTATGCCGCCACACCGATGTTTCTGAGTGGGATTGTGGCGGTTTACCCTTTGCTCTGGCTGTGCTTGTTCGCCGGGATTGTCGGGCTGTGTTACGCCGGTTATTTGATGTACCTCGGCATTCCAACCTTCCTGAATATCGACCGTAGCGAAGGTTTTATCTTCTCCAGTTCAACGCTGGCCATCGGTGTGCTGGTTCTGGAGCTATTACTCGGTTTCACCGTTCTGTTATGGGGTTATGGCGTCAGGCTAATCTGAGCAATTCTTATACCAACACCCTGCACCGTAGATCTCCTACGGCGTAGGGTGTATCTCTATTTCATCTTCCATGTTACTGATAATAGAGAGATTAACCTTATGAATAGACAGCGAACATTCGTTATTGCACTTATTTCCCCCCTTCTCTGCAATTCCTTCCCTGCTATGAGCGCTATTCCTATACAGGATGGGATTACTGAGCAAACTCTGATTTTCGTTCGTCATGCAGAGAAACCTGAGGCAGGTTTTGGGCAGATAAATTGTCAGGGTTTAAATCGTTCCCTGGCATTACCTAAAGTGATAAAAAATAAGTATGGCAAACCTGACTTTATATTCGCCCCAGATCCAACGCGAAAAAAAGCGGATTTCGGCCACTTCTTTTATTATCTCCGCCCGTTGGCGACCATTGAACCGACGGCTATCTACTTCAATATGCCGATAAATATCCGTGTGGGTCAGTCAGAAAGTGGCTGGCTTATCAACCAATTAGAAAAACCAAAATATTCAAGCGCTAAAGTGCTTATTTCCTGGGCGCATCATGAAATCATGGCTATCACTAAGGCACTAATGACCGAATATAACGGCGAGCTTGGACAAATACCCGAATGGGAAAATACTGATTTTGACAGTATTTACGTTCTTAAAATCGTGCGAAGTGAGGGGGCAAACCAGATTAGTTTTACCCATGACCAACAGGGGCTGAATGGATTACCGCTTGACTGCCCTGAAATTTCCCTGCCGCGATCTAATTCATTACCGGGCCGAGTTCCCGACAATAGCTGATAATAATAACTCTTTTTTATCTCGATTTTTTAACACTGGATAGCAAATTCTCTGTTTTTGGGTCATTAACAGCCTTTGAATCATATTAATGTCGGTGAGATCGCAATCTCTTACATCACCCCGACAAATAAGGTTGTACACTAATTGGGAAAAATAAAAATAAGGCGACGAAAATGAAAAAGCTGACTGTAAAAGAAATGACCGCAAGCGAACAACGCGACGTGAAAACCCAACTTGATAGAGCCAGGATCAACATGGGACGCGCACTCACCAATTCAGAACAAAACAAAGTGAAAGACGAAGCCATCGAAAAAATCATGCAAGCCCGAGCACTGGTCGCCAAAGCCAACCGCCCTGAGAAAAAAACCAAAAAAACGGCACCGAGCACCACCACCTTTAGCTGGTCCTCTTCCATCAGCAGCCGTCCACCACGTTGAGTCTTTCCCCCGTCAGGTTTTTGCCTGACTGGGCACCCAATTTCTAGTAGCGGAGGTCATCCTCCGTCACTATCGGATTGTTATGATTCCTGCCGTTAAATATGTTAATTCAATAGCTGATTTTCCCTCACGACTGTCCTAGTATGGCTAATGCTGTATTCCGTTAGTCCGCCCCGTGCACTATTAAGGAGTTTGTTGATGAAACTGTTTTATAAACCTGGCGCTTGTTCCCTCTCACCACATATCGTCCTGCGTGAGACCGGGCTAGATTTCAGCGTTGAACGCGTTGATTTGGCAACCAAAAAAACTGAAAGCGGCAAAGACTTCTTAACCATCAACCCCAAAGGACAGGTTCCTGCACTGGTGTTGGATGATGGCAGCCTGTTAACCGAAGGCGTCGCCATTGTGCAGTATCTGGCCGATCAGGTGCCATCGCGCAATCTGATCGCCCCCGCAGGCACCCTTGCCCGCTATCATGCTATTGAATGGCTAAACTATATTGCCACCGAATTGCACAAAGGATTCAGCCCACTCTTCAACCCGAAAACACCGGACGAGTACAAAACCATCGCCCGCGAGCGTTTAGACAAACAATTTGCTTATGTCGATAGCGTGCTGGCGAAGCATCATTTCCTGCTGGGTGATAAATTCAGCGTAGCGGATGCCTATCTGTTCACTATTCTGGGTTGGGCAAAAGCCATGCAGTTCGATCTGCCGCAGTATAAAAATCTGACGGCCTATATCGCCCGGGTTGCGGCACGCCCAGCGGTAGACGGCGCTCTGGTTGCGGAAGGTCTGAAGTAAGAAACGTAAAGAAAGAATGATATCCCCCGGCAATGGCAGACTTGCGCTTTTGACCGGGGGAAAATGATTAGAGTTTTACTGCCGTAAACTGATGAACCGGATTGACGATAAGATCCTGTGCAGCCACGATTTGTAATTCATACTCGCCCATTTGCTGGGTAGTCAGCATCACGTCATAAACTGCGGCGGTGACGTGCTCCAGCGCTTTATCTAACGCTTCGCCTTTTAGCAAATTCACCAACAGTAGGCCGCTGGTTAAATCACCGACGCCCACCGGCTGACGGCTGCCGAAATCCACCAACGGACGGCTGATATGCCAGGCATCTTCCGCTGTTACCAGTAGCATTTCAAAGCTGTTCAGGTCATAACCCGCGCGGCTAAGATGCTTAACCAGCACCACTTTCGGCCCTTTAGCGCACAGGCCGCGAGCTACCGTCACGGCTTGCTCGACGTTTTCCACTCGCGTTCCGCTCAGCTCTTCTAACTCAAGCAAGTTCGGCGCGATAATATCGCTGGCCGGCAATGCCTGCTTACAGAAGAATTCCGCCACGCCCGGCGCGACGATGCAGCCTTTTTCCGGATGGCCCATGACCGGATCGCAGAAATACCACGCCTGCGGATTGGCTTCCTTCACGCGTTTCACCGCAGCCAAAATATGGCCGCCCTGCTCCGGCGAGCCAATATAGCCGCTCAGCACCGCATCACAGTCTTTCAAACGGTCAACATCGGCAATGCCCTGCACAATTTCAGTCAAATGGCTGGCTGGCATCACGCAGCCAGTCCAATGACCATACTGAGTGTGATTGGAGAATTGAACGGTGTTCAACGGCCAGACATTAACGCCCATGCGGCGCATAGGAAATTCCGCAGCGCTATTGCCTGCATGACCAAAAACAACGTGGGATTGAATGGAAAGTATATTTTTCATCGGTACGGCCTAAAGTTAGGGGCTGCTCGGCCCTTTCAGTAACACCATTATCACTGCGTGTTTGCCCGCAGTTAATCGTTGACCATAAAAAACAAGGGACACCAGGCCCCTTGTTTTCGCACCGATTTAGATCCAGCTCACCAGGCAGTAATGTTTTTTGCCCCGGCGCAGTAAGGTAAAGCGGCCAAACAGACGATCCGCATCGCTAAAGGTGTATTCCGGGTTCGCCTGTTTCTCGCCGTTAATGGTCACGGCATTGGAACCAATCAGGGTACGCGCCTGACCGCGGGACGGAGCCAATTCCGCATTCACCAGTGCCTGTTGCAGATCGGCATCGCGGGTTAACTCAATCGCCGGCATACCGTCTTGGGCCAGTTGGGCAAAGTCGGCTTCGGTCATGTCGTTCAGATTGCCGGAGAATAGGCTGGCCGTAATACGTTTTGCCGCCGCCAGACCTTCAGCACCGTGAACCATACCGGTCACTTCTTCAGCCAGCACGTACTGAGCGCGCGGCGCTTTGCCGCTGTTTTTATCTTCTTCTTCCAGCGCATTGATCTCTTCCAGACTCATAAAGGTGAAGAATTTCAGGAAGCGATACACATCCGCATCGGCGGTGTTAATCCAGAACTGGTAGAACTTGTACGGGCTGGTTTTTTTCGGGTCTAACCATACCGCGCCACCTTCGGTTTTACCGAATTTGGTGCCGTCAGCTTTGGTAATCAATGGCACAGTCAGGCCGTACACTTGCTGCTGATGCAGACGACGAGTTAAATCTATCCCGGAGGTAATATTGCCCCACTGATCGGAACCGCCGATTTGCAGAACCACATTATGCTCTTTATTCAGGCAGGCGAAATCATAGCCTTGCAACAGATTGTAAGAGAATTCAGTGAAGGAAATACCGCTATCATCGCGATTTAGACGTTGTTTTACCGCTTCTTTGTTAATCATTTGGTTAACAGAGAAGTGTTTACCGATATCACGCAGGAAAGTCAGCACATTCATGCCGCCGAACCAATCGTAATTGTTGGCGGTAATCGCGCTGTTCTCGCCGCAGTTGAAATCCAGGAACGGGGAAACCTGATGACGGATTTTCTCGACCCATTCATTAACGGTATCCGCGGTGTTCAGCTTACGTTCCGTGGCTTTGAAGCTAGGATCGCCGATCAAGCCGGTCGCCCCACCCACCAGCGCCACCGGGCGGTGACCCTGTAACTGAAAACGCTTCAGGCACAACAACGGAACCAAATGACCCAAATGCAAGCTGTCTGCGGTAGGATCGAAACCGCAATACAGTGAAATTGGCCCTTGCGCCAGTCTCTCTGCTAACGCGTCTTCATCCGTAACCTGGGCAACGAGGCCCCGCTCTTGCAATTGTTTAATCAGGTTGCTGCTAGTCATTAACGACTCCATTGTCTTATGCAATATATTTATCTGGTTAACGTTTAACGGGAACACTTGCCATCGGGAAATGTTGTCGTTTATCGGCGTAATGCCTGCGTGCCAGATGGCACCCCATCAGGATGCGTTCAAGGAAGGGTATAGAATAAAGCGCCCGCCCCGCGAGCGCTAGGTTTAACCTCAATATTTCATCGTTCTCAGGGGGCTAAACGGTCAATTTTCCACGTATCGGCGTCTCGTTGGTAGAGAAAACGGTCATGCAGGCGATGTTCGCCTCCCTGCCAGAACTCAACCGAGTCGAAACGAACGCGGAATCCGCCCCAGAAACTCGGCACCGGTACCTCTCCCTGCTGGAATTTTTGTTTCAACTCCAAAAATTTGCTTTCCAGCACGCCGCGCGCGGAAATCCGCGAGGATTGCTGAGAAACCCAGGCACCTATTTGGCTATCTTTAGGACGGCTGTTGAAATATTTAAGTACTTCGAAGGTCGACAAACGTTCGGCTTTGCCGAGGAAAATCACCTGGCGATCCAGCGTATGCCAAGGGAATAGCAGGCTTATATGGGGGTTTTCAGCCAATTGCTGAGCCTTTCGGCTGCCTAGGTTGGTGTAAAACACCATGCCTTCGTCATCGAAATGCTTTAGTAATACAATACGTTGAAAAGGTTGACCATTGGCATCAACGGTCGCCACGCACATCGCCGTCGGGTCTGCGAGACGCGCTTCACAGGCTTGTTTCAGCCAGCGCTCAAATAAATCCAGCGGGTTAGCAGTCAGGTCCTTGCGGCGCAGACCGCCACGGGTATATTCACGTCGTAGGTCTGCAACATCAAACTCATTATTTTCAGTCATATACACTCTGTAACGCGCTGAAACTCAGTGGATTATTATTGTGCCTCTGTGACGCCAAGATCTCAATCGCCCTGACGTCACTGCCTGTTTCTAGTAGTCAATCACTTCGAGGGCACGAGCACGCAATCATTCATCACGATTTTATCGCCCCGCTCGATAAAGGCGCTGTCACCTTTCGACCAGAACGTATAATAACCGTCACTGTATCGGGTGCCCGAAGCAGCAACTACCTGCGGCAGATTCAGTTGCTTGCCATCCATCACAAACCTAACTTTGTCCTGCTTATTATCCAGCGCTACCGTCAACTGGGTACCCCCGCATTGATAGTGCAAAGTTTCACTTTTCTGTGAAAACTGGCTACATCCAGCCAAAGTCAGTACGGCAATCGCCGTGAAAACGGATTTCATTGCCTTATCTCCTGTCATGAGCTTCTCCCGCAGCCTATCACCCGTAGGCTGGACTTACCGAATATATTGAATTGCAGAATAAATTGAATCACCTAATATCCTAAAAGCGTCGCCTTATCGCCCTGGCTGTATGACCGGGTAAATCGCGCCCAAAACGGTTTCACAGCTGGCTCCGGTAACCGACGGTAAATTGCCCGGCAGGCCTGAAAGCGTGCGAAATGCTAGCCAGGCAAAAGCCAGGGCTTCCATATCGTCGCCACTGACGCCAAAGCTGTCGGTGGTCGCGACTTCAGTGCCCGGCAACATCGTCGACATTCGCGCCATCAATAGTGGATTCCGCGCACCGCCGCCGCACACCAGCAAACGCTCGCAACCTCCCGCCAGTTGAACCTGTTCGGCAATGGTCACCGCCGTCAGCTCTGCCAGCGTCGCCTGCACGTCTTCAGGCGCTATTCGCGGCATAATCTTCAGCTGCTGTTCCAGCCAGGCGGCGTTGAAATACTCCCGCCCAGTGCTTTTCGGCGCAGGTTTGGCAAAGTAAGGATCGGACAACATTTGCTTCAATAGCGGCTGATTGACCTTACCGCTCAACGCCCATTCGGCATCGCGGTCGTAAGGCAACGAGCGATGACGCCAAATCCACGCGTCCATCAACATATTTCCGGGGCCGGTATCAAAACCTCTGACCGGAGAATCAGGGATCAGCATGGATAAATTAGCGATACCGCCAATATTCAGCACCATCCGCCGTTCGGCATTATGCGCCAGCAATGCGTGGTGGAAAGCTGGCACCAGTGGCGCCCCTTGGCCGCCATAGGCCATATCCCGTCGCCGAAAATCCCCGACGGTAGTAATCTGCGTTATCGCCGCAATGCGATTATTGTCCCCTAACTGCAGAGTAAAACCTGGCTCTCCCATCGGTTCATGCCAGACAGTTTGCCCGTGACAACCAATTGCGGTGATGTCCTGCGGCGACACGCCGGTTTTTTTCATCAGCGCCAGCACCGCTTCGGCAAACAGCGTGCCCAACTGCGCATCTAGCCTGCCCACCGCCGATAAGGTGGTTTCTTGCCCCTGACACATCGCCAGAATATCTTTTTTCAACTGAAGCGGTATCGGGTGGCTATAAGTGGCCTGCTGCGCCACCATTCGCTCATTGATCGCAGCCAGAACCACATCGATTCCATCCAGGCTGGTACCCGACATCACCCCAATAAAGCGGCCTGATTTCATAGCAATGACCTTATCTCCCGCTGCGGGAGTACAATGACAAAAAAAAAACAACAACCCCCAATGAGGTTACTAAACCAGAATAATAAAATTAACACCATGAAAAGATGTAGTTTTTAGAGTGTATCCCGCGCTGTCTTCCCCTATATAATGCAAGGCTGGTTTTGCCAGGCAGCTCACAGAAAATGGATGATTTTTTTCTTTTTCATTTCCTGCTTTTAGAAATTTAAACCACCGTTTAATATTGATTAAGGGAATACACGTTAGGCTAGCGATCAACTAACCGACAATGTGCTTCAATACAGTGTGGTGCGATAACTACAATGTGATGCAATAACTGTTGGGGTCAGCCATACTTTTATCTATACCCGAAATTAATTGGTTTCGCGTATAGGTAGACAGGACATAGTGAACCGAATATCGGTTATGCACTTTAAACTAGGAGTTTTTATGATTAAGCCTTTCCTCGTCATTGCTATCGCTGCGGTTACTCTGACCGGTTGTGCGAACAACAGCACGCTGTCTGGTGATGTATTCAGCGCGTCACAGGCCAAGCAAGTGCAAACCGTAACCTACGGTACATTGGTTTCTGTTCGCCCGGTAACCATTCAAGGCGGTGACGGCGACAACGTAATTGGCGCTATCGGTGGTGCTGTGCTGGGTGGTTTCCTGGGTAACACCGTTGGCGGTGGTACCGGTCGTAGTCTGGCAACCGCAGCGGGTGCCGTAGCCGGTGGCGTTGCTGGTCAGGGCGTACAGGGCGCGATGAACCGTACCGATGGCGTGCAACTGGAAGTACGTAAAGACGACGGCACCACTATTCTGGTGGTTCAGAAACAAGGCCCGACTCGCTTCAGCGTTGGCCAGCGTGTGATGCTGGCAAGCAGCGGCAGCACCGTGACCGTCAGCCCACGTTAAGTTTGGCGCGGACATAAAAAAACCGGGGATCACATTGATCCCCGGTTGTTTTCTTTTGCTGTGAATAGATTATTTGAACTTTATTATTTTTACTTACTGTGTAATTGATTAATATTTTGTTCAAGTTTCATTAGCACACCTGTTAACAAAATAACCTCCGCATCCGTGATATTCAACATGACTTCGCCTTGGATTGATTCAATGACGTGTTCGAGTTTTTTGATGGTCGAACACGACTCTTCCGTTAATTTAATCCGCTTAGCGCGGCGGTCGTTAGCACAAGTCTGCCGTGTGATTAATCCCTTATCCTCCAGTTGGTCCAAAGTCCGAACCAACGATGGCTGCTCGATACCAATCGCTTTTGCCAGTTGAATCTGCGATTGCTCCGGTGGTAAACGACTAATGTTATGGAGCGTAACCCAGTGTGTTTGGGTCAGTTCCAACGGTTTTAATCGATGATCGATTAAAGCGCGCCAAACGCGAACTAATCGTGCTAAATCAGATCCTAATGTCGATTCCAATTGCCCCTCCTTTTAATTAGCGTGCTAGCATAACTCCCAGAGTCCAGTCTATTTTGGGTAATTAACATTAAAAATACAAATGTATATATACCGCCGATGCAGTGTTAATAGCAATAAATACGAGAAATCCTTTAGAAAAGGTGAAGATTTCTTTAATTCTAACCCCAAAGGATTAACCCAATGCAAGTAACTCCTGTACCAATGGCATCACCCTTAACGGACTGGGTACTGGGTGCCTCGATCTATTTCCCGCCTCTCTTCAAGGCGGTTATGCTAGGTTTGATATTTTGGCTATTGATCCATCATTTACTACGGAATTGGATCTACTCTGGCGAGATCTGGCATCCAATGTTAATGGATTTGTCTATTTTTGTCATTGCCGTCAGCATTTCTTTGTGGATTTTAGTCAGTTGGTAAATTGAGATGAAATATCAATCGATAAAATATTTTTCCAGCGTGATCGTTTTTGCTATCGCTATGTTCGCCGGTGGGTGGATGTGGAATTATTATATGCAATCCCCTTGGACGCGAGACGGAAAAGTCCGCGCAGAATTAGTCAACATCACTCCAGAAGTGTCCGGCAGGCTTATTCAAATTGCGATACACGACAACCAATTAGTAAAATCCGGTAGTCTGTTATTCGAGCTAGACCCGATGCCGTTCCAACTGGCGTTGGATAACGCGCAGGCCGCATTGGATAAAGCGCAGTCCGATATGGATAAGGCCAATCATGAATTGGCTCGACGTCAAAATTTACCTAAAAACCTCATATCAGGCGAAGACCTGGATATTGCCAATTTAACCGCTCAAGCAATGAAAGCGGCATATCAGGGCGCGCTGGCTAATCTGGAACAGGCTAAATGGAACCTGAGTAAAACCCATATTCATGCACCGACTGAGGGATATATAACCAATCTACAAACGCGCATCGGAAATTATGCTACCGCGGGGACTCCATTAGTGGCTTTGGTTGATATTCATTCCTTTTACGTAATGGGTTATTTCGAAGAAACCAAATTACGACATATCAAAGAAGGCAACCGGGCAAATATTGTTTTATATAATGGAAATATACCCCTTCAGGGTGTAGTAGAAAGTATCGGGCGCGCCATTTACGATCAAAGTGTCGATACAAATAGCGACTTGCTCGTCGATGTTAAGCCGAATGTCCCCTGGGTTCGTCTGGCACAGCGCGTGCCGGTACGTATCAAACTGATCGATGTTCCGCCGGACGTAACCTTAGTGGCCGGCACCACCTGCACCATTTCTCTGGCTGACTGACAAAAATGCACTGGCTACCGCTGCAGTGGAAACGCACGCCCTGGGGGAAGGCCAGCGGGGCGCAGTGGCGCTATGCCTTGCGTAATTCGCTGGCGATGTGCTTGTCACTGTGGGTTGCTTTTACTCTCAATCTGGATGAGCCTTATTGGGCGATGACTTCCGCGGCGGTTGTGAGTTTCCCCACCGTCGGCGGTGTAATCAGCAAAAGTATTGGTCGGGTGATTGGTAGTCTGATGGGTGCCGCTGCCTCGGTTATTATTGCAGGTCACTGCCTGAATGATCCTTGGCTGTTTACCTTCGCTATTGCCGCCTGGATCGGCTGGTGTACTTTCGTATCCAACCATTATCAAAATAACGTTTCCTACGCCTTTGCTCTGGCCGGTTATACCGCAGCAATCATCGCTTTTTCAACGGTCAACACTACGGATACTCAACAAATTTTCGATATCGCTCAGGCGCGAGTCTGCGAAGTGATTACCGGTATTTTGTGCGGTGGCCTGATGATGATGCTGTTGCCCAGCACCTCAGACGGCGAAGCGCTGCTGACCTCGCTGCGGCGTATGCATTCCCGCCTGCTGGAACACGCCATGCTGCTGTGGCAGACCGAAGACGACCCGCAGATTCGTACCTCACACGAGGGCGTGATCGGGCAGATTCTGACGCTCAATCTGTTGCGCATTCAGGCTTTCTGGAGCCACTACCGCTTCCGGCGACAAAACAATACGCTCAATTTTATGCTGCATAATCAATTACGAACCACCAGCGTCATCGCCAGTCTGCGACGTATGTTGCTCAACTGGCCCAATCCGCCTGGCAATCTGAAAAAGGTTTTGCAAACGCTGATTACCGAGCTTCAGCAGCCAGATTGCGATAAATATCGAGCCGCCAAAATTTTGCAACAAATTATCCCGCGAGATAAAGATGATTACCGCCACCGCGCATTCTGGCTGCGTTTACGTCATTTCTGTTGGTTGTATCTGGAATCTGGCCATTGGTTACGCCAATTGGAACAACACAGTGAACGAACTACATTGCCCCTCCCCAAGGTTGCCACGCTGGCGCGTCACACCGATACCTACGAAGCGGCTTACAACGGGTTACGCACCTTTGTCTGTATCGTTATTGGCTGCGCATTCTGGATAAACACCCAATGGAGTGCAGGCAGTTCGGCGCTGGCTTTGGCCGCCGTCAGTTGCGTACTGTATTCCGCCAGCCCGTCCCCGACGGACAGCATCATAACGTTGCTGAAAGCCATCGTGTTGTTATCCATCGGCTGCTTTATTTTAAAATTCGGCGTCATGATTCGAATCGACGACTTTTGGTTGTTTGCTGCCGTACTCTTACCGATCCTGGTTACCATGCAGATGTTTAAGCAGCAAAATCCGCCCTACGCGGCGCTGTGGGGGCAGCTTATCGTTTTTATGGGTTCTTTCCTCAGTGTGACCAATCCGCCCAGCTACGACTATCAGGGCTTCCTTAATGACAACCTCGGCAAGTTGGTGGGCGTGATGCTGGCGGGCGTGGCTTTCCAGATTTTGCGCCCCAGTTCGGATAAACGAAAAGGCCAACGAATTATTCGCGCCCTGCGGCGAGACTTTATCGACCAGCTCAGCCCTTATCCGCAACAAAGTCAGCCACGATTTGAATCGCTGATTTATCATCGCATCAGCCAGTTAAATCTCAGTCAGGATCAGGAAGCGCGCATCTGGCTGTTACGATGGGGCATGGTCTATCTGAATTGCAGTCATGTGGTATGGCAGTTACGGGACTGGCAAACCACTGCGCCGCCGCTGTCTGCGGTGCGGGATTTGTGTATTCATTGTCTGAAAGGCAGCGTAACGGAAAAAGGCGTTGAGCCTGAAGCGTTAGCGGCAACGCTGCAAGAGCTACTGCGCATCAGCGAAACTCTGGCTCATCATCCGGACTCGTCGGGGCGAGAACTGGCGGGGCTGGTTTGGCGTCTGTACTGCTCGCTGACGCAACTGCAGCTCGCCCTCACCCCGCCGGCTATTTCTTCCCCTGCCTAAGGATTAGTCAGGGGAGATCAATCATCAAGGAACGTCATAACCCAAAGCGGCGCGGCGAATGCGGAACCACTGCTGACGGCTGAGCGTTAGGGATATCGATTTCCACGCGGCGGCAACGCGCTCAATCTTGCCTGAACCAATAATCGGCAGCGGCACAGAGGGCAAACGCATCACCCAGGCATAGACCACTTGCTCGATATTCTCCGCACCGATTTCTTCCGCCACGGCCTGTAATTCATCACGTAATGGCTGGAACTCCCCATCGTTAAACAAACGCCCACCGCCTAAACATGACCAAGCCATCGGTTTAATACGCAATTGCTGACACATATCCAGCGTGCCGTCCAGAATGGTAGGCTGATGCAACGGCGATATTTCCACCTGATTGGTCACTAGCGAGAAAGGCAGGCGAGATTGCAGCAGACTGAACTGAGCCGGTGTGAAGTTAGATACGCCAAAATGCTTCACTTTGCCGCTTTTGTGCAACTGAGTGAAAGCCTCGGCAACGTCGTCAGCCTCCATCAGTGGATCAGGGCGGTGAATCAACAGCAGATCCAAATAATCCGTGTGTAAATGAGTCAATGATTGCTCGGCGCTGCGGATAATATGATCGCCATCGGTATTGTAGTGACCCAAGGCGTGCTCTGGCTTAGCCGTCGTCGCGATGCCGCATTTGCTGACGATTTCCATCTTATCTCGTAGTGATGGTTGTAAACGCATCGCTTGTCCAAAAGCCTGCTCGCACTGGTAGCCACCGTAGATATCCGCGTGATCCACCGTGGTAATCCCCATATCCAGATGCTGCTGAATAAAACCCTGTAGCTGGGCGGGCGTCATGTTCCATTCGATCAAACGCCAGTAACCGCAAATCATGCGGGAAAATTCAGGGCCTTGCGGCGATAATTGGCTACGTGTATGCATTTTGACCACCTATATATGTTGAATGACCTTCAGCATACACAAGCGACAGAAAGGATCATCATCCTGACGCAAGGAAATGGCGGTTGATCGGTATCAAAAGATGAAATTTAAAATAATGACGGTTGTTCCGGTAGCGGTTCTTCCGGTTTTTTGTTGGCACGTAGCTGACGCAACAAACGTTGACGACACAGGCGCAGAACGTCGTGTTTTTGCATGTCGGTCATTTGCATCCAGCCAAAGCGCTCTTCCCGGCTGCGGAAACAGCCACGGCAAAAACCACGGTCATCTGCTTGACAGATACCGCGACAAGGACTGGGAATATCAAAAAACTCAAGCTGCTGAGCCACACAACCTCCTCGGATTACCCTTTCATTGAAGACGGCTTAACGGCGGCTGGCAAGTACAGATTCGCGATGTCGCTGAAAATAATCCCGCAGATAACGTATCACCTGACGATTTTTTTCCGGCATCGCCCTTTCCAGCGTCAACGCATGTAACCGCAGCGGCGTTGATTGCCACTCCGGTAGCAGCGTGATTAATTCTCCGCGTTGCAGCTCATCACCAATTTCATACAAAGGCAGCACGGAAAGCCCCATCCCTTCGCGAGTAAAATCGCGGATAACCGGCATACTACCGCTAATAACCTGCCCGTGATTCAGACGCAAAACCATCGTTTCTCCCGATGTGTGATGCAAATCTAAATGAATAGCCGAGGGATTATTCACCGAGGACATCCAGCGGTGCGCCAGTAAGTCCTGCGGCGTTTCTGGCACACCGTGCTGACTGAGATAGCGCGGTGCAGCGCAAATCACCATCGGCCACTCCGCCAACGGATGGGCAATCATATTGGCGTCCGCCAGCTGTCGATTGACTCGCAGAGCGATATCAACCCGCTGTTCGATCAAATCCACCACTTCGTCATTGGCCAGAATCCGCAGGGTTAATTTGGGATGAGCGTTTAGCAAAGGGGACAACGCTTCCGCCAGCGGGCGACCACCGATACCTACGGTAGTGGCAATGCGAATTTCGCCCACCAGCGTATCTCGTAGCTCCGCCAACCGCTGCTCGGCCTCTTTCGCCTGCTGCAACATGGCTTCGCAGCCGGGATAAAAAACCTGCCCGGCTTCCGTTAACGTCAGCCTGCGGGTTGAGCGATGCAACAAGGGGACGCCGAGCGCTTTCTCTAAAGAGCGCATATGCTGACTAATAGCGGATGCGGTCATACCCAACCGTCGCCCCGCTGCGGTTAGCGAACCTTCGGCCACTACGGTGGCAAAAATCGCCATTCGGTTGAGTTTATCCATGATTATGAAGTTTTACTTAAAGAAGAAAGCACAAATATGGCACTTATCAGCCAGTTTGTTAAGTATTAGAGTTAGCCCCGTCAACCCAACTTGAGGAATTAAACGATGAAACTGGCAATTATTGGTGCAACTGGTTTTGTAGGCCGTAAAGTCATCGACGAAGCTCTGGCTCGCGGTCATCAGGTTACGGCGATTGCCCGTCAGCCTAAAGATTTACCTAAAACTGATAACCTGACCATCGCATTAGGTGACATTGCTGATACTGACTGGTTAGCCCAACAATTGAGCGGTCAGGATGCGGTTATCAGCGCTTATAACCCTGGTTGGACCGAAGAAAATCAGTTTGAAAAATTCACGGCGGGAAGCCAGAAAATTCTGGATGCGCAGCAAAAAGCCGGCGTGAAACGCCTGTTGGTGGTCGGCGGCGCGGGCAGTCTGGAAGTCGCCCCTGGCGTGGAGTTGGTCGATACGCCAGACTTCCCGGATGCCTACAAGCAAGGCGCCTTGGGCGCCCGTGCGTTACGTAACAAGTTACGCGCTGAAAACACGCTGGATTGGACCTACCTGTCACCGGCGGCCTTGCTGGAACCAGGAAAACGCACCGGCCAGTTCCGTTTGGGTACCACTTCGTTGCTGATGAACGGCACGGCGCCAGCCAGCATCTCCGTGGAAGATTTAGCGGTGGCTATTTTAGACGAAATCGAAAATCCGCAGTTTATTAAAGCGCAGTTTACCGCCGCATACTAAGGACGAACCCGTTCTGCATCAGCCTCGCGCATGGCAGTCAAACCTACCCTCATAGGTGTGCCGTGCGCGGGGCTTTTCTTCTTTCCGCTTGTGTCACGTCTTTCCGCTTTTGTCACGTTTTGTTTCCAAACGCTAAGGTTATCTTAAGTTTGCTACTGTATCGTGCCAATCATTAATGAATAATTGGTTCTGATTAGCAATGAATGGACGATTCAAGTTACAGTGTAACGCAATCACCTTTATCTTAAGCTGCGCGCTATTTTTCACGCTGTTTCTCAATGCTCTTTTTATACACAAAGCCTGGTCGCTGATCGCCTTCGGCAGCCTAGATAGTTATGTGTTCGCCGCCACGATTCCGCTGGTGATATTCTGCGCGTTGAATATTACTTTCAGCCTGCTGTGCGTGCCATATCTGCGGAAGCCAATCATTATCACACTGCTGCTGGGCAGCGCGGCTGCTAACTATTTTATGTTTAGCTATGGCGTGGTGATCGACGGCAATATGATGCAAAACGCCTTTGAAACCAATGCGCAAGAGGCAACCGCCCTGCTCACGCCACGCATGGGCTGGTGGTTGCTGGGGCTGGGCATATTGCCCGCCGTCGCCATTTGTTTCACCCGGATTGAGTCCACCAAGCCTTGGTGGTACATGCTGGGTCTGCGGGCGGCCAATATTCTGTTATCCATGATGATTATTCTGCTGATCGCCGCGTTATTCTATAAGGACTACGCTTCGCTGATTCGCAATAACAAAAGCATCGTTAAAATGCTCACGCCGTCCAACTACGTTAGCGGTGTGATTGAGTATGCCAAACACAAATATTTCACCAATAACCTGCCACTCATTCGTATCGGTGAAGACGCGCATAAAGGCCCGCAGATTTTGGCGCAACAGAAAAAAACGCTGATGATACTGGTGGTCGGCGAAACTGCGCGCGCAGAGAACTTCTCCCTCGGCGGTTACGAACGGGAAACCAATCCGCGTCTGAAGCAGGATCAGGTGATTTATTTTAAAAACACCGCGTCCTGCGGCACCGAAACCGCCGTGTCCGTCCCCTGCATGTTTTCTAATATGCCCCGTAAAGAATACGATGCGACCCTCGCCAGCCATCAGGAGGGTTTACTGGACATTGTGGCGCTCGCCGGGGTGAATGTGCTGTGGCGGGAAAACGACGGCGGCTGTAAAGGTGCCTGCGATCGCGTTCCTCATCAGGATGTGACGCAGTTAAATCTGACACAGTACTGCGAAGGTGATGTTTGTATGGATGACGCACTGCTGCATAATCTAGACAATTATATCAATGGGTTAAAAGGCGACAGTGTAATTGTTTTACATCAAATGGGGAGCCACGGCCCAGCCTATTATCGCCGTACCACGCCGGAATTTCGCAAATTCACGCCAACCTGCGATAGCAATCAGATTCAGGATTGCAGCCCGCAAGAGCTGGTAAATACCTATGATAATTCCTTGCTGTATACCGATGCGACGCTGGATAAAACCATCAAAATTTTGCAGCAACACAGTGATACATTTAATACGGCAATGGTTTATCTGTCCGATCACGGGGAATCTTTGGGTGAAAACGGCATGTATCTGCACGGAACGCCCTACCTGTTTGCCCCAAGCCAACAAACGCACGTGCCTATGTTGCTGTGGATGTCAGCGGATTATGAAAAGAATTTCGCCATCAATCGCAACTGTTTAAACCAAATGGCGCAGCAGGCTGAGGTTTCTCAGGATAATCTGTTCCATACCATTTTAGGGATGATGAATATTCAGACCAAAGAATATCAGCCTTCATTGGATATACTGCACTCTTGCCACTCACCTGCCTGATGGAAAGAGATTAACGCTTAAAATGATGACCGCTGATGTTCGCCATCGGCGGTTTTATCTGAATAGCGGGACAAAGACCTTTTATCAAACCTATGAATGATAAGGTGATTATTTAAAATCACCTTATTTACAGCCTCGAAAAGCTCTCGGTGTATCTTTTTTTCTTGACCTAGACCAGTCGGTCTATTACGCTAATGGTCATGAACAAGATATTGCACTCTCAAACTGATACCCGCGAACATCTGTTAGCCACCGGCGAGCACCTGAGCTTACGTCTGGGCTTTAACGGGATGGGACTCAGCCTGCTGCTGACTACCGCTGGCGTACCAAAAGGTTCGTTCTATCATTACTTTAAGTCGAAAGAAGCTTTCGGCGAAGCCATGCTGCAACGCTATTTTGATCGCTACGATACTCAAATGCATAACCTGTTTTCCAATCCGCAGGGGGATCAGCGCCAGCACCTTCTGGGCTATTTTGCTCAGGGAATTGGCAATTTTTGCAACAGTGAGTGCCACAACGCCTGTCTGGCGGTCAAACTTTCTGCTGAAGTGAGCGATTTATCTGAGCCTATGCGCCACGCACTGGATACCGGCACCGCTCGGGTCATCCGTCGCTTACAGGACGCGATTGAAAAAGGCATTGAGGAGAAATCCCTGCGGGTGGTTTTATCCGCATCCGCCACGGCAGAAACGCTCTATGCCCTATGGCTCGGCGCCTCGCTGCGCGCCAAAGTGAAACGCTCCGTCGCCCCACTGACCTGTGCGTTAGAAAGTATCGAATTGCTATTACAACCGACAGCCTGATTTAACAGCCACTCATCTCGCCTGCGAGGTAAGTGTCTTACACAAACACTAGACGACTGGTCTATTATTACAGGAATTCTCATGAAGACAGCAAAATTGTTCTCTCCGCTAAAAGTTGGCGCTGTGACGCTGCCAAATCGCGTGTTTATGGCACCGCTGACCCGTTTACGCAGCATGGAACCGGGTGATGTTCCTACGCCGTTAATGGCGGAATACTACGCTCAGCGTGCCAGCGCCGGCCTGATTATTACCGAAGCGACGCAGGTGTCTTTCCAGGCCAAAGGCTATGCGGGCGCACCGGGTCTGCATACTCAGGAACAAATGGAAGCGTGGAAAGAGATTACTCAGGCGGTGCATGATAAAAAGGGTCATATCGCGGTACAACTGTGGCACGTAGGCCGCATTTCACACAGTAGCCTGCAACCGAATCAACAGGCACCGGTCGCCCCTTCGGCTATCGCTGCGGATTCTCGTACCACGGTGCGGGATGAAAACGGTGCTTGGGTGCGCGTTCCTTGCTCAACCCCGCGCGCGCTAGCCTTAGAAGAAATTCCAGGTATTGTGGATGATTTCCGTAAAACCACCGCCAATGCTCGCGAAGCTGGCTTCGATTTCATCGAAATCCACGCTGCTCACGGTTATTTGCTGCATCAATTTATGTCTCCGGCGTCCAACCAACGTACCGATGCCTACGGCGGCAGCATTGAAAATCGCACTCGCCTGACACTGGAAGTGGTAGATGCAACCGCCGCTGAATGGGGCGCGGAGCATATTGGCATCCGCATTTCACCGCTCGGCCCATTCAATGGTCTGGATAACGGGGAAGATCAGGAAGAAGCAGCGCTGTATCTGATCGATGAACTGAACAAACGTAAAATTGCCTACCTGCACATTTCCGAGCCTGACTGGGCGGGGGGTAAGCCTTATTCAGACGCCTTCCGCGACGCCGTGCGCGCTCGTTTCAACGGCGTTATTGTAGGCGCTGGCGCTTACAGCGCTGAAAAAGCTGAAGCGTTGATCGAAAAAGGCTTTATTGACGCCGTTGCCTTTGGCCGCAGTTATATTGCCAACCCGGATCTGGTACAACGTTTGCAGCAGCAAGCGCCCTTGAATACGCCGGACGGTGACACTTTCTATGGCGGCGGCGCTAAAGGTTACACCGATTATCCAACCCTATAATGCCGCGATTTAGCTAAACATCTTAATGCCGGTGAGCGTTTCTCTTACCGGCATTGCTGTATTTAACCGCCATTTGCGATTTCCTCTCGAGCAGCACGCTCATCGATTTACGCCGCGAACGCTGCGCCCCAATGTTAGAGTGTAGAGAAATTTGCCAGCGCTGTGCGGTATTTGACCAACCCGCGCCTGACTGGGCTTATCGGGGTATCTGTGGCGTTCAGGTGACGAGTATCGCGCAACAGCCCATGGAAGAAGCTCTGTCGCAACACATAGTATTGGTGTTTGGTTCAAAGAGTATTCAGAGTCGCGACGGAGGTATCCCCAGCCAGATTGCAGAGTGGATGAATCACCGTCGTAACAATTAAACGCCCTGCATGACGGTATGCCCATCCCTTTCCCGACCCGTGGAGTCAGCTGCTGGGGAAGTCATGGGCAAAGACGACGCTGACCGTCTGATGGGGCGCTTAGCGCCCTTTCTTCTTGCGACCGGGCTGGGCAAAACGCTTGCGGGAAGCGGTGTTATCCGCGGGTTTTTCGACGCTTTTCGGGCGGTTAACGCTCGGTTTTTTCGCGGCAGCAGGCTTGGCCTGCGCTTTTTTTGCCGGTTTCTCGTCAGAGGAGGAATTTTCAATCAGCTTGAATAATTCAATCAACTCATCGTCGGTCAAATCTCGCCACTCGCCCTGCGGCAACCCTTTCAGATTGACGTTCATGATGCGAGTACGCTCAAGTTTGGTGACTTCATAGCCAAAATGCTTACACATACGGCGAATCTGGCGGTTAAGCCCCTGCACCAGCGTAATACGGAACACAAAAGGCGCTTCTTTTTTCACTTTGCACTTTTTGGTTACCGTTCCCAACATCGGCACGCCGGCAGCTAAACCAAGAATAAATTCGTCAGTCACCGGTTTGTTAACGGTCACTACGTATTCTTTTTCGTGATCGTTCCCCGCCCGCAGGATTTTATTGACCAAATCGCCGTGATTCGTCAGGAAAATCAACCCTTGGGAATCTTTATCCAGCCGACCGATAGGGAAAACACGTTTGCTGTGATTCACAAAATCAACAATATTGTCGTGCTCGCCGTCTTCCGTAGTACAAATAATGCCAACCGGTTTGTTGAGTGCGATCAGTACCAAATCATCTTCATTACGCGGCTCAATCAGCTGACCGTTAACTTTCACCACATCCCCGACATAAACCTGATCGCCAACTGAGGCTCTCTTGCCGTTAATAAAAACATTTCCCTGTTCGACGTAACGATCGGCGTCGCGACGAGAACAGATGCCGCTCTCGCTAATGTATTTGTTAAGACGAATGGATGAGTTGGTCAGCATAGTTCTTCCGAAAAGGGCGGACTATACCTTATCCGCGCCGGGTTGCGAAGCCTGTAAAGCCCGATAATTTAAATGGTGCAGGCCCCGTCAAGTAGTGCGGTGCCATAAGAATTGTCGATAGTACATAACCAACGTCCGTCCGGTTCATGGCGAAAAACGTAAGTCGCTTATCGGGACGCTGTCACCGATCCTCCCTGTCCGTCAGGAAAATGCAACACCGTTTCCATCATCACCAATGTATCGCCCGATCCTGCAATAACCTGCATTTCACCCTGCTCAACCACCAGCCGATCCTGAAAACAATCGGAAATAGCAATAAAAGCCCGACGAATATTGTCCGTTCCTCTAGCAATCATGCCGGGTTTCGCCACCAGCGCCGTATCTTCCGCATAGTGCTGCATCAGTGCGTCAAAATCTCGGTTAGAAATCGCCTTATCGCAGGTTTCGATGATTAAGCGTATGGGATGCGTGGTCACGGATTTCGTCCTTATAAAGATAAAGGCTGAGCATTCCCTTACCTTGGCACCCTTCCGGCATCATAGCTCCGTCAACTACCCGCCTGCAGGACAGCAACATCGCCTGAACGCAAAAATACTGATTACAGCGTAGGCAAAAGAAATATCGGCTGCCCCACCAGGGTAGTGAGCAGGAAGATATTGCTATATCATTGATGACTAAGTTTGATTCATGATCACTTATTATTAATTAATTGATAAAAGAGGTATTTCTATGCGCTTACTTCATACCATGATCCGCGTCGGTGATTTGCAACGTTCCATCGATTTCTACACCAAGGTATTAGGGATGCGCTTACTGCGTACCAGTGAAAATACTGAATATAAATACTCGTTGGCTTTCGTTGGCTACAGCGATGAAAGCCAAGGTTCAGTCATTGAACTGACCTATAACTGGGGCGTAGACAGCTACGAAATGGGCACCGCATTCGGTCATTTGGCGCTGGGCGTAGACGACGTAGCGGCCACCTGTGAGCAAATCCGTCAGGCCGGTGGCAAAGTTACCCGTGAAGCCGGCCCGGTAAAAGGCGGCAACACCGTTATAGCCTTCGTTGAAGATCCCGATGGCTATAAAATCGAGCTGACCGAAAATAAAAGCGCCGGTCAGGGTTTAGGCAATTAATCGAGCTGCCCCGTGCTAAAAGCGCCCGAAAGCAATTTCGGGCCGTTGACGTGCAATAGCCGCGAATAGGAAATAGAAGGTCACTGGCGTTAAATCTGATGAGAGTTCCCGCTCGCACGTTCATACTTGCAGCTAACGCCTTTACTTCCCTGATTTTAGAGCAGGTTTTGATCGCGATCCGGCTTCAACCTTGGCGTCTCCCCCTCTTCTGATGATTCCTCCTGCATCGCGCGGAAAAGTTTGACATAATGCGCGCAATATTCGAATGAAGATAAGAAACTAATGGCAGAAAAAAGTGATGTTAACGCCCTGAGTGGCCGTTTTCGTGGGTATTACCCGGTAGTAATCGACGTCGAAACCGCCGGATTTAATGCCAAAACCGACGCATTGTTAGAAATTGCTGCGGTAACCTTACAAATGGATCAGGACGGTTGGCTAAAGCGGGATGAAACTCTGCATTTCCACGTTGAACCTTTTGAAGGCGCTAATTTGCAGCCTGAAGCGCTGGCGTTTAACGGCATCGACCCAACCAATCCGCTGCGCGGCGCCGTGCGGGAATATGATGCATTACACGCCATTTTTAAAGCCGTGCGCAAAGGGCTGAAAGATCATGGCTGTAATCGCGCTATCATCGTGGCTCACAATGCCAATTTCGATCATAGCTTTGTGATGGAAGCCGCCGAGCGTGCCAAACTGAAACGCAACCCTTTCCACCCTTTTGCCACCTTTGATACCGCCGCCCTCAGCGGTTTAGTATTAGGGCAAACCGTGTTGGCTAAAGCCTGCCTGACTGCGGGAATTCCCTTTGATAGCTCACAGGCGCATTCCGCACTATATGACACAGAACAAACCGCAGAACTCTTCTGCGAATTGGTTAACCGCTGGAAACGCTTAGGCGGCTGGCCGCTGGCTATCGCTGACGAATCTTGAGTACAACGGCTCCTTCCCCGAGACGAACGCCCGACTAACCGTCAACTGCCTCTTTAAACGAGGCAGTTTTGCGCGGATTGATTCAATATCAAACGCTCATCGCTTTAATCAATTCGAGCCAAATTCTCTTCGCTTTTTTGTTTGCTATGACTTGTCCAGATGACTCAATAGATTATCTCTATTACATTCAGTATCCATAAAAAATTTTAATTTTTTCTACTCACTTTATATCCGCTACTAGAAATATTTTATTTAATCTATTAAATATCGCTTTAAAATAAATAAAACTCACATATGGAATAACAAAAAAATATCAAATTAGAACTCATAAATTAGATCAAAAAATGATGGAAATAAGAAAAGAATTAAAAGTCACCACCACAACATCACAAACAAAGATCCCTCCTAGACAACAAAATAATAGCGTGATAATTTTGGCGGGATATTATTCATTAAGATAGCAGGATGTTATTCATATAAGTTAATACAATACATCACACAGATAGCATTCTTGATATCAACTAAAACAGCTCCAACGCCAATAAAGCGCAGTACAGTGAACTCAAGCCGGTTACAACTACAGCGCAGATGCACCACAACCTGTGGAACTCCGTAGTCTTACGGTCATAAACGTTTCTTCACGAGGAGGCATACGTAAGCAGGATATATGCTGGGAAATAGTGATAATTAATCAATGAATAAATCTGTGGAAATCATACTGGCAATACCAAAACAATAATCAATTGGCGCCGAGAATAGTAAAAACACGATTACCTCAGCGTGACTCAATATCTTGAAGAAACATTAACCAATAGAATTCACCTCTACCGGGTGATTTTTATTTCCCTGATACGACACAGTTAATCTATTTAATGGATCATTTAATTCTATGGATAAAAAACATATTAAAAATCAGATTTTCTCATGCAATGAGACAACGGCAATAACCCACTCCCCTTTAGCTAAAATATCGGCGTTTATTATTCTTACCTGCGGCGTTTCTGGCAGCACCTCCGTTCTGGCCGAATACGCGGAATTGGTTAGCGGTGATCAGGTTGTTAGAACAGGAGATGTTATTGATTCAGGCGATCGGCAAGCAGTGGAAAATGGCGGTAAAAGCCAAGACGCGACAATAAATCAACGGGGCGTACAAATTGTTCGCAAACACGGTACAACATATGGAACGACTATAAATAAGGATGGAGTCCAGAGCCTGTATGGCAATGGAATCGCCGACTTCACCACCATTAATCCCGGTGGAGAACAAGAGATTGGGTTCAGAGGTCTGGCTAAAAAAACCAAAATAAACGGCGGCACACAAACAATCCATGATGCGGGATTTTCCGCATATGCGGTGATCGAGCAAGATGGAACGCAGTCTATCCAAAATGAAGGGTTAGCCTACGGTACGACCATTGAAAGCGGAAATCAGCATGTGGCAAAAGGAGGTACAGCCGCTCACAGCACGGTAAAAGGCCGCGGCAGACTGAACGTAAGCGCCGGTGGCCGGCTTACGGGTAAAACACTCATCCTTGAACAGGGAACGTTAAACTTTACAGCCGAAAGCCCAGAGGATGTTTTACGCAATGACGGGCAACTGATATTTCAACGCGATGATTACACACTGGATTTTGGCTTAGGCGGGAGCGGCTCCAGCGCTGTGGTACAAAATAGTCCCGGCAACACATTAACCCTGACCCAACCGAGCCACTACTTCTCGGAAACAATAATCAAGCAAGGTACCGTTAAAGCCGCAGAAAAACATGTACTCAGCCCAAACTCTCAGTTTGCAATCCATTCTAATGCGACTCTGGACTTAGGCGGTTTTGATCAAAAGCTTATCGCCCTAAATAATAACGGGACAGTCAATTTCGGCCATTCAGATAAAAGGGGGACGACATTAATCGTCACCGGTGACTACAGCAGTCACTTTGGTCTGTTGCACATGAACGCGACGTTGGCAGGCGACAGCTCCCTTGGCGATAAGCTTATTGTGGAAGGTAATACGTCAGGCCATACGTACGTACAGGTGAACAATCTGGGCGGCAGTGGCGCAAAAACGCTTAATGGCATTGAGTTAATTACTGTAGCGGGCATGTCTGACGGTGTATTTGTTAAAAACAGCCGTATTGTGGCAGGCAGTTATGAATATGACTTACACAGAGGTTCGGGGGATAACCAATCGAATTGGTATCTCAGTAGCAACATGACTGATGACCATACGATAGGAGTCGACGACGTCGAAGCTGAAGAAAGTAGCCTCGATACCCCGCTGGCCCCCATTCCCACACTCACCGATGACGATGAGCTAATCGATGACAATGAGCTAACGGACGAAGAGCCAGAAACAAGCAGCCCAGACACCCCGCACGTTGTCGATCCTGAAATAAGTGTCTCTGAAATAAATGATAATGATATTGACGCATTACCTATCACAGATCCGGAAATAAACAATCCCAATACCACTCCCGTGTCAGAGATACCCAGCATTCCCGCCGGGTCTGATGCAGATCCTGATGTGGATACGAATGTCATGACCTTACGCCCGGAAGCCGCAGCCTACGGCGCCAATCTGTCTGCAGCGAATAATCTGTTTATAACGAGTCTGAATGACCGTTTAGGCGAAACACACTACACAGACGTACATACGGGAGAACGGAGAGCCACCAGCATGTGGCTGCGTAATGAAGGCGGACACCAACGCACCCGCGAATCGCAGGGGCAACTGAGCAGCCTGACTAATCGCTATGTTGTGCAACTGGGAGGCGATATTGCCCAATGGAGTGATAATGCCTGGGGGCATTTCCGGTTGGGGATTATGGCTGGTTACGGCAACAGCAAAAGTAAAACCGAATCCCGAGTCTCCGGTTATAACGCTCGTTCCTCCATCGACGGCTATAGCACCGGTTTATACAGCACTTGGTATGCCAACAGCGAAGAAAAAAGCGGTTTGTATTTAGACAGTTGGGTCCAATATAGCTGGTTTAACAACAGTATTAGCGGGCAGGAACTGGCAACCGAAAGGTACAAATCCAAAGGTCTGACCGCATCAGTGGAAAGCGGTTATACCTTCAAGCTCGCGGGAAACATGGCCAGAAATGCCGCGTACTTTATTCAGCCCAAAGCACAAATGATCTGGATGGGCGTCAAAGCCGATGAACACAAAGAGGAAAACGGCAGCTATATATCCGGTGTCGGTCAGGGGAACATCCAAACCCGTCTGGGGGTGAAAGCCTTTATGAACGGCTACAGCGATTTGGATAAAGGTAACAATAGGATTTTCCAACCTTTTATCGAAGCCACCTGGCTCCACAATACCAAAAGCTTCGGTACGACCTTGGATAGCATGACGGTACAACAGAGTGGAACAGCCAATATTGGCGAGCTGAAATTGGGCGTTGAAGGTCACATCAGTGAAAAGCTTGGCCTGTGGGGGAATGTTGGCCAGCAGATAGGTGGACAGGGATATAGCGATACCGCCGTCATTTTAGGCGTCAAATATCAATTTTGATCCATGAGTCACTCATCAACATTCTGGTAATCAAACCAATATCGGTTGTTCAGTATAGAACTCTCTAATCAGCGGCAATAAAAATGGGTGGCCTTGGCCACCCATTTTTTACGTTCTAACTTATCAGATAATCGCGCGCTTATTCAGCCGCCTGATCTTCCTGTGAACGGTATTTGTCAGCGGTTTCTTTTAATAATTGCTGCAATTCGCCACGTTGATACATTTCGATCATAATGTCGCAGCCGCCGATTAACTCACCGTCGACCCACAGCTGTGGGAAAGTTGGCCAGTTAGCGTATTTTGGCATTTCAGCGCGAATATCCGGGTTTTGCAGGATATCCACATAGGCAAAACGTTCACCACAGGCAGACAGCGCCTGTACGGCCTGAGCGGAAAAACCGCAGCTAGGCAATTTAGGCGAGCCTTTCATGTACAGCAGGATTGGGTTCTCTGCTACCTGGCGCTGAATTTTTTCAATCGTTGTCATCTCTTGCTTCCTCAAGCCATATTATGGCTAACACTGACGTCATTGCGCTTAGCCGTAATAACAATCTATTTGTTGCGTTCAGGTTATTGTAACGACTGTGGCGCCCCGAATAAAACGCCATTTTTTGCAGGGTTTTATCACATCGCGCCTATCTGAATAGGCTCCGCTACATAAATACTCATTGAGAATAACATTTTTACTTCAGCAAATTCAGGAATATCTTTTATAGCCCCCGATTCCAGGATGAAAGCTAACACTATGACAAATGGTTATTTATGACGCATTAGCTGCATAAAAAGGCGGCAATTGACAAGCCATTAACGTTTTCTCACAAAATCTATTAGAATCATATAGCTCTCCGCTTTTTTATACGGCGAGTTTCAGCAATACTGTGAGTCTTCCATCATCCATTTCAGGGTCAAGGTTGGTAGCGTTATTATGCGTTTATTCTTCACGCTCTTTGTGCTGCTGTTTACCCAGCTATTTTTAAATCTGGCACATGCTTCGCCGCAGGCGCGCGTATCTGCCGACCAGAAAAAAAGCCATGTGAGTCAGGCTAGCCCTGACGATCGCAAAAAACGGAAAGTCGATAATAAAAGCAGCAGTAAGAAAGTTAAGCCAGTGACCCAAATTAAAAAGAAAGTTACGGCTAAAACCGCGGCTAAATCGACGACGGGTAAAGTAAGCAAAACCAAAACAACCGCCAACGCGAAAACCTTAACCCAAAAGAAAAGCGTTACGGCTAAAAAAAGCGTTACCCGTAAAGAAACGAAAGTGGCTTATGGGCGACATCGAAATAGCACGAGCAAAAAAGCAGCGGCAGAATTACTCGCGAATAACAAACTAAAACTCAGTCCGGCACATAAAAAGCGCTATCAGCACGCCAAACAGACGGCGATGAGTAAGCTGATGAAACAAGTTGGGAAACCCTATCGCTGGGGGGGATCTTCGCCGAATACCGGGTTTGACTGTAGCGGACTCATTTATTATGCCTACAAAGATGTGGTCAGAATAAAAATGCCGCGCACCGCGAATGAAATGTACCACCTGCGCGATGCCGCGCCGGTTAAACGCGCAGAGCTGGAAAGTGGCGATCTGGTGTTCTTCAATATTGCTAATCGCGGCGTCGCCGATCACGTTGGAGTTTATTTAGGCAACGGGAAATTTATCCAGTCTCCGCGTACCGGCGAAGAAATTCGCATCAGTATGTTAGATAACGATTACTGGCAAGGCCATTACGTTGGGGCGCGCCGCGTCGTGACCCCTAAAACTATTCGCTAAAACTATTTGCTAAACGTACTCGTTAAAATCATGCTCTCAAACTTTCGCTCCGCCGGTTTATTGGCCGTCGGAGCGTTTCTACCCGGCTCTCAGCCCCTGTGTTCCACCAATCGAATAACCCATCGCCAATCACTTTAACTCTGTGTGGTTAAACCTGGTTTTCCAGTGGGAAATTGATAATATTGATACCCATAACAACTATATGACAATTATTTATCCGCTCGTCGCCACCGGGATCGCCCTGGCGCATCCGGTGATTTGATGGGCAAACACCCTGAGTCATCCCGAAAGGAGAAAGCAATGTCTTTTGAATTACCTGCACTGCCTTATGCAAAGAACGCCCTTGAGCCTCATATCTCGGCAGAAACGCTGGATTATCACTACGGCAAGCACCACAACACCTACGTGGTAAACCTGAATAATTTGATTAAAGATACCGAGTTTGCTGGTCAATCGCTGGAAGAGATCGTAAAAACCTCCACTGGCGGTATCTTCAATAACGCCGCTCAAGTATGGAATCACACCTTCTACTGGAACTGCCTGGCGCCAAACGCCGGTGGCGAACCGAAGGGCGCAGTAGCCGAAGCGATCGCCGCATCTTTTGGGTCTTTCGCGGAGTTCAAACAACAGTTTACCGATGCTGCCGTGAAAAACTTTGGCGCGGGTTGGACCTGGCTGGTGAAAAAACCGGACGGCTCGCTGGCGATCGTGAGCACTTCTAATGCAGCAACGCCGCTAACCACTTCGGATAAACCATTGCTGACTGTCGATGTGTGGGAGCACGCTTACTATATCGATTACCGCAATGCGCGGCCGACTTATCTGGAAAACTTCTGGGCGCTGGTTAACTGGGCGTTCGTAGAGAAAAATCTGGCCTGATTAGCTGGCTAATATCAAGGGCGGATAACGGCTCCGCCCTTCTCGCTCAAAATCTGTACAGTTCTAAAACAGTCAGGGTTTAGTTCATTACCGCTGTAAAGCTAAAGATCATAATCACTGCCAACGAACCAATAGTAGTAATCAATGACATTTTCAGATCAGTATCCATATAAACTCCTCAGTCGGTTAATTTGGGTGGATAAAGGCACATAGTTAGTGTGTAAAACGATTTTCCCACAGTTCGAGAATAAAATCTTGTTATCATTACTCACTTTATAACGTTGATTAGATCTTTCACTTTTTCTTTAAATCGGCCAAAATCCGCAGTTCATTACTGCGTACCGACCAATAACGCCTAAAAACCCCTTTCAGACTAGCGCGCTGACGAAAATAACCAGCGGAACTGATGATATCTGTCTGAAAGGGTTCGAACAACGCAGGCAAACGATTAACATAATACTTACCTGCTGTAACAGGTCAGTTTAGGAGTCATTCTTTTTATGGCAACGATTAAAGATGTGGCCAAACGCGCGGGCGTTTCCACCACCACCGTTTCGCACGTCATCAATAAAACACGTTTCGTCGCCGAAGACACCAAGGCCGCCGTGTGGGCCGCCATTAAAGAGCTGCACTATTCGCCCAGTGCCGTCGCACGAAGCCTGAAAGTCAATCACACTAAATCGATTGGTTTGCTAGCCACTTCCAGCGAAGCACCCTATTTTGCGGAAGTGATCGAAGCGGTAGAAAATAGCTGCTATAGCAAAGGCTATACGCTGATTTTGTGTAACTCTCATAATAATCTGGATAAGCAGAAAGCGTATCTGGCTATGCTGGCGCAAAAACGCGTCGACGGTTTGCTGGTAATGTGTTCCGAGTATCCAGAGCAACTGTTGGGCATGCTGGAAGATTATCGCAATATTCCGATGGTAGTCATGGATTGGGGCACCGCGCGCGGCGATTTTACCGACTCCATTATTGATAATGCCTTTGAAGGCGGTTATTTGGCTGGCCGTTATCTGATTGAACGCGGTCATCGCGATATTGGAGCCATTCCGGGGCAACTGGCTCGCAATACTGGCGGTGGGCGTCATCAGGGCTTTATCAAAGCGTTGGAAGAAGCCAATATTAAACTGCGTGATGAATGGGTGGTTCAAGGGGATTTTGAACCGGAATCCGGTTATAAAGCCATGCATCAAATCCTAACGCAGAAACATCGCCCAACCGCGGTATTCTGCGGCGGCGATATTATGGCTATGGGCGCTATTTGTGCTGCCGATGAATTAGGTTTACGCGTTCCGCAGGATATTTCGGTGATCGGATATGACAATGTGCGAAATGCGCGCTATTTCTCACCGGCACTGACCACTATTCATCAGCCAAAAGAACGTTTGGGCGAAAGCGCCTTTGCAATGTTGCTGGATCGCATTGTCAGCAAACGTGAAGATCCCCAAACCATTGAAGTACATCCAAAACTGGTTGAACGCCGTTCTGTTGCTGATGGTCCTTTCCGCGATTATCGTCGTTAAAACCGCTGTGGGAAGCCGTTTAGCCCGTTGAAACGGCTTCCCGCGTGTTTTCTACACCGTCCCCCGCTCGCAGCCATTCGGCATTCAGCGTTTCCGTATCCCCAAGGTACTCCAGCAGCCACGCCATAGCGGGCGAATGGTTGTTTTGCTCCCAGCTCAGGCAGCAAGGGCTATCTGGCAAGGGCTGAGCCAGCGTAATAATCACCAGTTTCCCCTGTTTGGCCAGCGGCTCGACGCGATGCGCCGGAACCATACCAATACATAAACCGTCACACAGACAGTCAATGCCCGTTTGCCAATCCGGTGCCACCAGCCGTCGCTGGTTGTCCAGCGTCCAGGTATCGCGCTTCGGCAGATTACGGGCAGTGTCCTCAATGCAGAGCGAAGGGTAAGGCCGCAGCTGATCGTCGGTCAAAGGGCCGCTCTGAGATGCCAGCGGATGAGTGGCACTGACCACGCAGTGCCAGTTCATAAACCCCATATCACGGAAGGTAAAGCGCCCACCGACTGGCACCGCACGCGTCGCACCAATAGCCACATCGGCACGACCATCCGCCAGCGCATCCCACACGCCGTTGAATACCTCAAAATGCACCCGCAGTTCGATATCGGGGAAATGACGATAAAAATCCAGCACCAACTGACGGCTGCGTAACGGCTTCACAATAATGTCGATAGCAATATCCAGATGGCCGCGCCAACCGTTAGCGACCTGCTGACATTGACGACGCGTATCAATCATTTTTTTGATAACAGTTCGCGCTTCTTTAATAAACAGCGCTCCCGCTGCCGTCAGTTCCACATCGCGGTGTCGTCGTTCAAACAGTGGCACTGCCAGCCATGTCTCGAGTTGTCTGACCGTATAGCTGACGGCAGAAGGCACGCGATGCAGTTCTTGTGCAGCAGCGCTAAAACTACCGGTTCTGGCAACCGCATCAACCACTTCCAATGAATATTCCGACCACATTGCCTTGCCTTCAATTATTTTCACACCAGTATGCAAATATTACCGTTTCACAGGGGAATAGCCAGCCGGATAGAATGCCCCCCGCATTAATTCTCCTGCAAAGATAACCTGCTTTCGGATTGTAGCCAGGCGGCAACGCCGCGAATCCCAAGGAACCGAGCCACTAAGTGACTGGGGTGAGCGAAGGTAGCCAACACCGCTGCGGTTCGAAAGATAACGGGTATACAGATAAACGAGATAAATAACGAAAATGAAAACATCCACTAGCTTTATGTTCTACCTCGCCGGTCTGAGCATGTTGGGATACCTTGCCACGGATATGTACTTACCCGCTTTTGGCGCCATGCAACAAGATTTGCAGGCTTCGGCTGGCTCGATCAGCGCCAGTTTGAGCATTTTTCTCGCCGGATTTGCCATTGCACAATTAGTCTGGGGACCTTTATCCGATAAATTGGGGCGGAAACCTGTGTTGTTGCTCGGTTTAAGTCTGTTTGCCTTCGGCTGTTTGGGAATGGTTTGGGTGCAAACGCCGGTACAACTGTTAGCATTACGTCTGGTTCAGGCCGTGGGAGTTTGTTCCGCTGCGGTGACCTGGCAAGCGCTGGTGATTGACCGTTATCGCGATGGCAAGGCCAATCGGGTCTTTGCCACTATTATGCCTTTGGTCGCCCTTTCTCCTGCGTTAGCACCCCTGCTGGGCGCCTGGTTACTGAACCACTTTAGCTGGCGCGCCATTTTCGTGGTGCTATTGGCGATTACTCTGCTGCTGTTGATTCCGACTGCTTTATTAAAAGAAAAGCAAAAGAATGCGCAAAGTAGTGAGAGCGAGAAAGATAATCTTAACTTCTGGCAGATTATTAAATCGCCGCTATTCAGCGGAAACGTGATGATTTTCGCCGCTTGCAGCGCTGGTTTCTTTGCCTGGCTAACCGGCTCACCCTTTATTTTGGGCGATATGGGCTATAGCCCGAATGTGATTGGCCTGAGCTACGTCCCGCAAACCCTGGCTTTCTTGCTGGGTGGTTACGGCTGTCGCAGCGCACTGAATTACATGAAAGGCAATACTCTATTACCGTGGCTTCTGGTTGGTTACGCTTTAAGCATGATCGCCCTGTATCTGGTGGCGACCCTAACAGAACCTAACCTGCTGACTTTATTAATTCCATTCTGCGTGATGGCGCTGGTCAACGGTGCCTGTTACCCGATTGTGGTGTCAAATGCATTAATTCCTTTTCCCAATAACACCGGGAAGGCCGCCGCATTGCAGAATACCCTACAGCTGGGAACCTGTTTTATTGCCAGCATGTTGGTGTCAGCCTTTATTACTCAACCGTTATTAGCCACCGTGACTGTCATGGTGTTGACGGTATTATTTGCAGCGCTGGGTTATTTCATACATTTATATGCCACAAATAAGGATGACTCTGATAATCAAAGAGAATTAATCTCAGAGAGTCATCATTCCTAAGGGAAATTATTACAGCCTTTCTAACGCGCCGAGACAGATTTATTATTGAGAAACCTTTCCGGCGCGCCTATACTCGATCCCAGTTATAAATAAAGCCGTTAGAAAAAAGTCATATTAGTTTCATATTTTGTACACGTTGATCGCGTTACATTTATCCTTAAGGATGAGTGAACCTAGTGCCAAACGCAGTAGATTTACTTCTTAATCTTCCTCTGTCCGTAGTTGGATATCAGACACCAAGGTAGCCAATACCTATTCGGTATGCGCCTGCAATTTTTTCGTTTATTGCGGGACATCAGTCAGAAGAAAGTGATGGAGAAACTATGAGTTCATCCTGTATAGAAGACCAAAGTATTCAAGAAAATCCGTGGTATCGCATTGTGAATGAGATGTTGAGCCAGGCCGATATTGAAATCAATGGTTCAAGACCTTTCGATATTCAGGTTCATAATCCTGATTTCTTTAAGCGCGCATTGCAGCAAGGCTCGCTGGGACTCGGGGAAAGTTATATGGACGGATGGTGGGACTGTGAACGACTGGACATTTTTTTCCAGCGCGTGCTACGAGCCGGTCTGGAAAAGAAACTCCCCCGCCATTTCAAAGATACCTTACGCGTCGCAACCGCCCGCCTGACTAACCTGCAATCGAAAAAACGCGCCTGGATCGTCGGCAAAGAACATTACGATCTCGGTAACGATCTGTTTAGCAGAATGCTAGACAGCCACATGCAATATTCCTGCGGATACTGGAAAGACGCCGCCAATCTGGAACAAGCGCAGGAACATAAACTGCGCATGATCTGTGAAAAACTGCGGCTGAAACCCGGCATGAAACTGCTGGATATCGGCTGTGGCTGGGGGGGATTATCCGCTTTTGCCGCCCGTCATTATGGCGTTTCCGTTCAGGGCGTCACCATTTCTGCCGAACAGCAAAAACTGGCGCAAGAGCGCTGCGCCGGACTGGATGTCACTATCCTGCTGCAAGACTATCGAGATTTGCATCAACAGTTTGACCGCATTGTTTCCGTCGGTATGTTCGAACACGTTGGGCCAAAGAACTATCCAACCTATTTTGAAGTCGTCGAACGCAATCTAAAACCCGATGGTCTGTTCTTGCTGCATACTATTGGCGCGAACCGTAGCAATCTGAGCGTTGATCCGTGGATTGACCGCTATATCTTCCCTAACGGCTGCCTGCCTTCGATTCGACAAATTGCCGACGCCAGCGAGTCGCGGCTCATTATGGAAGACTGGCACAATTTTGGCGCTGACTATGATCGCACGCTGATGGCGTGGTACGAAAAATTCCGCGCCGCGTGGCCAGTTTTGTCTGAAAAATACTCGGAACGATTTGAGAGAATGTTCAGCTATTACCTGAATGCCTGCGCCGGTGCGTTCCGCGTCAGAGATATTCAGCTATGGCAGGTATTGTTTAGCCCGCGCGGCGTTGATGGCGGTCTCCGCGTTCCTCGCTAACGTCTGATTCACGGGATCAAAAAAAGGGATACGGCCAAGGCTGTTATCCCTTTTCTTTTTTTCAGGCCGATTAAAGCAGCATTTGCTCCACAGCGCGGCGCTTGCTTCGATTCAGCGCTGTAATGTTAAGATTGCGCTTTAGCCGCCATGTCACTGGCCAAATGCGCCGCCGCGCCGGCGATATCCCGCTGAGCCAATATACGTTCTACCGTTTCGACCACCGCCTGGGTTTGCGGATCGATTTCAATATTGACGGTCTGCCCCAAACGTTTTTTGCCCAAAGTGGTGCGTTCCAGCGTTTCCGGAATCAAATGCACGCAGAAACGTTTCCCTTCTACTTCGCCAATGGTCAGGCTGATGCCGTCGATACCGATAAAGCCTTTGTGCAACACGTATTTCATCAAATCTTCACTTGGCATACGGAACCAGATCTGGCGATTATTTTCAGACGTGTAGATTTTGGCAATCTCGGCGGTGCAGGTAATGTGGCCAGACATCAGGTGCCCACCAATTTCATCGCTGAATTTAGCCGCGCGCTCCAGATTCACCATATCGCCAACCTGTAGCTGACCCAAATTGGTAATGCGCAGCGTTTCTTTAATCAAATCAAAGCTGACCAAATCGCCTTCCACCTTGGTCACCGTGAGGCAGCAACCGTTGTGAGACACAGATGCGCCTAAAGCCAGCTCTGGCAACATATCCGTAGGGAATTTGATGACGTGGGTGCGAAAATTGGCCTTTTCATCGATGGCCACAACTGGCGCGGTGGCCTTAACAATACCAGTAAACATAGGCAATGCCTCTTATTCGTTATCTATAGCGAGGAAAATTATCTTGATTGACCTCAGTTTGCCCTAGAAAAACCGGAAAACCAATTCGCGAAAGGTAAAAATCTGCAAGGTTATCTACTTCGTTGATAATAAGTTACAAATGATTGCTTAAGCTTTTAGAGACGGTACAATATTTGCCCTCAAGGACGATATTTTATCATCGTAACTATTAGCCTGCTTAATCCCAACATTATTAGAAAGGTGTGTACTTGCAAAAGTATCTAACAGAAGTCCGCTGCTTATTAGCGCTGGCTATTCCGGTGGTGATCGCCTCGGTATCCCAAACTGCCATGGGGGTGGTCGATACTATTATGGCCGGCTCGGTCAGTGCCACCGACATGGCGGCCGTCGCCGTCGGTACCTCAATCTGGCTCCCCGTTATCCTGTTCGGTCACGGCCTGCTCTTGGCATTAACGCCAACCGTAGCTCAATTAAATGGCTCAGGTCGCCGTGACCAAATCGCTCATCAGATTCGCCAGGGCTTTTGGCTGGCGTCGATATTATCGGTGCTGATTATGACTCTGCTGTATCACAGCGACCATGTCATCACCCGAATGCATAACATCGATCCGGTCATGGCAGAAAAAGCCGTGGGCTTCTTGCACGCGATTCTGTGGGGCGCGCCGGGTTATCTGTTCTTCCAGGTTTTGCGTAATCAGTGTGAGGGATTATCCAAAACCAAACCGGGGATGGTGATTGGTTTTCTTGGCCTGCTGGTCAATATCCCCATCAACTACATCTTCATCTACGGTAAGTTTGGCGCACCGGCGCTGGGTGGCGTGGGCTGTGGCGTGGCGACCGCCAGCGTGTACTGGGTGATGTTCCTGATGATGCGTTGGTATGTGACCAAAGCCCGTTCACAGCAGGATATCAAGCTGGAAAAAGGCTTCGCACCACCGGATTGGCATGTAATGAAACGCCTGAGCGGCCTCGGTTTGCCGATTGCTCTGGCGCTGTTTTTTGAAGTGACGCTTTTTGCCGTCGTGGCGCTGTTGGTCTCCCCCTTGGGGATTGTGCCGGTAGCTGGACATCAGATCGCACTTAACTTCAGCTCACTGATGTTTATGTTACCCATGTCTCTCAGCGTAGCGGCAACGATTCGCGTAGGACATCGTTTGGGCGAAGGCTCTGTTGCAGCCGCGCAGGTTTCGGCTTATACCGCCATCGCCGTCGGCCTGTGTCTGGCGATGATGACGGCGATATCGACCGTGATATTCCGCGAACAAATCGCCCTGCTCTACAACAAATCGCCGGAAGTGGTGATTATGGCGTCTCATCTGATGCTACTGGCGGCAATTTATCAGCTGTCTGACGCGGTACAAGTGATCGGCAGCGGCGTACTTCGCGGCTATAAAGATACCCGTTCTATCTTCTTTATCACCTTTACATCTTATTGGGTGTTAGGTTTGCCGAGCGGCTATATTCTAGCCCTGACCGATTATGTGGTCCCGGCGATGGGGCCAAGCGGTTTCTGGACCGGTTTCATTATCGGTCTGACCGCTGCGGCGATTCTGATGACATTGCGAATTCGTTGGCTGCAAAGGCAACCCGCCGAGTTTATTTTGCAGCGTGCCGCACATTAAACTCGTCGCAGTTATGATTCGGGAAATAAAGTTCTAAAAAAACCTGCGCCGGGTTATTCCGCCCGGTGCAGGAAAATCCGAATCAAAGCTGGAGAAAAAAACGTCGCAATGAGCGAAAGCTCAGCAATCGCGTGAAATTACGAATAAAATTGCGTTTTTCTCCTTGCCAGAGGACGGGCTGCCCGTTAATATTCGTCCCCGCCGTCACCTTTGATGGCCGGTAATAATCGATGCGTCCGTAGCTCAGTTGGTTAGAGCACCACCTTGACATGGTGGGGGTCGGTGGTTCGAGTCCACTCGGACGCACCAACATTATTATCAAGCATTGGCAGTAGATTGAATGATATGCGTCCGTAGCTCAGTTGGTTAGAGCACCACCTTGACATGGTGGGGGTCGGTGGTTCGAGTCCACTCGGACGCACCATTCAAACATCAGATTGACAAGATTATTCAGTGCGTCCGTAGCTCAGTTGGTTAGAGCACCACCTTGACATGGTGGGGGTCGGTGGTTCGAGTCCACTCGGACGCACCAAATCTTGATTCTTACCGCGCTTTCTCATTCATTCTTCTCATTCTCAACCGCTATTCTCATGACCCGCAAAATGCTTCAATTCGTTTTTCCAAGTTCCTGACGATCCAGCGCATTCACCTCGATTTTATTCGCTGTATAGCCCCTAATGTCACATAAAATTTACACTCTGTATGCTTAATCACTGACTGTTGCGCAACAAATCGCGCCGAGCGCCTCAGTTTGCGCTACATTTGCGTGATTTTTATCAAAACTGGTGATGAGAATTTGATTTTCATTTCATTTCCGGTCACTTACGCCGTATAATACGAACCGTCGTTTCAGTTGAATGGTTTCAGCATCTTGATCTATAGATACGCTAAAAAAATACAACTCCTCAATTGGCTGTCGCAGACAGGCCCAGCGCGAAGTCCTGCGCAAAAGTTTTCCGCTCGATCTCTTCAACTGTCACCTATTCTTAGTATTGTTTCATTACACCAGACACGCCCCACATTCCGTTCCGTCAGCCTAGCTGGCGGATTCTTTCGCTTTTTATCCATCACAACTTGTAGAAAAATCCGTCATGAAAAAGACTAAAATTGTTTGTACTATCGGGCCAAAAACCGAATCTGAAGAAATGTTGACCAACCTGCTGAAAGCAGGAATGAACGTCATGCGTTTGAACTTCTCCCACGGTGACTATGCTGAGCACGGTCAACGTATCAAAAATATCCGTGCGGTTATGGAGAAAACCGGTCTGAAAGCGGGCATCCTGCTGGACACCAAAGGCCCGGAAATCCGCACCATGAAACTGGAAGGCGGTAAAGACGTGGCGCTGGTTGCTGGCCAGACCTTCACCTTCACCACTGACCAGAGCGTGATTGGTAACAACCAAACTGTCGCCGTTACCTACGCTGGCTTCGCCGCTGACCTGAAAATCGGTAACACCGTGCTGGTTGATGACGGTTTGATCGGTATGGAAGTGATTGAAGTCACTGAAAGCACTGTCGTTTGTAAAGTACTGAACAACGGCGATCTGGGCGAAAACAAAGGCGTTAACCTGCCGGGCGTTTCCATCCAACTGCCTGCACTGGCTGAAAAAGACAAAGGCGACCTGATCTTTGGTTGTGAGCAAGGCGTTGACTTCGTTGCGGCTTCCTTTATTCGTAAACGTTCTGACGTGCTGGAAATCCGTGAGCACCTGAAAGCCCACGGCGGCGAACACATTCAGATCATCTCCAAAATTGAAAACCAGGAAGGCCTGAATAACTTCGACGAAATTCTGGAAGCGTCTGACGGTATCATGGTTGCTCGTGGCGACCTGGGCGTTGAAATCCCGGTTGAAGAAGTTATCTTCGCGCAGAAGATGATGATCGAGAAATGTAACCGCGCGCGTAAAGTGGTCATCACCGCCACCCAAATGCTCGATTCCATGATCAAAAACCCGCGCCCTACCCGCGCAGAAGCCGGCGACGTAGCTAACGCCATTCTGGACGGTACCGACGCAGTGATGCTGTCCGGTGAAAGCGCCAAGGGTAAATACCCGCTGGAGTCCGTGAGCATCATGGCGACCATCTGTGAGCGTACAGATCGCGTTATGCCTAGCCGCATCGAATCACTGAACGACAACCGCAAAATGCGTATCACCGAAGCCGTTTGCCGTGGTGCAGTTGAAACCGCAGAGAAACTGGGTGCTCCGTTGATCGTCGTTGCAACCGGCGGCGGCAAGTCAGCCAAGTCGGTACGTAAATACTTCCCAACCGCGACTATTCTGGCGCTGACCACCAATGAAGTGACTGCGCGTCAGTTAATTCTGACCAAAGGCGTTATCCCTTCCGTCGTGAAAGAAATTGCTTCTACCGATGATTTCTACCGTATTGGTAAAGAAGCGGCATTGGCAAGCGGTCTGGCGCAGAAAGGTGACGTAGTCGTGATGGTTTCTGGTGCACTGGTACCAAGCGGCACGACCAATACTTCTTCAGTACACGTTCTTTAATCCAACTCGGGTTGTTCTGCTGAATATATTTAAACGCCGCTTATTACAGCGGCGTTTTTCTTTTATCTTTTTGTTCCCGTCCTTTCTCAAAAAACATTTAATCCCGCCCCGGTTACAGGCTGTTTTATAAATAAGACTTGTCCCATGGAGTACATTGGTTTTGTTTTTATTTTTTAACGATTTTTTAAAACCAGACGCTTCTTTGAGCGAACGATCAAAATAAAGCTCATTAACATAAAAAATTTATTCTCTTTCGAAAAAAGTTTGTGTAATACTTGTATCGCTACATGGAGATTAACTTAATCTAGAGGGTGTTAATAATGAATCGTACTAAACTTGTACTGGGCGCGGTAATTCTGGCTTCTACTATGCTGGCTGGTTGTTCAAGCAATGCTAAAATTGATCAACTGTCTTCAGACGTTCAGACTCTGAACGCTAAAGTTGACCAACTGAGCAACGACGTGAACGCAATCCGTTCTGACGTTCAAGCAGCTAAAGACGATGCAGCACGTGCTAACCAACGTCTGGACAACCAAGCTCACGCTTACAAGAAGTAATATTACTTCAATGAAAAATGGCGCACATTGTGCGCCATTTTTTTTACCCCGAACAATCCCCTCACCTTCGTCATTTGCACTTTATCCTTATCCGGTAAGTCGATTTATTTATCTGCTGGAACAATGAAAGCATCCTTGCTTTCATCTTGTCCCGCAACGTCGAGGCGTTTATTTGCGGTGATTAGTGGGACTCAGAATAGATTGGGCCTGGCTGAGTAAGCTTAGGGATAGTCTGTTCTTCAGCCTGTGACGCTTCCAGAGGGGCTACAGCAGCCGGAGCGGCATCAGAGGCTACCATTCCTTTGCTGGCTAATACTGGCATCCCAGAACGGCGTACAATCGCACTTTCAACCACTGCGGTATCTGTCTCGCCATCGGCCATAAAGGCTTTCACACCGGCACTCAGCGCGATTGGCATGGTTTGCGGATCGTCATTGTCTGTACGGGACAGCGGCTGGTGAACTTCTACGTAGCGTTTACCGTCCGGTTCAACAGAATATTTGATCGGCTCATTGATAATCTGTACGCGGGTGCCTTTAGGTACCGAGTTGAACAGCGCCTGAATATCGTCAGGACGCAGACGGATACAGCCAGAGCTAACGCGCATGCCGATACCGAAGTTAGCGTTGGTACCGTGAATCAGGTACTCACCGGCACCGGCAGACAGACGCATCGCAAACAGACCCATAGGATTTTCCGGACCGGCAGGAACAACGGCCGGTAAAGTCACGCCTTGCGCCAGATAGTGCTTACGAATATTCGCCGTTGGCGTCCAGGTTGGATTCGGGATTTTCTGACTGACGGAGGTCGTCATAATTGGGGTGTTACGCCCTAACTGGCCGATACCGATTGGATAAACGATGACTTTATCCTGACCTTTTGGATAGTAGTACAGACGCAGTTCTGCCAGGTTAATCACAATGCCTTCACGCGGGGTGTCTGGCAGTATCATTTGCGTTGGAATGGTTAACACTGAACCCGGCTTAGGTAAGTACGGATCGGTGCCTGGGTTGGCTTCCAGCATACCCAATAGACCGATTTTATAATCGGCAGCAATAGCCTCCAGCGGACGGCCATCGTTTGGAACGGTAAAGGTAGTATTTTCACCAATAAGACGACTATTGGCCGGTGGCAGAGGATATTCAGTTGCATTGGCCGCAGTGATACTGCCTGCCATACAGGTGGCGAATAACATACCTATCAAAGTTAATGCACGTTTCATGCTTAGTTCCTACATCACTTCTTCAAATTCGGTTTATACGGCGAGCTAGTTCGTGTGATTTTCATAGCCAATAATTGGCAAAACTATACTAACAGTAATGATTCTAAAGGCAATTTATTTCTCTAAAAATCAAGGTGTTAGAAATTAATTTTTCTTTGCCTTTTTCGCCCCCCAGACAAGATTTAACCTGCTGAAATATCACCGTTTTAACACTGTGACTGACTTCGCAAAAATATTTTTATAACAATTATGGGTGAATAGATTAATAAATGATTAAGAAGGTTCTGAGAGGCAGACACGCTGCCTCGGAAGAAAGGTCACTCAGACTAATAATGATGCTTTATTACGAATTGCGCGAATCATTGCTTCCAATCCCTGGGATCGAGATGGCGTTAAATGCTGGCTTAGAGCCAAATCGGCAAAATAAGGGCGAACGTCCAGATCGATAATTTGCTGCGGAGTTAACCCCTGATACAGAATAAAGACGACCGCAACTAACCCTTTTACGATAGTCGCATCGCTGTCACCGGCAAAATGAATAGTGCCCTGCTCGGTCAAGGTCATGCTGATCCACACCTGGCTCTGGCAGCCGCTAATCAGGTTTTCTGGCTGGCGCTCGGTGTCGCTCAACGGCGGCAACATAGCGCCCAATTCGATCACGTACAGGTATTTTTCTTCCCAATTATGGCAGCGGGAAAAATTGCGAATCAATTTTTGCTTATCTGGCAACGTGGCCATGGAGAGGCTTCCTAATACGGTAAAAAATAAAGCTGACCAAGACGCTAGCCAGCTTTGATAACGGCAACGCTCTGACCAACAGGCGCTGCGGAGTTTGGCTTTACTTAGCCTAGCAAACGCTTGACCCGTTGTAACCCCGCCACCAGCCGGTTGATATCCTCTCGGCTGGTATAAACCGCCAGAGAAGCGCGGCACATGCTCGGCACGCCGTAGTGCTGCATCAATGGCATCGCACAGTGATGGCCGGTACGAATGGCAATCCCGTACTGATCGAGAAAACTTCCTACGTCAAAGGCATGATGTTGCCCCAGATTAAAGGCAATGACTCCCGCCCGTGACGCTGGACCGTACATGATTACCCCTTCAACCTGCTGCAGTGCTTCGACGGCGTAGGCCATCAGCTCATGCTCGTAGCGCTGTATGTTATCCAGCCCCAGTTCGCTCAGGTAGCTCATTGCCGCGCCTAACCCCATCATACCCGCGGTGTTCGGCGATCCGGCCTCAAAGCGCCCCGGCGCATCAGCGTAGGTGGTTCCTTCGGTCAGGCTGACGGTTTTAATCATCGCCCCACCGCCTTCCCACGGCGGCATTTGCTGCAACAGTTCGCTTTTTCCGTACAGAATACCAATACCGGTCGGTCCATACAGTTTGTGGCCGGAGAAAGCATAAAAATCACAGCCCAGTTTCTGTACGTCCACCGTCTGATGCATCACCGCCTGAGCGCCGTCCACCAGCACCAGCAAACCGGCGGCCTTGGCCGTTGCCACGATTTGCTCAATCGGGTTAACCGTACCCAATACGTTGGAAACGTGAGTCATGGCCAGCAAACGAGTCGAATCATCGATCAGGTGCGGTAGAACGCTCAGATCCAATTCGCCGCTCGCGGTAATCGGCCAGACGCGAATTTCAATGCCGCGCTCCTGAGCCAGCATCTGCCAGGGAACGATATTCGCGTGATGCTCCATTTCGGTGATGATAATACTGTCACCAGCTTTGAGGAAATGTCGCCCGTAGCTGTTTGCCACCAGATTAATAGCTTCGGTGGTGCCTTTCACAAAAACGATTTCATCCGGCGAGTTGGCATGGATAAATTCTGCCGCATGGCAGCGGACTTGTTCCATCGCCTGAGTCGCCTCAGCGCTGAGGGTGTGAATTCCCCGATGCACCGCCGCATAGCCGCTGCGGTAAAACTCTAGCTCGCGCTCAATCACCGCATTGGGTTTCTGCGCGCTAGCCGCGCTGTCCAGATAGGCCAGCGGCTGGCCGTTGACTTCCCGGGCAAGCAATGGAAAATCGGCGCGAATGCGTTCCAGCGGGTAACTCATAGTTGTTCTCTCATCATTATTCTCCCGCCAGACGCTCGGCAATCCGCTCCATCACCAGTTTACGGATGGTTTCGTTGCTCATCGCTTCGGTCAATTCCGCAGCGAAAGCAAAGATAATCATTTGCTGAGCATCGGCCTGACTGATACCGCGGGACTGTAGATAGAACAGCTGTTCGGCGTCAATCCGCCCGACGGTCGCACCGTGGCTGCACTTCACGTCATCGGCGTAAATTTCCAGCTGCGGTTTGGTGTCCACCTCTGCCAGTTTGCTCAACAACAGGTTGTTATTGGTCATCTGACCGTCGGTTTTCAGCGCGTGCTGTGCCACCTTGATCATGCCGTTAAACACGGCCTTGCCCCGCTCCCGCACCACGGTTTTATGTAGCTGACGGCTTTCGCAATAGCCTTTATTGTGTTCCAGATAGGTTCGGGTATCACAAACTTCGCGGCCAATAGGTAACAGCAGGCTGTTCATCGATAAACTTGCGCCCTCGCCGTTAAGCTGGGCGCTGGTGTTATGGCGAGTCAGGCCGGCACCCAGCAAGAAACTGTAGCTTCTGGCGCGAGCGTCACGTCCCATCACCACGTCATTATGAGCAAAGTGATAGCTTTGCGGCGTTTCAAAGGCCAGCTTGCAGTGGCTCAGTTGGGCATTGTCGCCGACAGAAATGGTCAGCCGCGCGCCGGTAAAGTGAGGCAAATCATTCAGGCTGACATAATGCTCGACAATATCAGCCTGAGTATTCGCTTCCAGCATCACATGGTGGCGATAGTGGCTGGTATTCACCAGCTCAGTATCTGCACCAGAGCTGATATGCAGCAGATATAGCGGTTTTTCCGCCTGTTTTCCCGCTGGCAGACGAACCACTGTGCCCTCCTGCGCCAGACTTTCCGTCAGATGCAGGAATACCTCAGATTGCACCGGGGCAGGCAATTCGGAGGCAGCAGTCAGTGGGCTAACCAGATAAACACCGAATTCGGTATCGCTCAGGCTGGCGTCGAAACGGCCGTCCACAAAGACCAGACGATAGGCGTCTAGCGGCAGCGCCAGCGCGGTTAACTGCTGTGAGCTAACCTGTGTCTGAGCAAAGCCAAAACGTTGTTCAAGCAAGTGGTTAATCGGAGTATATTTCCAGTCTTCATGCTTTGCGGTTGGGAAACCCAACCTCTGAGCCTGCTGCCAATGGCTATCGGCACGCCCACCGCGAGCGCCTTGCTGTACCAATTGACTCAGTTGCTGCAGTACCGTAGCACTGTTCTGATGCGGGTTATTACTGTTGGTCGGTAAGCCAGCCATAGCCTTGCTCCTCCAACTGTTTGACTAGCGAGAAGTCACCGGACTTGATAATTTTGCCCTGATACAGCACGTGTACGAAGTCGGGCTTCACGTAATCCAGAATACGTTGATAGTGGGTTACGATGATGAAAGCACGTTTTTCATTGCGTAGAGAGTTCACCCCGTTCGCCACGATTTTTAACGCATCGATGTCCAGACCGGAGTCGGTTTCATCCAGAATGCACAGATCTGGCTCCAACGCCGCCATTTGCAGGATGTCATTACGTTTTTTCTCACCGCCGGAGAAACCAACGTTCACCGAACGAGTCAGCAAATCTTCCGGCATCTTCAACAGTTCAATTTTTTCTTCAATGAAATCGGAAAAATCGAAGCGATCTAAAGGTTCTTCTTCACGGTATTTACGTACCGCATTCACGGCCGTTTGCAGGAAGAAATGGTTACTGACACCGGGAATTTCTACCGGATACTGGAACGCCAGGAAAACCCCTTCACCGGCGCGTTCTTCCGGATCCAGCGCCAACAGATCCTTATCTTTAAAGATCACTTCGCCTGCGGTGACTTCATATTCTTCACGGCCGGCCAGCGTGGCGGACAAGGTACTTTTACCCGAGCCGTTCGGCCCCATGATGGCATGAACTTCACCGGGTTTGATTTCCAGATTCAGGCCTTTGAGGATCTCGTTGCCTTCTACGCTGACTTTTAAATTCTTGATGCTTAACATGCTGTTTCCTTTGTGCGCCGTGGCGCAACGCTGTGCGGTGCAAATGCCACGGGATTAACCCACGCTGTGTTCCAGGCTAATGGCGAGCAATTTCTGCGCTTCGACGGCAAATTCCAGCGGTAATTCCGAGAAGACATCTTTACAGAATCCGTTGACGATCATCGAGATAGCGTCATCTTCGCTGATGCCCCGCTGCAGACAATAGAACAGTTGGTCATCGCCAATCTTGGAGGTGGTGGCTTCGTGTTCCAACTGAGCGCTGTTGTTGCGCACTTCCACATACGGGAAGGTGTGCGCGCCGGAATCCGGCCCAATCAACATCGAGTCGCACTGGGTAAAGTTACGGGCATTTTCCGCACTCGGTAGGATTTTCACCAGACCACGATAGGTATTCTGGCTATGGCCGGCGGAAATCCCCTTGGCGATAATGGTGGATTTAGTATTTTTGCCAATGTGGATCATCTTGGTGCCGGTATCGGCCTGCTGATAACCGTTGGTCAACGCCACGGAGAAGAATTCGCCGATGGAGTTATCACCCTGCAAAATCACGCTCGGGTATTTCCAAGTAATGGCCGAGCCGGTTTCCGACTGAGTCCACGACATTTTTGAACCTTCCCCTTCACACAGAGCGCGCTTGGTAACAAAGTTGAGAATGCCGCCGGTGCTGGCCGTACCGGCAAACCAGTTTTGCACCGTGGAATATTTCACTTCGGCATTTTTGTGCAGAATCACTTCCACCACCGCCGCATGCAACTGATAGGTATCACGCACCGGCGCAGAACAGCCTTCGATATAGCTTACGTAGCTGTCTTCATCGGCAATCAGAATGGTGCGTTCGAACTGGCCGGTTTTCGCCGCGTTAATACGGAAGTAGGTAGAAAGCTCCATCGGGCAACGCACGCCTTTCGGCACGTATACGAAGGTGCCGTCCGAAGCCACGGCGGCGTTCAATGCGGCAAAGAAGTTATCTTTGGCGGGCACTACACTGCCGAGGTATTTGCGAACCAGATCCGGGAATTCCTGAATTGCTTCACCAAAAGAGCAGAAAATAATCCCGTGGCCAGCCAGTTTTTCACGATAAGTGGTGGCGACCGAAACCGAATCAAAAATCGCATCTACCGCCACTTCCGCCCCTTCACGAACCGGAACCCCTAACTGGGCAAAGGCGTTTTCCACTTCTGCGGTGAGATAATCATTGGCGGCGGTGCCGAGATCTTCGCCGTCGGTCGGCTGCTGCACTGCGCCGGGTTGGGAACCGCAGTTGTCATCGCAGCTACCGCAAGATGGTGCCGAGTAATAGCTGTAATCCTGATAATCCAGGCTTTGATAGTGGGCTTTCAGCCAATGCGGTTCTTCCATCTCCAGCCAGCTTCGATAAGCACCGAGACGGAATTCCAGCATCCACTCAGGTTCGTTACGTTTGGCCGAAATCGCTCGCACCACATCTTCGTTGATGCCTTTGGCCAACTCATCGGTGGCTAAATGGGTAAAGAAGCCTTCTTTGTAACGACCATCACTGACCCAAGCCTGCACATCATCTGGAACTTCTACATTGCTTCGTGTCATTTCGTTTACATCACTCAAACGCCAAAACTCTCGCCACAACCGCAGGCATGCTGAGCTTTAGGATTATTAAATTTAAAGATCTGATTCAGCCCTTCGCGGACATAATCTACTTCCGTGCCATCAATAAAAGGCATCGCTTTTAACGGTACAAAAATTTTGGCTTCGCCATGCTCGAAAACCAGATCGTCATTGGCAGGGTTTTTTGCCATGTCCATCACGTAGGCAAACCCGGCGCAGCCGGATTGTTTAACGCCCAGATGCAGCCCTTTCACTTCGGGATCTTGCTGCATTAAGCGGGCAATCTGCGCGGCGGCACTGTCAGTAATGGTGACGCCCTGCCAATCATTGTCGTCGAGTGAAAATGTACCAACTGTATCCTGTTGCATATGACCTACCTTATCTATCTCAACAACCTTATTAGTTGTTATTATGCTGGTTGAACCTCACTCGGCGTCAACACAGATTGTTCACAATGGTAGTGATAATAATTATCACTTCAACCGTTTGTTTTGCAGGGATATTAAGAAAAGTGCCTTTTTAACCCCGGGTGAGGCGGCAACCTATAAGGAACGCTGCGATGGCCAGAAAAAACGGAAGAGAGTCGCACAATATTATCATTATGAAATCACACAATATATTTCATAATAATAACTGAAAACCCTGCATTATTAGAGGCCAATTTCCCTTTACTTCTAATAATTTTAAACATTCATAGGAAATACCTATTTCTACGCTAACTTTAGCCGAAAATCCCCCTCGGAGGAAACCTCTACGGCAAAAAGTGACCGATTTGATCGTGAAAAAATAAGCCGTTCGCGGGTAAGGGATTGAATGAAAGGAAACTGTGTCTGACAAGGATTAAGAAATATTCAGAACCGGCGCTGTCCGGTTCTGAAAATACCGCTTCAGATTAGGCAAAATGAAGACAGACGCTAGCTGCCTAAAATTGCCGTAGTGAGACGTGATGTACAGCAAAGCCGATCCTGCTGATCGAAAATCTCGATCTGCCAAACCTGATGAGTACGGCCAGCGTGAACCGCCCGACACACGCCGCGAACCACCCCTTCCCGCACCGCTCTCAGGTGGTTGGCATTAATTTCCAACCCTACCACCTGTTGATCACATTCGGTGGATAGATAACCCGCCATTGAGCCCAGCGATTCCGCCAACACCACAGACGCCCCGCCGTGCAGTAGGCCAAAAGGCTGGCGCGTGCGGTGATCCACCGGCATTGTCCCTTCGATTTCATTGTCCCCGATGCGGGTAATTTCGATGCCCAAATGGGACACCATGCAACCTTCACCCACTTGATTCAAGTCTGCCAGCGTAGCTGCTCGTTTCCAAAGCATTAAACTATCTCCAATAGAGCCTGTAACGGATGCCTGAGGCTATTTCCTTCCATTCGTTTTACCTGGCTACGGCATGAATAACCCGTTGCCAGACAGCGTTTTTCCGGCAATTTCTGCAATGCCTGCTGCCATGATAGTTCATAAATTCCGATCGAGTTATGGAGATTCTTCGATTCGTGACCGTAGGTGCCCGCCATACCGCAACAGCCAACGCTGACGTTTTCCAGCCGCGCGCCGTAGCGTGAAAATATCCCCGCCCACTGCTGCCCGCTGGCCGGTAGCGCGGTGCTTTCAGTACAGTGGCCAAACAAATACCAAGGTTCATCGTTCAATGGCTGCGCTGGGCTATCCGGCAATGTCGTCTGTAACCATTCATGTACCAGTTGCACCTTAAAGTGACCGCGACGCTCTCCAAGCATTTCCTGATATTCATCGCGATAGCACAGTACCAAGGCCGGATCGACGCCCACCAGCGGCATGCCTAATAAGGAAATTCGATTAAGGAACTCGGCGGTTTTAGTCGCAGTTTTAGCGAATCGCTGTAAAAAACCTTTGATATGTTGGGCTTTACCATTAGGCGAAAACGGCAGCAAGACCGGATTAAAACCGAGTTTTTCTACCAATCGAACAAAATCAGCCACCACCTGTGCATCGTAATAACTGGTAAAAGGATCCTGTACAATTAGCACATGATGGCTACGTTCTTCATCACTCAGTTTTTCCAACTGTTCCAACGTCATCGTGCTGGCATAGTGGCCGGACAGCGCCTGTTTCAGGGTCGGCGTCGAGAGCAGCGGTAAATCCACCATCCCAATACTCCGGCGACTCAGTTCGCTCACCCACGGCTGTTTCAGGAAGAAATTGAACAGGTTGGGCGCCTTGGCCATCAGCGGCGTATAGCTTTCCACGCCAGCGACCACGTAATCACGCAACGGACGGTGATAACGGGTGTGATACAGCTGCAGGAAGCGCGAACGGAACCCCGGCACGTCAATTTTAATCGGGCATTGAGTCGAACAGGCTTTGCAGGCCAGACAGCCTGACATCGCCTCCTTCACTTCGTGGGAGAAATCGTAGTCCCCTCGATTGGCGCGCCAGCTATGTCTGGTTTTTTCGATCAGTCCACGCAGGCTAGGCCGGCGATTAGCCAGGCCGTTTTCCAGTACCAGAGGATCGACGCCCTGTTCGCTCAGCAAACGCAGCCATTCCCGCACCAATGTGGCGCGACCTTTCGGGGAATGAATGCGGTTGCCGCTGATTTTCATTGAAGGACACATCGGGCTGCGAGCATCGAAATTAAAGCATAATCCGTTGCCGTTACATTCCATTGCGCCGCGGAATGACGTGCGCACCGTCAGCGGAATTTGTCGATCCTTTATGCCGCGTTTTGCCGAGGTATCGACTTTCATCATCGGCGCATCACTGTCTAACGGAGAACAGATTTTCCCCGGATTCAGGCGATTGAGCGGATCGAAAGCAGACTTAATGCGCCGCAGCTCGTGATACAGTTTTTCACCGAAGAAACCCGGGCTATATTCAGCGCGGAAACCTTTTCCGTGTTCTCCCCACAGTAAGCCCCCGTAACGCGCAGTCAGCTCGACTATCCGATCGGAAAGCTGTTTCATCAGCATTTCCTGCTGCGGATCGCACATGTCCAAAGCCGGACGCACATGCAGCACGCCGGCGTCTACGTGACCAAACATGCCATAACTCAGGTTATGGCTATCCAGCAACTGACGGAATTCGACGATATAGTCCGCCAGATTTTGCGGCGGAACGCAGGTATCTTCGGCAAAAGGAATGGGTTTAGCCTGACCCTTACTGTTTCCGAGCAATCCTACGGCTTTTTTACGCATACCGTAGATGCGCTCAATACCGGCCAGATCGTCACAAATCTGATAGCCAATCACACCGCCCTGCTGCGTAGACATCAATTCATCTAACCGCTGACACAACGAGGCCATTTGCTCGTCGATAAGTTCCCGATCATCTCCGGCGAATTCGACAATATTCAGTCCCAATAGCGTCTTATCTGGCACATCGGTGATCAATTCTTTAACTGAATGCCACACAATGTCTTCTCTGGCCAGATTCAGCACCTTAGAATCCACCGTTTCCACCGACAGCGCCTTGGCTTCCACCATGAAAGGCGCATTGCGCAAGGCCGAATCGAAGGAATCATATTTAACGTTCACCAACCGCCGCACTTTCGGCAGACGGGTAATGTCCAGCTTGGCTTCGGTAATAAAGGCCAGCGTGCCTTCCGACCCGCATAGAATACGTGTTAAATCAAAAGATTGCAGATCATCACTCAAAACATGGCGCAGATCGTAACCGGTCAGGAAACGGTTCAGTTTGGGGAATTTTTCCAGAATCAGCGCGCGGTTATCCCGACAACTCTCCAGCACGCTACGATAAATACGCCCAATTACCGACTCCTCGGCGGCGATCGCTTCGGCCTGAGCAGTTGGCAGCGCGCGAGTATCCAGCAGTTCGCCCCCCAAAAGCACCGCTCGCAGACCTAAAACATGATCGGACGTTTTGCCATACACCAACGAGCCTTGCCCGGAAGCATCGGTATTAATCATGCCGCCTAACGTGGCGCGGTTGCTGGTAGAGAGTTCGGGAGAGAAGAAATAGCCGTGCGGACGCAAATATTGATTAAGTTGATCTTTAATCACACCGGCTTCAACTCGCACCCAGCCTTGCTCAGTGTTGATTTCCAGAATGCGATTCATATGGCGGGACATATCCACCACAATACCGGTATTCAGTGCTTGACCGTTGGTGCCTGTGCCGCCGCCACGTGGGGCAAAGGTCAAAGATTGAAACGTCGATTCTCCGGCCAAACGACCAATCAGGGTGACATCGGCGGTGGATCGCGGGAATACCACCGCATCGGGCAGCAATTGGTAGATACTGTTGTCCGTTGCCATCGTCAGGCGGTCGGCGTAATCGGTGGCGGTGTCGCCGGTAAAACCGTGTTGCTTCAATGCCTTCAAAAAGTCCAGCACCAGCGGTAAGACGCCAGGGGCCTGAGAAATCCGTGGGATCATTATGGTTGACCCTATCTATGTTGTTTTCACACACGCCATCCGCCGCGCATCACCCTGTCACATCAGCGAATATACGTACTCCAGTGGCAGAAAGGTTAGCCGCTTGTTAATGCTCTTGTCGAATCATTTATGACAATTCAGAATGATGAGAAAGGCTTGGCTCATTGCAGGGAGGAATAGAATAATAATTGATTAACGATCAACATTTTATATTGCCCTGCCAACGAACAGATCAACTCGCATAGAGTGTAAAAAAGCCCACGTCAGAAACTTTCAGGCAGCAAACGTCGCGGTAAAACCGGCGTTGTAAAACACGAATACGGGGTTGGCATAAGAAGATGTAAACCATTCCGCGCCGCTGGTGCCATTAGCGTCGAGTCTAGCTCTGCGGCATTCTCTCTCTATAACGCGATACCTCTGTGATATTTCTCTCAATAGAACGACATCGCTGTAACACCGGCTATTCCCCGAACCAAATGATTCGCGAATGAATCTACCTCACAAAATAAGCGTGCTTTTATTACTCAGCTCCGTCAGTAAAAATGCTATGAATCTGTTAAATTACGCAAAAATACACCATGATTAGACAGTCAGTCCGAATACGGCGACCTTGCCCTACTTATCGAAACGAGAACTCACCGATGAATTACCCGCAACAACATCGTTACGACTTACCCAAACTCATATTTGGCGTGATATTCATTTTGATAATGATCATTGCCAGCTTCTGGGTGGTTCAACCCTTTATTTTGGGGTTCGCCTGGGCGGGAATGGTGGTTATTGCTACCTGGCCTTTATTGATTCGTTTGCAGGGGTTACTTTGGGGACGGCGCTCATTAGCCGTTGTCATTATGACACTGCTGTTAATTCTGCTGTTCGTTATCCCAATTGCGCTGTTGGTCAGTAGCGTTTTGGAAAATAGCGCTCCGTTAATTAAATGGGCCAGCAGTCCGGCGAATTTACAGATACCGGAAATGGCATGGCTAAAATCTGTTCCGATGCTCGGTAACAAACTCTACAGCAGCTGGCATACCCTGATAGCCGGCGGCGGCAATGCGCTAATGGCGAAAGTTCAGCCTTACGTGGGGGAAACCGCCACCTGGTTTGTGGCTCAGGCCGCTCACGTTGGCCGCTTCCTGCTGCATCTGACTCTAATGGTGTTATTCAGTATCCTGCTGTATTTCCACGGTGAAAACGTCGCACTGGGGATTCGCCATTTTGCCGTTCGTCTGGCAGATAAACGCGGCGATGCTGCCGTCATACTGGCGGCGCAAGCCATTCGGGCCGTAGCGTTGGGCGTGGTTGTTACCGCGCTGGTGCAAGGGATTCTGGGCGGAATTGGACTGGCTATCGCCGGCATCCCCTACGCGATGTTATTGACGGTAGTGATGTTTGTTTGCTGCGTCGCGCAACTTGGCCCCTTACTCGTACTGGTTCCGGCGGTTATCTGGCTGTACTGGAGCGGGGACAATACTTTTGGCACTCTGCTATTGGTCTGGAGCTGCGTAGTCGGAACGCTAGACGGCGTGCTGCGGCCAGTGCTGATCCGTATGGGCGCAGACCTGCCTATGATCCTGATTCTGTCTGGCGTTATCGGCGGTTTGCTCTCCTTCGGCATGATTGGCCTGTTTATTGGCCCGGTGGTTCTGGCCGTCTCATATCGCCTGGTGAGCGCCTGGATTCATGAAGCGCCTGAGCCGGTAGAAGATGTCGCCGAAGTCGCTAAACACTTAGATGAACTCTAATAGCACAATGGCTCGTTGGTAATACTGGCGAGCCATTATTTTCTCATTCCCTCCTTGCCCAAATAATAGATAAAGCTTTAGGTTCAACACTCTCCATTCTTTTTTCACGTTAAGAAACTCAAGTTTATTAAAACAGCATTGTTATTCACTATAAAACCGCCCACACTCTTTCATTTAGTCACTGATAAACAACCGTTTTTATTAGGATGATTCTTAATGACTATCTAACTTATTTTATTTAAGATTATTATTAATCGACAACTCATTTGAGATGTTTAAATAAATCAGTAGATTATTGCTTTATCGCAATATCAGCACCGAATACCCTAATTGCTGTGTGTAGTCTTTGCCTATCTCCTATGATGGGCTTTTTTTTGTCTTCCGCGCCAAATAATGAATTATTGCCTCTCACCCTTATATTCCCAATCAAAAACAGTTTCTAAAGGTTATAAAATTCCAGAAAAAAATCCGCAGCCTAAGCTACGGATCTTCAAAGAATGACGTACCTTAGATATTAATGGGTTACAGGTTTAACCTGCCCCAAATCCATCCAGGTTTGCACTACGGTATCCGGGTTCAGAGACAGACTATCAATGCCCTGCTCCATCAGCCACAGAGCAAAATCGGCGTGATCTGACGGGCCCTGCCCACAAATCCCGACGTATTTACCCTGCCGTTTTGCCGCCTGAATCGCCATCGACAGCAAGGCTTTCACCGCCTCGTTGCGCTCATCAAACAGCTCAGATACCACGCCGGAATCACGATCCAGCCCCAACGTCAGCTGCGTCATATCGTTCGAACCAATGGAGAATCCGTCGAAATGTTGGAGGAATTGATCGGCCAATAATGCGTTCGAGGGGATTTCACACATCATAATGACTTTCAGGCCATTCTCACCACGTTTCAGCCCTTGCTTAGCCAGTTCGGCTACCACCGCCTCCGCCTGCGCCACGGTACGCACGAATGGCACCATGATTTCAACGTTGGTTAACCCCATTTCGTTACGCACACGTTTGACAGCTTCACATTCCAAGGCGAAACAATCACGGAAGCTATCGGCCACGTAACGACCGGCACCGCGGAAGCCCAGCATCGGGTTCTCTTCATGAGGTTCGTAGGCCGCGCCGCCCACCAGATTGGCGTATTCGTTGGATTTGAAGTCAGACAGACGCACGATCACGCGTTTTGGCCAGAAAGCCGCACCCAACGTCGAAATGCCTTCGGTCAGGCGGCCGACGTAAAACTCAACCGGATCGTCGTAGCCGTGCATCAGCGCTTTAATTTCAGCCTGCAACGCCGGTTCCTGCTTATCAAATTCCAGCAGCGCCCTTGGGTGCACGCCTATCATGCGGTTGATAATAAACTCCAGACGCGCCAGACCAACCCCTTCGTTTGGCAAACGGGCGAAGTCAAAAGCACGATCAGGATTACCGACGTTCATCATGATTTTTAACGGTAACTCAGGCAGTTCGGTCACTTCGGAGCTTTGCACTGAAAAGTCCAGTAGATCCTGATAGACAAAGCCGGTATCCCCTTCGGCGCAGGATACGGTCACCTTCTGGCCTTCACGCAGACGATCGGTGGCATCCCCACAACCCACAACCGCAGGAATCCCCAGTTCACGGGCAATAATCGCTGCATGACAAGTTCGCCCCCCGCGGTTGGTGACAATGGCCGACGCCTTTTTCATGATAGGTTCCCAATCAGGATCGGTCATATCTGTCACCAGAACATCACCGGGCTGAATGCGATCCATCTCGCTAATATCATGAATGACTTTGACCGGACCTGAACCGATTCGGTGACCGATAGCTCGCCCTTCAACCAGCACTTCGCTCTGGTTGTTCAACAGGTAGCGTTCCATCACTTGTTCATTGGAACGAACGGTTTCCGGACGCGCCTGTACGATAAACAGCTTGCCGGTGTGACCGTCTTTGGCCCACTCGATATCCATCGGGCGACCATAATGCTGCTCAATCAGTAAAGCCTGATGAGCCAAGGATTCGACTTCTTTATCGGTCAAAGCGAAACGATTGCGCAGATCTTCTGGTACATCTTCAATACACACCTGTTTGCCGTGTTCTTGGCTATCGGCATACACCATACGAATTTTTTTCGAACCCATATTGCGACGAACAATGGCCGGTTTGCCATTACGCAGCGTAGGTTTGTGAACGTAGAATTCATCAGGATTAACCGCGCCCTGCACCACCATCTCACCCAAACCGTGGGCGGCGGTGATAAATACCACCTGATCAAAACCGGATTCGGTATCGATGGTGAACATCACGCCGGACGAGGCCAGATCGGAGCGCACCATCCGCTGAACGCCGGCAGACAGCGCCACGCCGCGATGATCGTAACCCTGATGCACCCGGTAGGAGATGGCGCGGTCATTAAACAGGGAGGCAAACACATGTTTAATCGCCACCATCACCGCATCGATACCCTGAACGTTGAGGAAGGTTTCTTGTTGACCCGCAAAGGACGCATCGGGCATGTCTTCCGCCGTCGCCGAGGAGCGCACGGCAAAGGAGGCTTCCGGCTCGCCGTCGGCAAGCTGTTGATAAGCTTCATGAATAGCTTGTTCAAACTCAGGATGGAACGGCGTATCAATCACCCATTGACGAATCTGGGCACCGGCGTTAGCCAACTGCGCGATATCATCAACGTCGGTGTTATCCAGCAGCTCATAAATACGTTGGTTAACGCCACTTTGCTCGAGAAAGTCGTTAAACGCCTCGGCCGTGGTGGCAAATCCGTTGGGAACAGAAACGCCCAGTTCAGAAAGATTGGTTATCATTTCACCCAGGGAGGCATTCTTACCGCCCACACGGTCAACATCGTGCATACCAAGCTGGTTGTACCAAAGCACATTACGCAGGGTTCGGCCATTGTTCGACATCTAAACAATCCTTTTACATTCAGTAGGGTACGAATAAAAGTTATCTTTGCTGTTAAACAGCAGGGATCAGACTAGCACAATGCTCCGTTAGCTATGGACAGGTGAATCGATCAACCCAACACAAAAAAATTTTTTAAGGGCAATTCTGCGGCAAAAGCTTTACCCAAAACGGGAATAAGGCACACTATCAGACAGATCACAGATGATTATTCGGGCAGTGGCTTAAAGGAGTCAGGGTGGAAAGAAGCGTTTTTTATATTTCAGACGGTACCGCCATTACGGCGGAAGTCTTGGGGCACGCCGTGCTATCGCAGTTTCCGGTTGATGCCACGACCTTTACCTTACCTTTTGTCGAAAGCGCCGCCCGTGCTGAAGCGGTTTGCCAGCAGATAAATGAGATTTATCAGTCTACCGGCGTCCGCCCGCTGGTGTTCTATTCGATTATTTCGTCGGAAGTCCGCGAGATAATCCAACGCAGTGAGGGATTCTGTCAGGACATCGTCCAGTCGCTGGTTGCGCCACTCCAGGACGAACTGGGCGTTGCGCCTCAGCCGGTGCTCAACCGCACCCACGGCCTGACCGAAAGCAATTTGGGAAAATACGACGCCCGTATCGCCGCTATCGATTATGCGCTGGCTCATGATGACGGCATTTCGTTGCGCAATCTGGATCAGGCGCAGGTGATTTTGCTGGGCGTATCTCGTTGCGGTAAAACGCCCACCAGTCTGTATCTGGCGATGCAATTTGGCATTCGTGCCGCCAACTACCCTTTTATTGCCGATGATATGGATAATCTGCAGTTACCTGCGGCGCTTAAACCCTTTCAGCACAAACTGTTCGGTTTAACCATAAACCCCGAGCGGCTGGCAGCAATTCGTGAAGAGCGGCGGGAAAACAGTCGTTATGCCTCTTTACGACAGTGTCGTATGGAAGTCGGCGAAGTCGAGGCGCTGTTTCGCAAGAATCAAATCCGCTATCTAAATTCCACCAATTATTCCGTTGAAGAGATATCGACCAAAATCCTGGATATTTTAGGAATGAGTCGCCGGATGTTTTAAGGCTGCATTCATATAAATGATTGAATATACCGAATTCGATATAAATTCTATTAATCTCCTCTGCGGCGGTTGAATTCGTCTGGTTTTGGTTTATTGTGATCGCCATCACTTCCCGGTATTCCTGCCGCAGAGAAGAACATTTTTAGAGAATATCCATGCATAAAACAGATGAACTGCGGACCGCGCGCATCGATAGCCTGATCACGCCACAACAGTTGGCGGATAAGTTGCCTATCTCTTCCGGCGTAGCCAATAACGTGACCGCGTCACGTAAGCGCATTGAAAAAATCCTGACCGGTGAAGATCCTCGTCTATTAGTGGTGGTCGGCCCCTGCTCTATTCACGATCTGGATGCTGCCATTGATTATGCTACTCGCCTGAATGTGCTGCGGGAACGCTATGCAGATCGACTGGAAATCGTGATGCGTACCTATTTCGAAAAACCTCGCACCGTGGTGGGCTGGAAAGGTTTGATCTCCGATCCGACGCTAGATGGCTCCTGTCAGGTCAATCTTGGCATAGAATTGGCACGTAAGCTGTTGCTGAGCGTGAATGAACTGGGATTACCAACGGCCACCGAGTTTCTGGATATGGTGACCGGGCAATATATTGCCGATTTAATTAGCTGGGGTGCCATCGGCGCTCGCACCACGGAAAGTCAGATCCACCGTGAAATGGCGTCGGCGTTGTCCTGTCCGGTTGGCTTTAAAAACGGCACCGATGGCAACACCCGTATCGCTATTGACGCCATTCGTGCGGCTCGGGCCGGTCATATGTTCCTGTCGCCGGATAAAACCGGCCAGATGACCATCTACCAAACCAGCGGTAACCCTTACGGCCACATTATTATGCGCGGCGGTAAACAACCTAATTATGGCGCTACGGACATTGCCGCTGCCTGTGATAGCCTGCGTGAATTCGATTTACCCGAGCATTTGGTGGTCGATTTCAGCCACGGTAATTGCCAGAAAATGCATCGTCGCCAGTTGGAAGTCGCCGAAGACATCGGTCAGCAAATTCGCGCCGGTTCTACGGCAATCGTGGGTGTGATGGCGGAGAGTTTCCTGGTCGAGGGCACGCAAAAAATCGTGGCCGGACAGCCGTTAACCTACGGCCAATCCATCACCGATCCTTGCCTGAACTGGGTCGATACCGAACATTTATTAGCAATTCTGAATGACGCCGTGAATACCCGTTTCTAACCTGCCCCAACCGACAATCCGCGTTAATCATTAATGCTTCAAATTTAGCCAGCTCAGATGTCATCAGGCATCTGAACTGGTTGATTTTTTCTGAATTCCCTCAGGCTTCAGCGCTGACTTTTACATGAAATAATAACCCCAATTGTTAAATAAATTGGGCTATTCGGCTGTCGCCTCGTCTTTTGCATCAGAAGCGTTATTTTGTATATAATTTTTTCTTTTTGTAATTAATGAGATAGACCAGAGACAGCAGGAAATCAAAAAAGTTGTCCAAGGCAATATTTTGCTTGATGTAACCTCCCATTCACATGATAATGATTATCAAATTGATAACCATTTCCGTTTGCATCTAATGAATAACCCTACTTACAGCGATTTGTACCCTGCAACGGCTAGCGGAGCAGAAGATTCTCTCCCGCTGGTGGAGCAACCTGCTTGCATCAATAGCGAGCAACTGCTTGGTAGACATGGACTCGTCATCATCAACCATCAAGGACAATTTTATCAGCTGCGGCAGACCAAATCCGGCAAGCTGATATTGACCAAATAATAACTGCTCCTTGAGATACTTTTTCGCGAGCCACCCAGATCGTTCGATCGAGGCAGCCAGCAATCTAATGATTATGTTTAACTACATATGGAGAATTGCCAGATGTCTCGTGCTTCATCTACGTTGTTCCGTGCGTCATCGCTGAGTTTGGCTATCGCCTGCGCCATTCCTTCGCTGGCCTACGCCGCGCCTACCGCACCGAGCGAATCCGCTGCCACAACAGAAACAGCCAAGAAAAAAGCGGTCCATTCCAGTGAAACCATGACCGTTGTCGCCACGGGTAACCCGCGCAGTAGCTTTGACGCACCGATGATGGTGACGGTTATCGAAGGGGATTCGCCGCTCAGCCAGACGGCCAGCACCTCAGCCGATATGCTGCGTCGCGTGCCAGGCATCCTGATTTCAGGCACGGGACGTACTAACGGTCAGGACGTCAGCCTGCGCGGCTATAACCGTAACGGCGTATTGACACTGGTCGACGGCATCCGTCAAGGCACCGACACCGGCCATATCAATAGCACCTTCCTCGATCCTATGCTGGTCAAACAGATTGAAATCGTGCGTGGCCCAGCGGCCATGCTATACGGCAGCGGCGCATTGGGTGGCGTAATCTCCTATCAAACCGTTGATGCCGCCGATCTGCTGGAGCCGGGTCACAGTAGCGGTTACCGCGTATTTGGCTTAGGTGCCACCGGTGATCACAGCTTGGGCATGGGGGCTTCTGCCTTCGGTAAAACCGATGATTTGGACGGTTTGATTTCCTTTGGCACTCGCGACGTAGGTAATCTTCGCCAAAGTAATGGTTTCAGCGCGCCCAATGACGAAGCGATTAGTAACGTTCTGGCAAAAGGCACCTGGATCATCGATGATAACCAGTCTCTGAGCACCAACCTGCGCTATTACAATAACCGCGCCCGGGAGCCAAAGAATCCCCAAACGCCCGCCGCTTCCGCCGGTAACCTGATGACCGACCGCTCGACCATTCAGCGCGATGCACAGTTGAGCTATAAGCTGCATCCGCAGGGTCAGAATTGGCTGGACGCCACGGCAACGGCCTACTACTCCGATGTCAATATTGATACCACCACCAGGGGCACCGGCTTTGAAGGCCGCGAGCAGAAAACCCACGGCGCGAAACTGGAAAATCGCACTCGCCTGTTCGCTGACAGCGCTGCATCGCACCTGTTGACCTACGGCACCGAAGCCTATCGTCAGGAACAAACGCCTAGCGGCGTCACCACCAGCTTCCCGCAGGCTAAAATCAACTTTGCTTCCGGCTGGGCGCAGGACGAAATTACTCTACGCGATCTGCCGGTGACCGTGCTGGCGGGTACGCGTTTCGACAGCTACAGTGCCAGCAGCCAAAGCAATGCCGATGTTGACGCAGATAAATGGTCGTCGCGCGGTGCTGTCACCGTAAACCCAACCGACTGGCTGATGGTTTTCGGCTCTTATGCCCAAGCCTTTCGCGCTCCTACAATGGGCGAAATATATAATGATTCCAAACACTTCTCGATGGGGCCATTTAATAACTATTGGAAACCCAATCCGAATCTGCGCCCCGAAAGCAATGCTACGCAGGAGTTCGGTTTTGGCCTGAACTTTGATGGCGTATTAGCCGAGAACGACAGCCTGAAATTCAAGGCCAGCTATTTTGATACGCAGGCCAAAGATAAAATTGAGATGAAAGTCGATAACCTCACGACCACCTCTATTAATATTCACCGCGCCAAAATATGGGGTTGGGATGCCACTATGGATTACCAAACCGATTGGTTTAACTGGAATCTGGCCTATAACCGTACCCGTGGCAAAAATATGGATACCGGCGGATTCCTCGACAGCACCAATCCAGACACCGTCACCAGCGCATTGGATATCCCGATTGCCTCGACAGGCTTCTCTGCGGGTTGGGTCGCCACTATGGTTGAACGTAACAATATCGTGACCCGCAACACCAAACAGCAAGCCGGTTACGGCGTCAATGATTTCTACATTAGCTATAAAGGCCGCGATCAGTTCAAAGGGGTGACGACCACCGCCGTGCTGGGTAACGCCTTCGATAAAGAGTATTACTCACCACAAGGTATTCCGCAGGATGGCCGCAACGCCAAACTGTTCGTTAGCTATCAATGGTAATTCATACCCAGGTATGAATTACCCCGTCTAAATTACCTGAGCCAGACTCGATTCTGGCTCAGGTATTTCTCAACAGGAGAGAATGAATGTCAGCAATACTGTTTACCCAATATGAGCAAGCTAAACTCGACAATCCAGGCAAATTTGCACGCGATCTGGCAGAGATCCTTGGTATCAGCGAAGCGGAATTGACCCACGCTCGCGTAGGCCACGGTGCAGAGCGCCTGAAGGTGGATGCTCGGACTCTGCTGACCGAACTGGAAGCGGTTGGCGTGACCAAATCTATTACTCGCAATAACTACGCGGTACACGAGCAAATGGGTCGTTACCAGAATCAGAGCCTGAACGGCCACGCCGGTTTGATCCTGAATCCGCGTGAGCTGGATCTGCGTCTGTTCCTCGGCCAATGGGATACCGTTTTCGCTCTGCGTGAAGCGACGAAGCACGGCGAACGCTTTAGCTTCCAGTTCTTTGATCTGCAAGGTAATGCGGTTCATAAAGTGTATAACACTGATGAGACCGACATGGCTGCATGGCATGCTTTAGTCGAGAAATACGGCACCGCTAACAACCCGGAGATCGTTATTCAGCCTAAGGCTGATTCCGCTGAAGTGACACCGAATGACAATCATCAGCAAATCGATCAGGAATGGCGGGCAATGACCGACATTCACCAGTTCTTCCAGTTGCTGAAACGTAACAACCTGACGCGCCAGCAGGCTTTCCGCGCCGTCGGCGACGATTTGGCTTATCAGGTAGATAACAGTGCGCTGGAGCAAATCCTGAACGCGGCTAAAGAACAACAAAATGAAATCATGATCTTTGTCGGCAACGGCGGCTGCGTGCAGATCTTCACCGGTCAGATTGAACGTGTCATGCCACACATTGAGAAAGAAGCGCCTTTCCAAGAATGGATTAACGTTTACAACCGTCGCTTCACCCTGCATTTGATTGCCAGCACTATTGCCGAAAGCTGGGTAACGCGCAAACCGACTAAAGACGGTTTCGTTACCAGTCTTGAACTGTTCGCCGCAGATGGCACCCAAATTGCGCAATTATTTGGTCAGCGCAGCGAAGGTCAGCCAGAGCAGAACCAATGGCGCGAGCAGATTGCCGCAGTGGCAACCAAGGACATCGCCGCATGAAAAACTGGCTTCTGACATTAACATTGGCGCTGCCACTGACCAGTGTCGCGGCCGACCGCATCGTTACCATCGGTGGCGATGTCTCTGAAATTACCTACGCCTTGGGCGTAGGTTCAAAAATGGTCGCCCGCGACAGTACCAGCCTGACCCCTGTAGCCATTCGCAGCCTACCGGACGTAGGTTATATGCGCCAACTCAATGCCGAAGGGATTCTGGCGATGCAGCCAACGCTGGTGCTTGCCAGCGAACTGGCTGAACCCTCTCTGGTGCTTAAACAGTTGACCGACAGCGGCGTGAAAGTGGTCACTATTCCCGGTGATACCACGCCAGAAGCCGTACCGGAAAAAATTGCCCTGATCGCCACTGCGGTCAATCAGGCAGATAAAGGCCAGCAGCTTAGCCAAACTTATCTGCAAAAACTGGCCTCGGTTAACACTACCGCCCTGCCGGTCAAAATGCTGTTTGTGATGAGCCACGGTGGCGTTGCGCCTATGGCCGCTGGCCAGCAGACCGCTGCGGACGCGATGATTCGCGCTGCGGGTGCGCAAAATGCCATGCAGGGTTTTAACCGCTATCGCCCGCTGTCGCAGGAAGGCGTGATCGCCAGCGCACCGGATTTACTATTACTGACCACCGATGGCGTGAAATCCCTCGGCGGCCTCGATAAAGTCTGGCGGCTTCCCGGCCTGTCCTTAACGCCTGCCGGTAAACACAAGCGTGTGTTGATTCTAGATGATATGGCGCTGCTGGGCTTTGGCCTGGAAACGCCTAATGTGCTGCTCAAGATACGCGCGGCGGCGGAGCAGAGTAAATGAGACGATACTTGCCACCCGGTTATGCGCTGGGCGGCCTGCTGACGCTATTGGTTCTACTGGCTCTGGGTTCCGCCAATATGGGGGCTTTAACGCTGTCGTTTCACACGCTGTGGAACAGCTCGCTGGACGACGCCTCTTGGCAGATTTGGCTGAATATTCGCTTGCCTCGCGTACTGTTGGCTATCGTGGTGGGTTGTGCGCTGGCAACCTCAGGCGCAGTGATGCAAGGTTTGTTCCGCAACCCGCTGGCCGATCCCGGGTTACTGGGCATCAGCAGCGGCGCGGCGTTGTTCGTCGCTATGGTTATCGTTCTGCCTTTCAGTATTCCCAGCGTACTGGCTTTTTACGGGCATATTATCGCCGCGTTTATCGGCAGTGTGCTAATTTCGCTGCTGATTTTCTCCCTCAGCCGCTTTGGCCACGGCAATCTGTCCCGATTGCTGTTGGCCGGTATCGCCATTAACGCGTTGTGCATGGCGGCAATTGGGGTTCTCAGCTATCTCAGCAGCGATCAACAGTTGCGTCAATTTACCCTATGGATGATGGGCAGCCTGAGTCAGGTTCAATGGCCAACCTTGCTGATCGCCGCTTCGTTAGTGCTGCCAGCCTGCGCTGCCACGCTATTCCAGGCGCGCAAACTCAATTTGCTGCAATTAGGTGACGAAGAGGCGCATTATCTTGGCGTTAACGTTAATCGCACTAAGCTATTGCTGTTACTCCTCAGCGCATTACTGGTAGGCGCCGCCGTGGCTTTGAGCGGCGTAATTGGCTTTATCGGTCTGGTGATCCCTCATCTGATTCGGATGCGTTTAGGTGCCGATCATCGCTGGCTGCTTCCCGGTGCGGCCTTGGGCGGAGCCTGTCTGCTGCTGACCGCCGATACTATCGCCCGCACTCTGGTTGCGCCTGCGGAAATGCCGGTAGGGTTGATTACCAGCCTGATCGGCGGCCCTTACTTCTTGTGGCTGGTATTACGTCAACCGGAGCGCGCCCGTGGATAATTCAGCGTACTCATCTCATTCGAATCAACCGCTATTACTGGATGCGCAAAGTCTGTGTTTCTCTTTAGGTGGACGTCAGCTCATTCAAGACGTGTCATTACAGATTCGCAGCGGCGAAATGGTCGCCATTATCGGCCCTAACGGGGCGGGCAAGTCCACGCTGATGCGATTGCTCACCGGCTATTTACCCGCCAGCAGCGGCGATTGCCATATGTTAGGCAAATCGCTGGCCAGTTGGCCACAGCAGCAATTGGCTAAAACCCGGGCAGTGATGCGCCAATACAGCGACCTGAAATTCCCGTTTAGCGTAGAAGAAGTGGTGACGATGGGGCGGACGCCCCACGGAAAACTACAGGAGCACGAGGCAGTACAACAGGTTATGGAACAAACCGGCTGTACCAGCCTGGCTAAACGCGATTATCGCCAGCTTTCCGGCGGTGAACAGCAGCGCGTTCAGCTAGCGCGCGTGCTGGCCCAGCTCTGGCAACGCGCGCCATCACCCCGCTGTTTGTTCCTCGATGAACCTACCTCGGCGCTGGATTTACACCACCAGCAACACAGTTTGCGTTTGTTGCGGCAGCTCACGCAGGAACAACCGTTGTCGGTATGTTGTGTCCTGCATGATCTCAATTTGGCTGCGCTGTATGCCGATCGAATTTTGCTGCTGCATCAAGGCCGATTGGTCGCCGCAGGTACGCCGCAGGACGTCCTGCATACTGACATACTAACCCGTTGGTATCAGGCGGATTTAGGCGTGTACAGTCATCCTGAAAATCAGTTGCCACAGGTTTATTTGCGACAGTAATCCCCTTCCCGTTATCTAACCTGCGCATATGATTTTCAGAAACTCATACTGCGCAGGTTAGCTTAGATATTCGCAAGCCAACACCATTCCCCGTATGTGTTCAGATGATTTTTACCACACGCTCAAGGGGTAACGAATTAAAACTTAACGGTTAAAACCAAACGGGTAACGGTGTAACCGCCGCGTTGCAGATAAACAGGCATAAAAAAACGGAGGCTAAGCGCTGCCACTTTGTCCTCCGTTCGACTCTCAACCGGCCATATTTGAAATATCCATATTCGCGGTTCTTCTAGCTGGAGCAGGATATCTCCAGATGCTTTCCCCAATCTGGCGGCAAAGCGGCCAGATCGTCATATTCGGCATTATCAGCAAATGGCCGTTGCAACGCCAAATGCAGCCTGTGCAACGCGCTGATATCGTCATTTTCTGCCAGCTCAATCGCTTGCTGAGCCAGATAATTACGTAAGATCAGCTTAGGATTCACTGACTTCATCGCCTGCTGCCGTTGAGCGTCATCAATAGTTTCTTGCTGTAGCCGCGTCCGATATTGCGAATACCATTTATCAAAGGCATCCCGATCGACAAAGTCATCCCGCAGTGGCGAATGAGCGGAAGATTGCTCCGTTTCACTGAGGCGACGGAACGTACGGGTGTAATCCTGTTTTTCTTTCATCATCAGACTCAATAAACCAGTCAACAAATCGTTATCCTGTTTATCGGTAGTGAAAAAACCCAGTTTGGCGCGCATTTGCTGCCCGTAGGCCGCCATCAACGCCGGTTCGTAGGCATCCAACGCCTGCTGTAGCTCTTCCGCCATCAGTAATCCGGATAGAGACTGCCCCAAACGATGTAAATTCCAGTAGGCCACCGCCGGTTGGTTATCAAAAGCATAGCGTCCCTGATGGTCGGTATGATTACAAATATAGTCCGGCTGGTAATCATCCAGAAAACCGAACGGGCCATAATCCATGGTGATACCAAGAATTGACATATTGTCGGTATTCATTACACCGTGAGCAAAACCTACCGTTTGCCAGGACGCAATCATTCTCGCCGTGCGCTCTACCACGTCGGTGAACCAAGCCAGATAAGGCCTGGCTTCGTCAGCTAAATTCGGCCAATGGCGGGCAATGACGTAATCAGCCAATTGTTTAACCTGTACTGGCTGCTGGCGATAATAGAAATGTTCGAAATGACCGAAACGAACATGACTTTCCGCCACTCGCAACAACATCGCACCGCGCTCAGGCTGCTCACGGAATACCGGATTCTCGCTGGTCACAATGGTTAGTGCACGACTGCTGGCAATCCCTAAATGATGCAGCGCTTCAGAGGCCAGAAACTCACGCACTACCGAGCGCAACACCGCCCGCCCATCTCCCATGCGCGAATAAGGCGTCAGCCCCGCGCCTTTCAGGTGCCAATCCAGCTGACGACCATCGCTCAGTTGCTGTTCACCGAGCAAAATCCCCCGACCATCACCCAGTTGTCCCGCCCATACGCCGAACTGATGACCGCTATATACCTGAGCCAGCGGATCCATTCCCGGCAGCAATTGTTCCCCGGCCCAAACCTTGGCTTTATCACCGGAGAACCAACTGTCATCCAGCTCAAGTTCTGCTGCCAGCGATGCGCTGTGATACAGCAAACGCGCGCCTTTTAACGGCGTTGGCCGCAAACGGGTATAAAATCCGGGCAACGCCCGGCCATAGCTGTTATCAAAATCCGGCATTACATCAGTTCCTCAACCAGCCAACGGCGTAGTTCAACTAATTCAGCCTGTGAATCAGGGAAATCAGCGATCAGCGTCTGACATAGGGCGTCCACCGCTTCAGGACGATAAGCTACACCCGGTAACCGTTCGGCCAATGTTTCCAGCGGGGTTGGATTCAGGCTATCGGTAAATACTTGGCTGCGTTCGATAGAACCTCGCAATACATCTAAATGCACTTCAACACCGCCCCACTGAAAACGAGTGTCCATTTGATGATTAAAGGCTGGCGCCTGGCCAAAATTCCATTCCCAGCTACTTTGGCGGGCAAACTGCTCGCTAAAGCCGGGTAAATCCGGCAAGGCTAGTGGAGAAATAATTTCTGCCTGCGCCCGTTCGTCGTAGTAATCAAAGTAGGATTGCTCTATGGCTCTGCAAATCTGCTCATGATCGATACCCGGTATCAGCTCGACCAGATTGGCGACCCGCGACCGAACCGAGGCAATGCCTTTCGCCTGTAGTTTCTTAGGATCGGGATTAAGATAATCAACCAGACGCCCTAAATTGGCGTTTATCAATAAGGTACCATGATGGAAGCCGCGATCTTTGGTTTCCCGATAAGCAGAGCCAGAAACTTTACGCTCGCCACCTTCCGTGACAACGACCAGATCATTACGACCAGAAGCCGTGGCGTCGATCCCCAATGTCTTGAGGGCATTAAGAATAATTTGAGTGGAAACCGTTTTATCGTATTCAGGTTTGCCTGCCATAAAGGTAAAGCAGGTGTTGCCCAAATCGTGGAATACCGCCCCACCGCCGCTGCTGCGACGCGCCAGTTTAATACCGTCTTCAGCCATACGCCGCGTATTACACTCTTTCCACGGATTCTGAGCGCGACCAATGACAATGGTATTATCGTTTCGCCAGAGAAAAAGTACCCGCTGATCCGGCGACATTTGGCGGAAAATACAGTCCTCTACAGCCAGATTAAACCAAGGATCATAGGAATCAGAAATGAATAAACGAAGGGATGGCATAAAGGGCTCCGCACCAAAATAAACAGCCGTTAAGATAACACAGTTGCGGCTGTTTATCGGCGGTTAGATGCGGCGCGCCTGCCAGTAAACGCGTTTCCAGTACACGTTTTCTAACGAAGAACGGATGACGCCTTTACTGGTGGATGCGTGAATGAATTCATCATTAGTATCGTAAATACCAACGTGCAATCCATTCCCTCCACTGCCCGTTTTGAAGAACACTAAATCTCCCGGCATCAGCTCATCGCGAGAGACTTTGGTGCCCAGACTGGTTTGCGCTTCAGTGGTTCGGGGCAACTGCATATCAAAACGATCGCGGAAAGTGCGATAGACAAAGCCGGAGCAATCGACGCCGCGCTGGTCCATTCCGCCATATTGGTAAGGCGTACCCTGCCATTGACGCAATTGCTCTTTTAACTGTGCGACCACCACAATCGGGTCAGATAGGTGTCCGCTGGGTGCCGGAGCTCTGCTACTACACCCGGCAAGAATAAGACAGGCCAGAAAAATCCAAAAACGCATCCGCATAGATCTCTCACCGAATAATAAGCCCGGTTGGCTTTCCTTGAGCGGAAACCATAAGAAAACCAAGCTATCATGCTGAATTCATCTGGCTAATCTATATTTCGTGCGCGCAAAAAACAAGTTATCTGAATAAGATAATAGTGCTAAAGCTATTTAATCGGCTTCGAATGTATTAACCAAACGCCAAACAGGATAATGGCGGCTCCCAGGGTCTTTAATAACGTGGCGCTTTCGTGGAACCAAGGCAAAGTCACCGCCGCCAGATAAACCAGCGCATAACTAATACTTAAGAGTGGATAAGCCTGATTTAATGGCAAATAACGCAAAGCGAAGAACCAGCACAGCATCGAAAGCGCATAGCCGAATAAACCCGCAGTGACGGCGGCAAGTGGCGACAGATGATCGGTGAAGAATTGCAGATCCATGCCAGCCCAGCTAATCAGCGGTAAGTGAATCACACCCCATTTCAGTAATAGCTGCGCCAACGTCACCAACAGCACGCTACCTATTCCCCAACCGTAACCTTTCATCGCGGCAAACTCATCAGCAAAATACCCAACATAATGGCGACAATACCTAGCCAATGGCGCAAGCCAACGGCTTCACCGAAGAAAAAGCGTGATGCCAGCGTAACCAAGACAAAATTAAAACTGAGCATAGGGTAAGCGATGCTTAAAGGCAGGTGTTGCAGCAGCCGAAGCCACAGCAACATCCCCAATCCGAGCAACAGCACCGCCGTAGCTAGCCACCTAAAGGTGTGAGTACGACGGCTCGGTTGTTCTGTAGCCCAAATCTGAGCCGCCTGCTTTTGACATAGCTGTCCGGCGCAGGTCAGCAGACTCACCATCAATAACAGCAGGTAACTCATCATGGAATTTGCTTATACCACAGCAACGCCATTCTGCTGTTTTGCGTAACCTGATCCGCCGCAGGCAGGCTTTCTGGCAAGGTTTCACCTCGGGATAACTGTAAGACCAGCGAAACATTCCCCTGTTTACGCGCCTTAGCCAGCCATTGAGGGAAATCTTCAAAACTGACGTAACGATCCGCCGCATCCGGATAGGCTAAACCATAATTCACTTCGCCTTTTTCGCTAAACATAATGATATCACTACGTTTCAACTCCCAGGCCAGACCCGAAGCCACGCCGACGCCATCCGAGAGTACGTAGCGGCTTTGTTCAAGCTCCGCGCGGTTCTGCTGGATAAAATACTGAGGCAGCTTGGAGTTAATCACCTGTTGCGGAATGACATACGCCACCAGCAACGCAAACAGCAGCGGGCAAACGGCCGCCCAGCGCCAATGGCGAGCATTTTGTCGCAGGCTGAAATAGCCAACGCATCCCCATGCAGCAAATGACAGAGTCCCGAGAATCACTTTGATTTTCTCATCGGCGGCGTACACCACCAGGTGAGAAAATACGCCCAAACCGATCAACAGTACGGCCAACGCGCAGACGGTGCCGAAAATCAGATTGATATAGCCGTTTACCTTCAGCGCGCTCATCTGCAATTTAGCCACACAATCCTGCGCGTACGCTGCCATAAGCAATGATATCGGCGCAATACACGGCAGAATATAGGTTGGCAATTTTCCTTTGGCGATGCTGAAAAATATAAACGGCATCACTGCCCAGCTCAGCAGGAAGAAGAGTTCCGGTCGAGCCACTCGCTCACGCCAGCCTTTGAGTAATGCCCCCGGCAACAGTCCTAACCAAGGTAATACGCCCAGACAAATCAGCGGTAGGTAATACCAGAATGGCGCTTTATGCTGCGCGTCTTTCTCGGCAAAGCGCTGAATATGCTCCACCCAGAAGAAATAATGCCAGAAATCAGGTTCACGCTGCGCAATCGCTAACGCCCAAGGCAGGCTCAGCAAACAGGCACTGACGATAGCTATCGGGCCAAACAGCAGTAGCTCTTTGGTTCGACGTTGTTGAATTACAATGGGAATAACCGCAATCACCGGAACGGCCAATGCCAAAAAGCCCTTGGTCATAAAGCCCATGGCACAAACCAGCCCCAAAAATGCATAGGCGGTCATTTTCTGTCGGGAAGTTTTGGCTCTCAGCGTCAGATAAAAACACAGCATCGATGCTGTCAGCCACAGCGTAATCATAGGATCGAGAACGCTATAAGTCCCGATACTGAATACCAGCAGCGAAGAGATATAAATCAGGCTAGCCAGCAGCGCGGTATTACGATTACGCCACATTAATGTCGCTAGCCAAAATACCAAAATGGCGCTGAGTCCAATACTGAATACTGAACCAAAACGCACCGCAAAGTTATTATCACCGAAGATCCACTGGCTGATATTATTAAACCAATATCCGGCAATAGGCTTTTCAAAATAACGAATACCCAATAAATGCGGCACGACCCAATCACCCTGCTGTAGCATTTCTCGGCTAATTTCCGCATAACGGGTTTCATCCGGTTGCCACAGTAAACGGCCGTTCAAGGGCACGATATATAACACAGCAAAAAATACCGCCAGTAGCGCTACGCCACCCTTTTTTAACGCGTCGCTCATGAATTTGTCACCTCAGACTGACAGCCTAACCACCCCTCTCTGCCTGGGAAAGCAGAACGCACGACCTTGCCTAGCGGCAAGTTTGAACGATTTTCCGGTAACAATGAGCTTAAAGCGCAAAATTCAATTCCCTGCTTCTGCGCTTTCACTAATAGATTTTCAAACATCGCTGCCTGTGACATCCCTTCAACTTCGGCGTGAATGGTATAAACCGGCACTCCGCTATCTCGCAGAATGGCATCCAGAATAAAATCGTTAAAATCCTGCGGACGAACTTCACTGCCGACGACTTCATCGTAAGTCGGTAATGTCACGGGGATTTGTACGCTGCCTTCACTGCCATCAGGTAATATTGGCCGGAAAGGACGCGTGCCGCGGCAATCGCTGTTATAGCTGAAGTTAAACGGCTGTTTCGCTTCTAATACTCGCTCGTCGGCGCGCCACCCGGCGACCGCAGAGCAACTAACCGGCCCGTGGATACTGTCTTGCAATGCATCCACACCACGCTGAATCTGATCTTTGAGCTGTGCTTTCGACCAGGTGCCGACTTTCGCCTGCCAGCCCTGATGATCCCAAGCGTGCAAGCCAACTTCATGACCGGCAGCCTGCGTTTCTTTCATCACGTCGCCTAAATGTTTGGCAATTAACTTGCCCGGCCAGGCGGTACCGGCCAGCAGAATCTGCCAGCCGTACAGCGAAGCTGCGTTTGAGCGCAACATTTTCCATAAGAAACGGGGACGTAGCAGGCGCCATAAATGGCGCCCCATGTTGTCCGGCCCAACGCTAAAAAAGAAACTGGCCTGAATACCGTGTTTATCTAACACATTCAACAGTGAAGGCACCCCATCGCGGGTGCCACGGTAAGTATCGACGTCAATCCTCAGGCCCACTCGTTTCATTTAGCCTTCCCATCATCCTGTTCAATGGATTTATCGTCCAGCGCGCTGCGCAGGAAGAAGTCCAACGTTTCGGCGACAGTTTGCTGCATGGCGATTTCAGGCTGCCAGTTCAGCAAACGGCGGGCGTTTTCAATGCTCGGCGTACGATGTTCAACGTCCTGATACCCTTTGCCATAGTAAGCGCTGCTTTCGATGGTTTTCATGCCAGCAAACGGCGGGAATTGGTCGCGCAATTCATGTTTCTCAAAGCTGGCCAACAGCATTTCAGCCAGTTCACGAATGCTGGCTTCGTTAGTCGGGTTACCGATATTGATAATCTGACCGTCGCAACGTCCTTCGCGGTTTTCAATGATGCGGAATAAAGCTTCAATACCGTCGTTAATATCAGTAAAGGTACGTTTTTGTTCCCCACCGTCAACCAGTTTGATCGGCGAACCTTCCACCAGATTCAATATCAACTGAGTAATGGCACGGGAACTACCGATACGAGCAGCATCCAGATTATCCAAACGCGGCCCCATCCAGTTAAACGGACGGAATAAGGTAAATTTCAGACCTTCTTTTTCGCCGTATGCCCAAATAACTCGATCCAATAATTGCTTGGAGACAGAATAAATCCAGCGCTGTTTATTAATCGGCCCGACAATCAGACGAGAATGGTCTTCATCAAACTCTTTGTCATCGCACATACCGTAAACTTCAGAGGTCGACGGAAAAACAATACGTTTGTTGTACTTCACGCAGTCACGCACGATTTTGAGGTTCTCTTCAAAATCCAGTTCAAAGACTTTCAGCGGATTACGGGTATATTCAATCGGCGTGGCAATAGCGACCAGCGGTAATATCACATCGCACTTCTTAATATGATATTCAATCCATTCCGAGTGAATACTGATATCACCTTCAACAAAATGGAAGCGTGGATTATCCATAAAGCGACCCAGCGCATCGGAACCGATATCCAGTCCGTAAACTTCGTAGCCGTCATCACGTAATAAACGTTCAGTCAGATGGTTACCGATAAATCCATTGACGCCCAAAATCAGGACTCGGGTGCGTCTTTTCTTTTTATTTAGCGGTTTAACCCCTAAACGGACATCGGCTACCATCCCCATTTCCAATGCCAGACGGCTGCCCTGCACGTACAGTCCGGATTCGCCCTGACCGGCGATGATTTCAAGCGCGCCCTCACCGCAGGCTACCACCAATGGATTGGTGCCAAGTACGGTTCCTGGCAATTTTTGGTGCTCGATGTCCAGTGGCCTGGCACGCCATACAATCAACTTGCGCTGTCCCAAATGGCTGAATGCGCCTGGGTAAGGTTCTGTCACCGCGCGTACCAGATTATGTAATTCGCGAGCGGATTTAACCCAATCGATTTCGCCATCGGCGGCGGTACGGCGACCAAAATAGCTGGCGTCCGCTTCATTCTGAGGCGTTAGTGTTAACGGGCCACGCTTCATTTTTGGCAATAAATCCTGCAACAGAGCCTGCGCGGCATCGCGCATTTTTGCATGTAAGGTTAAAGCCGTATCCGTATCGCTGATAGCCACTTTACGCTGACCTGCGATGTCGCCCGCATCCGCTCGCTTCACCATTTTGTGCAAGGTTACGCCAGTTTCGGTTTCACCTTTGACCAACGCCCAGTTAATCGGCGCGCGACCGCGGTAGCGAGGTAACAATGAACCGTGCAGGTTAAATGCGCCCTGCGGAGCCAGAGATAAAATCTCATCGCTCAACAAGTTACGATAATAGAATGAAAAAATGACGTCCGGCTGCATTTCGCGGATCTGCTCAACCCATAAAGGATGGTTGACGTCTTCGGGGGCAAACACCGGCAATTGTAGATCGGCGGCAACCCGCGCAACGGAAGAGAAAAAGTGATTCTCATTCGGAGAATCAGTATGGGTAAACACTGCCTGAACGTCATAACCCGCTTCAACCAGTGCATTAACGCCCACGCAGCCAATATCGTGATAGGCAAATACAATCGCTTTCATCATTCTTCTTCCTGAGTTTTTTTGGCCTGCTGAGACTCGACCACTTTTTGCACAAAATATCGGGGACGCGCGCGTACGTCGTTGTAAATTCGTCCGATGTATTCACCGAGTAAACCCATACCAACGAATTGTGCCCCAATAAACATAAATAACACCGCGAACAGCGTGAACACGCCGCCGCCAGCCCATTCCGGGCCAAAAATCAAACGTAATGCCACCAGCAGTACCGAGAGGGTGAAACCTGACAGTGCAATGACGCTGCCAACCAGACTGAGCAAACGCAACGGCGTAGTTGTCAGGCAGGTGATCAGGTCGTACATCAGGTTAATCAGCTTCATCAGACTGTATTTGGAGTCGCCAAACTCGCGCTCGGCGTGATGAACCTTAATTTCTGTGGTTTTTCTGGCAAAGGTGTTGGCGAGTATCGGAATAAAAGTACTGCGTTCGTGACAGTGTAACATCGCATCAACAATATGCCGACGGTAGGCACGTAGCATACAGCCGTAGTCCCCCATCGATTTCCCTGTCGCTTTTTGGATCATCATGTTGATCATCTTGGAGGCCGTTTTACGGAACATAGAATCCTGACGGTTGGCACGCACTGTACCGACCACGTCATAACCCTCTTCGGCAACGCTCACTAAACGGGGAATTTCTTCCGGCGGGTTTTGCAAATCCGCATCTAACGTAATAACCAGATCGCCACTGACCTGATTAAAACCCGCCATAATGGCAGAGTGCTGGCCATAATTACGGTTTAGCAAGACGGCAATAATGCAGCTATCCGGTTTTTCTGCCGCAGCGGTTAGCATTTCTGCCGAATTATCGCTGCTGCCGTCATCCACAAAAATAATTTCATAAGGCTGGCGTAATAACTGGCAGGCAGCCGAGGTTCTCTCCAATAATGCGGGTAAACTTTCCTGTTCGTTATAAACAGGAATAACAATCGAGACTTTATTAATTTCTTCAGGCTGTGACACGGCGAGGCCCTATAATAGTTGCTAATGCGTTGACCACCCGGTCAACATCGCTATCTTGCATATCGGGGAACAGAGGCAAAGTACAAAGCCGGGCTGAATTCCACTCGGTATTTGGCAAAGTTAAATCGGGATAACGTTCGCGATAATATTTTTGCGTATGAGCCGCACGGAAATGCAAACCAGAGCCAATGCCCAAGGCTTTTAATTCAGCCATAAGTTGATCTCGGCTTATGCCGCACTGCTCGGAATCTACCCGAACCATAAATAGGTGCCAGGCGTGATGATGAGGATAATCAGGCAATGCCAAAGGTTGTAACGGTGAACCTGCCAATGCCTGAATATAACGTTCAGCCAAAGCCTGACGGCGAGCGTTTATTTCCGGTAGCCGTTTCAGTTGCACCACAGCAATAGCCGCGTGAATATCGGATAAATTATATTTATATCCCGGTTCGACCACTTCTGCCTGCGGGCTACGCCCTTTTAACTCACGGTCAAAAGCATCAACGCCTAATCCATGAAATTTTAAGCGACGTACTTTTTCAGCCAGCACGTCATCATCGGTTGCGATTAATCCGCCCTCGGCGCAGGTCATATTCTTAATCGCATGGAAAGAGAAAATCGCCGTTCCTTGCTGCCCTATCCATTCATCGCCGTAGCGTGTTCCTGCCGCATGCGCCGCATCTTCAATCAGCGGAATCTGATGCTGACGGGCAACTTGCCTAATGCTGTTTAAATCACAGGGCGCGCCAGCATAATGCACCGGAATAATCGCCTTGGTTTTAGGGGTGATAGCAGCGGCAATACTTTCAGCGCTAGCCATCAGCGTGTTCCAGTCAACATCGACCATCACCGGAACGGCACCCAATAACTCAATCATATTAAGGGTAGAAACCCAGGTTTGAGAAGGCGTTATCACCTCATCGCCCGGCCCAACGCCCAGTGCCATTAAAGTAATATGCATTCCCGCCGTGGCAGAACAGACCGCTACGGCATGTTTGCAGCCAAAAGCCTGGCAAAACTCGCGTTCTAATTGTTGATTCTTCGGTCCGGTGGTAATCCACCCTGATGTCAGAACTTCTGTAACAGCAGCAATTTCTTCACTGCCAATAGCAGGAACAGAGAAAGGTAAGAAATTTTCCATGAATGTACCCAGTAGGACACAACAAATTTAACGCCACTATAAGTCGAAGTAAGTTAACGAAAACTAAACGCGGCCACGATTGATCTCACTGCACACCACTGATAAATGTAGACAATGAACCTTAATCCAACCTTAAGAACAGGAGAAAAAAACATTATTTTGTGGCGTGTGCACAAAATTTAGCCAGAGTTGGCTTAATGTAAATATTCTGATGAATCAAGAGAATAAACTTCATTTTTGCGACACAACAGCAGACGAAGGTGAATGTTTACCGATTTACGCTCAGTTTCAGTATAGAAATAACCGAAACTCAGAAATAATCATAATCGTATAATTTATAAAAATAGTTTAGCTAAAATAATTAATTTTTGAGTGACGTGCAGGGTTAATCGAATGATCCTATCTCCGTCATTCATTGCAGTATCGCGTTATTTAGAGATAAGAAGTAAAGATGGCGTGAATTAAGGGACAGAAAATAGAGAAAAAGTCTGTTCAACATCGGATTAACGCAAAATGTATAGGAGCAGCAATGGCACTTCTCCCCCATCATCTGCCAATAACGATCCGTTTGAATGCGTTTTCACTACAAATCAAAATATCAATGAACAGCCAGAATTAACGCTGGCTGTTCCTATTTCACTTGAAATTTCATGTTACTTACTACATATGACTAATTTTACAAAGGTAGACGTGCCTCTGTATGTTAAGTGATAAGCTGACTTTTTAAACGATGACCGTTACTGATTTTATCAAAAACGCCCCCAATCTCGTACTCGTTATGGGATAAATTCTTCGCCTGACGAATCACGTCGTTATAAGTTATCTTCGTTCCTTTGATATTAACTCCATACTCGGTTTTTTGAGCTTCAACTAAAAATCTTTTAACCTGATGTGGATGTAAATAGGCAGAGAAGCGACCAAATGTTACACACTGGCCTTTTTTATCCATACCAAACACACGATTTTTTTCGCTTGCAAGACCCAATCCAATATTTAAATAATCAGTATTTCCAATTGGTTTACCCACCATACCAGCCTCCTCATAACAACATGAAAAAAAGACATTTACAGAGGAAAATCAAGACCTATTCGTTCAATACACGCATCTGAAATAAACCGTTCCATTATGGATAACAAACTTGGTATATCCATTCCATATAGCGGGAGACGTAGCCAACAGATCACATCATTTTTTTCATCAAAGGCAAAAACCGGCTGCCATAAATAATCTGTTGGCCTATTTTTATTCAACAGATCAATCATTTCCTCTAACGATAAACTGTTCGCCATACCTACTGAGGTCTGAAGCATCCAATATTCTTGATCTATCGCGCATAGATTCAATTGCAAAGCATCATCGATGGTCAACGTAATGGTATCTTGATTTTCAGCTATCTCGGGAGCTTCAAATCCTATAGCAACCAACAATTCATAACTAATAAGATGAAATTGCCTTAAATGGCTCACCGGTAGCAGCCCTCTTGAGAAATTTGACGGAGTGACCCCCTTACTAAGCAATAATTGCATTAAACATAGAATCCAATCTATAAAATATCGATACTACCATTGAGTTATTATAGTGAATTGAGTGGAAAAATTGAGTTAACCTCTCCTAATAATGGCTAGGTTAACTTCATTTATATACGATATAGAAATTAGGGAGTAATTAATAACCAGAATAGTTTAATGCAATAACTATTAATTCTGGCAAACAATCCAATTCTGCTGATTAAAACGGTGTAATTGAAAATTCACCTCAAAAATCGGTGATAATATCTCTGGTCGCATCACTTCCAGCGTTTCACCCTGCGCAACCAGTTTTCCCTGCGCCAGTAGCCAGATTCTGTCGGCCTGTTGCAGGCTATGATTCAGATCGTGAGCGCTGACAATAACACTGCGACCGCTGGCGCAAAACTCCCGTAACAGCGCATCTAACGCAACTTTTTGCGCCACATCAAGGCTATTGGTTGGCTCATCCAGTAGTAATAATTGGCTATGATGATTCACCGTTGGCCATACCTGTAACAAAATAGCCGCCAGCCTGACCCGCTGCCATTCTCCGCCGGAAAGTTGAGTGAGAGAACGCGGCAGCTTATCGGCTAAACGTAATTTTTCACAGAGATAACCGATGGCTATCGCCACGGATTCCGAATCCGCCCCTACGGGCTGATGCAGAGAGAGGTATTGAAATACTGGCATCAGGCTAACCGACGTTTGCTGCTGACTGAGATAAGCCCGATACCGTGCTAATTCAGCGCCGGAATACTGCGTAAGAGGCGTTGCGAGCAGAGAAATATCCCCCGTAGTCGGTAATACACCCGCGGCGCAGGCTAGCAAGGTGCTCTTCCCCGCACCGTTCGGGCCAATAAGATGAATTTGCAACCCAGCATCAACCTGCGCTGAAAACGGGGCTAATCGGCCCGCGACACTGACATCGTTGAGTTGCAATAACGTCACAATAATCTCGTTAGCTAATAAGTTAAGTGAAAATCAGTGCTGAGCCAGCGCCTGAACGATCGCGGCAATGATTGCCGGATCTTCTGGCGTCATATCCGGTGAGAAACGCTGAATAACCGTACCGTCCCGGCCAATCAAAAATTTTTCGAAGTTCCACAATATATCGCCGATCTGTTTTGGTGCACGCCCCTTACTGCTCATCCGCTGGACAAACTCGCTGTCCGCAGGCGTCAAAGCCTGTGGCTTAGCGGAAATTAAGTGTTGATACAACGGATGACGGCCTGAGCCATTAACTTCGACTTTACTGAACATGGGGAATTCTACGCCAAAGGTGCCCCGGCAAAATGCCTGAATCTCTTCATCGCTGCCTGGCTCCTGACCGGCAAACTCATTGCTCGGAAATCCTAAAACTTCAAAACCTTGTTGATGATAGGTTTTGTACAGTTTTTCCAGACCTGCGTATTGTTTGGTCAGTCCGCACTCGGAGGCAACGTTCACCACCAGCAGCACGGAGCCTTGATAGGCCTTCAGCGACGTCGTTTGATGATCGATAGTGTGTAGTTGAGTAGCATAAATCGGAGCGGTCATCGGATGTCATCCTTATTATAGAGAGTGAAACTTTTATTATAGAGAGCTAAACTTTTACCGAGTTAACCCTGAGCGATATTGATGCAAAGTCCTCTTAAAGCGACTATTAGCAGGTTTTCCGTTCACGACTCTACGCTTTTCACCCTAATCAGTAACCAGATAAATAGCGGAGCTCCCAGCGTTGCCGTCACCACGCCAATCGGCAATTCTGCGGAAAACAAGGCAACACGAGCAATCACATCGGCTAACAGTAGCACTCCCGCCCCGGCCAAAGCGCAGCCTGTTAACAGGAATCGCTGATCGGTCAGCCCGGTTAATCGCAAAATATGTGGGATTACCAGACCGACAAAGCCAATCACACCGGCTAATGCAACGCTGATGCCTACCAGCAGACCAATAGCCAAAACCAATAGATTACGCCACCTATGGAGTGAGACCCCAAGCTGTCGCGCCTGCTGCTCTCCCAGCGCCATATAGTTCAGGATTCTACCTTGCAGGCAAAGCCAAATCACCACTGGCAATAACAGCAACACCAGCAACCACTGCCGCCAATCTATCCCGCTAAAACCGCCCATCATCCAATACATCAGCTGACGTAGATCCAGACTGGTACTGAAATAAACCGCCCACGTCATCACAGCACTGCATACAATCCCCAAAGCTACGCCAACCAGCAGCAATCTGGCATTGCTTAAACGTCGGCGTCGGGCAAAAGCCAGCAGCAGCGAGGTCATGACCAACGCGCCGATAATTGCACTCAGACTCAGCACCCACACCGGCAGCAAGCCGTGCCCTAATAAAACCGCCAGCACCAGCGTAACGCCAGCTCCGTTCGCCACGCCTAACAATCCCGGCTCGGCCAATGGATTTTCGAACAGGCTTTGCATTATGGCTCCCGCTACCGCCAGACTGGCACCAACCATCATTACGACTAATGCTCTAGGTAAACGCAGTTGCCATACAAATAATTGTCCATCGGCGCTTAGCCACCGATTGGGCCATATCCAAACCTCCCCTGCGCAAAGAGCAAGTGACAGAGCCAGTAACATACCGCAGGCGAGGAGTCCGAGATAACGACGATCCCGCCGCAGCTGATGCTGCTGGAGTAAGATAAATGTCTGACTTATCTGCATAATATTCTGCAATCCGGCTGACAGAACATGACTGGGAAAACAGGATCATGATCCGAGATAGAAAAAGGCTTATTGCCTGGGTTTGAGGACAGATATTAGGGGGTTAGCAGGATAAGTGAAAGTTTTGCGTAGCAAGGGCAAGGATTTTATTCGTAAATACATTAATTGGCATCTTCCTATATGAGAGACACGGCAGCAAAGCGTAGAAACTCATTAGCGAGTTCGGCGAGAATAAAACGAACGCGGAAGACGGGGCGGAAGCAGAGAAAATCGCGTTTCTGGCTATGCTAGCTATAAGATTACAAAAGAAAAAGGCCGCTTGCGCGGCCTTTTTTGTCGGATTACTCACTCTTTGGGAGTGGCATTCTCTACCCGGCTTTTTAGCTTCTGCCCAGGACGGAAAGTCACCACACGGCGCGCCGTAATAGGAATGTCCTCACCGGTCTTCGGATTACGGCCCGGACGTTGGTTTTTGTCTCGCAGATCAAAATTGCCAAAGCCAGACAATTTGACCTGTTCGCCATTCTCCAGAGCACGACGTACCTCTTCAAAGAATAACTCTACCAGGTCTTTGGCATCCCGTTTGCTAAGCCCAAGCTTTTCAAACAGATGTTCTGACATTTCAGCTTTAGTAAGCGCCATAGGTTCAATCCCTCAAGGATGCTTGGAATCGCTGTTTTAACGCCTCTACACATTTTGCAACGGTAGCGGCGATCTCCTCTTCTTCCAGTGTACGGGCGGTATCCTGCAACACCAGACTGATAGCGAGGCTTTTATAACCCTCGGCTACGCCCTTGCCACGGTACACATCAAACAAGTTTACGCCAACTACCTGATTTGCGCCAACTTTCTTACACTCGGCCAAAATATCTTCTGCGGGAACGTTTTCAGCCACCACAACAGCGATATCTCGACGGTTTGCCGGGAAGCGCGAAATCTCGCTGGCCTGAGGCACGGCGCGGTCTGCGACCTTATTCCACAACAATTCGAACACCACAGTTCGGCCGTTCAGATCGAGCTTACGCTCCAGTTCAGGATGAACTACACCAATGAAACCAATGTGTTCTCCCGCTAAATAAATTGCGGCACTTTGACCCGGATGCAGTGCGGAATGCGATTCTGCACGGAACTGAACGTCAGATAATTTGCCGGTAAGTTCAAGAATTGCTTCCAAATCACCCTTCAAATCATAGAAGTCCACCGGCTGACGCGCCAAATCCCAATGCTCATCATAACGGTTACCGGCAATCACACCCGCTAGCATTACGTCCTGTCGAATACCCAAATCTGCTTTATTATCAGGAACAAAGCGTAAGCCACTCTCAAACAAACGCAGACGAGATTGCTGACGATTCTGGTTATAAACCACTGCTGCTAGCAGACCAGTCAGCAAAGACAAGCGCATTGCTGACATATCCACGGAAATGGGACTTGGCAAAATCAGAGGCTCTTGACCCGGATGCAATAAAGCCTGGATTTTTGGATCAACAAAACTGTAAGTAATTGCTTCCTGATAGCCGCGATCGACCAATAATGCCTTCACACGCTTCAATGGCAGGTCAGCTTCGCGATGTTTGGTCATCACCAAATCTGCTTTTACCGGCACATCAGGGATATTGTTGTAACCGTAAATACGGGCAACTTCTTCCACCAGGTCTTCTTCGATTTCCATATCGAAACGCCAGCTCGGCGCAACTGCCTGCCAGTTATCACACTGCACAGTCACCTGGCAACCCAAACGACGCAGGATATCGGTAACCTGTTCACTTGGCACATGGTGGCCAATCAGGCGATCCAGTTTTTCACGACGCAGAGTAATAGTGGCGCGTTTCGGCAAATCCGCTTCTGAAGTGACATCAATAATCGGGCCAGCTTCACCGCCGCAAATATCAATCAGCAAACGGGTTGCTCGTTCCATCGCCTTATGTTGCAACGCAGGGTCGACACCACGCTCATAACGATGTGAAGCATCAGTATGCAAACCTTGACGGCGCGCTCGCCCGGTGATCGACAACGGATTGAAGAAAGCACATTCCAGCAAGACGTTCTGGGTTGCTTCATTCACGCCTGAATGTTCACCACCAAAAATACCGGCCATAGCTAGCGCTTTCTGCTTATCGGCGATAACCAGCGTATCTGCGCTCAGTTTGGCTTTAGTACCGTCCAGCAGCGTCAGCTCTTCCGCTTCTGCGGCCATACGAACAATGATTTCACCGTCGATACGATCCACGTCAAACGCATGCATCGGCTGGCCCAGTTCTAACAATACGTAGTTAGTTACATCAACAACCGGATCGATAGAGCGGATACCACAACGACGCAGTTTTTCACGCATCCACAGCGGCGTAGCGGCCTTAACGTTAATCCCCTTCACTACGCGTCCCAGATAACGTGGACACGCCTGCGGCGCATCAACGCGAATTGGGAAGGTATCGCTGAGGGTTGCAGCAACCGGGCTCATATCCGGTTCGGTCAGAGCTAACTGATTCACTACCGCGACATCGCGAGCGACACCCAGAATACACAGACAGTCGGCACGATTTGGCGTCACGCTGATTTCGATAGTTTTATCATTTAGTTGCAGATATTCGCGGATGTCGGTGCCAATTGGCGCATCCAGCGGCAACTCGATAATTCCGTCGTGATCGTCAGAAATACCCAGTTCAGAGAATGAGCACAGCATCCCTTCCGAAGGTTCACCACGCAGTTTCGCAGCCTTAATCTTGAAATTACCCGGTAAAACCGCGCCCACGGTCGCTACGGCAACCTTCAGCCCTTGACGACAGTTAGGTGCACCGCAGACGATATCTAGCAGACGATCGCCGCCGACATTGATTTTCGTTACTCGCAGTTTGTCTGCGTTGGGATGCTGCCCGCACTCCACAACTTCACCAACGACCACGCCGTGGAATACACCAGCAACGTCATCAACGCCGTCAACTTCCAGTCCGGCCATGGTGATTTGGTGGGCTAATTCGTCACTGCCAATGGTTGGGTTTACCCATTCGCGTAACCAAAGTTCACTGAATTTCATGAGATATACCCGCCTTACTTAAACTGTTTGAGGAAACGCAGATCGTTTTCGAAGAATGCACGCAGGTCGGTCACGCCGTAACGCAGCATGGTTAAACGCTCCATGCCCATCCCGAATGCAAAGCCGGAGTAGATCTCTGGATCAATACCGACGTTACGCAATACGTTAGGGTGAACCATACCGCAGCCTAATACTTCCAGCCATTTACCGTTTTTACCCATCACATCCACTTCGGCAGAAGGTTCGGTGAACGGGAAATAGGAAGGACGGAAGCGGATCTGTAGATCTTCCTCAAAGAAGTTTTGCAGGAAATCATGCAAAGTACCTTTCAGATTGGTAAAGCTGATATCGCGGTCGACAATCAAACCTTCCATCTGATGGAACATAGGAGTGTGCGTTTGGTCGTAGTCATTACGATAAACCCGGCCAGGAACAATAATACGGATTGGCGGCTGCTGGCCCTGCATGGTACGAATCTGCACACCTGAAGTCTGGGTACGCAACAAACGCGTTGCATCGAACCAGAAGGTATCATGATCGGCACGCGCCGGATGATGAGCCGGAATATTCAGCGCATCAAAATTATGATAGTCATCTTCGATTTCCGGGCCTGACGCCACGGAGAAGCCCAGCTCACCAAAGAAGGTTTCGATGCGATCGATGGTACGGGTAACCGGATGCAGGCCCCCGTTTTCCATTCGGCGGCCAGGCAGCGAGACATCGATAGTTTCTTGAGCCAACCGCGCGTTCAGAACCGCTGATTCCAGCAGTTCCTTGCGCGCATTCAACGCTTCCTGAACCTCTTGTTTTGCCTGATTAATCACGGCACCTGCTGCTGGGCGATCTTCGGCTGGCAGCTCACGTAGCGACGTCATTTGGAGGGTCAAATGGCCTTTTTTGCCTAGATATTCGACGCGCACCAAATCCAACGCGGCAACATCCTGGGCCTCTTCTACGGCTGCTTTAGCTCTGGCAACCAGCTCTGCGAGATGTGGCATTGTTTTCCTCTTCCTCTGGCCGGTATGGCCCGCTTGTAGTTATTAAACTGCTATTTAAACCGCTGGATAAAACTGTTTTGTGTAAAATTCGCTCTATTGCGCCCTGTCCTACAACGGCCAAGACGTTATCGAACAACAAGATATTGATCTTCTGGCACATATTTTACTGCGTGCTGCCAGAATTGGAAACCTTGGTTCAATAGGATCAAACACATACTTGAGTTATAGAAACAAAAAAGCCTCCACGGTGGGAGGCTTCGGCGCTACTTTTCGTTTCTTTTCTTACGCGCAAGCCTCCTAAAATCAGGTGCTAAAGTAAAAAAAGAAACGGAAAATAACTGATTGCATCATTATCTAACCTTACGAATAACAAAACGCTGTTGAACGATAAATCTGTTGACTGATTAGTTATCCTGACAAAATTTGCCAAGGTTACAAAGATCAAAAGAGGGAGCAAGCTCCCTCTTTCATTCTGACTTACGCCAGAGCTGCTTTCGCTTTTTCTACCAGAGCGGCAAATGCCACTTTGTCGAATACTGCGATGTCAGCCAGGATCTTACGGTCGATTTCAACAGAAGCCTTTTTCAGACCATTGATGAAACGGCTGTAAGACAGACCGCTCTGACGAGCAGCTGCGTTAATACGTGCAATCCACAGTTGGCGGAATTGACGCTTCCGTTGACGGCGGTCACGGTAGGCGTATTGGCCTGCCTTGATCACTGCCTGGAATGCAACACGATAAACGCGCGAACGGGCACCGTAGTAACCTTTCGCCTGCTTTAAAATCTTTTTGTGACGTGCACGTGCTACCACACCACGTTTTACGCGAGCCATGTACTTCTCCTATCGTCTTAATTCAAACCAAAAATACTTATGCGTACGGCAGACATGCCACGACCAGACCCAGATCGTTCTTAGATACCAGGCCTTTAGGACGTAAATGACGTTTACGCTTAGTAGCTTTTTTGGTCAAAATATGACGCAGGTTAGCATGCTTACGCTTAAAACCACCGTTGGCGGTCTTTTTGAAGCGCTTAGCGGCGCCGCGTACTGTCTTAATCTTTGGCATTGAATATATCCACTTCGCATTGTTAATTACAACGAGCTAGCTAGGCGAACAGGATCATAGCGCACAAGGTGCCATGAAACCTGTTACTTGAATGCCTTACTGTCTCTTCTTAGGTGCGAGCACCATGATCATCTGACGGCCTTCGATACGAGTCGGGAAGGACTCGACAACGGCCAGATCAGAATCTTCACACAGGTCTTTACGGACGCGGTTAAGCACTTCCATACCGATCTGCTGGTGCGCCATTTCACGCCCACGGAACCGCAGGGTGATTTTGGCTTTATCGCCATCTTCCAGAAAGCGAATCAGGTTGCGTAGTTTGACCTGATAGTCGCCATCATCGGTACCAGGACGGAATTTGATTTCCTTGACCTGAATAACTTTTTGCTTCTTCTTCTGTTCTTTCGTCGATTTGCTCTTCTCGTAGAGGAACTTGCCGTAATCCATAATACGGCAAACCGGCGGCTCGGCATTCGGACTGATTTCTACTAAATCAACACCAGCTTCCTCGGCTTTTTCAAGAGCTTCATTCAGACTGACAATGCCAATCTGCTCACCATCAACGCCTGTTAAGCGAACTTCTGTGGCGCGAATCTCTTTGTTAATGCGATTAGGACGCGCCGGTTGAACTCGTTTTCCGCCTTTAATACTTTATTCCTCCAGTTGATGAAGACTACGGCTGCGAATCTCTGTTAGCAGCTTGTCTACGACCACGTTGACATCCACGCTTCCCAAGTCTTTACCGCGACGAGTACGAACGGCAACTTTGCCTGATTCGATCTCTTTATCGCCGCAAACCAACATATAGGGAACCCGACGCAACGTATGTTCACGAATTTTAAAGCCAATCTTCTCGTTTCTCAAGTCCGCTTTCACCCTAATCCCTGCATCTTGCAGTTTTTTGGTTACTTCTTGGACATATTCAGCTTGGCTATCAGTGATATTCATCACTACAACTTGTACCGGAGCAATCCAGGTAGGGAAGAAGCCGGCATATTCTTCGGTTAAAATACCGATGAAGCGCTCCATTGACCCTAAAATTGCCCGGTGAATCATAACCGGAACCTGGCGATCGTTGTTTTCGCCGATGTAAGACGCACTTAAGCGACCCGGTAATGAGAAATCGAGCTGTACGGTACCACACTGCCACGCACGATCCAAACAATCATGCAGAGTAAACTCAATTTTTGGCCCGTAGAACGCCCCTTCACCCGGCTGATAATCAAACGGAATACCATTTTCAGTCAGCGCGGCGGCCAAATCTTCTTCAGCCCGAGTCCAGAGTTCGTCGCTACCGATACGTTTTTCTGGGCGAGTAGACAGTTTCACCACGATTTTTTCAAAGCCGAAGGTGCTGTACATATCGTACACCATCTTAATACAGCTATTTACTTCATCGCGAACCTGTTCTTCAGTACAGAAAACGTGAGCATCGTCCTGAGTAAAGCCACGCACGCGCATCAGGCCATGCAAAGCACCGGACGGTTCGTTACGGTGACAGCTACCAAATTCTGCCATACGCAGCGGCAGGTCACGGTAAGATTTCAACCCTTGGTTGAAGATCTGTACGTGCCCTGGGCAGTTCATTGGCTTAATGCAGTACTCGCGGTTTTCCGATGAAGTGGTAAACATATGCTCAGCATAGTTTTCCCAGTGACCGGTTTTTTCCCACAGTACGCGGTCCATCATGAATGGGCCTTTAACTTCCTGATATTGATACTCTTTGAGCTTCATCCGCACAAAGGTTTCCAGCTCGCGGAAGATAGTCCAACCGTCGTTATGCCAGAACACCATACCAGGCGCTTCTTCCTGCATGTGGTAGAGGTCAAGCTGTTTGCCGATTTTACGGTGGTCACGCTTGGCAGCCTCCTCCAGACGCTGCAAATAGGCGTTTAGCTGCTTTTTATCACCCCACGCGGTGCCGTAGATGCGCTGCAACATTTTATTTTTACTATCGCCGCGCCAGTAGGCACCGGAGGTTTTTTGCAATTTAAAATGATGGCAGAAGCGCATGTTCGGTACATGTGGACCACGGCACATATCGACATATTCTTCATGATGATACAGTCCAGGGCGATCGTCGCGGCTGATATTCTCATCGAGAATCGCCACTTTATATTCTTCACCACGGGCTGCAAAAATATCGCGAGCTTCCTGCCAGCTCACTTTCTTCTTGATCACATCATAATCTTTGTCAGCGAGCTCATGCATCCGCTTTTCCAGCAGATCCAGGTCTTCCTGCGTCAGGGTCTGTTCCAAATCGACGTCATAATAGAAACCGTTGTCGATAGTCGGACCAATCGCCATTTTGGTGTTTGGCCACAGCTGCTTGATAGCATGTCCCAACAAATGCGCACAGGAATGGCGGAGAATTTCCAGCCCTTCGGCGTCTTTGGTGGTAATAATGGCTAATTGCGCATCGGATTCGATCAGATCGGTGGCATCCACCAACTCACCGTTTACACGGCCAGCGATACAGGCTTTTGCTAACCCGGGGCCGATATCCATAGCGACATCAAGCACAGAAACAGCTTTGTCAAAATGACGTTGGCTGCCATCAGGAAGGGTAATTACGGGCATTCTAATTCCTTATTTACAGTGGTGACCCACACGACAGATCACATGTAACAGTATAATTTAGTTTAAATTCAATTTGTTATGTGCGCTATCCGACTTTACCTTGCCTGATATATACACTCATATGTACACAACTCGTTTTGTATCTATGGTGTGACGCAATAACTGACAAAACATAGTAACACTCACAATATGTGATTATCCACCCGCAGAAGTGGGAATGTTGATATCCCTGCCCTTTAGTTTCTCAAACGCTCTGCCCCACATGCGTTTTTGTGATAGCGGGTTAAGATTAAATGCATTTAATTCCCTATTTTGACGTAGGAAGATTCACACTAAAGCCAAATAAAGGCTAAATCTCCGGTTCTGAATCATTGATTTGTTTGGCAATGAGCAATAGCATTTCAGGGTTAAAAGAGGCATTGAATATGATAAATATCCCCCTACTGTTACAACCTCGAATTGCTTAACCGGCGGTGATGATTTGAACGTGTAATCACTGCCACTGACTTACGTTCGTGGCTCGGATGTTTTTGAAAAAGGAATGAGACCATGCAAGATAAACATTGGTCGAAAACAGAGCTACTTCACCAAACGGTGAAAAATCCTAATATCATCATCAAAGGTACGCACAGCTATTACAGCCATTGCTGGGATGAAGGTTTTGAAAAATCGGTTGTTCGCTATCTGCACGGTGATGCCATTAGCCAACAGTGGGAACCTCTCGGAAAGATTGACCAACTGATCATTGGCAATTATGTATGTATAGGCGCGGAAGCCGTTATTTTAATGGGTGGAAACCATACTCACCGCATTGATTGGTTCAGCTTCTATCCCTTTATGGAATCTATCAGCGAATCTTATCAGCATCGAGGTGACACAATATTGAGCGATGGCTGCTGGATTGGGATGAGAGCTATGATCATGCCCGGAGTTACCGTTGGTGAAAGTGCCATTATTGCCTCAGGCAGCATAGTCACCCGCGATGTCGCCCCTTATACAATCGTTGGAGGAAATCCAGCTAGCGCAATAAAGACCCGCTTTTCTGAGGATATTATTCGCCGCCTTTTAGCACTGCAAATTTATGACCTGCCAGAGCAGGAAATTAACAAAATCATACCGTTGCTATCAGGCAATGATATTGACTCTTTGGAACGAGCGATTGAAGCGCTACGAGATTCTCACAACTAAGATAATCATGATTAAATAGCCTTGTTTATGGCTCAGCGGTGAAGCATTTTCAACCTTCACCGCTGCTTTACCTTCGTCGCTTATTTATTTTAAATCTGACAAATTCTGCACCACTAAAATCTACATTGCAGCCGACTGGATGTGAGAACACCCACGGCCAGTATTTAGGGCTATACTGAAGACGCTTCCCGCGCCCGCGGTGACAAGGGAAAACGGCCTACTATTCAGGGAGTAACCCAATAATGAACATTCATACTTTCATCATGTTGGCAGCCAGTGGGCTAAATATTGTTAGCGTTTTAGTTTTGATTTATGGCGTGGTTAAATGCCTATTCGCATTTATAAAAAACGAACTGCAGCGCGGCGAATCAAATATTCAACGTATTCGACTGGATTTGGGTGGTTATCTGTTGCTGGCACTGGAAATATTAATCCCGGCAGACATTTTGAAGACGATCATTGAACCCGATTACAAAGAATTAATCATTCTAGCTTCTATTGTCGTGATTCGAATCGTACTTTCGATTTCTCTCAGTAAAGAGCTGAAATCCTTGAATACTGAAGAATAGTTAAGTATTCGGCGATATTTCAAACAACAGAGCCGGTAGTTTACCTTGGGTTTTAGCGGTTACCTAAATGACAATTCGCCGACTGAAAAGCGGGCCAAAAGCAGCCAAGGGGGAGTATTTCTTCCTAAATAATCCCCCTGCGCTTTCAACTAACGATAGACAGAAAATTTCTTGGTTAAGGGTTTCAACATCTCTGCATCCCCGTATAAAGCTACAGCGACAAAATCCAATTTTTCAAAGTCTGTGTTCGCCGTATCAGAAATTTGCTGTTCCGCTGAATGCGAAAGCATCGTCGTGGTGAAGAAATTATACAAAACACCTTGCTCCTGGCATTTCAAAATTAAGTTGCTCAGTTGGCTACTGTTTTTTGCCTGTAATACCACCATAGGATAGTGGCTCATATTTGCGCTGATTCCCTCTATAGTGCTGGGATAAGAATGAAATTCACGTTCTTCGATCAAATCTGTTATTCCTGCGGTTAAATGGCAAGCCGCGTTAAACAGAGTCGGAGTCTCGCAATTGCGGTTTAAAATAACGTAAAATTTCTTTTCATTGTCGTTGTACATATATTCCCTCGTTTAACCCAAAACCCGCGACCAATCTGCATATTCAATAAACCATACCCAAGATATCAGTGATGCTTTGCAGCTGCCAAGTGCCGTCGAGCTGGAATTTTGCGGTTATATACTAAAATAACCTTCCTGTGGTTGCGCTCTGTCAAAGCCACGGGCATTAAAGTACTTACCTTTTTAATTCATAAGCCCATACAATAGCTTTAGCCACAATGAGTTATACATTCACAAATGTATTTATGACTCATATCGATTCAGCGAGTATGATGTACTTAGGACGCACACACTTAAGACACGATGTGTTTTTTTCAGGGACGTTTACCTCACCTAGGAGGACTATTTCTTGCAGCGACAGTCGGTTTCATCTTCGAGAATTCACTCAATTGGGTATGACCCAGAGAGTCATGTATTGGAAATACAGTTCTGTGGTAATGACATTTATCAGTATGTTAACGTGCCAATACGGGTTTATAACGATTTTATGTCTGTGGTGTCTAAAGGGCGTTTCTTTGATGGCGTGATCAAAGATAAATACCTTTGTCGAAAGATTGCCTAGCCTAGAATGATTGCCAGTGGAAGTGCCCGCCCTTCCACTGTTTGTATTTTTATACCTAACCATGTGCCCCGGTTGTTACGTAGCTAAAAACATATATGTTTGTGCGACGTTTTTTCTCTGCGAAAATGAGAAACAACAAACCGATAAATCAAAGTCAATCGCTATTTTTACTACGTAATCACTCGCCACTGAGCTTATTCCTTACGCTCGTTTAGTTGCCAATAGTAACGAATGACGATTCCCACCTTGCGTTTGTGGCAGGTTATCAGCCTTCTATTTGCGAGTTTTTTCAACCGATATTCTATTTTATAGCGGCTAATTTCCTGTAGGCTCCTCATTACATCCTGCACGCTATATTTGTTCTGTGGATACTTCTGAAAGAGTTGTAAAATAGGTCGTTCAATTTCTTCTGGTGTATTAGTCATAATAAATAAAGATAATGTTTTGCCTCTAACGGGCATAATACAGTCCATTGCTACACTCACAATGTCAGTAAGTACGGGACTTACCTTGAGTCGCTGTCAATCCCGATCCAATATTAGCGTGAACTAATAATCAGAATTAATGACAACCTTCTCACCAAAATCACCATTCTTAGGCATAGGTTTATTGGTAGAATTTAATGGCCGTAACACTCTAATACCTTCTGCTCCTGCAGCTCTAGCATCAGCAATATCATTATCGGAATCTCCATAGAATATCGAGATATTTTTTTCCTTCATATGGCTCACTTTGGCTCCATCGCCAATCCCGGCAAATATCACTTTATTTAACTGTTCATCAGGAATATTAAAATCCTGTTGTAAGATTTTTGTCACCGTTTCCTTCCCGGAAGATGGCATTGGTCGACCGGTGATAAAGTACACCCGGTCACCTCGCGATAAGTGCATGTTTAGCAAGGCTGCGCCTGAAATTTTTGGCACAGAGAATTTGTCCCATCCGTTACTGACTTCGTCCCAAAATTTAGGATTCTTTAAAAAATCAAAACTATCAGGTGAGTAAATCATTTTCCCGTAGAAAAACGCCGGGCTGGAATAGAGCAAAGTGTCATCAATATCAAAACCTACACTAATTGGCTCTTTCCCTTTCAAACTCGCAGAAATTTGCTCTACAGAGACCCAATGAATAGGGTATTGCGACTGTAATTGGGTCAGCGTTGCCCCGGGGAAAATATCGGTCGACGGTGCCGATATTGCGTGCTGAATACTAAAATAGCTGCTGAAAATTAATGCTAATGCACTCAGCGCCTTTGTTCTGTTTTTCATCTTAGCTGCCTTACCGTTGTTTTAAGAATTAATTCATCCCTTACCAGTTCTATTATCTTCAGTCAGTGAGATTAAAACGCGAGCAGCTTCAAGTTTTTGTGGTGTACATATTTGTTGCATAAGGATAACTGTGAGCGTCATCGCATAAAAATATATCACGCTTGGTTAATTTACTGCGGAAATAATTTTGTATAACAAAAACCAGGGAAGAAGATGAAATCGCAATTATTCAATTTGAAATTATTTGCAGTAATAGTACCTTTGGCATGTATGGTGCAACCCGCTGGTGCGGCAGAGCTCTACAATAAAGATGGCAACCGTATTGCACTTTCCGGTTCTTTTAAGGTTCGCCATTATTTCTCCGATGATAAGGGTTTTGCTGGCGACCAGTCTAAAGTTAAATTTACCTTAACCGGCGACACCAAAATTAACGATACCCTATCTGGCTATGCCCGATGGGAATATAACGTCAAAATGAATCAGGCAGAAAGTGCGGGCACTAAGAAAGATACTACCCGTATTGCTTTTGCCGGATTGAGCTTCGGTGAATATGGATCTTTTGATTACGGTCGTAATTACGGAATATTAAACGATATTAATGGATGGACCGGCGCGGTTATTCCTGTATTTGGTGGACAGAGTTACGATAATACCGATAACTTTATGACCTATCGTACCAACAATGTGGGAACGTACCGTAACCGCAATCTATTCAATTTGGTAGATGGACTAGATATCGGACTTCAGGTCCAAGGCAAAAACGACGGTTGGAATAATACTGAAGATCAAACAGGTCCACGTACCAATAACCCGCGTAGCGTAGCTAACCAAAACGGCGATGGTATGGGATTATCCGCAGTGTACACGCTGGATAATGGTCTCAGTTTCGGCGCATCTTATGCCGCATCGAAACGCACCGATGAGCAACAGTTGGATCATCGCGGTAAAAAAGCCGACGGTTGGAATGCAGGTGTGAAATATGACGCCAACAATATTTATCTGGCCGCCATGTACGCGGATGTGCGAAATATGCACTATGTCGGTAGAAAAGATGGCTTTGCCAACCAGACTCAGGCCATAGAGTTTGTCGCGCAATATCAATTTGACTGGGGTTTACGTCCATCGATCGCCTATTTGCAGGGACGCGGCAAAAATCTCGAAAGCGAATTTGGCGACAACAAAAATATGGTGAAGTTTATCGATCTTGCCGCAACTTATGATCTGAACAAGAATATGGCTGTGATCGTTGAATACAAACTTAACTTGTTGAAAGAAAATGAATTTACTCGTGCTAACCGTATCAGCACCGATGATGTGTTAGTGACTATGTTAAATTACCGTTTCTAACGCATTTCATCTTCCTGTAGCTATCAATCGCCGCCTATATTTACGCTCTGAAATACAGGTGGCGATTTCTTATCTGATGCGAGTCCAATAGTTTTCAAATACGAAGCGAGTCGAAGGCGATAGCGTTATTGAGTTAAAATAACTAACAGTTCTTCGCCATCCAAACGGGTAATACGTTCACCTTCCAGAAAACCGACTAATTCACCATTATCGCCATGAGTATAAACTTCATAGCCATCAATACGGTAAACTGGAGATCCTTCTAGTAAACGAATATATACATCACCTTCGATGAAATATTCACGTTCACCGCTCGCATTTTCGATTTCATAACGTTGGTCGAAAGGAAACTGCTTCATAACTATCCATCCTAAAAAGTGATTTCTAACGCAATGATGCCAATTTGAGTCTCATTTATAAAGACACAGGCTGCGATTATTATCATAAGAAGTGGAATCAGCCTGAATTACGTACAAAAAAATTCAATTTTGTGGTGATGACAGACAGATTTCCTCGACTTAAATCAATCGTTCAGATAATCATCAATAACTCAACGATTGATAAACGTACTCAATTGTCATTTGCATTACTGATGCCTTATTTATTACTCTCCGTTCCTTACTCGTGAATGAGAACCGTGAAACGGATTCTTCGCGTATTCTTCCGAAAACTTTTGCTGACATAATGATGAAAAATTTTAACTCACTTTTTGTTCTTTTGATCCTTGCTCTTTCTGGTTGTACCCAATGGGAAAAAGGTGGTGCTACACAGTTAGACCGCGAAAGAGATTCTGCGGAATGTAAGGCTATTGGCTACGAGAGACACAGTCCCGATATCGTGACTGATTTTGAATTCTCTTATCAGGATAAATACAAATCCTGTGAAAAGGGTAAAGATGGCTGTGACAAGGGATATCGCTACGAGAAAGAACCTGAATTTAAAACGGTTCAGAAAGATCGTAATGCATCAGCTCGCAATGCCGTTATTGATGCCTGTATGTATAAAAGAGGCTGGCATGAGCAGACCCACTACTGGCCTCCTTTCTGATCATAGTTAATCGCCTAGGTTCATCACCCCATCAAGCCCTCTTTGGGAGGGCTTCGATATAAGAAAATTTGCAATTTAATCACTTAAGCTTCCCATCATCCATATTGCTATTCCAGAAAAAGCTGCTCATAATGGGTTTCCGTTTCCGTGTAGCAATGGTTACTGGAACGCCGCCTCGACTGTTTATGCAGCCGAGGCGTTTTAATATTATAGCGTCTAGGCTTTTTATCAGCTCATCACTTATCGGTATGTTCGTTTTGATGACCCATGTCGCTTGTCACCAAATCATTCACTTATCTATCGCCCTTCCCCAATGCAACCGCTCTATCTATCAGCAAATTACTGAACGCTTATCCTAACCACCTTTACCCATATCATAACGAAACAGCTTTTAGCACGCCTAATCATGGCGAAGTATGCTATATGCAAATAATCAATCGGATAAAAAGTAAAATTAGCACGCTCATTTAAACCGATGCTGGAAAATAAATTTATTTCAATCCCATTAATAAACATTAAATTTAATAGATACTTATTATTGAATGTCGCTCAAGGGCATCACCAAACGTTACCATTCACTTATTCATCTAAATTTATCACAACAAATTAAGTGTACGCGAGATAAACAATAGCTTTCACCGATCAATCATGGCCTATTGATCTGAAGAACCGATTTTTATCTTATTTATTTATTTGTCATCATTATTCTGATTACACAAGGAAGTGAAAATGTTTAAACGTTTATGGAGTGAACTATCGGGAATTTGCATTCCTTTATCGTATTTAGCTATTGGCCTCACCTTAATTATAATAGGATGCTTATATGCCATTGGTTATCAGATAATGGCGTGCTTTTGATTTTCATCCAGAATACCAGGTGTGATGTTTTCAGAAGAAATGAACCTCCTGCACCACGCCTTTAAAGAAACAAATTAAATGCATGTATTTCAATTATTTAGAAAACATGAACAAAAATAACCAATATCATCAGTGTTTATTCCCTATTTTATTGTTTAGTATTAAATGAATATCTTAGTAAAAGGAATAAATCATGAGTAACATTGAAGATGACCTAAAAGTATTTCACCGATATTTCTTACGGACACAAGTAAAAAATAAGGAAATAAAAGGTTGGTTTTGTCGTTTTATCTACATCCCTGTGGGTGAAAGAATGGAAATATTGGATGAGTTACTTAGACCTTATTCAGGGAAAAAATCGTAGTTATCTATGCATTTAACTAATAGGTATTTAACTAATAGCCATTTAACTATAACATTAAACGCCGTGATATCTACGGTTTATTGAAACGCAGATATCAACGGCGAGATTGCTTCATCATTCTATTTATAGAAAAACCAAGCTGTTACAATCAAACTTTCAACCACCTCGAAGATAGCTACGCTTTCGATTGGCTCTGCGCTTAAACCATAGATTCTTTCATAATCAAAAACTTTATTCCCCAAAACCGACCGCGAAATTAACTCTGCTCTTAACTCGGCCTGATTAAAACGCTGGGTACGATAGAAGGCCTCCAGCTGCATTTTACCAACAATTGATGGTTCTAAAGACGGCATACGGTAGGCAATAAAATCCTCACTAAAGTTGGCTGAAAATGCAGCTAAATCGTGAGCGTTATAAGCATAAAACTGGTTTTCTACCGGTGTTAATGGGTTAGACATCACAAATACCAACTGAATTATTATTCTCGATATTTGAAATTATATTCAACAGGCGCGGGTGTCAATCAACCGTTTAGGATCTGGCAAAATAGCGCTTTCTTTTCTCAGAAAAATCGTCAGTAAAGGTTATTTATTCAATTACGTAAAAAACGCCACCATAAGAGGCGGCATTTTGGGGGTTGATTGGAGCATTGGGTCAGACAATTGAAATGTCCAAACGTACATTTCTATATATTATAAGCGTTTACGCAACGCACTTTCAGCACTGAAGAACCACAGTTCAGGTAATCGCTGAGGATAAAAACGGATTTCATAAGTGTCTTTTAATGGAGCCAGACGCCAACGAGGACGAGGCTCTCTTTTCGGTTTCAGGAAACGCAAACGCCCACGGGAACGAGCAGCCTGGCGATCCAAAACCCAAGCTGCCGAGGCTGAGAGTGGCTGGCGAACATATTCATCTTCGACGCTGATATCACAAATACACACAAAAGTACCCTTCCCCGAAATTGATACAATCTTATGATTATTCGATATTTTTGGCGGTGAACCAACTACCGGACTGTCGAGCTATGATCCGGATCACACAACACCAAACACCGATCTTCTCCCTCTATCTTCTTTATGCGCCTTTACTCATAGAGAACATCAATGCAAGATGGGTTTCTTATGCATTTTTTGTCTTATTTGAGACAAAATAGCAAGGTAATGCCCAATTTGGTTTTCAGGGATATGACTAAGTTTGTGGAGTTTGATTGATGTTAAGTATTTTTGAGTTATTTAAGGCCATTGGTTTAGGGTTAGTGTTGCTGCTTCCCTTAGCTAACCCATTGACTACTGTAGCCTTGCTCTTGGGACTATCGGGCAATATGACCACAGAGGAACGGAATAATCAGTCTAGAATGGCCTCGATATACGTCTTCTTTATTATGACTATTTCGTTCTATGCCGGTCAGGTCGTGATGAGCACCTTCGGTATTTCTATACCCGGATTGCGAATTGCCGGTGGATTAATCGTAGCATTTATTGGTTTCCGTATGCTGTTCCCTCAGCAATCGACCGAAGATACCCAATTGGAAGCCAAATCACAGGATTTAAAGAAGCGTAACTCCGTTAACATCGCCTTTGTCCCACTGGCTATGCCTAGTACCGCCGGGCCAGGTACTATCGCCATGATCATCAGTTCCGCCGCGACGATGAAAGACCATACCGATTTTACTCCTTGGGTATTGGCCGTGGCTCCGGTATTAACCTTCCTCGTCGTATCCCTTATCCTGTGGGGATGCTTGTTGAGCTCAGGTGCCATTATGCGTTGGGTAGGGAAAAGCGGCATCGAGGCTATTTCCCGCTTGATGGGATTCTTATTAGTTTGCATGGGCGTGCAATTCATTATTAATGGTGTGCTGGAAATTGCTTCAACTTTCCATCCGGCTATGTAAAACGTCAAAGCCCCTAAATTGAGTGCCCAACCTAGTAAGGCGCAGTCCAATCAGGGGCTATTTTTAAAAATGTGTTTATTTTATTAAGGCTTCACCGCCGAAGCCTGCGCCCCCAAAATAGCAGGTTCTGTCGGAATTTGAGTAAATTTGGCAATAATTTCGTTATAAGTATCCTGTGGCTGCAGCTGGGTAAATTGTACCGGATAGATAAATTTCGCCAGATACTCCATCCCTACAATGTTATAAGGGTGATTGTAAAAATTGTGATAAACCCCGTATAGCCGATTTTCTTTAACCGCCGAAATTTGCGCAAAAGCAGGACGCTGTTTTAATTTGGTAAAGGCAACATCTACCTGATTTTGTGTCACCCCATAGCCGAAAGGTACTGCCGCATTATTCTTACTTGCCCACTGCGAACCGGAGACAATATAGGCCGCAGGTTTCAGCGCGATGACCTTTTCTAGCGAGACATCCCCTGTGGCTCCCGGTAATAAATCTGAACCGATATTATGTGCCCCGACAGCTTCAATCAGCGCTCCCCAGCCTACATGTCCGTGAGTAAAGCAGCATGATTCGACCCCGCCCAAACCCGCCTTAGCTTCCACAAACACCAAGGGTTTTGGCTCAAAGCTGCGAGTTTTGTTGATAATGTTTTGGTAATGCTGTTGATAGAAATCAGTATACTGCTGAGCCTCAGCTTCGCGATTAATAACTTCACCTAACAGCGTGATACTTTTAGGTGTATTTTCCAGTGGCTTGAGGTTGGTATCAATAAAAAGCACAGGGATGTTTAGCTGTTTGAGTTTATCTAACACCCCAAGGTTAATTAATGAACTCTTAGAACGAAGCTGAGCCACCATTAAGTCTGGTTTTTGCGCAATAACGGCCTCCAGATTAACTTCGCCTTTATCGCTAAATCCCATATCCATTATTTTTTCGGCCTTAGGCCATTTGCTACTAAGCAGATTCCAGGTCGTGCCATCGCTTTTTCTCAGCAAATTATTCCAGGCCACCAGCCGCTCAAAAGGATCGCTGCGATCCAGCAAAGCCAATGTCAGAATGTCCCTTCCGTCTTGCATCACAATACGCTTAGGCTCTTGCTTGAAAGTGAGCCTCTGCCCATCAGTATCAGTAATCGTCACCGGATAAGTTGTTGCCAGGGATGAAGTAGAAAACAGCGAGGCACATACCAGTGCCGTCAGGGAAAGCGTTAATCGCACGTTATGGCTCCTTGGCAAAACACAGCAAATTTATTATTTCAGTGAGGAAAACACTAAATGATAACGTGACGCATTAGCAATAAATTAATGAATGCAATAAGGGATAAAGTGCAAAGGAGTGTAAATATCAGAAATTAAGGCGCGGGATGAGACAGAAACATTTGACCAATGAAGATAAACGCTAACCGATGAAATACTGCCTGCAAGATGCATCGGTTAGCGATTTAATCTGTTATTCCGTCATCGCTCGGTAAGCCGTGTCCACCTTCCATAAATAACGCGGGGCCTGCGGTGCTGGGTGCTTAGTTTGAATATGTTGATAGAATTCGTTTGGGCTGAGGCGGTTTATTTTATTGAGCGCCAGCTTTTTGTCTGAGGAGAAGGTTCTCAGCATCGCGCCTGCACCGTTAGCGTAAGAAACAATGGTGGCATAACGTAATGTCTGCGGATCGCTGATGCCGACCAACTGCTGGTTTTGCAGAATATTAATATAGGCGGTGCCAATATCGATATTGACCGCCGGGTCTTTCAGCTCGCGGGAACTGGGTTGCCCGTTGCGCCCTTTCATACGGTAGGCATCGCGCCCCGCGGTAGAGGCTTTAATCTGCATCAGCCCTATCGCATTGGAGGTGCTAACGACCTCAGGGTTATAGCCGGACTCAACCTGAATAATGGCTTTGATCAAGGTTTCATCAACGCCGTAATGGCTGGCGGCCTGCTTTATGTATTCGTTATAAGCTACGGTTCCACTATCAGTTCTGGAACTCGGATTGAACTTCCCCTGTTGCGGGGGCTTCAACCAACCATTTTTCGACTGTGTTGGAGGGGTCTGTTTAGCACACCCAGCCAACAATAATATTGCCATAAGGCAACCTAGTTTTGGATTCACAGTATTCCCCACTTTGGTAGGCCGTTTTGTAGCATATACAACTTGTCATCACGCCAAAATATATTTTTGGTACATTTTGCCGATTATAAACATAATAATCAGGTGATATAACGTAACTATCAGTAAACTTAGCTTTATTGTATGGTGATACTTGACTTAAAACCAAATGATATTGATAATCATTTTCATTTATAAAAGGGAGCATCGCAATGTTATATCAGTATAAAAAAACCTCTCTGCCTGCTTTGACTTACACCGGGAACATGTTTTTACGCCGTTTTACCCTGTTTGCGCTATTGGCATTATTCTCATTTGTCAGTACTACCGCGTTCGCCACAAATAATCCGACCTCCCAAAAGAAGTTTAAGGTCGTAACGACATTCACGATCATTCAGGATATTGCGCAAAACGTTGCCGGTGACGCCGCTATCGTCGAATCCATTACCAAACCGGGCGCTGAAATTCATGATTACCAGCCAACGCCAAAAGATATCGTCAAAACTCAGTCGGCCGATCTAGTGCTCTGGAACGGGATGAATCTTGAGCGCTGGTTTAACCGCTTTTTTGAGAATGTGAAAGACGTTCCATCCGTCGTTGTCACCGCAGGCATTACACCGCTGCCTATTCGCGAAGGGCCTTATAAAGGCATTCCTAATCCTCATGCATGGATGTCTCCTACCAATGCTCTGATTTATATCGATAATATCCGTAAAGCTCTGGAAAAACACGATCCGGCTAATGCGGAAACTTATAACCGTAACGCCAAAGCTTATGCAGAGAAAATTAGCGCGCTGGATACCCCACTACGCGCACGTTTAGACAAAATCCCAGCGGGTCAGCGTTGGCTGGCCACCAGTGAAGGTGCATTCAGCTATCTGGCTAAAGATTATGGCTTCAAAGAAGTGTATCTGTGGCCAATCAACGCCGAGGAGCAAGGCTCTCCACAGCAGGTTCGCCGGGTTATCGATATCGTTCGCGCCAATAAAATTCCGGTCGTGTTTAGCGAAAGTACCATTTCGGATAAACCCGCCAGACAAGTCGCTAAAGAAACCGACGCCAAATACGGCGGAATGCTTTATGTTGACTCATTGTCGAATGCGACAGGCCCGGTGCCGACTTATATCGACTTGATCAATACCACCGTGAACACGATTGCGGAAGGATTTGGCCAATGATTAATGCGGATTTTGTTCGTCCTGAACTGATAGTCGATGATGTTTCTGTGACTTATAACAACGGCCATACGGCCATCCACAATGCCAGTTTTACCCTGGACGGGGGAACTATCTGCGCATTAGTGGGCGTGAACGGCAGCGGTAAATCAACCTTATTCAAAAGTATTATGGGGCTGGTCAAACCCACTGAAGGCAGCGTTCAACTAAGCGGGAAACCGGTTATTCATGCACTCAAACAAAATATCATTGCCTACGTGCCGCAGACCGAGGAAGTTGACTGGAATTTCCCGGTATTAGTGGAAGACGTTGTAATGATGGGCCGTTACGGGAAAATGAATTTTCTGCGAATTCCCAACCGTCAGGATCGGGTTATTGTAAATAAAGCCATTGAGCGCGTGGGACTAACCGCGCTGCGCTCGCGGCAAATTGGCGAACTCTCCGGCGGGCAAAAGAAACGCGTGTTCCTTGCCCGGGCGCTGGCACAACAAGGTTCGGTTTTACTGCTGGATGAACCTTTTACCGGCGTCGACGTAAAGACCGAAAATGCCATTATCGATCTATTGCGGGCGCTGCGTGACGAAGGGCATCTGATTTTAGTATCGACGCATAATCTGGGTAGCGTGCCGGAATTTTGCGATCACGTTATTTTGATCAACCAGACCGTACTCGCCGCGGGTCCGACTGAAACCACCTTCACCCAAAAGAATCTGGAGATCACTTTCGGCGGCGTCCTGCGCCATATCAACCTATCCGGTCCCGATCTGCACGATGATAACGATCCGCGTACCGTGACGGTGATTACCGATGATGAACGTCCGGCAGTATTCTATGGTCAGACCAAAGACAGCCCGCCGGCGCAGCGTCAGCAAAAGGAGAAGAAAACCTAATGCTGGAAATTCTGTTACAACCCTTTAATTACAACTACATGGTAAAGGCTATTTGGGTCAGCGCCATCGTGGGAGCGGTTTGCGCCTTTCTTTCCGCCTATCTGATGCTCAAAGGCTGGTCGCTGATGGGCGACGCTCTTTCCCACTCGGTGGTGCCGGGCGTGGCTGGAGCCTATGCTCTCGGCCTGCCTTACGCCGCTGGCGCATTCTTTACCGGTATGCTGGCCGCGCTTGCCATGACGCTAGTGCGCCACATCACACGGCTGCGGGAAGATGCCATTATTGGTTTTATATTTTCGACCTTCTTTGCCGTCGGGCTGTTGATTGTTTCCCTCAACCCAACTTCGGTGAACGTTCAATCCATTATTTTCGGTAATATTCTCGGTATCGCCGATGAAGATGTATTGCAGGTCGAAATTATCATTCTGGTTTCTTTCGTTATTCTGTGCGTGATTTGGAAAGATCTGCTGGCAGTGTTTTTCGATGAAAACCATGCGATGTCGATCGGGATTTCTCCTCTACGATTGAAAATTCTGTTCTTCACCTTGCTAAGCGCCTGTACCGTAGCGGCATTACAAACTGTCGGCGCTATTCTGGTGATAGCCATGGTCGTCACCCCCGGCGCCACCGCTTATCTCCTGACAGACCGCTTTGGTCGCTTGCTAATCCTTGCCATCGCTATCGGCGCGTTAACCAGCGCTTTCGGGGCTTATCTCAGTTTCTATCTGGATGGGGCAACCGGCGGCGTAATTGTAACGCTACAAACGTTAGTTTTCCTGGTGGCGTTTGTCTTTGCTCCCAAACACGGCCTGTTGGCAACGCGTTTTCGCATTCGCAGAAAGCGCAACAGCACGGTAAAACCGCAGGGAGATAGCCTATGAATACTCTATTTACCCTGCTCAGCGAGCCTTTTGCCTATCCCTTTATGCAGCGCGCCATTCTGGCAGCGGTCGTTACCGGCGTAGTGTGCGCCGTATTGTCCTGCTATCTGGTACTGAAGGGCTGGTCGCTTATGGGAGACGCGATTTCTCATGCGGTATTACCCGGCATCGTGCTGGCATTCTGGCTAGGCATTCCTTTAGCCATAGGCGCCTTTGTTTCCGGTATTTTTTGCGCGGTAGCCACCGGTTATTTGAAAGATAACAGCCGGGTGAAAGAAGATACCGTGATGGGCATCGTTTTTTCAGGCATGTTTGCTTTTGGTATCGTACTATTTTCCCGTATGGATACCGATCAACATCTTAGCCACATACTATTCGGTAATATGTTAGGCATTACGCAGGATGAACTGAAACAGGCCCTATGGATTGCGTCGATAACGCTGCTGGTCGTGTTGCTGAAACGCAAAGATTTCATGCTGTATTGCTTCGATCCTAATCACGCCAGAGTAATAGGTTTGCCAGTTAAATTGCTGCATTACGGTTTGTTGTGCCTGTTAGCCATGACTATCGTCGCTTCTTTGCAAGCCGTCGGGGTCATTCTGGTGATCGCCATGCTGATTGCGCCAGGCATCATTGCATTTATGCTATGCCGCAGCTTCGATAAAATGCTGATTGTGGCAACGTTAGTGTCGGTTATCGCCTGCGTGTTGGGTACCTTGATCAGTTTCCATATTGATGGAGCCACCGGCCCCTGCATCGTTATCGTTCAAGCTTTATTCTTTGTTGCGGCGCTAATATACAGCCATTTTAAACCGGTTAAACGCCCCCGTCCTCTGGGTAAAGTAGGACAAAATAGCACTGACGGTGAGCCTAAAACTAAGCTGCTATAATTGTTCCACGCGTACTTTATCCCGCGTTGCTCTTGAGCGGCGCGGGATTCCTCCTTTCGACGCTCGATAGATTCACCCCTGAAACTGATCTGAGGTTTTCGGCGAGTGTATCCCTGTGCGCCAGCTCCTGTTTTTTACACGGTAAAGACGTTAACCTAATGATATAACTGGCAGCTCTGAGGAGGTGAATCATGTGGCAAGCAGTGAATCGTCTACTAAGCGAACAACTCGGCGATGCCGAGGTGCGTGAGCGTACCGAACTGCCCGGCGGTGATATTCATCAAGCTTGGCGACTTAGTTATGGTCATACAGATGTATTCGTCAAATGCGATCGTCGGGATATGTTGCCTATTTTTACCGCCGAGGCCGATCAGCTCTCCCTGCTCGCTCGCAGTAAAACAGTCCGTGTTCCGCAGGTTTACGGCGTTGGTAGCGATCGCGACGACAGCAGCTTCCTATTACTGGAGTATTTGCCACTCAAATCTCTGGATGTGCACTCAGCCTATTGTCTGGGGCAGCAGTTGGCACATTTGCATCAATGGAGTGAACAGCTACAGTTCGGCCTTGATTTCGATAACGATCTGTCTACCACACCCCAGCCGAACGGATGGCAACGGCGCTGGGCACAATTTTTTGCCGAGCAACGTATTGGCTGGCAATTACAGCTAGCGGCAGAGAAAGGCATGATTTTCGGGGATATTGACGAAATCATTGCCTTAGTTCAGGCGAAATTACAAAACCACCAGCCGCAGCCTTCCCTTTTACACGGCGATCTTTGGCCTGCTAACTGCGCCGCCAGCGCCAATGGCCCCGTTATCTTTGATCCCGCCTGCTATTGGGGTGACAGAGAATGCGATCTCGCCATGCTACCGCTCTACCCCGACCTTCCGGCTCAAATTTATGATGGTTATCAAAGCGTTTGGCCACTGCCAAGCGGTTTTATTGAACGGCAACCGCTGTATCAGCTCTACTATTTATTAAACCGCAGTAACCTATTTGGTGGTCAACATTTGGTTGCCGCGCAAAAAGCGGTAGAACAACTGTTACACCCTGAATAAATCGCTATTAGCCGTTAAAAAAGCCTGTTCCTCGCGGATACAGGCTTTTTTATTTCAGACACTGTGCTTATTTCAGACGCAGTGTTTATTTCAGGCAAGATAGTTAGCCCGCGGCCATCGCGCCGAGTAGCTGAATAACAAAATAAGCCACCGCAGCGATAATGATTGGCAGAATGTAGAGGGTAAACACTTGCAAGAAAATAGTGTGTCGCGGCACAACGATTTTTTCTTCTAATTGCGCTCTAGTCCGCCCCTCGCTGCCACGGGCCTGCTCCAGAATCAGCTGATCCTCAATCCCCTCGCGAATATGTTTGACCTGCCGACTCATCCGAGCGCCGGAAGCCTGTAGTGCCAAACCAACAAAAATCAGCATGTAGATGATAAAGAACATGATATTGGCACCAGAGAACCCCGCATCCAGACTAGGCACCGGCGAGTTAAACCAAAATATGTTCAAAAAACCGGTGTTAAAACGGATCATATCGGTCATAACATGGATAAAATCCAACATTACTGCATTTACACCCGCAGTTTTTTCGCTGTAATGATAGACAAAATTAATCACTGAGATCAGCGTCGATAGTAGTGCCGGAATAAATACCAGCCAGCCGGCAATCCTTTTGACCACAGCGACCTGACCAGCCTGTTGATACGTCATGAGTTCCCCTTATGAGTGCCACATTTTATTGGTACAGTTTACCCGTACTTTCTGTCAGGTGTGCAATGATTTCACCGTAATAATCATCGATCTGCGTCATCCAAGCCTAGCTTATTAATCCCCAGCGAATGGATGTTCTTATGGGAAAAACTCAATTTATTTATCATTACAGGCAAATTGCGTGCTGCAAACCCAGTTTCAGGCGGTTTTGCGAAACAACGCGCAGCAATAGTTTTAGCGTAACGGCAGCACAATGCTACAGTGTGTTTCTCTTATATCTCCAACCGACAGGAGCGATGATTGATGGCTAATCTGCATCCGATAAAAGCCGCTATTTTTGATATGGACGGTTTACTGATTGATTCCGAACCGCTTTGGCTCCAAGCCGAGTTAGATATATTCAGTGAACTGGGGCTGGATACCACGTCCAGAGACAAATTGCCCAACACTCTGGGGCTACGCATCGATTTGGTGGTTAAGCTGTGGTACAAAACCCAACCTTGGCAAGGCCCCGACGAAGCGGAAGTCTGCCGTCGAATTATTGCCCGCTCTATTGAACTGGTGGAGCAAACCCGCCCTCTACTTCCCGGCGTTGAATACGCGCTGCAATTGTGTCGCCGTCAGGGGTTGAAAATCGGTCTGGCGTCAGCGTCCCCACTGGTGATGCAGCAAAAAGTATTAGCCATGTTCGAATTGGAGAAATACTTTGACTGTTTGATGTCCGCAGAACATCTGCCTTACAGCAAGCCGCACCCTGAAGTTTATCTGAACGCCGCCGCTGAGCTGGGCGTTGACCCATTGGAATGCGTGACCTTGGAAGATTCGTTTAACGGCATGATAGCGACCAAAGCTGCGCGAATGCGTTCTATCGTCATTCCTGCGGCAGAGCTACGTGAAGATCCTCGCTGGGCGCTGGCAGATATCCAGCTGGATTCGTTAGAGGAACTTCGGGTTGAAGACATTTCTTAACCCAGCTTAACGCTTTATTAGGCTTATAGGCTTAGGAAGATGGCAGAATTCTGGACAATACGCTTCTCGCATTAAATCATCGTACAGATAAATATTCTCGTTACGCCGCCCGATTTAACTGCTAACTCTGGTTGATAATGTGGCAGATTAAGGGGGAAAGTTCCCCCTTCATTCCCCATCACTTCATTTATCTCTTCGGAAAGCATTCCTAAGCGATCCTTTGTGTCACAGGAAATCGGCACGTTTCGGTGAAAAAGTATCGATTAGCATGCTATTAGCTTCCAGAGACACCGCACCGTGCATTTCATATTTTACCGCCCGATAGGCGTCTCCAGCCTTTAAGATGCGTTTTTGTCCGTCAATTTCTACCTCAAAACTTCCCGCCGCCACATAGGCGATTTGATCATGAATATCATGCTGATGCGCCACACCAATTGCGCCTTTATCGAAATGAACGCAAACCATCATTAATTCGTCGCTCCAGGTCATCACCTTTCGCTTGATCCCATTTCCTAGTACTTCCCACGGAGTTTCATCATTGATAAAGAACATATGCATCATTGCACCCTCATGAAGTTAAATCGGCCTATCGCAGTTAAACCACGGCCAGCTCGCGAATTCTTTTGCATTCTACTGGCACCAAAGGTGTAAATCGCGGGGAAAAACCAAAATTCATGACATCACTCAAAAAAATAATAAAACATAGTTCCATTTTTATTGAATTGTCATCCCACACGAACTATTATCCTCAACATCACCAGAAACGTAGCTGGCTAAAGAAAGAAAAAAGCTTCGTACTAGAAGCCCTTTCTCAACGGCATACTGCGTTTCTCCTGCGGGCTTACCCATCTAAGATACTGTTCTGAAAGAGAGGCACTGACATGCAAGTTCGTCAAAGCATTCATAGCGACCACGCCAAACAACTCGATACCGCTGGCCTGCGCCGCGAATTCTTAATTGAAAAGATTTTTGTCGCAGATGATTACACCATGACCTATAGCCACATTGACCGCATCATCGTCGGGGGAGTTCTGCCGGCGACCCAAACCGTCAGCATTGGGGATGACGTGGGGAAACAGCTCGGCGTGAGCTACTTCCTGGAACGGCGTGAACTGGGCGTGATTAACATCGGTGGGCCAGGCCTGATTGTGGTTGACGGTCAGACTTACGAAATTGCTAACGAAGAAGCTTTATATGTCGGGAAAGGTGCGAAAAACGTTGAGTTCAGTAGCATAGATAGCACTCAACCGGCAAAGTTTTACTATAACAGCGCACCGGCTCACACCACTTACCCCAACAAAAAAATCACGCTGGCAGAAGCCGCACCGCAAACACTGGGTGACGATGCCACCAGTAACCGCCGTACCATCAACAAATATATCGTGCCGGACGTATTGCCAACCTGCCAACTGACAATGGGTCTGACCAAACTGGCTCCGGGCAACCTGTGGAACACCATGCCGTGCCATACCCACGATCGCCGTATGGAAGTGTATTTCTATTTCGATATGGATGAAGAAACGGCCGTTTTCCACATGATGGGCCAACCGCAGGAAACTCGCCATCTGCTCGTTCACAACGAACAAGCCGTTATCTCGCCAAGCTGGTCTATTCACTCAGGTGTGGGTACTAAGCGCTACACCTTCATATGGGGCATGGTGGGCGAAAATCAGGTCTTTGGCGATATGGACCACATCGCGGTGAGTGACCTACGTTAAAAATTGTCCAAATGGAATATTGACCGATTGGAGAGCTGGGAAATACCGGTTCTCTTCATGATCTTGCTATCGCGGCCATCAATAAACCGCATGAAAAGAGACTTCAGCTATGATTTTAGATTCCTTTGATTTGAAAGGTAAAGTTGCACTGGTAACCGGCTGTGATACTGGTTTGGGCCAAGGTATGGCTATTGGTCTGGCGGAAGCGGGCTGCGATATTGTCGGCGTTAATATTGTTGAACCTCAGGAAACCATTCAGAAAATAACTGTATTAGGCCGCCGTTTTTATAGCCTGACCGCCGATCTTAGCAATATTGATTGTATTCCGGGGATACTGGAACAAGCGGTCGCTGAATTCGGCAAAATCGATATCTTAGTCAATAATGCCGGAATTATTCGCCGGGAAGACGCCATCAATTTCAGTGAGAAAGACTGGGATGATGTGATGAATGTAAATATCAAAACGGTGTTCTTTATGTCACAGGCGGTGGCCCGCCAATTTATCAAGCAGGAAACCGGCGGCAAAATCATCAACGTAGCGTCAATGTTGTCTTTCCAGGGAGGCGTGCGCGTTCCTTCTTATACCGCCTCAAAAAGTGCCGTAATGGGCGTGACCCGCTTGCTGGCAAATGAATGGGCCAAATACAATATTAACGTCAATGCTATAGCCCCTGGTTATATGGCGACCAACAATACTCAGCAATTACGTAAAGATGAAGAACGTAGCAAAGAGATTTTGGATCGAATCCCTGCCGCTCGCTGGGGTTTACCGAGTGATTTGATGGGGCCGGTGGTATTCCTAGCGTCCAATGCCTCCGATTATATTAGTGGCTACACTATCGCCGTGGATGGTGGTTGGTTAGCTCGCTAATTCTGACGAATAAACTTCATAGGCACGGCGCGCAACGCTGTGCTTTTGTGTTGCCTAAATTCAATGGACACGATCTGTCTCACAACGAAAGCATGATTATGATTATGATTACAATCAATACACTAAAGTTATTGTAAAGCTTCTCGCCTGCGCGAAATAATACCGCCACTCCTAACACCGTATATTTCTTATTATATATCATTAATTTAAAAGTAAACCTCTTGAATCACTTGCAGCCTAAAACTCATCGCTTAAAAAAATCAAAACAACGTTCCAACTTAGATCACACTTTTATCATTCGCTCAATGACTCGCCAATAAATCCAAATATAATGTATTGAAACGATGTTTCTATTTATAAGGAACTGTAATTTGGTTCCACCAAGAGGTGACGGCGATGCATTTTGCAGGCGACATTAAAGGCAGCGAAGCAGACATCAAACAGTGGCTGACGGCGATTCGCCAGCATGCAGATTCAGTGCAAACTCTTGGTCAAAGCCAGATTCATCCCACCCCGCTGCTAGCCGACGGTTTCGATGTGGTAACCCATCAGCCGGTGTGCTGGCAATTCGCTGATGGTCGTCGGGTGCCTATTTCGAATTTTGCCAGCCAGCAAAATTGGCTGCGAACCCTGACAGCGCTCAGCCAGGTAACTCATGACCCACAGTACCGGCAACGAGCAGAAATCCAAACGCGCTATTTCTTACAGCATGGCGTTCATACCGCCAGCGGCCTGTTTGCCTGGGGTGGGCACCACTTCTTTCACTTGGATACCCTGAGTTCCGAAGGGCCAGCATCAAAATCATTGGTGCATGAGCTTAAGCACCACCTTCCTTATTATGATTTTTTAGCGGAAATCGATCGTGAATCCACGCTGAATTTCATACAAGGATTTTGGCATGCACACGTTGACGATTGGAAAACGCTGGATTTAGGTCGCCACGGTGAATACAGCAAAATACGAGACCCACAGGTTTTTGCACATCCGCGCCACGATGTTGTCGATCCCGCGCTCTGGCCACAATTGCCTGAAACCAAAGGATTAACCTTTGTCAACGCCGGCACCGATCTGATCTATGCCGCCTTTAAATATGCCGCCTTCACTGGCGATGATCAGGCTGCGGCCTGGGGAAAACATTTATATCGTCAATACGTTCTGGCACGTCACCCTGAAACCGGTTTACCTGCCTATCAATTCAGCTCACCGTTGCAACGCCAGCCGATCCCCGCAGATGATAACCAAACTCAGTCTTGGTATGGCGATCGGGCGGCGCGTCAGTTTGGCGCAGAATTTGGCTATCTAGCGCGAGAAGCCAATGTATTATTCCGCGATATGCGCCCGCTACTAGTGGATAACCCACTGGCAATGTTGGATATTCTGCGTCAACATCCCGACGCAGAAATGGAAAAATGGGTCATTGAAGGACTCAAAAATTACTATCGCTTTGCCTATGATCTAAAAAGTAATACTCTGCGCCCCTTGTGGATCGACGGTCAGGATATGACTGGCTATATTCTTCCCAGAGACGGTTATTACGGTTCAAAAGGCTGCGAAATCAAACCCTGTCCTTTAAATCCTGATTATTTATTGCCACTGGTACGCGCCTGGCGTTTAAGCAACGACGATGAGTTGTTCGACCTAATCAGCGTTATTTTGAAACGCTTAAATTTGGTCGAATTAAAACAGAGACCTTTTCACACTACCCTATTAGCGATTGAGCCACCGGCAGCCTCCCCTTATTTACTTTTAGCATTCATAGAGCTGGCGCAGCATTGCCAGGATCAACAATTGTTTAATCTCGCCTGGCGCGTAGGGAAAACATTATTTAAACAGCACTACCATCGGGGATTATTTGTTGAGTCTGCACAACATCGCTATGTCCGCATCGATGATCCTATTGCTTTAACGTTATTAACCTTAATTGCTGCCAAAGAAAATAAATTAGCCGAAGTGCCGGTATTGTTGACTAATGGTGGGTACATCCACGGGGACTATCAAAGGAATGGCAGCAATAACGTAATTTACGATATCGATTTCATTTACCCGACTCTTTTGAGTCAGACAATTTAGCTTTTTCTTTTAATAAAATAGGTAAGCATTATGAATGAAAACAGAATGCTGGGGTTAGCCTATATCTCTCCCTATATAATAGGATTGATAGTTTTCACGGCATTCCCCTTTGTTTCATCTTTCTTTCTCAGTTTTACTGAATATGACCTTATGAATCCGCCCGTATTTAATGGGATAGAGAATTATCGTCATATGCTAACTGAGGACGATTTATTTTGGAAATCCATGGGCGTTACATTTGCCTATGTATTTTTGACGATTCCATTAAAGCTGGCCTTCGCTTTAGGCATTGCATTTGTCCTAAATTTTAAGTTAAGAGGCATTGGCTTCTTTCGCACCGCTTTTTATATTCCGTCAATCCTCGGTAGCAGTGTGGCCATTGCGGTACTGTGGCGTGCGCTATTTGCCATCGACGGCTTATTGAACGGCTTTATTGGCGTGCTTGGCTTTGATCCGGTTAACTGGCTCGGCGAACCTTCTTTGGCGTTAACCTCGGTAACACTGCTGCGCGTCTGGCAGTTTGGTTCCGCCATGGTTATCTTCCTCGCAGCATTGCAAAACGTTCCTCAGTCTCAGTATGAGGCCGCCATGATAGACGGTGCCTCTAAATGGCAAATGTTTATGAAAGTCACGGTGCCATTAATTACACCGGTTATTTTCTTTAACTTTATTATGCAAACCACTCAGGCCTTCCAGGAATTTACTGCCCCTTACGTTATTACCGGTGGCGGGCCAACGCACTACACTTATTTATTCTCCCTTTATATTTATGACACCGCATTTAAATATTTCGACATGGGCTACGGTGCCGCATTGGCCTGGATATTATTCTTGGTTGTTGCTTTATTCGCTTCGATTGCCTTTAAATCTTCGAAATATTGGGTGTTCTACTCCGCCGATAAAGGAGGAAAAAATGACTGATATCCAACAAAACCCGCGATCTCAATCAGAAAATCTGTCAGCTACACAGCAAAGCGCCGCTGAAGAAATCAGCCGGACATTGCGAAAAGAAAAAATAAGTGCGGCCCTCCGTTATGTGGTGTTAATTATCGTCGGGTTATTAATGTTGTATCCATTATTATGGATGTTCTCCGCCGCATTTAAACCGAATAACGAGATCTTCACGACTTTAGGACTATGGCCAGAGCACGCAACGAAAGACGGTTTTGTTAATGGTTGGAAAACCGGTACTGAATATAATTTCGGCCATTATATGCTGAACACATTCAAATACGTCATCCCGAAAGTTATTCTGACCATTATTTCCTCTACTATCGTCGCCTACGGTTTTGCCCGCTTCGATATTCCATGGAAAAAGTTCTGGTTCGCTACGTTGATTACCACCATGTTGCTGCCAAGTACCGTGCTGTTGATCCCGCAATACATAATGTTTCGCGAAATGGGCATGCTGAACAGTTATTTACCTCTGTATTTACCCTTAGCTTTTGCTACTCAGGGATTCTTCGTCTTTATGCTCATTCAATTCTTGCGCGGCGTACCGCGTGATATGGAAGAAGCGGCGCAAATTGACGGCTGTAATTCCTTCCAAGTGCTGTGGTACGTAGTCGTGCCTATTCTGAAACCGGCCATTATCTCCGTCGCCCTATTCCAGTTTATGTGGTCAATGAATGATTTTATCGGCCCGCTGATTTATGTCTACAGCGTCGATAAATACCCGATTGCGCTGGCTCTGAAAATGTCTATCGATGTAACGGAAGGCGCTCCGTGGAACGAGATTTTGGCAATGGCAAGTATTTCCATTCTGCCATCCATCATTGTTTTCTTCCTGGCTCAGCGCTATTTCGTGCAGGGCGTCACCAGCAGCGGAATTAAAGGTTAAAAGAGGATTTATCATGGCTGAAGTCATTTTCAACAAATTAGGCAAAGTGTATTCCAACGGTTTCAGAGCGGTACACGGTATCGATCTGACCATCCACGACGGCGAATTTATGGTTATCGTCGGGCCGTCCGGCTGCGCGAAATCCACCACTCTACGCATGTTGGCCGGTCTGGAAACCATCAGCGATGGGGAAGTGCGTATTGGCGATCGGGTGGTTAATAATCTGGCACCAAAATCTCGCGGTATTGCCATGGTGTTTCAGAACTACGCGCTGTATCCACATATGACAGTGAAAGAAAATCTGGCCTTTGGCCTGAAGCTCAGCAAATTACCAAAAGAACAAATTGAAACTCAGGTCAGCGAAGCAGCCAAAATTCTGGAATTAGAAGATTTATTGGATCGGCTGCCGCGTCAACTTTCTGGTGGGCAAGCTCAGCGCGTTGCCGTGGGGCGCGCCATTGTAAAAAAACCGGACGTGTTCTTATTTGATGAACCGTTATCGAACCTCGATGCTAAATTGCGCGCATCAATGCGCATCCGTATTTCCGATTTACATAAGCAATTAAAGAAAAGCGGTAAAGCTGCTACCACGGTTTATGTCACACACGACCAAACCGAGGCTATGACCATGGGTGACAGAATCTGCGTGATGAAACTGGGTCATATTATGCAGGTCGATACGCCAGACAATTTGTATCACTATCCGGTCAATATGTTTGTCGCCGGTTTTATTGGCGCGCCGGAGATGAATATTAAGCCGAGTAAACTGGTAGAAACCGAGGGGCAAATTGGCCTGACGGTGGGTCAATATACGCTGGTATTAAATCCTTCCCAACAAAGAAAAGTAGCGGCACACAGCGGAGAAAAAGTTTTCTTCGGCGTGCGTCCGGAATTTATTCGTATGTCACAAGCGCCTTTCACCACCCATCACTCTCAGGGTGAATTAGTGCGGGTAGAAAATATGGGGCATGAGTTCTTTATGTACGTCAAAGTCGATGACTTCGAGTTGACCTGCCGTCTGCCTTCTGATGAAGCTCGTCCCATTATTGAGAACGGACTGCACCGTACCGTTTATTTCCAGTTTGATATGGATAAATGCCATATCTTTGACGCAAAAACAGAAAAAAACATCTCTCTTTAACAGGAGCAGTACCCAATGAAAAAAGCGATCCTACACACGCTGATAGCTTCTACTCTGGCACTATTATCACACCAGTCTTTTGCTCAGGATGAGGTTAATCTTCGTATGTCCTGGTGGGGCGGTAATGGCCGCCATCAGGTCACGCTAAAAGCTTTGGAGGAATTCCATAAGCAGCATCCGAATATTAACGTTAAAGCCGAATATACCGGTTGGGACGGCCATCTTTCTCGTTTAACTACGCAAATTGCCGGTAGTACTGAACCGGATGTGATGCAAACCAACTGGAACTGGCTGCCGATTTTCTCTAAAGATGGCGCAGGCTTCTACGATTTATTTAAAGTCAAAGACACGTTGGATTTGGATCAGTTCGATCCCAAAGAATTACAGCAAACTACGGTTAACGGTAAACTGAACGGTATTCCGATTTCGGTTACCGCCCGTATTTTCTATTTTAACGATGAAACCTGGAAAAATGCGGGTCTAGAATATCCAAAAAATTGGGACGAGCTGCTAGCCGCAGGCGCCGTATTTAAAGAAAAACTGGGCAACCAATATTATCCCGTCGTTTTAGAGCATCAGGACACATTGGCGTTAATTCGCTCTTATATGACGCAAAAATACAATATTCCAACGATTGACGAAGCCAACAAAAAATTTGCCTATAGCAAAGATCAATGGGTGGAGTTTTTTACTCTGTATAAGAAAATGGTAGATAGCCATGTAATGCCTTCGACCAAATACTATGCATCCTTCGGCAAAAGTAATATGTACGAAATGAAACCCTGGATTAACGGCGAGTGGGCCGGTACATATATGTGGAACTCCACCATTAATAAATACTCCGACAACCTGAAAAAACCGGCTAAATTGGTGTTAGGCCCCTACCCAATGCTGCCAGGTGCCAAAGATGCCGGTTTATTCTTTAAACCTGCGCAAATGCTGTCTATTGGCAAATCTACCCAACATCCGAAAGAAAGCGCCATTCTGATTAACTTCCTGCTAAACAGCAAAGAAGGTGTGGAAGCGCTTGGGTTGGAACGCGGCGTGCCGCTTAGCGCGACGGCGGTTGAACAATTACGCACCAGCGGCACTATTCAAGATACCGATCCGTCCGTATCTGGCCTAAATATGGCATTAGCCTTGCCGCACGAAATGAAAACCTCGCCTTATTTCGATGATCCACAAATTGTTTCTTTATTTGGTGACGCCATTCAATACATCGATTATGGTCAGAAAACCGTAGAGGAAACTGCAGAATATTTTAATCGTCAGGGTGACCGAATTTTAAAACGCGCCATGCGATAAATCGAAGAATAAGGCACTAAACTCACCCTGCCATTTATTTGGCGGGGTTTTTCTGCTTGATTAAATTACAATAAAAACAATCAATTAGATCGTCATCACAACTTTAAAATGCTTTTATTTTATTAGGGAACAATGACGACATCGATCACAAAAATTATTAAAATAATAAATAGAATATAAAACCACAATAAATGAAACGATGTTTCTTTTTTAAGAATGTATTCTTTATTGATGCGAAAATACATCACTCAGGGATTATAAAAATGAAATTTAAATTACTTACTCTGGCAATGGCATCAGTTATCAGTTTCAGCTCTGTGGCAACAACTATCGATTATCGTCATGAAATGCTGGATAGCGGTTCGAACGATCATAAAGATCGTCTGCTGTTCTCTAACCGTTTCGCTAACGGCTTTGGCCTTTCTTTGGAAGGCAAATGGCGGCAACACAGCTCGGACAACACCGCAAACAAACCTTTTCACGAACAGGTCAGTAATGGTACCGAAGTGGTAGCCAGCTATGTGTATAAATTTAACAAGACCTTCCAGTTGGAACCGGGCTTCTCTCTGGAATCCTCATCAGACAGCAATAACTACCGGCCATATTTACGCGGCAAAGTTGCCTTTACTGACGATTTCTCTACGTCTCTACGCTATCGCCCTTATTACAAACGTAACCAGCCTTCCACCAAAGATACTGAGAAAGGCCATCAATTCACCCTGCTATTTGCCTATAACTTCCTGAAAGATTACTCCGTCGAATATGAGTTGGATTACAAAAAATCTGAGGACAAAATTCTGGCAAATAACGAAAAGTATGACTGGAGTCATGATGTCAAATTGGCCTACAAATGGGATAAAAACTGGAAACCTTATGTGGCTATCGGCAATGTTTCTGGCAGCAGCCTGACCGACGAACGCCAGACCCGTTTCCGCGTGGGGGTGCAGTACACCTTCTGATCGTCGTTATAACCTGATCACCGTTATAACCTCAGTATGTCCGATTTGATTGAATACTCATCATTAGTATTGCAGTAACTGCCGCTGCAAACCTGTTACCCGTGTTTGGGGAAAAATCTGACTCCCAGTCGCTTTTCCCCGTTTTTTTCACCTTCCATTTCCTGTAATATCCGCCGCCCAGCCACGCGCCAGCTGTGGATTGTCTGAAAAAACAACATTCACCCTAAAATCACTCCTAATGTGACATTTAGTTACAGCGTAACGGCTATCTTCACCCAGAGAAATCCCATATACTGGATAAATTAACAGTTATAGTTTGGGACGTTTGTATGACCGCGGAAGGGCATTTGATTTTTTCTGTCGCCTGCGCAATTTTTGCCAAAAAAGCCGGGTTGACTCCCGAGCTTACACAGGGGGACTGGTGGCACATTATACCGGGCGCCCTTTTGACGTCTCTACTACCTGATATTGACCATCCCCGCTCTGTTCTGGGGCAACGCTTGAAGTGGATTTCCGCGCCTATTGCACGGATTTTTGGCCATCGCGGTTTTACCCACAGTTTATTAGCGATCCTCGGTGGAATAGCGTTATTTCAGCTTGAAATTCCCCGCAGTTGGTTTATCCCACCTGACGTCATGCATGCGATGATCGTCGGCTATTTCAGCCATTTATTGGCGGATATGCTGACGCCTGCTGGCGTACCACTGCTGTGGCCGTGCCGTTGGCGGTTTCGCCTGCCTCTGCTCAATTCGCAAAAAGGGAATCAGCTGGAACGCGTGTTTTGCGTACTTTTAGTATGCTACGCCGTTTACTGGCAGAGCGACCGCTCATTTCCCGTCCAATCCTATGTTGAGCAATTGAAGAGTTTCAAACTCTGATCACAATTAACTGCCGAAATCATCACCCAAAGCATATACTTTATACAAATTTGCGTAAAAAATTATATCAAATTCTTTTTGGATATAAGTGAGCCAACTCAGTAACTGTTAGGATAGTTGGCTTCGCGACCTATCAAGGTCAGCAATATAAATAGAATACGCAAAAAGTATTCATAATAGAATTTTGGAGATTTGGGGATGAACCTACCGCTCGTAATTAATGTGGCGATTTTTGTCGCATTGCTGTTGCTATTGGCACAAACCCGTCACAAACAGTGGAGCCTGGCCAAAAAAGTTCTGGCTGGTCTGGCATTAGGCGTGGTGTTCGGCCTCGGCCTGCATTTGGTGTATGGCTCTGACGACCCGGTAATGAAAGAATCTATTACCTGGTTCAATATCGTCGGTAACGGTTATGTACAATTACTGCAAATGATCGTGATGCCGTTGGTATTTGCGTCCATTTTAAGTGCCGTCGCCAAGCTGCATAATGCGGCGTCGCTGGGGAAAATCAGTTTCCTGTCTATCGGCACCCTGCTGTTTACTACCATGATTGCGGCGTTAGTCGGTGTATTTGTCACCAATCTGTTCGGCCTGACCGCTGAAGGTCTGGTTCAGGGCACTCAGGAAGCGGCTCGCCTAAGCGCGATTGAAAGCAATTATCTGAGCAAGGTTTCGGATCTGAGCGTGCCTCAGCTGATTTTGTCCTTTATCCCGAAAAATCCGTTTGCCGATTTAACCGGTGCAAACCCAACTTCGATTATCAGCGTAGTTATCTTTGCGACTCTGCTGGGAATTGCTTCACTGCAATTGCTGAAAGACGACGTTGAAAAAGGTAAACGCGTACTGGTTGCTATCGATACCCTGCAATCCTGGGTGATGAAACTGGTTCGTCTGGTTATGAAACTGACCCCATACGGCGTGCTGGCATTGATGACCAAGGTCGTCGCTGGCTCTAACGTTCAGGACATTATCAAACTGGGTAGCTTCGTTGTGGCCTCGTATCTGGGTCTGGCGATCATGTTCGTGGTTCACGGTCTGTTGATTGCCTTTACCGGTATCAACCCGCTGAAATTTTTCAAGAAAGTTTGGCCGGTGCTGACATTTGCCTTCACGAGCCGTTCCAGTGCTGCCAGCATCCCACTGAGTGTGGAAGCGCAAACTCGCCGTCTGGGTATCCCTGAATCCATTGCCAGCTTTTCTGCGTCCTTCGGCGCAACGATTGGTCAAAACGGCTGTGCCGGTTTGTATCCGGCTATGCTGGCGGTGATGGTGGCTCCAACCGTAGGTATCAACCCACTGGACCCGATTTGGATTGCAACATTGGTCGGTATGGTCACCGTCAGTTCAGCTGGCGTAGCCGGTGTAGGTGGCGGCGCAACCTTTGCAGCCTTGATTGTACTGCCAGCCATGGGTCTGCCGGTCACGCTGGTTGCTCTGTTAATCTCCGTTGAACCTTTGATTGATATGGGCCGTACCGCCTTGAACGTAAGCGGTTCTATGACTGCCGGTACCATCACCAGCCAATTGATGAAACAAACCGACAAAGAGATTCTAAACAGTGATGACGAGGTGGAATTAGCGCATCGCTAAATGTCTCACTTATCGTAATCAGTAAAAAGCCGGGCAGCGTAAACTGTCCGGCTTTTTCAATTTTGTTTCACCTGGGTTCTTCAAACTGGATTAACTACGGTACTTTTCCACCAGAGCCTGTGCGATAGCCAGGGTTTCCACATCCGGTACGCCGCTGAAATCGCTGGCGCGGAAGTGCATCTGGAAGGCAGCTATCACCTTCAGGGTTTCCTCATCCAGTTCACCGGTTAGCGGGATTTTATACCCGTAAGTCGCTAACGCTTTCTGAATAGACTCAACCGGCACCAGCTCGTGTTTATCACGGCCATCAATCAGTTCCTGAACCCGCCCTTCGTCTGGCCAAGCGCCAATGCCAGCTTCATATAAACGTTTCCACGGGAAATACGGGCCGGGATCGGACTTTCTCTGCGGAGCAATATCACTATGCGCTACAACATCTGTCGGAGCAATATGATAACGGGCAACAATGTCCTTCCCCAGCCGCTCAATCAATTCAATCTGGTTTTCGTTAAACGGATACCACTTACGCCCTAGCAGCTCCTCTGTATAGCCCAGATTGACGATTTCCACGCCTATCGAGGTATCATTCAGGCTGGTACGTCCTTGCCATTCGCTGACCCCAGCATGCCAGGCGCGTTTATCTTCGGGAACCAGTTGCAGTACCACCGGTTTGCCACCTTCTTTACGCGGATGTTCCGTCACCAAATAATGCGCGCTAACCTGCTCTTGAGTCAGCAATCGCAGGGATTCCGCATCGTCAACCGCCGTATAGTGGAACACTAGAAAGCGCACCCGATCGTTCTGCCCCACCGCAGGATGGGTGGTATCTACCTGATAATCACCGCGATCGATCAATTTATGCGGGCTACTGCTACACCCAGCCAAAAGCAGCAACAGCGCCGCCGGCAATAATTTTTTCATCATTCACACTCCCTGTCGTTTGATAAACTCGATTCACAGTAACTGATGTAAACTAAATGGTATGTAAACGATACATTCTGCATAAGTATCATTTGCACCTTAAGAATTTACCATCATGGGGGAAACCAGCAAAAAAAACGGCCCCTGAATCAGGAGCCGCTGGATTTACCTAGCTAATAATGCATTAAACGCCGCCCATTAAAACGGGTAGTCGCGATAACCCATTTGTTCCGAGATATTACGCGCCGCCTGATGCAATGACTTTACATAATCGCTCTTATGTTCCTCTGAGAAACGCAGCGTCGGGAATGAAATACTCAGCCCCGCGATGGCAACGCCAAAACGGTCGAAAACCGGAACGGCGATACAACGCAGCCCTTCTTCCTGTTCTTCGATATCTTCGCCAAAACCTTGTTCACGCACCTGATCCAGCACTGGCAATAGCACCGCAGCGCTGTCCAGCGTGTGTTTGGTACTACGGGTAAACTCGATATGAGACAGAATTTCTTCCACTTCGCCGCGATCGCGCCAGGCCAGCAGCACCTTACCAATAGCGGTACTGTGCAGCGGGTTACGACGGCCAATTCGGGAATACATTCGCAGGTTATACATCGAATCAATTTTATGGATATAGACAATGCTGTCTTCATCCAAAGCGCCCAGGTGAATGGTCTCACGGGTCAGATTCGACAATTCGCGCATCTGAATATCCGAGCTGCGGATCAAATCGACGTTTTGCAGCGCTTTTGCGCCTAATTCAAACAGCTTAAGCGTCAGCGAATACTTTTCAGATTCCCCTTCCTGCGCCACATAGCCTAAAGACTTTAGAGTTTGCAGAAACCGGTAAACCGTACTTTTGGACATCATCACACGCTGCGAGAGTTCGGTAATACCGATTTCTCGCTCTTCACCCAACGCTTGTAAGATACCGAAAACTTTCAGAACCGACGAAACTGAGTCGGGCTGTTTATCAAAATCAGTCGTAGCCATTGTGTCGTTACCCTACTCGTTTTTTTGTTTTAAAAAAAATAGAACAATGGTTTTATTATAAGAGGAAGCGGTGAGATTGCGCAATGATGCAATATAATTAATCTGATATCACACTGAGAAATAGGGATTTGGCCTCTTTTTACCCCGGAGGCCAGAGCAAAGATGCTATAACCACACAGTTTCAGGCAAAGTCGCTAAATACAGTGCGGGCTTGCCGTCAACGTCTGAAGTAAACAGCACTTGTTTATTATCTGGTGTAAAAGAAGGATGCGGGTGGGTTACCTGACGTTCGCCTTCAAATACCTTCCATGAGGTGTCGTGGCGCGCTATCTGATGCTGTTTGCCGGTTTTCATGTTGAATACGTACAGGAAAGGATCGTTTTCAATCTTGTAGCCGCTATCGTCCTGCACATCTACCGGCGCATCAGAGCCGTCGCCCACCATCAAAGAACCGTCATAATTGCTCATTAAATGGGAACAGGCTGGCATTTTGGTCAACTGGCGATTTTCCAACGTGAGCGGATCGGCGCTGCAAATAAAACGGTCTGGGCTACCCTTCATATAAGAAACATAAACCAAAGCCGAGCCGTCCGGCACCCAGAATTCATGGGTGCAACTCTCTCCCGGCGCATGGGTTTTCACTTTGCGCATATTCGTGCCGTCTTCATTGATCAGCCACATACGTGCATCCACCAAATCGTGCGGGCCTTCATGACAGAAAGCGACGGTAGCATCATCGAAAGGACGATAAATAGGATGGCCTAGCCATTGGTTTTCCTGAAGAATCACCGTTGATTGCCCGGTGCGCAGATCGACTTTCATTAAACGGCAGCAAGGATGAGTGAAATAGAAATCGTGGAATTTCTTCCAATCGGTTAACGGCTGCCAGTCCTCCTGCTTGATTTCAATACCAACCAACTTAGTACAATCTGAATTCGCTACCCAAGTGCCATACCCCATCCACCCGTCAGGCACCTGATAAACCAAGAATTCTTCCAGTGAATCCAAATCTACCCGCATGAGATTACGGCCATTTTTTACGTAATATAGCGCGTCATCGTTTGGCGACAGAAAACCGCCAAAAGTATTATCGCCGATTCCCTCGGTTAATTGAGTGGCTATCCGAGTAGTCAAATCCAGCAGATAATAGTTCCACGCCCCTTCAAAAGCGCCGCCAAATAACAGTTTACGGCCATCCTGAGTGAAGCACTTTTGATAGAAATAGTTACGATGACAGGTCACGTCCTGAGGCGTTAAACGAGTAATTTGGGCACCGGTAGAGGCATCCTGATAGGTGTGAAATGTCAGTGGAATGAGTTTACCTTTGGCCATCCGAGGAATCCTTAAAACGTCAGAGAATGAAAAATGTTGGCAGCATCAGCTGGTTAACATGTGACAATCCATTATAGGAACGATGTTTCATTTTTCCGTGATCGCAGTTTCGTTTTAGCCAATAGCATTGATATTTTCTGGCTTTTATCTGTCTTATCATGATGATTTGGCCACTCCTGCATCCTGCACACATTCGTTGACAATCAGTTATGACAATTAGCTATGACAATTATCCGAGTGGCAAAGATGCAATCTGCCACCTTTGCCGTTAGCATTATAATACTTAGCCATTTCATTACTTTTACAGATAAAACTCCATATGACACCTTCTCAGACTGATGGGTTGCCGGTTCCCCAGCGCTACGCCGCCATTTTGGTGATAGCTTTGGGTATTACTATTGCGGTACTGGATGGCACTATTGCAAATGTAGCGTTACCCACCATCGCCCGCGATTTGAATGCCAGCCCGGCCGATTCTATTTGGATCGTCAATGCCTATCAGTTAGCCATCACCATTTCGCTGCTCTCACTGGCATCCCTCGGGGATATCATCGGCTACCGGCGGGTTTATCAGGCTGGATTGCTTATTTTCAGCCTGACATCATTATTCTGCGCCCTGTCCGATTCCCTTTGGACGTTGACTTTTGCACGGGTATTACAGGGGTTTGGGGCTGCAGCGCTGATGAGCGTCAATACGGCGCTAATTCGAATCATTTATCCGCGAGCCCAACTTGGACGCGGTATTGGCATTAATTCCCTGATCGTGGCCTTTTCTGCCGCCGCTGGCCCTACCATCGCCGCCGCCGTACTATCGATAGCATCCTGGCAATGGCTTTTTGCCATCAATGTTCCAATTGGCCTGCTCGCCTGGTGTTTGGGCATGAAATACTTACCCGCTAACGTAGCCAAGAGTAACGGTAATAAATTCGATATTGTCAGTTGTCTGATGAATGCCATAACCTTTGGCCTGCTGATTATCGCCATTAGCGGCTTTGCCCAAGGACAAAGCCCGACGCTAATTGCCGGTGAAATCATAGCGCTATTACTGATTGGTTTTTTCTTCGTGCGTCGCCAGCTCAAGCAACCTTTCCCGTTATTACCCGTCGATCTGCTACGTATCCCGATTTTTGCCCTCTCCGTCGGCACCTCGATTTGTTCTTTTATTGCACAAATGCTGGCGATGGTGTCGCTGCCGTTCTTCCTGCAAAACGTGTTAGGGCGGGATGAAGTGGCGACCGGGCTGTTGCTCACCCCATGGCCGCTGGCAACGGTTGTGGCCGCACCGATTGCCGGTCGGTTAGTGGAACGCTATCAGGCGGGTCTGTTGGGCGGCATCGGACTGGCAGTTTTCGCCAGCGGACTCTTCCTGCTAGCAACTCTTCCGGCCAATCCGAGCGATTTGAATATTATCTGGCGCATGATGCTCTGCGGCGTCGGCTTCGGTTTATTCCAGTCGCCGAACAATCACACGATCATTTCTGCCGCGCCGCCCAACCGCAGCGGCGGTGCCAGCGGTATGTTAGGCACCTCGCGTCTGCTAGGGCAGACCTCTGGCGCGGCGTTAGTGGCCTTAATGTTCCATCAGTTTGCGGACAATGCTACTTATGCTTCTTTGCTACTTGCCGGCGGTTTTGCCACGCTGGCGGCGGTGGTTAGCCTGCTGCGCATTTCATCTAAAACCAGCTAGCGCGCTGAAAATTCGACAATAAAAAGGCACAAAAAAGCCCCGCTATTCACGGGGCTTTCTAACTGCTTCACCACAAGCGGTTGTGGCTTATTTCAGGTATTCGCCAGTACGCAGTGCTTCAATGCGCTTGTCCAACGGTGGGTGAGACATCAGCAATTCGCTGAAAGTCTTAGATTTACCGTTGATGCAAAACGCCATCATGCTGCTTTCTTCCTGCGGCTCATAGCTGGTTTTCAGGCGTTGCAACGCCGCAATCATCTTCTCACGACCCACCAATTTGGCTGAGCCAGCGTCCGCATGGAACTCCCGGTGACGAGAGAACCACATGGTGATAATGCTCGCCAAAATACCAAATACCAGTTCCAGCACCATAGACACGGCGAAATACACCATTGGGTTGCCAGAAGAACTGCCTTCGTTTTCCCGATCGCCAGACACAAAACCAGCGACAACCTGCGCAATTAAACGAGAAATAAAGATAACAAAGGTGTTCACCACGCCCTGAACCAGCGTCATTGTGACCATGTCACCATTAGCTACGTGACTGATTTCATGGGCGATAACTGCTTCCGCTTCATCGCGGCTCATGTTTTGCAGTAAACCGGTACTCACTGCCACCAGCGAAGCATCACGGCGAGCGCCGGTCGCAAAGGCGTTAATATCCGGAGCCTGATAAATGGCAACCTGTGGCATAGCGATGCCAACCTGTTGAGACTGACGACGTACGGTATCCAGCAACCAGCGTTCGGTTTCATTACGTGGCTGTTCGATCACTTCCCCACCAACGGAACGCAGCGCCATCCATTTAGACAGCAGCAGTGAAACGAATGAACCACCAAAACCGAACAGAAGCGCCATAATCATCAGCCCCTGTATACTACTTGACTGAATTCCAGTCAGGCTTAGCACCAGCCCGAAGACCAACATCACCGCCAGGTTAGTGAGAAGGAACAGAGCTATACGCATCATAAATTTTTACTTCCTTATTTGTTTAGCCGTTTACCGAAATTCCTATTGAGATATCCTGATCCTATGGGCATCTAATAAATTTTCAAGGCTTGTTAAGCCGTAACTGATTAAATCAACATAACTTTACAAATTTGAACATATTTTATCACATTCAGTCGTCTTCCTGTGCCGTTTTCCCCGTGATTCCCTCCGCCGCCCCAGCCACTCCGGCGATCCTTTAGCGCGTTTTTTACGATCACGGCCCACTCGTACCATAAAAAAATCCGGGGCCTCATAAGAGACCCCGGATGATTTTTGCATCACTGGCGGCTTATTTAGCGGCTGGTTGCTGCGCTTTTTCCAACTGGGCGAGATCCAAAGCAATATGGACGCTTTCATCCAGATAAGGGTCCGGCTCTTGATAATCTTTAGGTAAATCATCCAAAGACTTCAGCGGCTTTTTACCTTCGCGTTTGAAACGTTCATTCAAGCGCGCCAAACGGGTGGCGTCGTCTTCCTGATTCTCTTTCTCACGCTGCGCATAGTTAAGGGAAACATTGTTGCGTTTCGCTTTTAACGCCTTAAAGCGCACGATATCTTCCTGAATGCTCTTAAATTCAGGATCGACAGCGATACGGGCCGCATGATCTTTCAATAACGCTGGCTCGAAAGGTTTCAAATCATCAACCTTGGTGTAGGTTGCGGCGTTGATGCTATCCCACGGCAACGCGTTATCTTCAAAGCTTTCACCGGTTTCCGCCGGATCGACACCGGTTGGCATCACAATGTCTGGCACCACGCCTTTACGCTGGGTACTGCCACCGTCCACGCGATAGAATTTCTGAATGGTGTACTGTACCGAACCTAATGCAGGCCACTCTGGACGCAGCATTTGATCGTAAATCCGATTCAGAGAACGATATTGCTGCACCGTACCTTTACCGAAAGTCGGTTCACCGACAATCAGCGCACGACCATAATCCTGCATAGCTGCCGCAAAGATTTCAGACGCCGAGGCGCTATAACGATCCACCAGCACGACTAACGGGCCTTTGTAATACACAATGCCGTCGGCATCGCTGTCTTCACGCACTTTGCCGTTATTATCCCGCACCTGCACGACCGGGCCGCTTGGGATGAATAAGCCAGACAAAGAGACCGCTTCGGTCAAAGCGCCACCGCCGTTGCTGCGCAGATCGATAATAATACTGCTCACATTCTGCTTGGCCAGTTTTTGCAGCTGAACCTTCACGTCTTCGGTTAAACCGACATAGAAACCAGGAATATCCAACACTCCCACTTTCTCTTTGCCAATGGTTTTAACCGACATTTTAACCGCTCGGTCTTCCAGTCGGATGCGTTCGCGGGTCAGGGTGACGGTTTTCACTTTGGTTCCTTTGCCCGCAGGCAGGATTTCCAAACGCACTTTGGAGCCTTTCGGCCCTTTAATCAGCGCAACCACATCATCCAGACGCCAGCCAATCACATCGACCATAGGTTTACCGGTCTGACCGACGCCAACCACACGATCGCCGACGGTAATCGCCTTACTCTTGGCCGCTGGGCCACCGGGCACCATGGAGTTAATCAGGGTGTAATCATCATCCATTTGCAATACCGCGCCAATGCCTTCCAGAGACAAACTCATCTCAGTATTGAATTGCTCGGTGTTACGCGGAGACAAATAATTGGTATGCGGATCGATTTCATGAGCAAAAGCATTCATGATCAGCTGGAAAACGTCTTCGCTGTTGCTCTGCGTCAGGCGTTTAATGGCTGACTGGTAGCGTTTGGTCAACGTTTCTTTGATCTCTTTATCCGTTTTACCGGCTAATTTGAGATTAAGTTGATCATATTTGACCTTGGCGTCCCACAGCTTATTTAGCTCGGCTTCGCTAGTGGGCCACGGCGCCTTGGCGCGATCCAAATCGATGGTGTCATTGCCGGTAAAGTCCATTGGTCTTTCCAACACTGACAATGCGTATTGATAGCGCTCGAAACGACGTTTCTGCGCCAGGTTGAATAGCGCATAAGGCGTATCCAACTGACCGGATTTTAATTCATCATCCAGTGAATTCTTTTTATTGGCGAACTGTGCCACATCTGATGCCAGCAACAGGTTGTGACTGTAGTCCAACATATTGAGATAGCGATCAAATATCTTGGCGGAAAACTGATCGTCCAGCGCGAACTGACGATAATGAGAGCGAGTGAAGCGCGAAGCGACGCGCTCACTCACCGTCGAGTGCTGAGGCTCTTGACGCAGTTGAGGTAACTGATCGATACGATAAGTAGTCGTATCGCCAGCGTAACTCGCCCCCGCCAGTAACAAGCCTGCTAATGCTGTTAATCTGACAAATTTGTTCATGCCTAGGTTGGCCTCCGTATCAGAACTGCAAGTGTTCTGCGCGCACGATCATCGCCAGACCTGAAGATAGCTGCACCCGTACGCCATCTTTAGCGATTTCTAATACGGTTGCGTCCATCGCACTCTTGCCTGCTCTGACTTTGATTTCTTGACCAATTTGCAGTTTCGAGATATCTGTGACCGGCACAGGGCGTGGCTGGTTCTCTTCTGCCGCTGGGCGAGGAGCACGGGCCTGCTGTGGGCGATTTGGCTGACGAGGCTTACGAGCTTCCGGAGCAGCGCCTGCTTCACGACGTGGTGCAGGTTTTTTACCTGCCGGACGTGGGCGACGTGGCTCTGGGGTTTCACCCGCAGCAATGGCAGCTTCGCGTTTTTTAGCTTGTTGCTCAGCACGTTGTGCCTGAACACGGGCTTTCGCCTCTTCCAGCTGTTTGCGGGCATGTTCGACATGTTGCTCTTCCAGCACACCGCAAGGGTTGCCATCCAGATCAACACGCTCTGCTCCGACTTTGACCCCATAAAGATAACGCCAGCTTGAGGTGTATAGACGCAAGGCTGAACGCAATTGCGTTTTGCTTAAATTCTCTTCCCCCTGAACTCGCTCCACCAGATCCTGAAAAATGCCGATCTTTAATGGGCGTGCTTCGCCTTCGGCGGTGAAACAAAGCGGGAATCGCTCGGCCAAAAAGGCTATGACTTCTTTGCTACTGTTCAACTTAGGTTGATTTTCCATGAAATTTCCTGATTACAACGGGTTTGCCAACCAGCGCAGGCATGAACAGGCGTCATTATAATGACGCCTCCAGCAATTGCCACGTTATCCGTGTATCAACTTGCAGTCTGTGTGACATATTTCGCAACGTCACAGTGTTCAAGATGGGCGCAAAGCCCCGCCACGACTGACGTCAGCCCTTTTTCGTCTTCTTCATCGAAACGATCATAAACTGTGCTGTCAATATCCAAAACCCCGATGACAACGCCGTTTATCGCGATTGGCAGGACAATTTCGGCATTACTGGCGGCGTCACAGGCAATATGCCCGGGGAAAGCGTGGACATCCGCAACCCGCTGTACGCGATTTTCTGACACTGCCGTACCGCACACGCCTTTACCCACGGGAATACGTACACAGGCGATTTTCCCTTGGAACGGTCCCAATACCAGTTGATTGCCATCCATCAGGTAGAAACCGGCCCAGTTCAACCCGTCGAGGCGCTCATACAACAGCGCGCTGACATTGGAAAGTGTAGCGATAAAATTATGCTCACCAGCAATTAATGCTCTCATATCGCGTTTTAATTCCGCGTAGAATTCTTCTTTTTTCATGTCGTAACCATTAACAAACCTAAGAATAGCCAGAGGCAACCGGTGCTTAGCCTCTCTAAAGTAAGCATTAAATGTACATTGCCACAAGGCTAATCATCTTTAACTGAGTAAAAGAGTTCCCTACAATAGGGAATTGACTGATTTTCAGGGTTCACACAACGGGTTATGCTGTCACGTTCGAGAATAAAAACCGCGGCTCAGCCCCGTCGCACACTATATTTGATTTATAGCGTAATTTGATGCGCTGCGAATTTAATGTGCTCCAAATTATATACCTCGACTTTCTGTACCCTGGTTCGGCATTTACCCATATTGCTATTGGGCTTTTCATCACCGGCGGAGCCATCGATTAGATATTTATGAAGATAGAAGCGATTTACCGCCCTCTTTCCACCGCGCGAGAACAGCGCTGCTGCGAATGTGACGCCCTATTTACCCTGCCACCAATGCAAGGTAATCAGGCCGCCTATTGCCCACGCTGTTGCGCCAAGGTCGTCAGCGGCCGTGATTGGTCCCTGACTCGCCTAACCGCAATGGCCGTAGCAATGCTACTGTTGATGCCCTTTGCCTTTAGCGAACCCTTAATCAGCATTCGTCTGCTCGGCACCCATATCGATGCCAGTCTGTTGGAAGGCATCTGGCAGATGACCAAACAAGGCGACCCCTTAACCGCCAGCATGGTGGCTTTCTGTATTTTTGGCGCGCCGCTCACACTGACGCTTTCTCTCCTTTATCTGCGCATTGGTAGCCGTATCGGCATGAATTTGCGGCCGGTGTTACTGATGCTGGAGAGATTAAAAGAATGGGTGATGCTGGACATCTATCTGATCGGTATGGCTGTTGCCTGTATCAAAGTCAAAGAATATGCCGACATTTCCCCAGGGCTTGGGCTTACGGCCTATCTGGCGCTAACCTTATTAAGTATTCTGACGCTAATTCACCTGAATCTGGAGCAACTGTGGGAACGCTTTTACCCGCAGGAACAGCCGCCGGGGCCAAGGGAAACGCTGCGGGTTTGCCTCTCCTGCCACTATACCGGCCATCCTGACGCCAAGGGTCGCTGTCCGCGCTGCCACACGCCGCTGCGCCATCGCCGCCGCCACAGCCTGCAAAAAACCTGGGCTGCGTTGATTGCCTCTATGGTGCTGCTATTGCCCGCCAACCTGCTGCCAATCTCGATTGTTTACGCCAACGGCGTGCGTATGGAAGATACCATTTTCTCTGGCGTGATTTCTCTGGCCTCCTCCGGCAATATGCCGATCGCCGCCGTGGTATTTATTGCCAGCGTATTAGTTCCTTTTACTAAAGTTATCGTACTGATTACCTTGCTGCTGAGTATTCATTTGAAAACTCAGCACAGTTTGAAGACCCGTATGCGTTTGATGCGTGTCATTACCTGGATTGGCCGCTGGTCAATGCTGGATTTGTTCGTTATTGCGTTAATGATGTCGCTGATCAACAGAGATCAGCTACTTTCGTTCACTATGGGACCGGCTGCCTTTTACTTTGGGTCTGCGGTAATTTTGACTATTCTTGCCGTTGAATGGCTGGATAGCCGATTGATTTGGGATGCACATGCAACAGGAAACGCCGAATACGCCGACTGAGGCTCAGGTTAGGCACAAACGCCGAATTTCACCCTTCTGGCTGCTGCCTTTCATTGCTCTGCTGATTGCGGGCTGGCTGGTTTATACCAACTGGCAAGATCGCGGAGCTGAAGTCACAATCGATTTTCAATCTGCCGCCGGTATTGTCGCCGGTCGTACCCCTATTCGATATCAAGGGGTTGAAGTCGGCACGGTGCAATCCATCAGTCTGAGCAAAGACTTACGCAGCATTGTCGTGACTGCCAGTATTAAAAACGATTTGGAAGACTCGTTGCGAGAAGGGACCCAATTCTGGCTGGTTACCCCCAAAGCCTCTCTGGCCGGGGTTTCCGGGTTAGACGCACTGGTCGGTGGTAACTATATCGGTATGATGCCGGGCCACGGTAAACCGCAAACCCATTTCACCGCGTTAGATACTCAACCCAAATTCCGCCTGAATACCGGCGAGCTGATGATTCATTTGAACGCCAAAGATCTCGGCTCTCTCAATACCGGTTCTCTGGTGTACTACCGCAAAATTCCGGTAGGCAAAGTTTATGATTACAACATTGCGCCGGATAACAATGGTGTAATCATTGACGTGCTGATTGATCGCCGCTTCGCTCATCTGGTGAAAAATGACAGCCGATTCTGGAATGTCTCAGGTTTTAAAGGCGATTTTAGCCTGAGCGGCGCGTCAGTCCAGATGGAGAGTCTGGCGGCCTTGGTTAACGGCGCAATTGCCTTTGATTCACCGCAGCAAAGCCAGGATGCCAAAACCGATCAACAGTTCCAGTTGTACCCCGATTTGGCCCACAGTAACCGCGGCGTAGCCATAACCTTGGATTTACCCAATGGCAATAATCTGGCTGAAGGCCGTACCCCGCTGATTTATCAGGGATTACAGGTTGGTACATTGACCAAACTGGTATTGCAACCAGACAGTAAGGTCACCGGCGAACTGACCATCGATCCTTCGGTTGTCGATCTTATGCGTACCGGCAGCCGTATCGAAATGAACAGTCCACGTATCAGCCTCAATGATACCAAGCTGAGTGAATTATTGACCGGTAATACGCTAGAGCTGGTTCCCGGAGACGGAGAGCCGCAACAGCACTTTATCGTACTAGATAGCAACAAAAGCCTGTTACAGCAGCCGGATGTACTGAAGTTAACCCTCACCGCGCCGCAAAGCTACGGTATTGATGTCGGGCAACCTATTGTGCTGCACGGCATTAAAATCGGGCAGGTTATTACCCGCACGCTGGATGATTCCGGTATCACCTTTACCGCTGCCATTGAGGCCAAATATCGTCATTTGGTGCATAACGATAGCAAGTTCGTGGTTAACAGCCGTATCGACGTCAAAATCGGTATTGATGGCATCAATGTTCAGGGTGCCAGCGCACAAGAATGGTTTGACGGCGGTATTCAGCTGCTGGCCGGGGGTAAAGGTGAACCGAAAAGCCAATATCCGCTCTACAGCAGTCGCGAAAAGGCTGAAGACGGTATTCTGGGTAACCTGCCTGCGACGACCCTCACTCTAACGGCCAGCAGCTTGCCCGACGTGCAAACTGGCTCGGTAGTTCTGTACCGCAAGTTTCAGGTCGGCGAAATAGTCAATGTTCGCCCAAAAGCCAATGAGTTTGAGGTGGATGTTTATATTCAGCCGGAATACCGTAACCTGTTGAGCAGTAAAAGTATCTTCTGGGCTGAGGGCGGAGCAAAAGTACAGTTAAACGGCAGCGGACTCACCGTGCAAGCTTCGCCTTTGAACCGGGCACTCAAAGGCGCCATTAGCTTCGATAATCTCGACGGCGTAACCTTGGGCAAAGGCGTTAAACGCACCCTGTATGCCACAGAAACCGCCGCCCGCGCCGTGGGGAGCCAAATTACGCTACGCACTTACGATGCCAGCAAACTGGCGGCAGGTATGCCTATTCGTTATCTGGGAATCGATATTGGTCAGGTCGAATCGCTGAAATTGTCCGCCGAGCGCAACGAAGTTCTGGCCAAAGCGGTACTTTATCCAGAATACGTGGAGAGCTTTGCTCGCTTCGGCACCCGCTTCTCTATCGTTTCACCGGAAATTTCCGCCGCCGGCGTCAATAACCTGGACACCCTACTCCAGCCGTATATTAACGTGGAACCGGGGCGTGGGCAGGCATTGCGTAATTTCGAACTACAAACCGCTACCATTACTGATTCGCGCTATCTAGACGGTCTGAGCATCGTGCTGGATACTGCCGAAGCCGGTTCATTACAGATCGGCACGCCGGTCTTGTTCCGCGGAATGGAGGTCGGTACGGTCACCGGATTCAATCTTGGCGCGATGTCAGATCGAGTACAGGTTTCGCTGCGAATCAGTAAGAAATACCAACAGCTCGTTCGGCAAAACAGCGTGTTCTGGCTGGCTTCCGGCTATAACCTACAGTTTGGTCTAACCGGCGGCGTAGTGAAAAGCGGCACCTTCCAGCAATTTATTCGCGGCGGTATCGCCTTTGCAACGCCACCGACAACGCCATTGGCACCGAAGGCTTCGGTCAATCAGCATTTCTTGCTGAATACTGAAGAACCTAAAGATTGGCGCAATTGGGGTACAGCGATTCCTCGCTTCTAGCCTCTCTAAATAAGCTCGCCGGATAGGTCGTTTGTGGCCATCCGGCGTTTTTTTAAAGAATCCGATATGCTAAAAAAGAAGAAGAGGAAACCTGAGGTAAACAAGATTCGAGTCAGACTCCTTGATGATTATATGAAAGCCCTAGGGTGTCATTACGCATTCTAATTATGGCCTGGCCATATTTCTCTGCATATTGACCGAGTATTATTTTCTTGTCTTAACGCAGCAACAATCAATCTCTTTTTGGCATAAAATCCTAACCCTGTCAGCATAGACATTCGGTCAAACTCGTTTTTTATAGAAGAATCCATTACCAATTATTCATATTAAAACCTGACGAACACTTAAATTAGATGAATAGATTTAGCCTAAAACCGCTCAATATTTCCGATAACACATCAAAAGAATTAACTTTGTATATAACAAAAAATGATAACGTCACCTATTATTCGTAGCATGGACAGTCTGGTGTTTTACCTGGCATCATAAAAAATGAATAAAAATCAATGAACCACCGAGGTCCAAACGCAGAGATGAGTTCGCAGTAATTAATACAGATTTAGCCTATTCTGTAATAATGAATTAACCCATTAACGCCTAAATATTTAGTTTCCCTACCGAGGGTGCTGATAAATTTAAAGCTGACAAAACATTATTCTGAAAATTTACTTATGTTTCTACTTTGGTTAATGTTTTGTCATTATAAAATAGTGGATTAATTCAACACCAGCCGCTCAGATTACTCCTAATAAGCTGTATTCATTTTATGGCTGATATACAATCAGCAAGCCAGAATATGGTGACAGTTTTTCTTACTCAAGGAAGTCGTGCTCAAACAGGAGTGACATCATGCCAGATGATGAAAATAAAAATGAGTCTTTGACGATGACTCTACGCCAACAAATAAATAAGTTGCGCGATATTATCGAGAATAACTCAGACTGGATTTGGGAAATTGACGCTAATGCCCACTACACCTTTTCATCCTCTAAATGCCTAGAGTTCTTTGGCCGAGCGCCCCATGAAATTATCGGTAAATCATTATATGATTTTATGCCCAAGGATGAAGCACAGCGATTCATGGATGTTTTCAGCAAAATCAGCGCCGAGCGTCGCCCTTTTTCTGGTTTAAAAAATCGTAATCTCCGCATTGATGGTTCTGAAATCTTACTCGAAACCAGCGGAGTTCCGTTATTTGATGAGCACGGCGAATTCAAAGGTTATAGAGGTATAGATCGCGACTTGACAAATTTTCCTATCAACGCCCCACAGCGCTTATTTGAATTAGAATCTATCTATTCCAACGCTCCCGCCGGATTATGTTTTGTTGATACCACTCTGAGCTACGTCACCATTAACGATTATTTGGCGAATTTATTAGGTAAACACGCCAATGAAATTAACGGTCGAAAAGTGGTTGAGATCATGCCGAGCATTGTTCCTATTCTACGTCAGGCTCTACTGCGGGCTTATAATAACGAAAATATTCTGGACGCTGAATTTCAGATGCCCGGCGAGAAACACATTTTTTTTATTCGCATGAAAGCGGCTCGAGATACCCAAGGCCGGGTAACCGGATTATCCGTCGCCATGATAGATATCAGTTGCCTGAAACAAATGGAAGCCGCGCTGCGCAGTAGCAAAGAACATTACCGTAATATGGTGGAGCTGAACCCACAAATTCCCTGGACCGCGGCACCCGACGGCCGAATTACCGATATCAGCAGCCGATTTGAAAAAATAACCGGTTTTACTCGCAAACAGGCCTTGGAAGATGAATGGGTTAGAACCATTCATACAGAGGATCGGCATATCGCGCTGGTCAGTTGGGAGCATTCGCTGCGCACCGGCGAATCTCTCGATATTGAAATCCGTTTTTGCCACGTTGAAAAGGGCTGGAACTGGATGCGAATTCGCGCCACGCCAAGCCTGGATACTGACGGTAACGTTATTTGCTGGTATGGCACGGCGGAAGATGTTCATGAGCGTAAGCTGCTGGAGCTAAAGCTGGTTAAAGCCAATCGACGTCTGGAGATTCAGGCACGCACTGACTCATTAACCAAATTACCGAATAGACGGGAATTCAAGAAGGTTTTATCTCACGAATTTCTACGTGCCAAGCGTACAGATACGCCACTGGCATTATTGATGATCGATATTGATTATTTCAAAAACTTTAATGACCACTACGGCCACGTTTCTGGTGATGCCTGCCTGAGATTGGTTGCCCGCGCCTTAAGAAAATCACTAAAACGCAGTACGGATATTGTCGCTCGCTATGGAGGAGAAGAGTTTTCCGCAATTCTCCCCGATACCGACGAAGCTGGCGCAGCGTTGGTCGCTAAACATATTTTGGAATCCATTCGTATCATGGGTATTAAACATGCGGACAGCGAATTCCAGAAAGTGACAATCAGCATTGGTGCCAGTTTTTATCATCCATTAGTGCACTCACCCGACATCGATCAATCTCATCTGCTGTTAGCGGCGGATAAGGCACTGTATTTCTCGAAAAATAATGGGCGTAACCAATATAACATCCAGAAACTGGCCGAATAAAAACCCGTATTTTTCTACGTCTGCATTTGGCGCTTTTAATAACCTCGGCTATTCTCAATAATGCGGCCTTATCTGGTCACACCTCCTACCACCATAATCTCCAGGAGTTTCAATGAGAAAGTCAGTATTAAAAATAGGCAGTTTTGAGATTGATGATGCGCAAATATCCCCTCAGCAGACCAAAGGGGAAAATACGCTTAGTATTCCCTGCAAATCAGATCCAGATCTTTGCACGCAATTAGACGGTTGGGATGAGCACACCAGCGTTCCGGCGCTCTTGGATGGGAAACAAACGTTGTTGTATAAGAAACATTATGATCGGCATCAGGATGCCTGGGTAATGAGGATGACATAGTTGGTTAGCAAGAAAACCCGTCCGTCGAATAACACGAGGTGACAGACGGCGGGTTTTCCCTCAATATTTTTAACCCTTATCGGGCAGTATTCGTATCGAATCGTTAGATTATTTATTCCTGCCGAACAAGTCGTGTTTTCAGACTAAAATCAAAACGTCTCAATCACTTTAAATTTCATGCAGATCAATGTCATATCAGGTGAGAACATATCATAAGCCTCAAAGAAGCGCTGATGTTCTTTACGCCAATAGGCCAGAGTACGATCCCCTTCACCTTCGGCAAAAGCATGTGCTTCATCGACCTGATCGTAGGTTTTGAGATCCACTTCCGTCAGTTCAACGGCACAGGCCGGCACATTTTTTCCATTCACTACCACAAATACATCGCCCACCTGCGGTACGCCATCTCCATCTAAAGAGGCACAAGTGGCCGTTTTTACGCCTTGCAATACCAGCGCCAATAGCTCATCTGCGACGCTTTCAGTATCACCAAATGCCCAACGCTCAGCATTTTCATATTTTTGAGGAAGGCTAGTGGCCATGATTTTCCTTATTTCGAATTCTATTTCTTACATTATTGATACAACGCATATTACACTTTATCTCAAGCAATGCGCACAGAGTATATCTGCTCATCAGCATAGTTTTTCGTTACTATACTGACGTAAATGAACCAGATAGATAAGAGGAAAATGATGGTAACCAAAAGATTACATAAAAAGCACTGGAAAATGTTCCTGGTACTGTTATGCATTTGCCTGGCTCTGCTGCTATTACGCTGGGCAGCGATGGTATTTGGTTAACGTTTTTGATCGCTGGGCAAAAATAGGCTGCCGCACTTTAGACAAACCAACGCCTTATTTTTCTGCACTTTTTCTGTATCCTGCTGAGATGCCTTACCGCATTCAGGGCAAGTGACTTTAGTTTGAGCCTTGCTGATCAGTCTTCTGAAGCTATCGATCAATGACATAATCTTACCTCGTGGTTGTCTATGTCATGAAGTTACGTGAACCGCGCCAAAGAAACTGTGCCAACGCCGTCATTGGTTAAAATTTGTGCTTTATAAAGCAGTTTAGAGATCGTGCCAGCCCGAGAAGAGAGAACGGCGGTGAGTTACCGCTGCAACAGGAAGGTCTACTTTTCACCACGTGGCATGACAGGCATGCTCTACGCAGTGAAAAATCAGAGAGGAGTTAAGTATCAGAGCAGGATCAGTGATTCCACAGTTCCTGAATTAAACCTCTGACGCGAACCTTGGATGACCCAGCAACCAGGCTGATAACTCGCTTGGCACTCAACGCGGAAACTTCGGTATTCCATTCGTCAAATGAGTGATCGCTATAGCTATCATTGAATACTTTTTTGATCGAGGATTCAGCTTCTGACATCTCACTGAAACTCTTAGCATTTACTAAGCACTGAGCAATAATTGAGACTTTTTTCATGATTTATCCTTGATTATCGGCCGCATAGTGTAGCACAATCACTGCCCTCTTGATCACATGCTGGTTAAATTGTTTTTAAATTACACCAAGTGTCTGATAAATAGTCCAATTCAATCTAAACAATTCTCCATCAAAGCAATTTCTTCATTAGAAATATTGCTAATACTCGCCTCACTGTCATTAATCTTTCACTGACTGTTCATTTTTTGTTCACTTATCGCTCATATGATGTCACAGTCAGTATTCAGAGACGTTATCCGTTCAGGATAATGGAGGTGCAACATGACCAATAATCTCTTTTTATACCTGCTGTTCATCGTCTATGTGGCGGCAGCGGCAATCGATAACTCAACCGTTTTCTTTTTGCAATAAATCCGGCGGCCGACCGAAATCCATCGACCCCCGTTGATATCAGCAAGGTGCGTTAGAGCACCGACTTCCAAGCTGACTGCGGTAATAAATACACCGCCGCCTCCGCAGACTCCCCTGCACCAACAATATGCCCAATCCCCGCGGCCATCACAGCCAGTGTGACATCAAAAGCATTCAGGCTATCGCCATAACCCGCGGTCAAATTAAACATGGAACCATCGGCCAGCAGATACACAGTTTTCTCTCCAACCGAATAGGCGAAAACGTGCTGCATCGGCTCACTGCTCGGGTACTGTTTTAAGAAAGCGGTATCAATCTCTTCTGCAACGTGACCCACGTTGAGAATAAACACCCCATCTTTGGCATCAGCCAGACGAGCGCCGGAAAGTACATTTTTCGCACCGGTCGCGGTAGCAATCACGTCCGCTTCTTTGACAGCGTCAGCCAAATCAACAACCTGCCAGCCGTCATAACGCGCCTGTAAGGCTCTGGCAGGATCTATTTCTGCCACAGATACTTGACCACCATACGCTTTAGCCGATGCCGCCACGCCCTGCCCAACCAGACCATAGCCGATCACCACAACTTTTTTCTCATGCAAGGTTAGATGCGTAGTTTGGAAGAATGTATGCCAAGCCGTCAGCCCCACCATATGGCGGTTATGCAGCCCCTCTTTCACCGGCAAATCATCCCAGTTATAAATCGGATAACGCGGAGCCAGACCTTGTAAACGGCTAATACCAGAGCCCGTGGCTTCCAGGCCGGCTTTAATTTTAGGCCCATCAGGAGACTGATGCAGCCGAGTTGTTAAATCAGCGCCCATTTCGCATAAGTGTGTCGGTTGCCATGCCAGCGCCCGATCGAACGAAGCGGACCATTCTTCAGCGCTCATGTCTCGCCAGGCGTGAGCTTCTGCGCCTTGAGATACCAGATATTCCACCACATCATTTTGTACCGTCGTCGGGTTACAGGTTGTCAGATAAACCCGCGCCCCCTTTCTCAATAAACCGGCCACCAGCGGTGCCATTTTCAAATCCAGGTGCATGTTACAGGCCAGACGCACCTGGCTGAGATCCGGTAATGCCGCCACTGCGGCCAGCGTACGTGGCATATGGCGTTCAGCCCAAGTCAGTTCACCGTTGAAATTCTGGTACATTAACAGCCCCTTTCAGCAACAATAAATCTGCCCGTTCAGCCGTTATCCAGCCACAGTCGGTCAGTGAAGTCATTTTGTCTCGCTAGCCTGCTGTGCCGCGGCCTCGCTGAGCAGCACATCCATTTCGATCGTTCCCGGCGGTCGCAATGACCATACAGGGCCACGCAGCGCCTCGGCGTAGCCTGCCTGATAAAGTTTCTCCATCTTCACTGGATCAAAGATTTCGGCTCCATTGATATCAAGATTTGATGGAATAGTGATCCAATGAAAATCGGCTCCCTCGGCTAGGGAGAACGCATAAATACGGTATAAATCCCCGACCACCGTAGCTTTACTCGAAGAATCCAAAGTACGCATGGCAATATTCCGAACCAATCGAGGCGTAGGTTCAGGACGTGGCCCGAGCTGGCCGTTGTGGATTATATAAATATCTTCTTTGCTATTCGTAATACCGGCTCTGGCGCGCACAATTTTGCCGCTGAATACGCCGCCGTTATAAAACACTCTGGCTCCGACGCCGCCATCAACATGCATTTCGTCATAATGTTTACCCTTGGCCACCACGTCGAAAAAGACCGGAGCAAACGCCACCGGCACGGAGGACGATGCCAGCATTATCTTGCGAAATAGTATTAATGATTCCGGCGTGCCTTTTGTGGCGAGCAGCCCCATATTCCAGACAAAAAAGCGTTGAGAATCGAGATCCACCGTTCCGATATACAAACGACGACCATGACGATATTCCACCGCTATTTCACGCAATAATTGCGCAGTAATATGGCCATCAATTAGCTGTGACAGTGGGCTGGTATCCGCTAGGGCCTCACGGAAGAAAAGACGGAATAATAAGTTATCGAGATGAAATATATCTCGCGTCGTCGTCGTGGTATAAAAATCGTGTAACGCCTGATCGTGATCGCTGCCTAAAAATGCAAAAGGCGCAATTAACGCGCCAGTCGATACGCCAGTTACCACTTTAAACACTGGCCGCTTACCGGTCTTACTCCAGCCATTTAAAAAACCTGCGCCAAATGCGCCGTTAGGCCCACCGCCGGATAGCGCTAAATGCGGATAGACTCGCTGACCGTCAGGACGGAGGAATTGATCCGGTCGTTCATCTTTATAAGATTGCAATAAATCTGCTTCGAAGATCGGGCTGATATGACCAGCAGCCGCGCGAATATTTGGCATACCGGGAATTTCAGCTTCGTCCATTAATTCGACCGGCAAAGGGTTACGTGGTAATTGGCTACAGGCGCCCAGGAAAACGATCGCTAAGATTACGCTAACAAAACGTGCCGTTTTAATGCGATTGAACATTTTAATTTCCGCCTGACACGCTAGCCTGCTTTATCTATCAATATACTACTTTTTTCACCATGACAGAAAAGTCGTTTAGCGTGTTATCCACTGTTCTCACGTCACACGATACCAACAATGTTTACGTAATGGATAACCTACAGCAACGCCGGGGTGATCAAAATCGGGTTTCTGCCGCTCCAACCCTAAACGTTCCATCACGGTTTGAGAACGTAAATTAATTAACGCGGTAAAAGATACAATCTCCGGCAGCGCTAATTGTTCAGAATTCTCTCGCAGTACTTCCAAGCCGCTCTAGCGACCTGTTCTCTCACTTTTCAGCCTTGATTCTCATCGCCATAAAATTGCAGATACACTCTCAAAGAGCAAATCACCGATTGTAAGAGATAAAAATACCGATAAACAGTGCGTTAATTATCGCATAACGCCAGATAAATTCGATTTACACTACGCTTCCCGGCCCTTTTTCTGACTTAATAATTAACCGATTCGCCATGGAGCTTCAATGAGTTACGCACTAGCCCTTAAGACTTTCTTTGATCATCCCGATTTTAAACACAAACTACGACTAATTAGCGATATGGATATCACCGGTTGGGAAAACTGGTTACAAATAGAAATAGCATTATTCTTATGTCGCAACGAACATATTATAAGCTGGGGACGAGAGGTTCGTTTTGAAAACCCAGAGGGTCAGCGGATAGTGCCCGACTTCTTTTTAGTAAATTCGGACGACACCCTTTCATTGATCGAAGTTAAAATGAACAAAAATAAAGTAGCTTGTCTGACGCAGACAAAAAATGATCGAGCAAAAATCAACCTTTTCGGCCCGTCGGCTAGACTGATCTTATCCGGTATTGGAGGTGAGGCGTTTATCTCTCGAACCGGATTAAAAAACAACAGTGTGATCATTAAAGAATGTCTGCATGTCACTGCCTACCAAGTTACCCAAGACGGCAACCCAACCTACAGGGTTCAGGTATCCTGAATAATTAACAGGGAAATACAGCCTTAGATCTAAATGCAGGCTGCTACAGTTTCAATATTCGTCATCAGATAATTGCAGCTGACAGCCACGAAATACATCCTTCACTATTTCACGAATAGGTAGTGATCTCACGAATAGGTAGTGGCTTATTTGGACAGCGTTAACCACTGCTGAACTGAAGGGCGTTGCCATTGATAGGACACATAACGCTGTAAATTAGCCGGTACATCATCCCCATTCATCACTAAACGATTAAGCATCAAAGCTAAATCAGTATCGGCAATAGACCATTCTCCGTTCAAATTATCCTGTCCATCAGCCAGTAGCCAATTGGCGGCTGCGAATAGTTTATCCGCCGCGTTACTGGCAATAGTCGATAACGGCGGGCACTTCATCCCACCAAACAGCACTTCTGTGGGCCTTTCTAATCGTATGGATAATAAATCACTGCGTAACCACGCCTGAATCTCTCTGGTTTTAGCTCTTTGCTGCATCATGTTCGGGTATAGGGATTGATAAGCAGGGGCAGGAAAAGCTTCATCCAAATATTCAGTAATAGCCGACGATTCTGAAATTCGGAAGTCATCAATAATCAAAGTTGGTACACGGCGAGTGAAAGAGAGTTGGGCGTAACTCTGCTGCATATTTTCATTATCCGAAAGATTGATTTTTTTCAGCTCAAAAGGAAGTTGTTTTTCGGTTAAGGCAACAAAAACGGACATTACATACGGACTAAAAAAATCAGCGTCAGAATAAAGTGTAATCACAGGATTATCCATGGTCAGAAGTCATCGGGAATACGGCTTACATAACCTATTCACCTTAGACGCTGTTCCGATCATTGCAATAATTCCTATCACAAAACTTAGACTGACTCCCAACGGACTTTTCGACGCGTGCAGAAATGGAAATCTGTATTGTGCATATTTTGAACAGAAAAAAATACGAATGTACGTTTTCGTCCTGATTAAGGCTGGCGATCTAAAATCGGTGGGCGTAAAATCTTTGTTAATTATTTGCTGTGTCACCGTACGTTAACAAGGCTTTGGAATTACAATGTCATCTGCATGGATCGCTTTAAAAATGATCTACTGGGTTGGAATGGCCCTCTCCACGGTTATCACCCTGGTGACCAGCGTTGATCCCTCATGGAAAATCCGGATTTTTACTGCGCTTCTTATTGGTTTAACCTGGCCAATGAGCCTACCGGTAGTTTTGTTGTTTTTGCTATTTTAATTGACCTATTTTTAGGTTTTTACCTTGCGATAAAGACACCAAATAGCTTGTATTATTTTAAATAAACAAGAGTATTAGCACATTATCTCGATGGTACAAATGGAGTTCAACCTAAAAAGGAAAAGAGTTATTGTCTAAAAAATATTTCGATTGACGTCGGGATAGAATATGTCCGTAGATACGGAGGAATTGCAATATTTTTGTGGGCTAACAGGAGCAACCATAGTATTCCTATCCTATAATAGAATCATTCTTAATATACCTAAATAATTTCCACGCATCTGGCTTGAGTACATGTCTGAATCCAGCCCCCATAGAAAGAACTCTATCTCCGATAGAGTGGCAATTTTCCGCTATTTTTGTCTGACCTGGTTTTTCTACCGCATAGATATACGCGTTTTCTAATGGTGTAATAATAACCTCTTCCCACACGACTAAATAATGTGTATTTCCCCATGGATTTTCTGCTTCATGAACCTATCGTCGTCGGTTGGGTCATCCTCGCCGTAATCGGCTGACTGATTAATCGCCGTGATCTCGGTGGGATTACTCGGAGCGGGAATACCTAGCCGGAAACTGGGCACAGGATATGCAGAAAAAAACAGCCTATGAATCCAAACAACATCAAGCCCTCACCTTCAATAAATCCCGCAACCTAGTAGTGTACGCCGGTGACAGCATGTCTCGCTTCATCTGCCATGCGCGCTGTATGCCCTGCCCAGCAAACCAGATTTTCCCTTTGCCTGACTGGTTTATTCTGTCCAGCGTTGCCATGAGCTGTTCACTATTGGCTTTCGGCGAGTTTTCATCGAATAACCCGAGTTGTGCCACGCCCTGACCGTAGAAATCGCCCAGCATCACGCCCCCCTTTTGGTAGCGATGACCATCCTGCCAAATACTGTCCAGACAACGCGTGGCGGCGGTTATAATATCTCGGCTATCCTGCGTGGGCGTATAGAGTTGGGTGCTGGCCACGTTGCCATAGTAGGCTTCATTCACCGCAAAGGGGCTGGTTTTGATGAAAGCGGAGATACCTCGGCAATACTGATGTTCTCCCCGTAGCTTTTCAGCTGCGCGCACGGCGTAGCCACATATTGCCTCACGCATATCCTGATAGTCAGTTATTCGCTCGCCAAATGAACGGGAACAGACAATTTGCTGTTTGGTCGGTGCAAATTCTTCCAGCGCCAAGCAGGATTCGCCGCGCAGCTCGCGCACCGTTCGCTCAAGTACCACGCTGAAATGTTTGCGGGCTATCTGTGGGCTGGTATCGGCCAGTTGCAGCGCCGTTTTGATACCTAACAGATTGAGTTTCTTACCGATCCGCCGCCCTATTCCCCAGACATCTTCCACCGGTGTTATCGCCAGCAATTTGCGTTGCCTGAGCGGATCGGATAAATCCACCACGCCGCCGGTTTTGCTCCATTGTTTGGCCGCATGGTTCGCCAGTTTGGCCAGCGTTTTGGTCTGGGCAATGCCGACCCCCACGGTCAGTCCGGTCCATAACAATACCCGTGCCCGCACGTTACGACCAAACTGCTCCAGACTCATGCAGTTGCTTACGCCGCTGACATCCAGAAAGGCCTCATCAATACTGTAAATCTCAACCGATGGAGCCATATCTTCCAGCACAGTCATCACCCGGTTGGACATATCCGCGTAAAGCTCGTAATTACTGCTGAATACCGCCACATTGTGCCGCTCGAAAAGCTGTCGATGCTTAAAATATGGCCCACCCATTTTGATATCGAGAGCCTTCGCTTCCTGATTTCTGGCGATAATGCAGCCATCATTATTGCTGAGCACCACCACAGGCCGCCCGCGCAAATCTGGCCGGAATACGGCTTCGCAGGACGCATAGAACGAATTTACATCAGCCAGGGCAAACACCGGATGCCTCATTGATAACGAAACGGACAACGCCAAAAGTTTCCAAATCATCCCCGCCATCGTGCAGAACTATCGGCGGATAATCAGGATTCATCGCTTCTAACTGTACGACAGGCCGCAGGCACAGCCGCTTGACCGTGAATTCACCGGCAACAGAGGCAATGATAATATCGCCGTGGCTCGGGGAAATGCTGCGATCCACCACCAGCAGCGAACCGTCAAAAATCCCCGCCCCAATCATTGAATTACCGGTCACCCGGACAAAATAAGTCGCTGCCGGATGAGCAATACAAAGCTCATTCAGATCGATTGGCCTATCAACGTAATCCGCCGCCGGACTGGGAAAGCCAGCCGGGATCGTTGCATTAAACAACGGGATAGGAACAATTTCGCGCAGCGGCGAGAGGGAGTGAAAACGCATGATGAAAGCCCAGCAAACTGTATATGCATACAGCATAATTTATGAGTTATCGCTTGTGAAGGGCTGAGTCATGGCTTTTGGACGGTTTCTAGGAAAGGCATTGGTTCTTATCAGAAAATATTTTGGCAATGAATCAGGGCATTTATTTTTACTGATTAGTATTTAGTCTGCCCCCTTTTCTACTCTGGGTTAATTAGATTTGACCACCTGCTAAGTGCCAGAAGCGGTCATGACAAAATCCACAGTATGTTAATTAATAGTGAGGCCGGTCACCGTTGAGCATTGAATGTGAGCCACGCTGCGGGAAAGCCATAAAGTGCCCTTCGTCGCGGCCGCTCCGCTTTCTGTTATTCCCTGAAACGGGGCGCGAACAATTCAAAATTTCCTCAATGAAGATCTGATCGACCAAATGATTATTACGCGCTTTCCCATCTTACTTGGAGGAGGCAGGCCACATGCGCGATGCCTTGATCAAGTAATTTTATCCCTCTAGGGTAAGACATTAAATTTTTATAAATGTCTTTTAGCAGTCAGAAATACATTTATACCCTTGGACTAAAAGTCCGCTTCACGCCCTGAGACATCCAACAAGCTTTTTATGGCCTAAGTAAAGGCGAGCGTCGCGCTTCAAGTGCCAGCAAAAGCTTCGCTTCGTCGTAGCGGGTTCTGGTCTTCCACCCGATTACCTGAATATCTTCTGTACATCCCTATAAATCACAGTAAATATTGAATCAGTAAAAAATGGTCACGGATATATTAACCAGTAAGGAAAAGAGCCATGCAAGTACCCACGCTGGAAACAGAGCGTTTACTGTTAAAGCCAATAGTTGCTGAGGATGCATCACAAATTCAAGAACGCTTTCCACGCTGGGAAATTGTCCGTTATATGGTGGCATCGGTTCCCTGGCCCTATCCTGACGATGGTGCAGCGCACTATGTTAATAACGTCGCGCTGCCAGCTATGGCAAAAGGAGTCGCCTGGGTTTGGACCATACGGCACCGGGATAATCCTGACAATTTAATAGGTGTTATCTGCCTAGATGATGAAGAAGATAATAATCGTGGCTTTTGGCTGGTTCCTGAATATCAGGGGCGCGGATTAATGCGCGAAGCCAGTCTTGCGGCGACAGATTACTGGTTTAACACTTTGAACAGGGCAGTATTGCGTGCTCCAAAAGCAACTAAAAATCTCCGTTCTCAGAGCATTTCAGTCAGCAGCGGTATGCGCCTAATCAAAACGGAAAAGAAACAGTTCGTCAGCGGCCTTCTGGACTCAGAGTTGTGGGAAATGACTCGTGATGAGTGGAATGCCCATCACTCAAGCTAATAGGCCAGGATGTCCGCTTGAGTGAAAGCGGAAGTGGGTGACATCGTGTTATGTTGAAATTGAGCTCGGTTCATGAGGTGCGCGGATCACGCAATGAGAGAACTGAAGGGTAAATTAAATGGCTGGAGTAAAATTATGACATATGATTTGATTGCACTTTCTGCAATTGGCTTGGCTATCCTTCTGGGTGCAATGAGCCCGGGAGCCAGTTTTCTGCTCGTTGCGCGAACAGCCATGTCCAGTTCGAGACGTGCGGCATTAGCGGTGGCCGTGGGGATGGGCTTTGGTGCGCTTGTCTTTGCGGTCATTGCGTTAGCGGGCCTTCATACCCTGCTGACTCTGGTTCCGTCACTTTATACGAGCCTGAAGATTGCCGGTGGTTGTTATCTTTTGTGGCTGGCGCTGAAAATGTTTCGTCGTCCTTCCGGCAGAATTACCCATTCAGTAGGCACAGAGGATGTCAGCATATCAAAAGCTTTTACTACTGGCGTATTTACCCAAATCAGCAACCCCCATACCGCTCTGGTATTTGCCAGTATTTTTTCCGCAGCGCTTACCACTAATATTCAGCCTGCCATGTATATTATCCTGCCTTTAATGGCGTTCATTATTGATGTGCTCTGGTATGCACTTGTTTCATGCTTATTATCAACCGACCGACCACGTCAGGCTTACATTAGATACCGCAAGTTTATAGATAAATTAAGCGGAGGATTCATGGCATTTCTGGGGGTACGGTTACTGTTAAAGTGATTAAGTCGATGACAATCTATGTTGCGGATGCGAAGAGTTAAGACCTGCTCTTCGCTCTTAGCCAACTATCAAGTTTGAAAATATCTTACGACATGGCACTGCCCAGCTTGCGTATCGACTAATCCACTTTATGGTGGCGTCACAAAACGTCATTCCCCCTGTTCGGCTGCTGGAATATATTTGTAAATCGTCTTTGGTGATACTTCCAGCACTAACGGGACCTGATTTAATGTAGCGCTTTGGGCAAAGTACGGTGGTAGACGAATACCCACCACCTTTACCTACTTTACTTTAAGTTAAAGCTATTTGGGTGATTATCAAGACTCCCCGTCAGTGCCGCGAATAAGATGGTTTTTCCATCAATAGACAACTCATCTGGAATACTCAGCCACTGCAGCTTTTGGTTTGTTTCCATCTCGTCAGTGGTAGAAAATACACCTGCTAATCTTTTTGATTCAGGAGAATAGAGCACAGCGATACGTTGTGAAGCACAATCATGGGGCTTACATGAAGTCATTACCACATATTTATTCCCACCGATCTCAACGTTGTAGCCAGGGGAATACGTGCCGCCTTCTGTGACCCACTTAGGCAACTTTTGTTTCCCAATCATCTTTTTAAACTCTGTCTTTATATCTGGATTCATCATCAGTTTGCTATAAGTTAATTCATCTTGTGCATACGCGGATGTGGCAAAACCTGAGAATGTTAGAAATAAGGCAATAAATGATTTCTTCATAAACTAATTCCCTTTACTTATTATTGAGTTACAGTGAGATTATCCATCCCGATATCGTACGCTTACGGGAGGTAAAACCTGGCAAATGAAATAGCAGACAGATGTTCTCATTGTCAATGGTTCACCCCTAAAATCTGGTGCCTGGAATTGTGCTCTGTCGCATCAGTGACATGAAATTGGCAAAAGTTTCGTTATCGGTTATTGAGTGTTCCGCGGGTGATAATCCCTCACTTTGCAGGTTCTGTATTGCCCTTTTCGTATCCTATGTATCAGTTCAATCCCGGCCAGGATTATCTTTGCCCGTCGAAATAAGCTGCATCCCAACATGTAATGGTCAACGG